>JASFYX010000045.1:0-26425 GCA_045046885.1 Flavobacteriaceae bacterium
AGGCTGTTATAAAATATAACAAAGGTTGTTAAATTTATAGTCGTTCTAATTATAATTAATAGTATTGTGTATATTTGAGACTGAATTATGAAAAAACTATTACTTCTTATTTCCCTTTTCTCGGTTTCTTTTGCCTTTTCGCAAGAAGAAGCCGCATGGGTGTATTTTACCGATAAACCCAATCAAGCTACTTATTTGGCAAATCCACTTACTATGTTGACGCAGCGTTCTATTGACAGACGTACAAGGCAAAATATTGTTTTAGACACCAAAGATGTCCCTGTCAGCTCAAGTTATATAAACAGCTTAGATAATACAGCAGGTATTAGTGTAATGGCCAAATCTAAATGGTTGAATGCAGTTTATGTTATAGGTTTTCAATCTGATATAGCAGGACTTAAAACCAAGTTTAGTTTTGTGAGTAGTATCGATTTTGCAACAAATAATCTAAGCTCGTTAAGAAGTGGTAAAGCCAAAACAAAGAAACCTTCAAAGTTCGAAAAAGAAAACACTACTTTTAATTATGGAATTTCGGAGACACAAATACACATGTTGCACGGCGATTATCTGCATGGGCAAAATTTTACGGGTACAGGCATGATTATTGCCGTTTTAGATGCCGGTTTTCCGGGTGTCAATATCTTTAGTGGTTTTAGCCGATTGCGGACAAACAACCAAATCTTAGGTGGTTATGATTTTGTAGGGCGTAGTACCAATTTTTATACAGGCAGTTGGCATGGTGCCGCTGTTTTATCGACTATGGCGGGTTTTGTTGATGGCAGTTTGGTAGGTACAGCTCCCGATGCTAAATACTACCTTTTTATTACCGAAGACAATAATAACGAAACGCCACTTGAAGAAAGCCTGTGGGTAGAAGCGGCCGAACGTGCCGATAGTTTAGGGGTTGATGTGATTAATACCTCGTTAGGCTATACAACATTCGATCCAACCTATGACGATTATACTTACGCCGATATGAATGGTAGTACCACATTTATAAGTCGTGGCGCAGAAATAGCTTTTTCGCGCGGTATGATATTGGTCAATGCTGCTGGAAATGAAGGGAATTTGAACAACCCTTGGCATTATATTTCAGCTCCGGCAGATGCGCCATCGGTGCTGAGTATTGGGGCGGTAGATGCCACACAAACAGCGGCGAATTTTACCTCATTCGGACCTACATCAGACGACCGTATAAAACCCGATGTGTCGGCTATGGGAGTCGCCTCTGTTTTGATAAACAGTTCGGGTGTTGTTTCTACTAACGACGGAACGTCCTTTGCTTCACCTATTACAGCAGGTTTGGTGGCTTGTTTATGGCAAGCCCATCCCAATGCCACAAATGCGCAGATAACACAGGCCATTAAAAATACAGGAAGTTTATTTTCTTCACCCGATGCACAATTGGGCTTTGGTATTCCCAATTTCCAAACGGCTCTCACCACTTTAGCTGTTGCCGATGAAAACAGTGTGCAAAAAATGGGAATTTACCCCAATCCTGTGAGAACGGAATTACATATCAATACAGGGGGTTTAGAAAATATTACAGTTAAAATATATGACGTTCTCGGTCATTTGGTTTTTCAGAAAAGGGATATCGCAACACAAAGTATTAATCTTTCTTCTTTGAAAAAAGGTGTCTATGTTTTAGCTTTACAATCGGTAAGCCAACAAAAGACTTTTAAACTGATTAAAGAATAAATGACCAACGCTATTACAAAATTATTTGGTATAAAATATCCCATTATTCAAGCGGGAATGATTTGGGTAAGTGGTTATAAATTGGCGGCGGCTGTGAGTAATGCAGGCGGTTTGGGTTTAATTGGTGCGGGCTCTATGTACCCCGATGTTTTACGCGAACACATCCAGAAATGTAAACGCGCTACCGCTAAACCTTTTGGTGTAAATGTGCCGTTGTTTTATCCCGAATTAGAAAAAATTGTCACAATAATTATAGACGAAGATGTCAAGATAGTTTTTACATCTGCAGGGAATCCAAAATTGTTAACCAAGTTGTTACAAGACAAAGGTATTACGGTGGTTCATGTGGTGAGCAGTGTCAAGTTTGCTTTGAAATCGCAAGATGCGGGTGTAGATGCCGTGGTTGCCGAAGGCTTTGAAGCGGGGGGGCATAATGGACGTGAAGAAACTACCACTTTTACTTTGATACCTATGGTTAAAGAGCAACTCAATATTCCGTTAATTGCCGCAGGAGGTATTGGCTCGGGTCGTGGTATGTTGGCGGCTATGGCGCTTGGCGCGGATGGTGTTCAGATTGGGAGTCGGTTTGTAGCGAGTAACGAATCGTCAGCCCACCCAAATTTTAAAGAATCGGTCATTAACACATCCGATGGTGGTACAGAATTGACTTTAAAAGAATTGATGCCTGTCCGTCTGATTAAAAACGAATTTTACAACAGCGTACAAGAATTATACAAGCAAAAAGCTTCGGCAGAACAATTACAACAATTACTAGGACGTGCCCGTGCCAAGAAAGGCATGTTTGAGGGCGATTTGGTTGAAGGCGAATTAGAAATAGGTCAAGTAGCTGGATTGATTCATAAAATTATGCCGGCAAAAGCTATTGTTGAAGAGATTATAGCAGAATACCACAAGGCCAAGGCCGACCTCTTACAAGGTTTTTAGAATACGTAATTAAGCGTATTGTTATTCCGTCATTTTATAACGTATTTTGAAAAGTCAACTTTTTAAAAATCACTATTATGACAGCTACTTATTTAAAGCGATTCCTTATTTTTTGTTTTGTACTCACAACAACTTTTGCTTTTGCGCAAAAATCTAAGTTATACAAAAACAAATCTACAGAAATGCGTGTGAAATTTCCGTGTAATTATACATCATCTGTAACCAAAAAAGAATATTACACTACGTATAAAATGAAATGTAGTACTTCCGACATATCATATATTGCTACAGTTACGGCTCATAAATTAAAAATGGAGGCTATTAATAAAATGATAAAGGTGTCTTTAGATGCCTTTACAAATAGTTTTAAAGGAGCCACAACTGTTTACACAAAAGATTGGAAAGTGGGTAAAAAAACAGGAACCAAACGCCAATTGTTGTACAAAGGTAATTTGCTAAATTATTATATAATAATAAGCAAAAACAAACAGTATCAGCTTATTGTGTTTGGAGATAAAAATAAATCGAACGAAAAAGTAAGGGATGATTTTGTAAAATCGTTTAAGATATTATAGATAAAAAAAGCCGTCTAAAAAGTTTTTTTATTGTCATTTTAAGCGTAGTCTAAAAATTTCAATTTTCTAATTATAAAAATATTTTAATTTTTAGAGATTCTTCATTTCTCCCGATAGCCATCGGGGCAGAATGACACTTTTTAGACAGCCTGTTTTTTTAGATAGTTACTTTTAAAACAAGTTCATATCGTCAAAGGTTTTCATAACGGCTCTTACGTGTTCTGCAGATTCTTTAAGTAAAGCCATTTCGTCATCATTGAGTTTAAGCTCAATGATTTTTTCAATACCGTTTTTACCTAATTTTACAGGAACGCCTAAAGCGATGTTTTCCATACCATACTCGCCATCTAACATAGCGCAAACAGGGAAAATACGTTTTTGATCTTTAACAATAGCTTCAACCATTTGTGCAGCTGCAGCGCCTGGTGCATACCAAGCAGAAGTGCCTAAAAGATTGACAATTTCGCCACCACCTTTTTTGGTACGGGCTACAATTTCGTTTATGCGTTCCATTGGTAAGAAATCGGTAATAGGAATACCTCCTACAGTTGTGTAACGAGGTAGAGGAACCATGGTATCACCGTGACCACCCATTAAAACAGCCTGAATATCTTTGGGAGAACAGTCTAGCTCTAAAGCTAAAAACGATCTAAAACGGGCTGTGTCTAAAATGCCAGCCATACCAAATACTTTTGTAGCGGGCTTTTTAGCAGTTAAATAAGCTGCATAAGTCATTACATCAAGCGGATTTGAAACAATAATAATAATGGCATCTGGAGAATGTTGTACAATTTGCTCTGTTACCGTTTTTACAATATTGGCATTGGTTGCAATTAAATCGTCGCGAGACATACCCGGTTTTCTAGGAATACCAGATGTAATTACAACAACATCAGAATTAGCCGATTTAGAATAATCGTTTGTAGAACCCGTAACACGTGTCCCAAAATAGTTTACAGGAGAAGACTCCCAAATATCTAAAGCCTTACCTTCGGCAAGGTTTTCTTTAATATCTAGCAAAACAACTTCGTTTGCTACTTCTTTTTGTGCAAGAACATTAGCACAGGTTGCACCTACATTTCCTGCGCCTACTACTGTTACTTTCATTATATATGATTTAAAATTGTGTTCAAAATTTAAATATCGATATTGGCATATTTTGCATTTTTCTCAATAAACTCACGTCTTGGTGGTACGTCATCGCCCATGAGCATAGAAAACACGCGGTCTGCTTCAGAAAGGCTATCAATTGTTACTTTTCTGAGGGTTCTAAATTCTGGATTCATGGTTGTATCCCATAATTGAGATGCATTCATTTCACCCAGACCCTTGTAGCGTTGGATTCCTGCACTGCCACCCATTTTTTGGTTTATTAAATCGCGTTGGTCATCGCTCCAAGCATATTCTTTTTTAGCGCCTTTTTTAACGAGGTAAAGTGGTGGTGTGGCAATATATATATGACCACCTTCTATCAATTCTCTCATATACCTAAAGAAGAATGTTAAAATAAGTGTAGAAATATGGCTGCCATCAACATCGGCATCTGTCATAATAACCACTTTATGATAACGTAATTTTGATAGATTTAACTCTTGACTATCTTCTTCTGTACCGATAGAAACGCCTAAGGCGGTAAACATGTTTCTTATTTCTTCATTTTCGAAAACACGATGACGCATGGCTTTTTCTACATTCAGAATTTTACCTCTCAATGGTAAAATAGCTTGAAAGGCACGGTCACGTCCTTGTTTGGCTGTACCGCCGGCCGAGTCGCCCTCTACCAAAAATATTTCACATTTTTCTGGATCTGTTTCAGAACAGTCACTTAATTTGCCAGGCAAGCCACCGATAGACATTACCGTTTTGCGCTGTACCATTTCGCGGGCTTTTTTGGCTGCATGACGTGCTTGCGCAGCTAAAATTACCTTTTGGACAATGGTTTTAGCATCGCTCGGATTTTCTTCTAAATAATCTGAAAGCATTTCAGATACGGCTTGACTTACAGCTGGAGAAACGTCACGGTTACCTAACTTGGTTTTGGTTTGTCCTTCAAATTGTGGTTCGGCAACTTTAACAGAGATAATGGCTGTAAGACCTTCTCTAAAGTCATCGCCAGCAATATCAAATTTAAGTTTGTCTAACATACCCGAATTATCGGCATATTTTTTTAGTGTGCTGGTTAAACCACGTCTAAATCCGCTAAGGTGTGTGCCGCCCTCATGTGTGTTAATGTTGTTGACATAAGAGTGTAAATTCTCTGAATAAGAAGTATTGTAAACCATAGCCACTTCTACAGGAATGCCATTTTTTTCGCCTTCTATACTTATCACTTCTTTTATAAGTGACTCTCTAGAGCCGTCTAGATATTTTATAAATTCAGCAAGACCAATTTCACTAAAAAACTCTTCGTGAATGGTTTCTCCTTTTTCATCTTTATTTCTTTTATCTGTTATTGTTAATCTGATGCCTTTATTTAAAAATGACAATTCTCTTAAACGTGTTGCTAAAGTCTCATAATTGTACTCAATTGGCACTTGAAAAATTTCATCATCAGCCATAAACGTGACTTTAGTACCTCGAATATCTGTTTCGCCAACAACTTTAACAGGATAATCTACTTTTCCTCTTGAATATTCTTGTTGCCAAATTTTACCATCTCTAAAGACTTCGGCTTTTAGCGCACTTGATAAAGCATTTACAACCGAAACACCGACGCCGTGCAAACCACCAGAAACTTTATAAGAATCTTTGTCGAATTTACCACCGGCACCAATTTTAGTCATAACCACTTCAAGAGCAGAAACACCTTCTTTTTTGTGAATATCTACAGGGATACCACGACCATTATCTAATACACTTAAAGAATTATCTTCATTTATAATAACACCAATCGTATCACAGTGCCCCGCCATAGCTTCATCAATAGAGTTGTCTATAACTTCGTAAACCAAGTGGTGTAAACCTCTTGTACTTACATCTCCAATGTACATTGATGGGCGCTTGCGAACGTGTTCCATCCCTTCTAAAGCCTGAATACTATCAGCCGAATAATCTTGTTTTTTCATTTCTTCACTCATAGCAAAAAATCTGATTTTTTAGTTTTTTTAATAACGAACAAATATAAACAATTACAAGCTTAAAACGAAGTGATTTTTTAGGTAATTTTTATAATTATCAACAAATATTAATTTCTGTAAAAAGGGCTTAAATCGTTTTAAAAGTAGCTTAAAACGGATTTTAAGAATTTTTTATTTTGTAAAATAGCCTAAATTAGAAATCGGCTTTTAGAAGGCAAATTTTGAGATATAATTTTTTATAGCAGTGTTTATTTTTGCTTATAAAATGGCAGGTGTTATGAATTATTTTTTTATTTCACTACCTAAAATAGCTAAAATCTCAGCAATCTTTTTTCTTAAAGTGAATGATTGTGTTTCTGCAATGTTGTTTGTAACAATACAACGCACTAAATGATCTTCGTAATCGGGTTGATTTAAAAGAATATTGAAATCTTGTGGATACTTTGTTATTCCTATACCACCAGAAGCATATAATTCGCTATTTACTTTTTTATCAATTAGAAATTTTTTCAAATAATTAGACTTAATTAAATCGTTCCTAGGAGTTCTTAATTGATAATATTTTATAATAAAGGGTATATAAACACTATTTCTATATTTATACCAAGTTTCTTCATTTTCAGTTACTTGAATAACCTCGGTTGTCCAAAATGATAATAATTGTTTTAAATGATTATTTTTAATAAACCGTAGGCTTCCTGAACTTGAAAAATCATTAACGATAGGATCAAAAGTGGTATACCCTATGGATGTTGCGATATATTTATCTATGCTGTCTTTAACACGTTTTTTGGGATTATCAATGGCATAAATAAGCTGACTTGCTGAATATAATATTCCTTTCCGAATATATATTTTTTGATCTAATTGTTTAAGATTACTTTTAAACTCTGTCTGCAATTGTTTTAAAACAACTTGCTCTTGCCTACGCTCAATTCTAAACTCGTTAGCATTGTTAATTTGTAAAGCGATGAGAATACCAATAACCACCAGTACAATTTCACCAATGGCGTATTTTAAGTAATTTGCTGTGCGTGTAGCAGATGGTTTTTCTGAAACTAGTTTTTTTCTGATGTTGTTAAAGAGTTTTGCCATAGTTAATTTTATAAAGAAATTAATTATTGTTTAAGTGGGGTATGTTATTTGTTTTCTCTTAAATAATAATCGATTCTTGTTAATATATTTGTTGCCATTTCTTTTTGATCCTTCATCCAATTATAAGATATGCTTCGCCAATGGAGCGATTTGGCTATAGCATTTCTAATTAACCTATCGTTACGTATTTCATTATAGTCAAAATCATACACTATGCTATTGGTATCTGTATAGGTTTGATCAAATTTAGAAGCAACATCTTGTATAGAAATAGCTTGTAAAGATTCGCCCAATTTGCTAATAATATCATTGTTAGATTTTGTTGTTTCAATATAATTTAAGTAATCTTGATTTAGTACTTTATCAATACGCATTAGCGTGCCATTTGCAATATTAATGTCATTTCTTTGTGTGTTTTTATTAAGAGGTGTCAGTACTTGTAAATTATTAAAAGCGAGACTGATAAATTCATATTCATTGTGATTAATTTTAGAATTGGTATTAAATAATTGTAATGTTTTCTTTAGGTTGTTATTAATTTTTAGATAGGATGATTGTCTCTTAACCAAAGATGTTGTGTCTATAGATATTTCGGTTTTTAAACTTTTTAAAAACTCAATATCGGTTAAATGTTGTTTTCTATTTTCATTCCAATTATTAATACTCAAAGCAATGAGAATACCTATAACTACTAAAACAATTTCACCAATGGCATATTTTAGATAGTTTGCGGTACGATTTGCAGAAGGCTTTTCTGAAACCAGTTTTTTTCTGATATTGTTAAATAGTTTGGCCATAGTTATATTGTTTTGTCTTTTCGAAATGAGCCCACCAAGGTGGATGATTGAGAAATCTCACTATGAGATACCTCGACTCCGCTCGGTATGACAGTTACGGTTTTACAAAATATTTTGATGCTTTTTAGTTTTTGATTTTTTCAAAGATAGCTTTTTTAAATAAAAATAGACCAATCTATATGATTGGTCTATTGGTTAATAGTTTAATTTAAGCAGTTTTAGTAAGCCGATTCGTGTACTTTTGCCACAGCACGACCACTAGGGTCATTCATATTTTTAAAGGAGGCATCCCATTCTAAAGCAATGGGTGTGCTACACGCTACAGAAGGTACAGAAGGCACTGTTAAGGCAGCTGCGTCAGAGGGGTAAAATTCTTCGAAAATAGAACGGTAATAAAATTCTTCTTTACTAGTGGGCGTTTGTAACGGGAATTTGTATTTGGCATTTTTTAATTGTGCATCAGTAACTTCTTTATTTACTACTTCTTTTAAAGTGTCAATCCAGTCATAACCTACACCGTCAGAAAATTGTTCTTTTTGACGCCACGCCACGCTTTCTGGTAAATATTTTTCAAAAGCTTTACGGATAACCCATTTTTCCATTCTGTCGGGTGTAATCATTTTATCTTTTGGGTTGATGCGCATCGCCACATCCATAAATTCTTTATCTAAAAAAGGGACACGTCCTTCAATACCCCAAGCGGCTAAAGATTTGTTAGCGCGTAAACAGTCGTATTGGTATAATTTTTCGAGTTTTCTAACAGTTTCTTTGTGGAATTCTTCGGCATTGGGCGCCTTATGAAAATACAAATAACCACCAAATAATTCGTCGGCACCTTCGCCAGATAATACCATTTTAACACCCATAGATTTTATAACACGTGCCATTAAAAACATAGGTGTCGAAGCGCGGATGGTTGTAATATCGTACGTTTCAAGATGATATATAACTTCGCGAATAGCATCTAAGCCTTCTTGAATTGTGAATTCAATTTCGTGATGTACCGTGTCAATATGCTTAGCGACTTTTCTGGCAGCTGCCAAATCTGGTGAGCCTTTTAAGCCAACTGAAAAAGAGTGGAGTTGCGGCCACCACGCTTTTTGGGTGTCCCCAGATTCTATGCGTTTGTCAGCATAAATTTTAGCTATAGCCGATGTGACAGAAGAATCTAATCCGCCCGATAATAACACTCCGTAAGGTACATCAGACATTAATTGACGGTGAACGGCAGCTGCTAGAGCATCGTGTAAAGCGTCAATACTTGTCGCGTTATCTTTAACAGCTTCGTAATTTATCCAGTCTCTTTTGTACCATTGGACTAATTCCCCTTCTTTGCTCGAATAATAATGTCCGGGAGGAAAAATCTCAATTTTATTGCAATAACCCTCAAGAGCTTTGAGTTCTGATGCCACGTAATAAGTGCCATTTTTATCCCAACCTTGATACAACGGAATAATACCCATATGATCTCTGGCAATGAGGTACGAATCGCTTGCCACGTCATATAAGGCAAACCCAAAAATACCATTAAGGTCGTCTAAAAAAGCGGTGCCTTTTTCTTTATAAAGGGCTAAAATAATTTCGCAATCAGATTTTGTTTGAAAATCAAAGGGTTCTTTTAGTGTTTTTCGCAGTTCTAAGTGGTTGTAAATTTCGCCGTTTGCCGCCAAAATAAGCTGTTTATCTTTGCTGATAATGGGTTGTTTTCCAGATGTGGGGTCAACAATAGCCAAACGCTCATGCGCTAAAATAGCCTTGTCGTTACTATAAATACCGCTCCAATCGGGTCCCCGATGGCGTAATTTTTTAGACATTTCTAAAAGCTGAGGTCTTAGGACTTCACTCTTTTGTTTTAAATCGAAAGCACATACAATTCCACACATAATTTAATGTTTACATTTATAATGCAAATAAATGAATATAATTGTAATAATTAAATACAAATTGTATAAGTGATTTAAAATATTAACTAATAACTTTAAATAAGTATAAAAATATAAGTTTAATAGATAATTTAAGAATATCTTATAAAAATGTTAAACTTTTACAACAGATTTGTTTTATAGGTGTGATTGATTAGTTTTACACGATACTAATTAAATTTAAAACTCATGAAAAATTTAAAAATTTCCGGCTTGTTGGCCGTATTATTTATCTTTGTAGGGACCTTATCAAGTTGCGCCCAAGGAGGTGTAAAATTTGCTAAATTAGATCCTAGTCCTGCTGATATTACCTTATTAAGACTTGAAAAAGGAGCACCTGTTGCTGTTAAAGTTGTTTATGGACGTCCACAAAAAAAAGGGCGTACCATATTTGGTGCTTTAGTGTCTTATGATAAGATTTGGCGTACTGGTGCTAATGAAGCTACCGAAGTAACTTTTTACAAAGCTGCTAAATTTGGTGGTAAAAAAGTGCCTGCCGGTACTTATGTACTACACACTATTCCAGGAGAAAAAGAATGGACGGTAATTCTCAATAAAAACCTCAATGTTTGGGGCGCTTATGCGTACAAGCCCGAAGCCGATTTGGTACGCTTTACAGTTAAACCTTCTTCTTCGGAAGATTCATTAGAAGCTTTCTCTATTGCTTTTGACAATGGCGAAAACAAAGCTATGGTCTTGGGTTGGGATAAAACACGGGTTAGAATTCCTTTAAAGTTTTAAGAATTATATATAATTGAAAAAGCCGTGCATTGCGCGGCTTTTTTATTGATTAACCCATCATTACTTTTTGACAGATTCCTTCACTGCGTTCGGAATGATGCTCTTATAGCTTCTTTTTATTACATTTTTTCGCCATTTATATAAGTAGCCTCTACTTTTGTATAGGGCACTTTATGGATATCAATTGTCATAATATCCTGATTTAAAATGACAAAATCAGCCATCTTACCCATTTCAATACTCCCTTTTTCTTTTTCTTCAAAATTGCTGTAAGCCGCCCAAATTGTCATCCCTTTTAAAGTTTCTTTGCGTGATAACGCATTTTCCATTTGAAAACCCTTTTCGGGATATTTGTTTAAATCTTGTCGAGCGACTGCCGCATAAAAAGTCAGCATTGGATTCACTTTTTCAACAGGAAAATCGGTTCCTAAAGCTACTTTGCCGTATTGTTTGAGCAAATCTTTGTAGGCATAAGCGCCTTTTAAACGCTCAGCCCCTAAACGGTCGCCGGCCCAATACATATCGCTTGTGGCATGGGTAGATTGTATTGAAGGTGCGATATTTTTAAAATATTTAAAATCTTCGGGCGATACGACCTGCGCATGTTCAACACGCCAACGGCGGTCTTTTTGACCTTTTAAAGCTTTGGTATAGGCTTGTAAAACAAAATGATTGGCCGAGTCGCCAATGGCATGGGTATTCATTTGATAAGTCGAAGCAGCAATTCTTTTGGCGGTGGCTTCTATGTTTTTTACCGATGTCACAAATGCCCCATAATGATGTGGTTTGTCTGAATAAGGTTTACGCAAAGCAGCCCCTCTTGAACCCAAAGCACCATCAGCATAGACCTTAAACGACCGGATATTTAAACGGTCGGTTTTAACAATACCTTTTTTAATGTAGTAGTTGAGGTTATTGGGCGTAGCCGATACCATGCCGTAAATACGAATTTTGAGCTTTCCAACTTTTTGCAAACTGTCTATCAGTTCTAAATTATCTTTAGAAAGTCCGGCGTCATCTACGGTTGTCAAGCCTAAATTGGTACATATTTTTTGAGCATCCAATAGAGCTTGAATTTGCTCATTCTTTGTCGGACTCGGAATAACCGCATATACTTTGCTCATAGCATTGTCTATTAAAACGCCTGTAATTTTACCATTTTGTTTGATGATTTCACCGCCTGATACTTTTGTTTTGGCGTTTATACCTGCCAAATCTAAAGCGACCTGATTGACCAATAAAGCATGGCCGTCAATACGTGTAACGGCTACGGGTGTTTTAGGGAAGAGTTTGTCTAGTTTTTCTTTGGTGGGGAATTTTTTGATTTCCCAATCGTTTTGATCCCAACCGCGTCCGGTTATAAATTGGACGTGTTTTGTATCTTGAAAAGCTTTGATTTTGTCTAGGACGTCATCGTAACTTTTTGTCCCTGTTAAATCGACTTTTTGTTGTTGTAAACCCAAACCAAAAAAATGACAATGCGCGTCTATCAGCCCCGGTAAAATGGTTTGTCCTTTAGCATCTAAAGTTTTTGAAGCTGCGTATTTGCTTTTTAAATCTTGCGATGCGCCAACAGCCACAAACTTCCCGTCTTTAACGGCAAAAGCATCCGCTTTAGCAAAATCAGGATTAACGGTATAAATATTGGCATTGATGACCAGTAAATCGGCTTTTTCTTTTTGTGAACAGGCGTTTGAGAGCATAAGAATTACAATTAGTGAGACCAGATATTTCATAAAAATGCGTATTTTAAGGTGGTTAAAATTACAAAAAATGATAAGAGTAAATGATTTAATTTATCTTTGATTTTTAAAAAAGAGAAGATATGAAAATTTTAATAGTCGGCGCCGGAGGTGTGGGCGGATATTTTGGCGGCAAATTGGCACAAGCCGGTTTGGATGTTACTTTTTTAGTGAGAGGACATCACTTTAAGGCTATAAAAAATAAAGGCCTTCACGTTAAAAGTATAAAAGGTGATTTTAAAGTTTATCCTAAAGTTGTGAAAGATATAAATGATTTAAAAACCTCGCCCGATGTAATAATTTTAGGTGTAAAATCATGGCAAGTAGTTGATGTAGCTGTTCAAATTAAACCTATTCTTGCTAAAGACACTATGGTTTTGCCTCTGCAAAACGGCGCCGATAATTACGATAAATTGGTTAATGTTTTACCTACAAAAAATGTATTGGCAGGCTTGTGCAGGATTGTAAGCAAAGTAGAAAAACCGGGTGTAATCAATCATTTTGCTTATGAACCCGAAATAGTTTTTGGCGAAAAAGATAATCATAAAACAGCACGTGTTTTAGCTCTCAAGCAAGTCTTTGACAAAGCCGGATTTAAAAATAGTATTTCGGATAATATTGTATTGGATATTTGGCGTAAATTTTTGTTTATCACATCTTACAGTGGTATGGGTGCCTTAACACGTCAGCCGCTAGGAGCTATAATTAAGATACCTTACATCAAAGAGTTTTTGCTAAATACAGCTAAAGAAATCAAACAAATTGCTAATCTTAAAAACATTGATATTACACAAGTCGATATTGATAAAACCATGCATATTTTAAATACGATGCCTTATGACACTACGGCTTCTATGCAACGCGATATTATGGCGGGTAAACCCAGCGAACTCGACAATTTTAACGGTTATATTGTTAAAGAAGGCTTACAACTGCATGTAAAAACACCTTGTAACGATTTTATTTATTATACACTTCTACCATCAGAAAATTTTGCGAGAAAGCTTGCTTAAACATTTCGTAGTCTTGCAATAAACCTTAAATTTGTCGCTTCAAAATAAAGGATTGAATGAGTTACCATTTTAAAGATATAGAAGCCAAATGGCAAGATAGGTGGGCCAAAAACCAAACTTTTAAAGCCCAAAATAACAGCGACAAACCCAAATTTTATGTGTTGGATATGTTTCCGTATCCCAGTGGCGCAGGATTGCACGTAGGGCATCCGTTGGGTTATATTGCCAGTGATATTTATGCGCGTTACAAACGTCATAAAGGTTTTAACGTGATGCATCCGCAAGGGTACGACAGTTTTGGCTTACCGGCCGAACAGTATGCCATTCAGACGGGACAACATCCGGCTATTACTACCGAAGCCAATATTAAAACCTACCGAAAACAACTCGATAAAATTGGTTTTTCTTTTGATTGGTCGCGAGAAGTGCGTACCTCAGATCCCAAATATTACAAATGGACGCAGTGGATTTTTATCCAACTCTTCAATTCGTGGTACAATAAAACATCTGATAAATCCGAAGATATCAGTACTTTAATCAGTCTTTTTGAAAAGGAAGGCAACGCCAACGTCAAAGCGGCTTGCGATGACGATATTGAAAATTTCACAGTCACCGAATGGCAGGCATTTTCTGACGCCCAAAAACAAAAAATACTTTTAAAATACCGCTTGACTTTTTTGTCTGAAACAGAAGTTAATTGGTGTCCGGCTTTAGGTACGGTTTTAGCCAATGACGAGATAGTAAACGGTGTTTCTGAGCGCGGCGGACATCCCGTTATTCGCAAAAAAATGATGCAATGGAGCATGCGTATTACGGCTTACGCCCAACGCTTACTTGACGGCTTGGAAAAAATAGATTGGCCGCAACCCTTAAAAGATTCGCAAAAATATTGGATTGGCAGGAGTGAAGGAGCGTCTGTAAAGTTCAAAGTCCTATCCCCTCCCGAAGCTTCGGGACTTTCCGAAGGAAAGGGAGTTGAAAGTGCAGGCTATTTAACAGGGAACCCCGAAACAGCTTCTTTATTACTCGAAAAAGCAAAAGAAATGCGTGCTAATCCAACAGAGGCAGAAGCTGTTCTTTGGCAATATTTAAAAGGTAAAAAGATAGGTTATAAATTCAGACAGCAACACTTAATAGGAGACTACATTGTTGATTTTGTGTGTTTATCTAAAAGATTGGTAGTAGAAGTTGATGGTAAAATCCATGACTCCCAAATAGAAAAAGATCAAGAAAGAACTAATTTTTTAGGAGATAAAGGATTTAAAGTAATTCGTTTTAAAAACGAGGAAGTAATAGGTGATGTTGAAGGAGTTATTGATGAAATTAAAAAAATCCTATCCCTAACCCTTTCCGAAGGAAAGGGAACTGGTGGAGCTGAATCAAAAAGTCCTTCCTTTGAGAAAGTCCTTCCCTTAGGGAAGGATTTAGGATGGGATATCGAAGTTTTTACAACCCGCCCCGATACCATCTTTGGCGTGAGTTTTATGACTTTGGCACCCGAGCACGAATTGGTGTCAAAAATTACAACTTCGGCACAAAAAGAAGCTGTTGACGCTTATATAAAAGCTACCGCCAAGCGCAGTGAATTAGAACGTATGGCCGATGTTAAAACCATTTCAGGCGTCTTTACCGGCGCTTATGCCGCACATCCTTTTACAGGTGAAAAGATTCCTATTTGGATAGGCGATTACGTTTTGGCAGGCTACGGTACGGGTGCTGTAATGGCTGTGCCTTGTGGCGATGAGCGTGACTATGCTTTTGCCAAACATTTCGGATTAGAGATTCCCAATATTTTTGAAGGCGTAGATATTTCTGAAAAGGCACACGAAGATAAAGAAGGCACAAAGATTGCCAACTCAGATTTTTTAAACGGTTTGACCTATAAAAAGGCGATGAAACGCATTATTTACGAAATTGAGCAACGGGGCTTTGGGTATGGTAAAATAAATTACCGCTTACGCGATGCTGTTTTTAGCCGCCAGCGTTATTGGGGCGAGCCTTTTCCTGTGTATTACAAAGAAGGTATGCCTCAAATGATAGACGCTAAATATCTACCTATAAAATTACCAGAAGTTGAAAAATACCTTCCAACAGAAGATGGTAAACCACCGTTGGGGAATGCTACTAATTGGGCTTGGGACGTAAAGCAGTGTTCAGTTGTCAGTAATCAGTTAATTGATGATCAAACAATTTTTCCTTTAGAATTAAATACAATGCCGGGTTGGGCGGGCAGTTCACAGTATTTTAACCGTTATATGGATCCTCAAAATGAGGATGAAATATTCTCTCAAGAAGCCATCAATTATTGGCAAGATGTCGATTTGTATATTGGTGGTAGTGAGCACGCTACAGGACATTTATTGTATTCTCGTTTTTGGCAAAAATTTATGTTTGATAAAGGTTTAGTGCCTAAAGATGAGTTTGCCAAAAAACTCATAAACCAAGGGATGATAACAGGGACGAGTGCGTTTGTTTATAGGATTAACCCACATATTTGGGGTAGTGGAATTAAAAAAATAAAACTTGAAAATATACCTGAAGTTTTTGTGTCAAAAAAAATCACTAATATTCTACAAAAAAAGGAAAGTAATTTTAATAATGAAGAAAAAAAATTATTTGATAAGGCTATTTCACAAATTAAGAAACTAGAAAATACCTTAACAGAAAAATATATAGAATCCGATTCAGGTTTAAATGGACAAGTTAAATTATCAATCAGTGGTAACTATTTACCAATACACTGCGATGTTTCTTTTGTAAACACTTCAGATGAACTAGATATTCAAGCCTTTAGAAACTGGAGAGTAGAATATAAAGAGGCGATTTTTATAGGTGAAAACGGGAAAATCCTATCCCCAGCCCTTTCCGAAGGAAAGGGAGCTGATTTGAAAAATGAAGGAGAATTAAGTCCTTCCCTTAGGGAAGGATATAGGATGGGAGAAGGAGATAAATACATCGTCGGTCGCGAAGTAGAAAAAATGTCAAAATCTAAATACAATGTGGTTAATCCAGACCAGATTTGTGAAGAATATGGTGCTGATAGCTTGCGTTTATTTGAAATGTTTTTAGGGCCGCTTGAGCAATCAAAACCTTGGAAAACATCTGGTATTTCGGGTGTACACAGTTTTCTTAAAAAAATGTGGAAACTCTATCATTCCGGTGACAATGGCACTTTTTATGTTTCAAACGAAACACCTACAAAAGAAGAATTTAAAACGCTTCATAAAACCATCAAAAAGGTTGAAGAAGACATCGAGAATTTTTCTTTTAACACTTCGGTGTCAACCTTTATGATTGCTGTTAACGAGCTCACCGCTCTAAAATGTAACAAGCGGGCTATTTTAGAACCTTTAGCCGTCATAATAGAACCTTACGCGCCTCATATTGCTGAAGAGTTATGGGAGAAATTAGGAAACAAAGAGTCTATTTCTACTGCCGATTTTCCAAAATTTGAAGCTAAATATTTGGTAGAAAGCAACAAAATTTATCCGATATCCTTTAATGGCAAAATGCGTTTTACAATGGAATTATCTTTAGATTTATCTAAAGACGACATTGAAAAAGCGGTTATGACACATCCTAAAACCCAACAGCAATTGCAAGGACGTACCCCTAAAAAAGTGATTGTAGTTCCGGGTAAAATTGTGAATATTGTAGGATAAGCCCCTCTTTTACGTCTTAACGAGCCCCGATTTATCGGGGTGTGGTTATCTCTTGAAGCTTATTACTCTTTATAAAAAGATTGTCCGCCCGAACGTGCCTTTTCGGTACAGGCAGGACACAGTCGCCCTTTCGACTCTCTTTGCAAAGATGTAAGAGGCTAAGAGTCAGGGCTTCACTCAAAGTGAAACCCTGACTTGTATAGTATTGATACGATGACTCCAAAGTCATCGTATCAATTTAAAGCTAATTCACTAAGGTCTTCACAAATCCCGATTTATTGGGGTGTGGTGATCTCATGAAAAGTTGTACAATTAATATAGAGATAGCCACAATCGTCCTTTTAGTTCTCTTTCGCCAAGACGCGTTTGATAATATAGTTTTCTTTAACATAATTTTAAGAATTCTCGGGTGTTTATTTTTTATTTTCGAGACTTGTAATCTTCGCTAGATTTAATCAAACCAATCTAGTATAAAATAAACTAATATGATTCGTAAAATTTCAACTAAACTATTGCTTTTTGTGATGGTATTTGCGGTAGTTGGTACCGTTGATGCTCAAAAGCGCAAAAAGAAAAAGAAAAAAGGAACTGTTACAAATGTAGCGCCAAAACCCAAACCAAAGAAACCTAAAAAAGGGGCTATTTTACCTTATGATAAAGTGGTAACTAAAAAGTTTACAACAGATGATGGTTTGTTTAAAGTTCATAAAAAAGACGACACCTATTTGTTTGAAATCCCCAATAATATGATGGATAAAGAGATGTTAATGGTAACGCGTATTGCCAAAACAGCTTCAGGCCTTGGTTTTGGTGGTGGTAAGCAAAATACGCAAGTATTGCGTTGGCAACGTCATGGTAAAAAAATACTTTTAAGAGTGGTTTCTTATAATGTGGTGGCCAATGATACACTGCCTATTCACGAGGCGGTTGTCAATTCAAATTTTGAACCTATTTTATACAGCTTTCCTATAAAAGCTTTTAATAAAGATACTACCGCTGTAGTTATTGATGCGACACCATTTTTTGCTAAAGATGTTCCAGCAATTGCCTTGCAGAGCAGAAGGCGAAAAGGTTTAAAAGTATCGCGTTTTGACGCTTCTAGATCTTATATAGAACGTATTAGTAGTTACCCCAAAAATATTGAAGTCCGTCATGTAAAGACCTATTTTTCATCAAAACCTCCGTCAAATTCAAGTACGGGTTCTATTACTTTGATGTTTAGTAACTCTATGATTTTGTTACCCGAAACCCCTATGAAACGTCGTATATTTGACCAGCGTGTAGGATGGTTTACATCAGGTCAAACCGATTACGGTTTACCCGATCAAAAAACAAAAACAGTCGAATTTTTAGACCGTTGGCGCTTAGAAGTTAAAGACGAAGATATCGCTAAATTTAAACGTGGCGAATTGGTTGTTCCTAAAAAACAAATTGTTTATTATGTCGATCGTGCCACGCCCAAAAAATGGCGTAAATACATCAAACAAGGGATAGAAGATTGGCAAGTAGCTTTTGAAGCTGCCGGTTTTAAGGACGCTATCATTGCCAAAGACCCGCCTACTAAAGAAGAAGACCCCGATTGGTCGCCCGAAGATGTACGTTATTCAGTTGTGCGTTATTTGGCTTCGCCTATTCCTAATGCCAATGGTCCTCACGTAAGTGACCCAAGGTCTGGCGAAATATTAGAGAGCGATATCAATTGGTATCACAATGTTATGACGTTGATACACGATTGGTTTTTTGTGCAAACGGCTGCTATAAATCCTGATGTGAGGAAACCTGAATTTGATGAAGCCTTAATGGGACAGTTAATCCGTTTTGTATCGTCTCATGAAGTGGGTCATACAATGGGGTTACCACATAATATGGGGGCAAGCTCGGCCTATCCGGTTGACTCTTTGCGTTCGGCTACTTTTACTAAAAACAGTGGTACAGCACCCTCAATTATGGATTACGCCCGTTTTAATTATATAGCCCAACCGGGTGATAAAGGTGTCAAACTATTTCCAGGAATTGGTACTTACGACAAGTATGCTATTAGTTGGGGCTACCGTCCTATTTTAAACGCTAAAACAGCTGCTGATGAAAAGGAAACATTAGATGCTTGGATATTAAAACACGCCGGTGACCCGGTGTACAGATTTGGTCAACAACAAGTTGGCGATGTGGTAGATCCTAGCAGTCAGACAGAAGATTTAGGAGACGATGCCGTTAAAGCAGGGACTTATGGTATTGCCAATTTAAAACGCATTGTACCCAATTTAGCTAAGTGGACAGAAAAGAAAGGCGAAGATTACAGCGATTTAAAAACGATGTATGGTCAGGTTTTAAATCAATACAACCGCTATATGGGTCATGCCGCTTCTAATATAGGAGGTGTGTATGAAAACTACAAAGCTTTTGGTCAAAAGGGAGCTGTTTATACGCCCGTTTCAAAAACACGTCAACGTAGAAATATGCAGTTTTTACAGGCGCAATTGTTTAAAACCCCCAAGTGGCTTATCAATAAAGATTTATTCAGTAAAACAGAATATTCGGGTAACGTAGAGCGTATTCGTGCTATACAAGAGCGCAGTTTAAGAGGTTTGTTGAGTATTGGTCGTATGGGTAGATTGATAGAAAATGCTGCTTCAAATGGTAGCAAAGCCTATTCTTTGGTGAATATGATGGATGACTTACGACGTGGTATTTGGTCTGAATTAAGCACCGGTCGCAGTATTGACACCTATCGTCGTAACTTACAGCGGGCTTATATTGACCGTATGAACTATTTAATGACGGTAAAAAAACAACCCAAATTGTTAAACTTTGGTCGTTATACAAAAGGGACTAAGGTTAATATCAGTCAGTCTGATATTCGCGCGGTTGTGCGTGGAGAGCTCAATATTTTAAAACGCGCTATTGGCAAGGCTATTGCCAATGCGCCAAACAGAATAACACGTTACCATTTACAAGATGCTAAAAAACGTATTGAAAATATTTTAGATCCTAAATAATTATCAATAAACTTATTTTTAAGAAGGCTGTCTTTTAAGATGGCCTTTTTTGATTTAAAGATAATTTTAATACAATTTTAGGAGTTACGCTTATCGGGTTGGGTAAGATTTGTGCGACCTAAATTCCGTAGCCCCGACATTTCGGGGTTCGGTTGTTCAAATCGTTTGTTATTATGTTTGTCGTTTTCCTTGTTTAAGTTTGAGCATAAATTTTATACGTGGTTAGGCAACGTTTTTATTTCCAAACTGTTTTATGTTCTTTAGCTCAAAATATTTTATTCCAATTTCTTCTTCAATATCGAAGTCGTCTTGAATTCCAAGCCAGAATTTAGCAGAGTTTCCAAAATACTTACTTAATCTTAAGGCAGTGTCAGCAGTTATTCTACGGTTTCCTTTAATAATTTCAGAAATTCGAGTTTGAGGAATATTCAGGTCTTTAGAAAGTCGGTAAGCTGTTATTTCTAAAGGTTTAAGAAATTCATAAAGCAAGATTTCTCCAGGATGTACATTTGCTAATTTTTCCATTTTATACTTTTTAGTGATAATCAATTATTTCTACTTTACTAGCATTTCTATTGTCCCAAATGAAAATAATTCTCCATTGTTTGTTAATTCGTATACTGTAAAATCCATTTAGATTTCCAGTTAATTTTTCAAGTCTATTGGAAGGTGGAATTCTCAAGTCGATAATATCTTGAGAGTTATTCAGCATTCTCAATTTTCGCCGACCTATATTTTGAATTTCAATAGGCATTTTTTTTACCCTAATTCCATTCCAAATTTTTTCTGTCTCTTTCGAGCCAAAGGATATAATCATATCTTTCACGTTACTAACGCCAAAAGTAAGTAATCTATTTGGGTTGTCAAAATTTTTCCTCGAAATGTTGCCTAATGTTAAGATATGGGCTAGTTTTAATAATCCATATCATACTATATCTGTCAAAGATAGGTAAAATAGGAGCTAATTATTTCTTAAAACAAAAGCAATAAAAATAAAGTAAATTACTATTCTCGATACAGTTTTTGTTTGTCGTCACTTCGAGTTTTTCAAAATTTTAATTTTGAAAAAGTATTGAGAAGTCATTAACAAAAACTACTCGAATTGATGGAATTTTTTATTTCAACTTAAAGGTCATCAGTAGCGGTAAATGGTCTGAAGCGTCGCCCATTTCGGATACAACACGGCTACTGACTTCTGCTATAAAATTTTTATTGTAAAAAATATAATCAATCCGTTTAACGGGTTTTACAGAACTATAGGTATTGGGGTAGTGTGTGTTATAAGCCGCTATACCAATATTGGCACTCTTTATTATAGGTGTAATACTTGCGTTTGGGTATTTAATATCGCTGTTAAAGTCGCCCACTAAAAGTGTCGGGTAATCATCTTTATAAGAATTATATAATTTAAGGACTCTTTTAGTTTGTAGCATACGTGTGGTCTTGTCAAAAGCTTCTAAGTGGACATTTATTATGACGAGCGTTTTACCTTCTATATCTATTTTATCTACCTGTGCCAAGCGGTCTAAATAAAAGGCTGTTCTGTAAAAAGGCGCATCGGCTACAGCTTTTAAAACAATGCGGTCTTGTTTTTTTATAGGATATTTACTCAGTACAGATTGTCCAGAATACACACGTCCGAATTGCACGGAAATAGGCCAATAAGGGAAAGGTAAATAACGTTTGTCCCAATTGACGGATTGTCCTATAAAAGGATAGCCCAATTTTGCAATTTCTAGTTGTTGATTGACGTCATAAGAACGAGAAGCGGCAAAATCAATTTCCTGAAAAGCCAGAATGTCAATATTTAAAGGTTTTAAAACCAATTTAACTTGTTCTAGATTATTATCGAAAAGTGATTTGGGTTTGGCTACGGGTAGATTGTTGGTCATCCCGCTAAGGTATCCTATATTATAGGTAGCAATACTAAAAATAGAATCGGTTGAATGCGTAATATTTGTATTGCGTGTTATGATTTTATTTTTATCCTTTAAGGGGTTTACACTTGAAGAACCCCAGAAGAAGAAGCCAGTAATTAAGCTAAATACTATAAAAAAAAATTGGAAAATAATTTTAATTGAATGCTTCATCGAGAGAAAGTAAAATTAAATAAAAATAAAATTTTTAAAAGTGTAAATATATGTATATTTGCAACCCGAAATAATAATCTTAAAAAGAACAGATGAAAGGAGGTGCCTACTTATGTTAATTATTCCTGTAAAAGACGGAGAAAACATAGACAGAGCTTTAAAACGTTTCAAACGCAAGTTTGACAGAACAAAGACTATGAGAAACTTACGCGAACGCAAACAATTCTCAAAACCTTCTGTTGTAAAAAGAGCTCGAAACATTAAAGCTTCTTACGTACAACGCAAAAGAACAGCCGAAGAACAAGCTTAGTTTTTAAAACAATATAATATTCAAGACCTCAGTTAATTTTTTAACTGAGGTTTTTTGTTGCGCTAAAAGTAAATTTTTGTTATAATTAATTTGTGATTAATGTGTTATCTTAAAATATTTTGTTAAATTGGGAGTCCCTAGCAATTATTATTGACTTAAATTACCCGATTATGAAATCAAAATCACTTTCTTGCTTAGTTTTTATCATAACTTTTTTATTGTTTTCAAACCAACTGTCGGCTCAAGAATTATGGGGTATGACGCATTTAGGAGGGGACGGCAATCTTGGTACTATTTTTAAATACAATTTAAATACGGGTGTTTATACAAAACTTTATGATTTTAGCGGAACGGATGGCTCTAAGCCTTATGGGAGTCTTTTTAAAGCATCGGATGGACAACTTTATGGTATGACACAATTAGGAGGCTTAAATGATAAGGGTATTATATTTAGATTTAATCCCTCAACAAATACTTATACTAAATTAATAGATTTTGACGGTAGCAACGGAAGCTTGCCTAGGGGTAATTTAATTGAGTTTAGTACGGGTGTTCTTTACGGAACAACCGAATTTGGAGGGACAAACAATATTGGTGTTCTTTTTGAATATAATATTAGTACAAATACCTATACTAAAAAAGTAGATTTTGATACGAGTTTGGGTAAATATCCCAATTTTGGAAGTCTGATAAAAGCCTCAAATAACTTGATTTATGGTACAACAATTCAGGGTGGAGCAGGAGATGGCGGTACGCTTTTTGAATATAACCCGAGCTCAAATACATTTATTAAAAAAATTGATTTTGGTACTGTACAAACGCAAAGCAGTTTTCCTAGAAATACTTTGTTTCAAGCCTCTAATGGTTTTATTTATGGGAGTATTGATTTAGGTTCGGCTGGTCTGGGCTCAACGGCGATTTTTAAATATGATATAGGTACAAATACCCTTTCGTTACCAGTTACTTTTAGTAGTAATACCTTAAATGGTGGATTTATTCAAACAGCTGATGGTGAAATTTATATCTTATCATCACAAGGAGGAGCTAATAATTCAGGTGCCATTTACCAATTTGATACAACTTCAAATAATTTGATTAAGAAATTTGATTTTGATGCTGATGGTGTAAATACAGGTAGGCTTCCACAAAGCAATTTTATGCAAGCCAGTAATGGTAATTTATATGCTTTAGCTTCAAAAGGAGGTAATGACCATGATAATGGTACCTTATTTGAATATAATGCCACAACAAATACATTTGCAAAAAAACTAGACTTTGTATATATATCGGGTTCTTTGCTAAGAGGTTGGGAGCCTACCGGTAATTTAATAGAAATCAATAGTACAGCTTTAGGTGTTGATAAAACAGAAACACAATTTGACTTTTCTTTATATCCCAATCCGACTATTGATGTTGTAAAGCTTCAATATAAAAGCAATCTTAATATAATAGCTATAAGGTTGTTTAATAGTTTGGGAAGTTTGGTAAAAGAATTCAAAGCTTCTCAAACCGAATTAGATATGTCAAAACTACCCACAGGTTTATATATTCTAAAGTTAAAAACGGATAAAGGCAATATCAGCGAAAAGATAATTAAAGAATAATTTTAAGAAATAATTATATTTTAAATTCTTAGTTTACAAAAGACAATTTGTAACTTTGTTAGCAAAGGTTTTTTATGTCTATAACTGCATTTATATCTTATATCGCTCTAGAAAAAAAGTATGCGCCTTTAACTGTTAAGGCTTATAAAACCGATTTAGAGAATTTTGCTTCCTTTTGTCAAAATGAGTTTTCGTTAAAGACGATAGATAAAGTATCTTACTCAGAAATCCGCTCTTGGATTGTCAGCTTGGTTAATCAAAAAAACAGCAACAGTTCTATAAATAGAAAGATAAGCACTTTACAATCTTACTATAAATTTTTATTAAAGATTAAAACAATAAGTGTAAATCCACTTGTAAAACACAAACCTTTAAAAAAGGAAAAGAAGTTACAAGTGCCTTTTTCTGAAAAGGAAATAGCGGAAGTTTTAGAAAGCCTTAGCGGATTAAATGATTTTATTAGTGTGCGCGATAAATTAATAATAGAACTCTTTTACGCAACAGGAATACGCCGAAGTGAGCTGATAAATCTCAAACTAAATGACGTAGATATACACAACGAAGTTTTAAAAGTTCTAGGGAAGCGCAACAAAGAACGTTTAATACCACTGTTACCCTTTGTAATTAAAAGTATAGAAAATTACCAGAAATTAAGAACTCGGGCAGGCTCAAATTCAGACAGACTTTTTATAACAGAAAAAGGAAAAATAATATACGATTCGCTTGTTTATCGCGTCATAAATAACTATTTTAGTAGGGTCTCTACTAAGGTAAAAAAGAGTCCGCATATTATACGTCATTCGTTTGCGACACATTTACTTAACCAAGGGGCCGATTTAAATGCTATTAAGGAACTTTTAGGTCATGCAAGCTTAGCATCAACACAAGTTTATACAAGTAGCAGTTTAGGAAAATTAAAAGAAGTGTATAACCAGGCACATCCACGGAGTGCCAAAAATTAAACAAACTATGAAAGTATTTATTCAATCTGTTAATTTTAATGCCGAGAAAGAACTGATTAAATTTGTAGAAGAAAAGGTAAAACTTTTAGATAAATTTCACGATAAAATTATTAATGCAGAGGTCTTTTTAAAAGTACAAAAGACCAGCGAAAAAGACAATAAAATTGTAGAGATAAAAGTAAGCATTCCAGGCAATGAATTTATGGTTAAAAAACAAGCTAAATATATGGAAGAAGGTGTAAATATGGCTCTTGATACACTTAAAAGACAACTCCGAAAAAAGAAGGAAAAAATACGTGGTTAAACATTAAAAAAAAATAGGTAAAAAAAGTTTTGTAAAAGAAATAAAACTTTATACATTTGCAGACCGTTAGAAATAGCGGTTTGTTTTTTTAAAAGCCGATGTAGCTCAGCTGGCTAGAGCAGCTGATTTGTAATCAGCAGGTCGTGGGTTCGAGTCCCTCTATCGGCTCAAAAATAGAAGCAGAAAAAAACAAATACTTTAAGTTGATTAGATTTAGAGTATTTCTTTATGGATTTTAAATTCTAATTCTGTTAAGTTCTTTGATAAAATGGTGAGATACTCAAGTGGCCAACGAGGGCAGACTGTAAATCTGTTGCGCAAGCTTCGAAGGTTCGAATCCTTCTCTCACCACATTTCAAAAATTTTTAATTTTTGAAATTAGGAATTTTTAAAGAATATTTGCGGGAGTAGCTCAGTTGGTAGAGCTTCAGCCTTCCAAGCTGACTGTCGCCGGTTCGAGCCCGGTCTCCCGCTCTATAACTTCTTTAAGCCGGTGTAGCTCAGGGGTAGAGCGTTTCCTTGGTAAGGAAGAGGTCACGGGTTCAATTCCCGTTGCTGGCTCTTAGGTTTTAAATTATAAGCCTAAAAATAAAGAAATAAAAAATATAGAAAATAACACTAATAATAACTAAGATTTAATATTAAAATTTAATAACATGGCAAAAGAACATTTTGATCGCTCCAAACCACATTTAAACATTGGTACAATTGGACACGTTGATCACGGTAAAACAACTTTAACTGCTGCTATTACTGTTGTATTAGCAGAAAAAGGTCTTTCAGAGATAAAAGACTTTGATCAAATTGATAATGCTCCTGAAGAAAAAGAAAGAGGTATTACAATTAACACTGCTCACGTAGAGTATCAAACAGCAAATCGTCACTACGC
>JASFYX010000046.1:0-73873 GCA_045046885.1 Flavobacteriaceae bacterium
ACTTCAACGGGGACTTTATGCAGCTTTTTAGAAAGTGCCATAATAGTATCGGTCACGTCATTTGAAGTTGTATAACCGCGAATGATTTCTACCAGTTTCATAATAGGCACAGGATTCATAAAGTGCATGCCAATAACCTTATCTGGACGTTTTGTAACAGCCGCAATTTTTGTAATTGAAATAGAGGAGGTGTTACTGGCCAAAATAGTTTTGGCATCGCAAACAGCATCTAAAGTTTTAAATATATTAAGTTTTAAATCGGTGTTTTCTGTTGCTGCTTCTACAACTAAATCGACATTTTTAACACCCGATTTTACATCGGTAAAAGTAGTAATATTACCTAGAGTTTCAGATTTCTGAACTTCAGTAATACGTTCTTTAGCCAACATACGGTCTAAGTTTTTAGTAATGGTAGCCATCCCTTTATTTAAGGCTTCTTGACTGATATCTATTAAGTTAACATTGTAATTAAATTGTGAAAATGTGTGGGCTATACCATTTCCCATGGTGCCAGCGCCTATTACTGCTATATTTTTCATTTTAATATTTTAAAAATTATCTATTATTTTTTGGGCTACTTCTAAAGCTTTTGCACCATCTCTAAAAGGGACTATGGGTGTTGTGTTATTGTTAATGGCATCTGCAAAAGTTTCTAATTCTTCTAAAATAGCATTGTTATTTTCTATCGTTGGATTTTCGAAATAGATTTGCTTTTTAACGCCTTCAGCATTTTGTAAAATCATGGCGAATTCATCTGGGTTTTCGGGCACATCTTGCATTTTGACGATTTCACTTTTTTTGGTGAGAAAATCTACCGATATATAAGCATCCTTTTGAAAGAAGCGCGTTTTACGCATATTTTTTAAAGAAATACGACTGGCGGTTAAATTGGCTACGCAACCATTTTCAAATTCCAATCGGGCATTGGCAATATCGGGCGTATCGCTAATAACAGCTACTCCGCTTGCGCTGATATGTTTTATTTTGCTTTTAACAACGCTTAAAATAATGTCGATATCGTGAATCATTAAATCTAAAACAACAGGCACATCGGTACCACGTGGATTAAATTCTGCCAAGCGATGCGTTTCTATAAACATAGGATTATTAATAGCATCTTTGGCTGCTTTAAAAGCGGGGTTGAAACGCTCTACGTGTCCCACTTGTCCTTTTAAATCTTTTTCTCTGAGTAAGCTTTGTAATAATTTAGCTTGTCTAACTGTAGTTGTTATGGGCTTTTCTACAAAAATATATTTACCCGCTGTGATGGCCTCTACAGCACAATCGAAATGCGAAAGGGTAGGTGTTACAATATCTACAACATCTGCATGGGCAATTAAATCGGAAATGGAATCATATATTTTATATCCAAATGCTGAGGCAACTTTTAAGGCATTTTTTTTATCGGGATCGTAAAAACCAATTAATTGGTATTTAGAAGATTGGTTGAGAAGTTTTAAATGAATTTTACCAAGATGGCCAGCGCCAAGTACCCCTACTTTTAACATAGTATTTGTTTTGTACAAAAATAACAATCTTTAGGGAGATTTTGCTACTTTTAAGACTTCAAATTTTAACAGCAATTGAAAGATACATTAAAACATCAAGGTCTTAGAAATCAGTTAGTAAAAACTTTAATACGTAAAGGTATTAACGATGAGTATGTATTAAAAGCAATAGCTAAAATTCCGCGTCATCTTTTTATGAACTCTAGCTTTGAAGCTTTTGCTTATCAAGATAAAGCTTTTCCAATCGGCGCCAATCAGACCATTTCGCAACCTTATACTGTGGCTTTTCAATCAGAAAAATTAAAAGTAAAACCAGGATCAAAGATTTTGGAAATAGGCACAGGTTCTGGATATCAAACGGCTGTTTTACTAGAATTAAAAGCCAAAGTTTATACCGTTGAGCGTCAAAAGGAATTGTTTAAAACAACCTCGTTGTTTTTGCCAAAAATAGGCTACAGGCCTAAAGTTATGCGTTTTGGCGATGGCTATTTGGGCTTACAAGAGTTTGCCCAATTCGACGGGATAATAGTAACTGCTGGTGCACCTTATGTGCCTAAGGCTTTGTTGAGTCAGTTAAAAGTAGGTGGTAGGTTAATTATTCCTGTTGGGAAAAGTACTCAGAAAATGACTTTGATAATCCGTAAGGAAGAAAAAGTATTTGATAAAAAAATATTGGGTGATTTTAGTTTTGTACCCATGCTTGAAGATAAGAACTAAAAAAACCCGCTAAAAAGCGGGTTTTATAATTTTTTAAAAGTTAAAAACAAATGTTAAGCAATTTTAACATTAACTGCGTTTAAACCTTTTCTACCTTCTGCCAATTCGAATTCTACTGTGTCACCTTCTTTAATTTGATCAATTACTCCAGAAACGTGGACGAAATACTCATTGTTTGTTTCTTCTTCAATAACAAAACCAAAACCTTTGGCTTCATTGAAAAATTTTACTGTACCTTTTTTCATTGTAAATAGTTAATTATAAAAGACAAATATAATGTTAAAATAATTAAAATGATATTTTTTAATAATTTTTTATAAAAAATTTAAAACTTCTGTAAGATATTTTATTTCTTTGAAATGCGTCTGGTTGTTAATCTTAGCTATTTTTTCATGCGCCCAAGTAGTGTGATAGGGCACGTGAACAGCGTAAGCACCAATGTCTAAAACCGGTATGCAATCTGATTTTAACGAGTTGCCAATCATTAAAAAATCAGTCGGATTTATTTCGAGATGTTTTAACATTTTGGCGTAGTCTTCGGGTTTTTTATCACTCATTATTTCTATGTGATGGAAGTACTTTTTTAACTTAGAATTTTTGAGTTTTCTTTCTTGGTCGAGTAAATCACCTTTGGTAGCCACTATGAGTTTGTAGTTTTTTTTGGAGAGTTTTTCTAAAACTTTTTCTACACCTTCTAATAAAATTATAGGCTTGTTTATTAACTCTTTACCGAGTTCTATAATCTTATTAAGAATAAGCGGTGACACTTTATTATTACTTATTTTACAAGCTGTTTCTATCATAGAGAGCACAAATCCTTTAGCGCCAAATCCGTAAAGGGCTAAATTTTGCATTTCTATTTTAAATAAGGCATCGTTTATTTTTTCTTTAGGGATGTAGGCCGATAATAATTCACAAAAAATATTTTCTGTTTCTCTGTAATAAGGTTCGTTTACCCAAAGCGTGTCGTCGGCATCAAAGCCAATATATTTAAAGTCGTGTTTCATTTTAAAGGAGTGTTATACCATCACTATCAATAGTAACTTTTTTCTCTCTGTATAGAGCTCCCAAAGCTTTTTTAAAGGCTTTTTTACTGATGCCAAATCGTAAATTAATAGCGTCTGGCGAACTTTTATCGTTGAGCGCTATATAACCATTATTCTTAACTAAATCGTCATATATTAATTGCGTATTTGCGTCATTAAAATTTTGGTAGCCAATTGGTTGTAATGAGATATCTAATTTATTGTCTTCACGTATTTTTTTAATATATCCTGTTAATTTATCACCAATATTTAAGGTGGTGAATATTTCGTTATCATAAACCAATCCTAAATGATTGTTGTTGACAATAACAGAAAAACCAATATCAGATTTGTGCATAATCATGATAGCGACTTTATCGCCTTCGGCAACAGCCAGATTATCATTTTGCAAGAATTTTTCAATTTTATTACTGGCATAAAGGCGGTCGGTTTTGGTATCGATATCTAAAAAAACAATATACCATCTGCCCACTTCTAAGCGTTGCCGCTGCTCGCTATAAGGCACCATAAGGTCTTTAACCATACCCCAATCCATAAACGCCCCTACGGTAGAAATGTCTGTGCATTGTAAAAAAGCAAACTGATTTAGCAATATTTTTGGCGTGTCTGTAACGGCTACCTTTCTATTTTCGGAATCTAGATATACAAACACTTTTAAGGTTTCGTATATTTTGAATTCTGAAGGACAATATTTGTTGGGTAATAAAATTTCTTCGCCCTCTTTATCGGCCAAATATATGCCTACACTAGATTCTCTTATAATGTCTAAAGCGTTGTATTTTCCTATTTCTATCACTTGTTTAGATTTTGTGCAAAAGTAGCTTTTTTGACACATTCTGAACCATTTTTTATGGTAGGAATTTTCTAATCAATATAATTATTTTTCATATTTAGATAGCAAAACATTGGTTTGTGCTTGTAATTTTTTTCTAAAAAAGGACGTCCATCCTATTAAATAACCAGTAGTACCAAAAGCTTGTTGTGCCCAATGGGATAAATTAAAATTGTCTGTATGCCTTATAATTTTACCATCTTTAAATTCAAATACGGCCGTAATTTTATTGTGGACTTTTCTACCAGTTTTGCTAAAGGTGTAATGGGCTTCCCAGTTAGCAGTACCAATATTATTTTTAAAAGTAATATTTGAGTAACTAATTTTAAAGTCTTTCCCTTTCTGATTTTGGCATAACATGCACCACATATTTTTGGCTTTAGCGCCTTTTAAAACACCAAAAGCGGGGTCTTTAAAGACAATGTCTTTATGATAACAGTTAGTCATGGTTTCTGAATCTAGGTTTTTAAAAGCGCTGTAAAATTTTTCTATTAAAGCTTTCATATTTTTAATTTGTGTTTTTACTTTCTATTCTTTTTATAAGCATTGCTGCATTTTTGCTAAAGGATTTATATTGTTTTGACAGTATATTAGTCATAGAATAAAACATGGCTACTCTGTTTTTATAGTCTTGAGAATTAACAGCGTAGTCTATAAATCCATCTGAATTCCGTTCAGTCATAAAATCTGAAAACCAAGGTTGCGTTGTTTTCCAATAGTGATAATTTTCACTAAAATCTTCTGATCTTAAATCTTCATTAATTTGTATTTCATTTAATTGCTGGGTATAAAACTGTACAATATCTACTGATAAACTATCGATACCTGATGCAGCGTTTTTGTAATTTTTTAATAAGTTATAACCTCTAACGTCGAGAGATAAATCGGGAAATCCCGCGATAAGACCTGTACATCCTTTGCAATCTAAGTAGTCTTTTTTAGTCATTTTGCCATCTAGTACTTTATTAAATAGCGGTTTTAAATTTTCAAATATTTTTATTATTCTGTCAATATCGGCAATATCATTTTTTAAATCTTGGACTACTATAGCATAAATGTTATGGAGTGTTTTTTGTTCTTTTTGGGCTTCGGCCCAATTGTTAATACTTAAAGCAATGAGAATACCAAAAACTACCAGAACTATTTCGCCAATGGCGTATTTTAAATAATTTGCAGTACGTGTTGCAGAAGGTTTGTCTGCAACGAGTTGTTTTCTGATGTTGTTGAATAGTTTTGCCATATAGATTAATTTATTTTGTCATTTTAATTCCCAAAATTTTGGGAGAGATACCTCGACTCCGCTCGGTATGACGGGTGCGATAGTATTTAATTAGGTTATAGTTATGTTGTTATTAACCTCTATATTTCCCCTTCTAAGGAGGGGGAGGATTTGTTTGTTAATTTAATTTTTTTCATCTTCTTCATCATCCTCTACTTTTTTACTTTTTTTATAGCCAACAACAAGCCTTACCCCTAATCTTGCAAATAGGATAATAGCTATAACCATTACAATATTAAATCCGTCCATTTTTTTATAAAGATAAGAGTTTAGCTAAAACCAATTTTCTTAAAATTTCATATTTTAGTTTTTTAAAATTTTGAGATGTTTGTCTAAAAGTAGTTTGAGCTTTGCTAGATTATTTAAACCCCTTTTAAGCACATTTGTTGTAGAAATTCTATTTTCTAAATTAATTTTAAGCGCTGTTTTAAAAAAACTGTCATTTTCTAATTTTACATAATCATTTGGAATGCCATATTCTCCAAAACTCCAATCCGCAAAGTTATGTCGAACGTAAGGCAGCAGTACATTATTAAATTCGCCATCATCATCATTTGTTTCACTATATATAGACGTCACAGTGTATTCGTAATATATAATAAGTGCATGTCGTAATTTTAAATCTTCAATTTTTTCAACACCTATTTTTTTTAAGAGATCGTACCCATTTGATACTAAAATACTATTACGTCTTAGCATAACATGTCCCAAACTTTTATTAATACTACTATCTAATGGTTGTTTATCGTCTAAACGTTTTATCAGTTTTTTTTGAATATTAACATCTTCAAAATTTTGTTTATAAACTCTGGTAATTACTATACTATCTGTAACAAGGTTATTTCTTACTTCGGTAAGTATTTTTGTAATTTGATTGTTTTCTTTTTTATGTTCATTCCAATTGTTAATACTTAACGCAATGAGAATACCAAAAACCACCAAGACAATCTCGCCAATGGCATATTTAAGGTAGTTTACTGTACGGGTTGTAGAAGGTTTATCTGCAACTAATTTTTTACGGATATTGTTAAATAGTTTTGCCATTTTATTCTGTTTTAGAAAGGGCAATAATTTTACTAATAGTCTTTTTTATGGTTGTTAATTCTATAACGTTTTTTAATGTGCCTTTTGAACCATTTCCAATAATATTTTGTAAGTTATTTTGCCTGCCATATAGTTGATTTTCAAACTCGATTGTTGTTAAAAATTTTAAATCTAACCTCTTATCTTTAAAACTTCCTCTAAAAGGTGAGTGTCTATTAAAATAAGGCATTATATGATTAATCAGATTATTAGCAGCTATAATTTCTTCTTCTTGATAATCTGCCAAAACATCATTCCAACTAATTAAAAGTCGGCGTAGCGTGTCGTTAGAAATTATTTCGAAAGTAGAAGTATTTACCAAAGATTTTATGACGCCTTGCGATGGGTTAAAAGTATAACGATAATCAAATCCGTCAAATTTATTAGATAGAGAATCTAGATTAATTTTTTTTAAATTAATGGGGAATTCTGCTATAACGGCATTGACACTTTTTAAAGCTATATTGTGGTATTTTAATACGGTATCGAGCTGGATTTCATTGTTTATAAACTCTTGGTGTAGCTCTGTTAATAAAACCTTTTCTTTATGAGAGGCCACCCTATTTTGATTCCAATTATTAACCTGTAAAGCCAATAAAATACCTACCATCACCAACACAATCTCGCCAATGGCATATTTAAGGTAGTTTGCTGTTCTTGCAGTTGATGGTTTATCAGCAACTAATTTTTTACGGATATTGTTAAATAGTTTTGCCATTATTTTTTAAGTTCTTTTTGGATTAGGGCTACCAATTTATCTGTATGCTTTAGAAGTGAATCTGTTCTAGACTGCACTCTTGTTATACGCCAATATTGAATTGCCATAATGTTCGAAAATTCAGGCTTTTGCAAAATCACCCGTGGGTCTATAATGAAACGAGATTTAAAATAACGTGAATCATCTTTATTGAATTGGAAATCTACGTTATCCCATTGTAGCCATTTATTAGCATATGGAATAAATTGTTGGGAAAACTCTTGAGCCCAATCATTTTCTTCACCTTCAAGCTCTTTTAGGTAAGAAGACCACTTGCTTATACTCCTCCTAATTTTTTCGTTAGTAAGAAGGTTTAATTTACCTGAACCCTGTATATCTTCTAGTATATCAATGGAAACTTTACATTTTAGGGTACTCCCAATGTCTCCAATAATACGATTTATATTATCTGTGTTTAATGGGCTAAGCTTTGGTCCAATTTGCATTCTAATACTATCTCCAGATAATCTCATTTTTATAATATGATCCTTACAAGATTGAATCGAATTTCTATTCTCTTTAAATTCACTAGCTAAAGCTTTAAGTGTAGAAATCTCAACTTTTTGTTGTTGTTTGTTTTGATTCCAAGTATTAATACTTAAAGCAATGAGAATACCAATAACCACCAATACAATCTCGCCAATGGCATATTTTAGGTAGTTTGCTGTTCGTGCAGTTGATGGCTTTTCTGAAACCAGTTTCTTTCGGATGTTGTTAAATAATTTTGCCATAGTTATATTAATTAAGTTCGTCTGAAACCAAATTAATTAAGCTTTTAATTTCTACTAAGTTTTGTTGAGAAAGAAAAGTATATTCCTTGTTTCGTGCTTGTAAATAGTCTAATTTTAATGTGAACTCTGGATTTTTAATATCTTCCCACGATTTTAATTTCCTACTGGTTCTGTCATAATATTTATCTCTATCTAAATCAATATTTCCTATGGTTTTATCTAGAATTTCACCGTTATAAACCAGGCGTTTATAAAAATGATTGTATAAGTTCATGATGGTGTATTTAAGTTTGTTATTGTTTAAATTTTCTATTTTACCGGCAGATAAACCCGAATCATAAACACCTGTTGTAGGGAAAAAAGTAGTTTGAAATATTGTTAAAGAATACATAGAATCTATTTTAGATTTATCTTTAATAGTGGCTGTTTTCATAAGAACTTTTAGTTTAATACAAGTATTACCTACTCTTCTTTGTCCAGTATCAACTTTTTCAAGTTGAAGAAGATTACTTTTTAATTCGCTTTTTAAATCTATTAAAAAACGCTGTTCCCATTTATTCATTTTTTTAGTCTCATTCCAATTATTGATTTGTAAGGCCAACAATATGCCAATCATAACCAATATAATTTCGCCAATGGCATATTTGAGGTAATTTGCGCTACGGGCTGTAGAGGGTTTATCTGCAACCAGTTTTTTACGGATGTTGTTAAATAGTTTTGCCATAATTAATATTTATTTAGCTTCAAAAAATTGTATTGTTTTACTATAAACAATATGTAAGTCAGCATAACCTATTAACAAGGTTTCTAATAAAAAATATTTGTTATCTACCATATTTTCGAATTTTTTCTTTGACAATACCACTCTGTTATCAAAGTATTTTAATTTACTTTTTGTGCTTAAATCGAATTCGTCAGAAAATTCTTCATCCATCTGTCTAAAAGAAATATTTTCGTACAAATAGGGCATAATATTATTTTCGATATCTCTTATCATTTCTTCTTCATAATTTTTAATATTGTGTACTCTTTGTGGAATATCGTATAGTAGCGCTCGTATGGAATCGGACTGTAAAATAGATATCTGTCCAGTATTTAAAGCTTCATTAAGTGTTGTAGAATTAGCATTGTACAAAGGTGTAGATATGACACTATATATTAGACTGTCTAATAACCGGCTATTTTTAAGCTTGTATTTAGGGCCAAACATCGTAAGTAAAGATTTGGTTTCAATTTGTAGGTTTTTAACTCTTAATATTTGTTCTTCAAGAGCTTTTTTATTTTTTGTAGTTTCAATTAACAATCTGTTTGAAAGTGAAATAGCATCCTTATTTTTAATTCTGGCATTATTCCAATTATTAATACTTAAAGCAATTAAAATACCGATAACCACCAACACAATTTCGCCAATAGCATATTTTAGGTAGTTAGATGTGCGCGTTGCAGAAGGTTTTTCTGCAACCAATTTTTTACGGATGTTGTTAAAGAGTTTTGCCATAGTTAGCGTTATTTGTCATTTCAATCAAAGCGAGTAATTTTGTTATGAAATTCCCTATCCTGAGACAGGCAAGCCTGTCGCTTTGTTCTATCTGAATGACAGTTGATTTTATTAATTATTTTTTTACTTTAAAATTAAAAACATCGGGTCTGGCATAGTGACCTGCAACATCAAACATCCGTTTAGAAGCAACAATGTCGTCTAAATCTATATCGGCATACAAAATATCTTTTTTGGCTTCTAAAGGGCCTGCAATTACTTTACCATTGGGAGCAATTATACAACTGTTGCCGGTTGTAATCCATTCACGTCCTTCTGGATATATTTTTTTAAAAGCATAAGTATCGGGTATATCTTCCATTTTAAGTGCCATACAACAGCTTATTATAAACATACCGCCTTCGCGCGCATAGGCTTGCATGCTTGTTAGCCAAGCCGGACTTTTATCCCAAGTAGGGGCAACCAAAATCTGAACACCTTTTTGGTACATAGCATTTCTTGCTAAGGGCATAAAATTTTCCCAACAAATAAGGCCACCTATTTTACCGGCTGAGGTGTTATAAGTCTTTAAAGTACTGCCATCGCCTTGTGCCCATACAAGACGTTCGCCACCTGTGGGGATGAGTTTACGGTGTTTGCCTATTATTTTCCCTTCGTCATTAATAAATAGAATGCTATTGTACAAACTGGCATTACTGGTTTCAGAATTTTTTTCGTGCATACCAATGGTCACATTAATATTGGCGCTTTTGGCTGCTTTGCTGAGTTTTTCTGTGGTATCATCAGGTACAGATACGGCATTTTTAACTAATTCTAAATACAAGCCATTTAAAACAGCACCTTTGCTGTTGGGGATAAGCCAAACCCAATCGGGGTAACCCGAAATAAATACTTCGGGAAAAACAATAAGTTTAGCGCCTTGTTTACCAGCTTCTGTAATGGCTTTGCAGGCAATGTTTACTGTTTCTACTTTGTTTAAAAATTTTGGAGCTAGTTGTGCAGCGGCTATTTTCATGATTTTTAGATTTAATTTAATAGTTGTGAGATTAATGATACAGAGAATAGTGTTAACATAAACCAACCGATAAACCCTTGTATAATGGCTAAATAACGTGGTAATCCTTTTATAGGAATTTCTCCAAAACCTAAGGTTGTAAAAGTGTTGATAGAAAGCATTAAGGCATTTAGTATTTTAATAAGCACATCATAACAAATGGTAATTGAAAAGGCACCAATTAACAAGAACGATTTCCACCAACGTTTTTTTGTAGGTAGTTCATTCCATGTACCTTTCATAATATCTATTTTACTTAAAAAAGCCTCGGTAAGTTTGCTGCCCGAAATAGCCCATTTATAAAGAGGCAAAGCAGTGGCCGTAAAAAACTTAGGGACTGTTTTCCCCTGTTGTGCTACCAAATTTTTAAATTCGTGGAATTCTAAGAGTTCGTTTTTTTGCTGTTCTAAATATACCTCATGAATACCTGCTTTTTTGTTCATATAGGTAAAGAAAAAAGCATAACGATTCATGATGCGTTTCTTACCATTGGTATCCCAAGAATTAGGAAAAAACAAATAAATTAAGGCAAATAATAAAATGACATACATAGAAAAAACGACAGCTCTTTGTGGTTCTGTTCCATAAGCAGAGAATACTTTTAAAAATTGATTGATTTTTACGGTGAAAAAAGATTTAAAACTAGGGTTTTGATTGTATAAATATGCTAAGCGCTTTGTTTCTAAATCTTTAAATTCTATATATACTTGGTTGGCATAATCAGAGTCGTGTTGTAGTTTATAGAAGTCGTAAAACTGTCCTAACTGTTGCATTTCAAATTTATATGAATCGTCTAATTCAAATTTATATTTATTTTTATAATTGTCAAAAACGGTATCAATTTTATATAGTTCTTCATAATCTAATTCGTTGTTCTGTTCTAGTAAATATTTTAAATAAAGGTCATAGCCGGCAGAAGACAAAACTTTTCCTTTCCATTGCTTCCATCTATATACATTACTGATGCTAAAATGATTTATGTGTAATAAAAATGAATCATTAAAAATATTTTTTTCTACAAGATATACTTGTGAGTCATTAAAAGATTCTTTTGATAGATCCATTCTATAATCTCCAAAATCATTACTATAAATACTGGTAAAAATTGAATTATCAACACTAATGTTTAAATATCCATTTCCTTTAAAAATATTTTCATCTATGCTTGTTTCTTGAATGCTATTGGTATTAAATTCAACCTTTTTACGCTTTGTTTTAGAAATGAATTTTGAATAAAAAATATAAAAATTAATAGAAGATCGGTTTTCTATAGAGCCAATATCTAATTTTACGTCTTTATAAAAAGTGCAATTATAAAATCCAATATCAGAACCATATTTAGGGTACTTTTTATTAAATTGTATAATTTGGTCATTTCCTAAAACGCTTGTATCCATTTCTAAATTATCTCTAAAAATGCAGTTATAAAAGAAAAGAGAGGTTGTATTGTAAATACGAACCTCTTTATTAAAAATAAGAAAAGGTAATCCTTGTCCGCCTTCTTCTTTTTGATGCTCGAAATGAACGTTATATAAATCTATTTTTTTATTTATTACGATGGTGTCATTAGTGGTAAACTCAATTTGCCCATTAACAAACTCATAAGCAAATGCTGAATCTTTCTTTGTAAATGTGATGAAAGCATCTTTTAATTCAAAAATTGAATCTTTTTCAGAAGCAATCATTTTAAAAAAATCAGTATGAGAATATTCTTTTAATTTTATTTCTTGAGAAAAACTATTTACAGAAAATAATACAGCAATTACTAATAATATCTTTTTCATAAATATTAATTTAACAATTGCGATATTAACGATACAGAGAAAATAGTTAGCATAAACCACCCTATAAATCCTTGAATAATGGCTAAATAACGTGGTATGCCTTTTATGGGTATTTCGCCAAAGCCTAAAGTAGTAAAGGTGTTTATAGAGAGGGTTAAAGCATTTAAAAACTTGACAAAAAGGTCTAAAATGATGAGTATAAAAATCCACAATGCCATTATAATACTGGTTGTATAACGCCGTTTTGGGGGTAACTCTATCCATTTGCCTTTTAAAATATCGGTGTATTTTAAGATGCGACCTGTCATTTTGTAATTGTAAGAAGAGAAGTAATAAATGGGTTTGGTGAGCCAAATAAAATAGCCAGGAATCTCTTTTTTACTCTCGTTCATATAAGAACGAAATTCATTAAATGTCATTATATCATGCCGACGTTCTTCTTCGTAAATTTCTTTGATACCTTCATTTTTTCTGAAATATTTTGTAAATAAGGTCATGCGGCGCATCAATTTATTGCGGCTCATAGAATCCCAACTGTTGGGAAAGAAAAGATATACAAAAGCGAAGAATAAAACTACATAAATTGACGCTATAACGGCTTGTGAAGGTTTGGTGCCATAGGCCGAAAAAACATCTAAAAACTGATTAATTTTCCACGTAAAATAGGTTTTAAAAGAAGGGTTACTGCCATATAAATAAGCAAAGCGTTGTGTTTCTAATTCTTTTAGCTCTATATATACTTCGTTGGCGTACTCGGTGTCGTGTTGTTTTTTGTAAAAATCGTAAAAATTGCCCAACAAACGCATTTCGTCTTTATAGGCATTTTCAATTTGGTAACGGAATTTGTTTTTATAGAGAGCCATTAAACTGTCGTAAGTGGCAAAAACTTTTGGTGTACTATTTGTAAACTCAGGCGGGTTGTCTAATCTGTATATATAGGTTCTAAAACCATCGCTCGATATGAGTTTTTTTTGCCATTGCGACCATCGGTATAGGTGATTACTGTTAAAATCATCGATGTTTAATATGACATCTTTGTTAAAAACATTTTCTTCCATTAAAAACATATGCGAACTGTTTAATGACGCTTTTAACAGCTCTGTACGATAATTGTTGAAATGGTTGTAAGAAATACTCGAAAAACTTGAAGTGTCTATAGTTAAATTAATAAAACCATCACCTAGAAAAATGTTGTTTTCAAATTCTGTAGAACGAATATTATTGACACCAATTTCAATAGGTTTTAAATCTTTTTTACGTTTAAAATTACAATTTTTTACAGAGATGTTTAATGAAGAATAGGTTTCTATGGTACCGATATTTAGTATAAAATTATTTTTAATAAGGCAATTAGAAAAGCCAATTTCACCGTCGTATAAATCGTAATTAGCAAATAGATAGGTGACAGTATTGTTTAAAGGAAGGTCATCATCAATATCAACGGAGGCATTAAACACACAGTTGTAAAACAATAAGGCTGTGGTATTTTTAATAGTTACATTTTTATTAAAAATAATGTGATGCAGCGCTTGTCCGTCTTCTGCACTGTTGTGGATAAAATTGACATTTTCTAAAACGATTGCTTTGTTAATGGTAAGGGTATCAGTACTTATAAACTTGCGTTTCCCGTCAATGGTTGTAAAGGCATAAAGCGAATCGGTGGCCTCATTAAATTCAATAACGGCATCTTTGAGTTTAAAAATCGAATCTTTTTCGGCTTTAAGCATTTTAAAGAATTGCGTATGCGATAATTTTTTGAATTTAATGTTTTGGCTAAAACTATATACCGACATTAAAAGTAAAGCGTAAAGAATGAATTTATTTTTCATAGGCGAATATTTTAAAACATTAAAAACTTGTAAAATTAAGGGTTACATTTTTTTATTAAAAGGGATTTTATAGTGCTAATTCTTTTTCTATATTTTTTATAAGAGATTGTATATCATGCAATAAAGTTATCCTACTTTTTTTTGAGCTCATTGTAAAATCTAATTTAATAGCAATAACATTCAATATGTTTTGCTGTTTAAATAGCGCTTGATAATTTGGCGCTTTTCCATACTCTATTTTGTACTTGCTATATTTCTTTTTATTCATAATTAAAAAGTTCAACTTATTAATTACTATACCGTCAATATTAATTTGCTGCACATCTAAACGGTCTTTTAAGGTGCTATTAAGATTCCTAATATTTATTTCTAAACTAGTAAAGGCTTGTCTTATGAAATCATTAGAAATGACACTTAAATTTCCAGAATTTTTTAAGTCACTGTAGGTATTAATAACAGGTGTACTTGTGTTCAAATTCCATAATATTTCTTTGATAATACTGTCTTTCTTATTGTTATTAAGTAAAGATTTACGGCCTTCTTTACTTAAAGATTTTACAATATATTCCAATCTTAATTCTTCATTACTAATTTGTTCTAAAGAATTCGTTTCGGCTTTTTTAAGATCTACCAAAAGATTGTTTAGAATTTTAAGTTCTTGATTTTTTTGTTTCCTGATTTCGTTCCAAGTGCTTACTTGAAGAGCTAATAGAATGCCAACCATGACAAGTACAATTTCACCAATGGCGTATTTAAGGTAGTTTGTGGTGCGCGTTACAGAGGGTTTTTCTGAAATTAATTTTTTGCGGATAGAGTTGAATAGTTTTGCCATAGTCATCACTCTTTAACCCGTTTAAGATCCAAGTCTTGAAAATCAAAACTGAAATCTATATTGGGTGAAATACCTTTCATTTTAATGGCAATGGCTTTGCCGTTTTCATCTAAAGTAAACATAGCAAAAGCATCGGCATTCATATCTCTAAAAGCCCATTTTATGGCAAAAGTATTGGCCTTGTAAAACGCCATAGGACCGTTGAGTTTTGGTGAACGTAATGATTTAAACCACAATTGTTTGCCTTTCAAAAAGATTTTTATCATGCCAAACCAATTGTCTTTATAAAAGCCCACATAATTAGAGGTATTGATAGGTGTGTTTTTAGCCGCTTCTACCGTTTTCCAAACCTTTTTTGTAACCGTACCCCCTTTTTGTTGTCTGTTTGCTAAAGCTTTAACGTATCTGTTTACCCAATCAGACTTTGGAATACCCAAATAGCTGTCAACTATTGTATTGCTAACCGCCGAAAATAAAGCACCGCCGCCATCGCTTGTGTTGGTTAATACAATGATAGATAAACCCATTTCGGGGATGAGTATTATTTGCGACAACATACCGGGTAAACCGCCTGTATGACTGTATATCATATAACCGTTTAAATCTACAATACCCCAACCCAAACCGTAAGCACTTAAATGTGATTTATAAGGTGCTTTAGATGTTGGTTTATAACTTCTTACGGTGTAGGGCGTCCACATTTTATTGTGATTTTTAAGTGATACCAGTCTTTTATTATCGCCATAAACACCATTGTTGAGGTGCATAGTTACCCACTTTGTTAAATCGCTTATTGAGGCGTTGATGCCGCCAGCCGAAGCGCCGACACCAATATCAAAAGGTTTTAGTGGAACGAGTTTTCCGTTAATATCGGCATGAGGTGTCGCCACATTATTTTTATCGGTCAAACGTTGGTAAGTCCCTGCCGACTCATTCATTCCTAAGGGCTTCATAATATTGTCTTCAACAAAGGCACTCCAGCTTTTTCCGCTGATGCGTTTGACTACTTCGCCGGCTATCATGTACAACAGATTGTCGTAATCGAACTTGGTTCTAAATGCCGATTGTGGTTTTTGATACTGAAAACTTTTGGCCACATCTTCAATTGTAAAATCGGCGCCATCAGGAAAGAACATTAAATCGCCAGCACCCAATCCCAATCCACTGCGGTGGGTAAGCAAATCGACTATTGTAAAATTAGCCGTGACGTAGGCATTGTACATTTTAAACTTTGGGATGTAGTCAACTACTTTATCATGCCAATTGAGTTGTTTTCTATCCACCAAAATAGCAAGAGCCATACTTGTAAAAGCTTTACTGTTTGAAGCTATGGCAAAACGCGTATGCACATTGACCTTTTTATGGGTTTTGACGGATGTAACGCCGTAACCCTTTAAATGAATTACTTTATTGTCTTTAACAACTGCCACACCCACACCAGCTACATTAAATTTTAGCAATGCATTTTGTACCAATTGGTCTATTTGTTTTGAAGTGATTTGTGCGTTTGCAGAGGTAGTAAATACCATAAACAGCACAAAAGCCATAAGGCTTAAGTCGAGTTTTTTCACGATTTTAGTTTTTAGTTAGTAGTTAAAAAGTCGTAAAATAAACGGTAAATACCTTTAAACTTTATGACTTTCAGAGGCTTAAATTATAGAATAAAGTTGACACAGCCAAATAGCCAACTTTCTGAGCGCTTTTATACGCTGATTATAATGTATATTTGTCTGCTAACAGATATCTTTAAATGAGAACCCAAACCAAAGAACTGCAACAAAACTTAAGTCCGAAACAAGCCCACAGTATTTTAGTTGAAGGCAATAAGCGTTTTGTCAACAATCTCAAAGCGCATCGCAACTTAAAGGCACAGGTTTACGAAACTAGTGAAGGTCAATTTCCGTTTGCTGTTATTTTGAGTTGTATAGACTCGCGTGTACCAGCCGAATTGGTTTTTGACCAAGGTATTGGCGATATTTTTAGTGTGCGCATTGCAGGCAACGTCATAAATAATGATATTTTAGGCTCCATGGAATACGCTTGTAAAATAGGAGGCTCTAAGATACTGGTGGTTATGGGGCACTCAAATTGTGGTGCCATAACAGCGGCTTGTAATCACGTTGAATTGGGTAATATGACGCCCCTGCTCGCTAAAATAAAACCGTCAATGAATACAGTTTCTAACAGTAAAACGTTTAGTAGTACGCAAATAGAGGAGGTAAGTCGTATAAACGTCTCTCATTCTATAGATATAATTCGACAGGAAAGTCCTATTTTAAATCAGATGGAAAAAATTGGAGTTATAGAAATAGTGGGTGCTTTCTACAGTGTAGAAAATGGTTCTGTAACTTTTATGTAAAAATGTGAGTTTGGACTTAAGAAACGCAAATCACAACATGAATTGCGTTTATTTTTAGGTTTTTGTCCGTTCGAGCGCAGTCGAGAACTGTTTGATAACCTCTCGACTGCGCTCGAGGTGACATTAAAGTGTCATTTTATTTTTTCTTTGGCATAGGGCCTCTTAAATGAATGACGAGTCCGTTTAAAAAATTACGCAATATCTGATCGCCACATGCCATATATTTTGGATGGTCTTCTTTTCTAAAAAAAGCACCTAATTCAGATTTTGAAACTTTGAAATCTACCAAAGCACAAATTTTTACTATTTCGTCATCGCGCAATTTTAGTGCAACACGTAATTTTTTTAAAATATCATTATTTGTTAAGGCCATAGTATAATTTATTTTCTAGTTTAAGATTAAAATCCCACAATTTAATTGTAATTGCTATATTTTCTATAAATATCATTTTAAAATAACAAATTACAATATCCAAATCTCAAATAAATATTGTTTGATTTTTGTTAATTGTTCTTTGGTGCTTATTAATAAATAATTTATTCATAATTTCAAATCTATGAATTTCAATCCACAGTCGCTCAGTAAATGCTATAAAGTTACATAATTTAAAGCGGCTTCTACACAACGTTCGCCATCCATAGCTGCTGATACAATTCCACCGGCATAACCACCGCCTTCGCCACAAGGGAATAAGCCTTCAACTTCGGGATGCATTAATTTTTCTGTTCTTGGAATGGTTACAGGTGAAGATGTTCTAGATTCAACACCAACAATATTAGCTTCTGCCGTATAAAAACCTTTCATTTTTTTACCAAATTCTGTAAATCCGGTTCTTAGTCTGCTACCAATTATTTTTGGCAAAAGAGAGTGTAAGGGTGCCGATTTAATGCCAGGTTGGTAAGATGTGTCATTAAGATTTGTTGACAAACGTCCTTCAACAAAATCGGTTAATCTTTGCGCAGGAGCCACCTGACTTCTACCACCGGCATTAAAAGCCAGTTTTTCTAAATCTTTTTGAAATTCTAAACCTTTTAAAGCACCGTGTTTATCGTATTTAGACAAATCTTTTTCGGCATCTATTTCAACAACAATACCTGAATTCGCAAACTTATTATTGCGATTTGAGGGAGACATACCATTGACCACAACTTCACCAGGAGCCGTAGCAGCGGGTACAATAAAACCACCTGGACACATACAAAAAGAATACACGCCACGGCTTTTTACTTGATGTACTAAATTGTAAGCTGCTGCAGGTAATACAGGATTGCGTTCTCCTTTACAGTGATACTGAATGGCATCTATAATTTGTTGTGGATGTTCAACCCTAACACCCATAGCAAACGATTTTGACTTGAGACTTATATTCTTATTATTTAATAAATAATAGATATCTCTTGCCGAATGTCCCGTTGCTAAAATAATAGCTTTTGTAGCTACTTCTGAGTCGTTTTGTAAGGTAATGCTGTTAATTTTACCATTTATAATACCGAAATCTGTTACACGACTTTCAAAATAAATTTCACCGCCGTATTTTAAAATGGTTTCTCTGATACCTTCTACTATTCGGGGTAACTTATTTGTACCAATATGTGGATGGGCGTCAATGAGTATTTCTTCACTAGCGCCATGAGCTACTAGAATTTCGAAAATACGACGGACATCACCTCTTTTTAAACTGCGGGTGTATAATTTACCGTCAGAGTAGGTGCCAGCACCGCCTTCGCCAAAGCAATAATTAGAGTCTTCGTCAACGGTTTGAAACTGATTGATAGCCCGTAAATCTTTACGACGGTCTCGTACATTTTTACCACGTTCGTAAACCACAGGCTTAAAACCCAATTCTAAACAACGTAGTGCAGCAAACATGCCCGCAGGACCAAAACCAATAATGTGTATTTCTTTGGCTTTAGAAACGTCCTTGTAATCTAAAGCGTAATGAGATATTTTTTCTACGGGCTCATTTATATAAACCGCTATTTTATAATTAAAAAAGACATCTTTTTTTCTGGCATCGATAGATTTTTTTAAAACTTTAATACCCGAAATTTCTTTTTCTGAGATACCTAATTTTCTAGAGGCTTTACGCATCAAAATATTTTTTTGTTGCGCTTCGTAGATTGTAATTTTAAACTGAATGTCTTTTATCATATCCGCAAAATTACACAAATAAATAACTATAAAAACTACATCATTTTACCAAAGAAAACAGCATTCATCAATAATTTATTTGTACCATACCAAAAAGCTCTAAAATTGGTATTGTCTGTAAATACAATCACACGACCTTTGCCTAATTTACTCACTTTAAAAGGAATAGTATTACTCATAGTTTTTAAATTTTCTTTAGAAATATAGCCACTTAAAAGCGGATGCTGCGTGTATTGAATAGGGTTGACATAACTTGTTGTGTCTGGCTTTATAAATACGGTAGTATTCCTAAACAACGCCAAATTCTTGTTAGTATAGCCAAAATTTATAGGATGCGATAAATCTAATTTAGCCTCAAAAATAGCGCCTCCAATAACTTGAGCACCGTTAAAATTACGACGTTGTTCAAATGTTATATTTTTGCTAAGGGCTTTAGATTTTTTGATGTCTAGTTTTATCAACCCAACTTTGTTAAACCATTTTACGGCATTTCTATAGCCAATGACTACACCGCCATTTTTAGCAAAATCTTTTAAAGCTTTGCCTGTTGCTTTAGACAAACCACCATAAGTGTTGGGGACAATTATACTTGTGTATTTACTCAAATCGTAACTACCTAGTTTAGTGTTGTCTAATTTTGTAATGCGCATATGATAGCGTGTGTCGAATAAATGCCATACTTCACCGGCGTCGTAACTGGCGATACCATTACCTACCAAAACAGCCACTTTAGCCAATTTTAAAGGTCTAAAATTAGGACTCCCCAAGTCTATTCCTTCTGTTAAACCTGTGTTTTCTGAAGTGATATTAACACCACTGTGATTGGCCACCATTTTAAGGAATTTAGACATTTCTTGTGCATTTAATTTCTGATTTTGAACAGGTATCATAATACTGCCATAATCAAATGTTTTACCGTTTAAGCTAAAAGGTTTAAGAGCGACTTTGGCGCGCAGCCCTTTTCTTAAAACAGCTTGCAAGGCACGAGGTGCCAAATAATTATGCCATTGAAAAACGTAAGCATAATGTCCTTGACCACTTAAAGTCCCTTTTTTAAATGTCATATTGGTTATGGTAGCGCCTATATTGGCGGTGGAATTTGTATAAGTGTAATTTAGATTAAAGGCTAAGGGTAGTGTCCACGCAGAAACGTCATAAAAAAGACTATCTCTAAAATGTGTACGCTTTTCGAACATAGCATTTATCATACGGTAATTTTTTTGCTCTAGAGGAATAATAATGCTATTGGCTTTGTCAAAACGTTTACCATTAATATTTGCACTTTGTTTTAAAGTGTTGTAATGAATGTGTTGACGTTCGAGCATTTTAGCAAACTGATAGATTTTATTAGGGTCTTTAACACTACCTACAACAATAGCTTTTTGTTTAGAGCGACGGGCTTCATTACGGGCGTTGATGTAAAATTGGCGTTGGTAATTTAAAATATCATCGTGTAAATGTAAACCGGCATCCAAAGTCGATAGAGCAGTAGTTATATGGTTTCTAATAGCAAACGGGAATGTTAAAAGACCATTATCAGTTTCTTGGGCATGACCACGGGCAGAAGCTTGTTCGAATAAAATACCAATACCACCATTAATATCGGGATAGGTTGAGCCTTTACCGTAGTAAAAATCGTCAAAACTTTCTTCGCTGTAATACAATGAGCCAATTTTATCCATCGCCTTGGCGTGATAAGTAGCTATTTTTTTTGTTAAAACCTGATTTAATTTGGGTGTTAAAGGATGTGTTCTCGACTGAATGCCAGGTTGAAAAAAGTAAGTACCATTTGTACCCATTTCGTGGTGGTCTGTCAAGATATTAGGATACCAATTTTGATAGGTTTTAATACGCGCTTGCGATTCGGGTAACTGCGTTACCAACCAATCGCGGTTCATATCAAACCAATAATGATTTGTGCGGCCACCGGGCCAAACTTCGCTAAATTCACGGTCATTATTATCGGTTACAAGATGTTTGCTCTTGTGCATATTTACCCAAGTAGAAAAGCGTTGCATACCATCGGGATTGTAAGATGGGTCGAATAAAATAACGGTTTTGTCTAATAAATTATTGATATAATCACCCTGAGCAGCGGCTAAATAATAGGCAATTAACATACCAGCATTAGCCCCACTGGCTTCGTTTCCGTGAATGGAATAACCTTGATATACTACTAAAGGCATATTTTTAACATCTAATTTTGAAGAGACAACCGGATTTGTTAAAGCGACGTGCTTCTTTTGTATTTGTGCTAAATTCTGATGATTTTTTGGTGAGGTAATTGTCAGCAACAACAAAGGACGCCCCTCGTAAGTTGTACCGCGATTTTCTATAGTAACGCGATCTGAACTTTTAGCCAAAGCCTGCATATATTGTACTAATTTATCGTGACTGGCATGCCATTTCCCTACTTGAAATCCAAGAATACTCTCGGGTGTAGGGATGGCTTTATTATAGCTAATGTTTGAAGGTAAATAATAATTTAAATCTACATTTTTCTGGGCGAAGCTTTGCAAAAATAACAGTGCAAAAGCAACAAATAGGAACTTTTTCATGGGTTGGTTATAATTTAGGAATAGTAAAGGTAAAAAAAAACCGCTACTAATAATATAGAAGCGGTTTACTTTAACAATAAATTAAGGTTTTAAATGTCTTCGAATTTTACATCTGTAAAACTATCGGTAGAGGATGTTTTTTCAGTTGAGGTTTCAGCTTCAACGGATGTTTCGGCAATCACAACATCATCAGAAGGTTTTTTAAAATCTTTTTGATGACGTTCAGAAATCACTTCCTCACCTTTTTGCTCAATAATGTAGTCTGTAGCTTTACGTAACATTTCATTAAATTCCTGAAAATCTTCTTTATACAAATATATTTTATGTTTTTTGTAATGAAAAGAACCATCGTCGTGCGTAAATTTTTTACTCTCAGTAATGGTTAAATAAAAATCTTCTGCTTTAGTGGCGCGTACATCAAAAAAATAAGTACGTCTGCCGGCACGTAAAACTTGTGAAAAAATCTCCTCTTGTTCAATATATTCTTTTTCAGCCATGGGTATCTCTCTTTTAATTAATTTTAAATAGACTAAGCAAATCTAACAAAATAATTGACTTTGGCAAGATTTATTTTCTTAAAATCTAACTTGATTTTAAGAGTTAATGATTTATAAAAAAGTACATAAAAAAAGACACTAATTTTATTAGCGTCTTTTTAATATGTATTTAAATTAAAGCATGTTACCTCTTCTTTTTACGATCTTGTTGCTCTTGAGCCTGTTTCATAGCTTCACTTATTTTGGCTCTAAATTTACTTTGTTTTTTAGGTTTCTTTTTGTTTTCTTGAATTTGAGCGTGAATTTTATCTTCGTCTATTATATAATTTTTAATAACGTACATAATAGAAATAGTTAGTAAGTTAGAAATAAAATAATACAAACTCAAACCACTGCCATAATTGTTAAAGAATACCAACATCATTAAAGGAGAGAGATACATCATGTATTTCATCATTTTTGTCATATCGGGCATCCCTTCTTGAGTAGGTCCTTGCATATTCATTTGCTGACTTTGCGTCATTTGCATGTAAAAGAAAATGGCTACAGAAGCTAATATTGGGAATAAACTCACATGATTTCCATATAGCGGAATAGTAAAAGGTAATTTTAAAACTTCGTCGTAAGACGATAAATCTTTTGCCCATAAAAACCCTTGATGACGTAAATCTAAAGCCGCCGGGAAAAACCTAAACAGCGCAAAGAATACGGGCATTTGTAATAGTGCCGGAATACACCCCGCCATAGGGTTAACACCTGCCTTGCTTTGTAGCGCCATGGTTTCTTGTTGGCGTTTCATAGCATTTTCTTTGCCCTTATATTTCTCATTTAGCTCTTGCAATTCTGGTCGTAAAACCTTCATTTTAGCACTCGATAAATAAGATTTATAAACCAAAGGCGACATGATGATACGCACAAATAATGTCATCAAAATAATAATGATACCATAGTTGGCTATATAACCTTTTAAGAAGTTGAAAAATTTAATAAAAAGGTATTTATTAATCCATCCAAAAATACCCCAACCAAGATTGACAATATTCTCTAAACCTTTGCCTTCGTAAGATTTTAAAATATTATAATCGGTTGGGCCATAATACATTTTAAGGTTGTAATTCAAGTGATTATTTTTAAAACTCAAAGGAATTTTAGCCATCATTACTTTTGTAAAAACAGTATCTATTTCTACATCGTCAACCAAATTGTTAGAACTTATAGTGGCTTTTGCTAAAGGTGTGTCAGATACTAAAATAGAGGTAAAAAATTGTTGTTTAAAGCCTATCCAATTCACATTAGTAAGGTCTTCTACTTTGTTTTTAGCACCAGCATTTATATAATCAAATTCGTCTTTACCAAAAGAGTATTGTAAGGTAGTATATTGGTTTTCGTATTTGACACTTTTTTCTTGTCTGAGTGTTTTTATTTGCCAATTTAAATCGATTGGCGCTCCTGTATTAACAACATTTTCTAAGCCTACAGCATTCATGCTAAAATTAAACATGTAGTCGTCTTTTTGCAACTCATATCTAAATTCTAAATAACTATTAGCGCCCGCTTTAAGTTTCATAGATAAGATCGAGCTGTTACCTTTTTTAGTTAAAGTAGGCTCAAAATAAAGGTTTTTTGTATTGAGATTGCGATGATCTGCTGTTGTAAAATCTACATTAAACTGCGCATTATTGTCTTTTATTAAATAAACAGGTTTATCGTTGTAATTAGTAAATTTCTTTAATAAAACCTCAGAAATTTGCCCACCTTTATTAGAAACTTTAATACGCACTAAATCATTTTCTATAACAGTTTCAGAATTTGTGGCGCTAGGTAAACTAGCAGAGTACCCAAAAGCGCCTAAAAGGTTTTGTGCTTTGGCTAAACCAATAGAGTCTGAGCTAACAACAAGTTGTTTTGTGGCTTCTACAGGGTTTACAGGTACTTGTTTTTTTATAGCTGCAATAGAATCTTGCGTTTTTTGTTGTTGTATTTTTTCGGCTTCGCTGGGTTGGTTGGTGTACATCCAATACAGCATAATAGCCCCTAGCAATACAAAACCTAAAATTGAATTAAGATCAAATTTTTTCTCTTCCATAATTTTTAATATCTGTGTAACAGGCGTATAGATAGGCCTTGTTAATCGCGCACAAATGTAGTAAAATTTGTCGATAACTTTTATTGTATGACTCTAAAGTTGGTTGTACTTTTATCGCTTTAAAAACAGCGTGAAAACAGGATACCTAAACAATCTTAACGACGTACAAAAACAAGCCGTTTTACACAAAGATGGCGCTATGATTATTGTGGCTGGCGCAGGCTCTGGTAAGACACGTGTCTTAACTTATCGCATAGCACATTTAATGCAACAAGGCGTTGATCCATTTAATATTTTAGCCTTAACTTTTACCAATAAATCGGCTCGCGAAATGAAAAAACGTATCGCAACCATAGTAGGAGAGAGCGAAGCCAAAAATTTATGGATGGGTACTTTTCACTCGGTTTTTGCACGTATTTTACGCTCTGAGGCGGGTAAATTAGGATTCCCATCTAATTTTACTATTTACGACACTCAAGATTCTGTAAGACTTTTGTCGAGTATTATTAAAGAAATGCAACTGGATACCGACAGGTATAAAGCCAAACAAGTGCTCAATCGTATTTCACAATTTAAAAACAGTTTGATAACGGTTAAAGCCTATAGTAATAGTGCCGATTTGCAAGAAGCCGATAAACAAGCAAGTCGCCCAAAAATAGGCGAGATATACAATAATTATGTCGAGCGCTGTTTTAAAGCAGGCGTTATGGATTTTGACGATTTACTCTTGCGCACCAATCAATTATTATCGCAGTTTCCAGAAGTTTTAGCTAAGTACCAAAACAAATTTCGCTATATTTTGGTAGATGAGTATCAAGATACAAACCATTCTCAATATTTAATTGTCAAGGCATTGGCCGACAGGTTTCAAAACATTTGTGTTGTAGGCGACGATTCGCAAAGTATTTATGCTTTTAGAGGTGCTAACATCAATAATATTTTAAATTTTCAAAAACACTTTGAGGATGTCAAGATTTTTAAACTCGAACAAAATTACCGTTCAACTAAAAATATTGTTCAGGCAGCTAACAGTGTCATAAAAAATAACAAATCTAAAATAGATAAAGATATTTGGACGGCTAATACCGAAGGTGATAAAGTTACCGTAAAACATACTTTTACAGACGGTGAAGAAGGACGCTATGTTGCCGATACTATTTTCGATATAAGTATGCAAAAGCAGGCTAAAAATACCGATTTTGCAGTATTGTATCGCACCAATGCCCAATCACGTGCTCTTGAAGATGCCTTGCGCAAAAAAGATATTTCATACCGAATTTACGGCGGTTTATCATTTTACCAACGCAAAGAAGTAAAGGACGCTCTATCTTATTTAAGATTGCTAGCCAACCCTAAAGATGAAGAGGCTTTAAAACGGATTATCAATTATCCGGCAAGGGGTATCGGTCAAACCACTATTGAAAAATTAGTCGTAGCGGCCAATCAGTACAAACGCTCTATTTTTACCATTCTCGAAAATTTAGACAAGGTCAATATCAATATAAATCGCGGGACAAAGATAAAATTACAGAATTTTATAACAATGTTGCAAAGTTTTAAGATTTTTTCTGACAATCACAATGCGTACGATACGGCACAGCATGTTGTTAATCAGACACATTTATTAAAAGATTTGGGTAAAGACGATACGCCCGAAGGCATCAGCAGGATAGAGAATATTCAAGAACTTTTAAACGGTATAAACGATTTTATAGATAAACAAACCGAAGAGGATTTAGATACCTCATTGACGTCTTTTTTAGAAGATGTGGCTTTGGCAACCGATTTTGATAATGACAAAAAAGAAAATGCCGAAAGTGTGTCGCTTATGACAATTCACGCGGCAAAAGGCTTGGAGTTTCCTTATGTTTTTGTAGTCGGTTTAGAAGAAAATCTTTTTCCATCGGCTATGAGTATGAATACGCGTGCCGAATTAGAAGAAGAGCGTCGTTTATTTTATGTGGCTTTAACCCGTGCTGAAAAAAGGGCTTTTTTATCGTTAGCACAAACGCGTTACCGTTGGGGTAAATTAGTAGATGCCGAACCGAGTCGGTTTTTAGAAGAACTGGATGATAAATATATTGAAGTACTTTCTAAACCAAAATCCCGAAACAGTGGCGATTTATTAGATATTTTCGATTCTCCTAAACCTCAAAATTCTTGGCAGTCTAAAAAGAATTTTAAATATAAAAAAGCTGTTAAACCAGAGCCGTCTAAGCCAAAACCTTTGGTTATTCCTAAAAACTTAAAAAAAGTTGATGCATCAAATTTAGGCAATACAAATTTATTCGACACTAAATTAAGTGTGGGTAATTGGGTAGAGCACGCGCGTTTTGGTAAAGGCGAAGTAAAACATTTAGAGGGTGTTGGCGCCAATATAAAAGCCGAAATTAATTTTAAAAGAGACGGCATAAAAAAGTTACTGTTAAAATTTGCAAAGCTTAAAATAATAGGCTGATACTTTCGTTGTAAATTAGAATTAAAAGTGCTAATTTGCAAACCTTTATAAGACACTTATCACATATAAAAATAACGACCTCCACATATGGAATTTGAACTAGAATACAACTCAGGACGCACACATTTAATAATCCCAGAATATGGGCGTCATATACAAAAATTGGTAGATCATTGCGTGGCTTTACCTACGCAAGAAGAACGCAATAAAATGGCAAAAGCTATTATAGAAGTTATGGGTAATTTGCAACCTCATTTAAGAGATGTACCCGATTTTAAGCACAAATTATGGGATCAACTTTTTATAATGGCCGATTTTAAATTAGATGTAGAATCGCCTTATCCTTTACCTACAAAAGAACATTTTGAAGAAAAACCCGATGCTTTGCCTTATCCAAAATCGGCTTCAAAGTACCGTTTTTATGGCAATAATATTCAGATTATGATCGACACGGCTAATAGTTGGGAGGCAGGCGATTTAAAAGACGCTTTGACATACACCATTGCCAATCATATGAAAAAATGTTATTTAAATTGGAACAAAGACACAGTAGATGATGAGGTTATTTTTAAACATTTATTCGATTTATCTGATGGCAAAATAGACCTTAGAAATAAAGAAGAAGTTTTGTCAGACAGTTCGGTACTTATTCGTAAACGTGTTGTGAATAAATACAATAACAAAAATAAAAATAAAAATCAGCGTTATAAAAAACGTTAAAAAATGGCTACATTTAAAATAGAAGGCGGTCATAAATTACATGGCAACATAACGCCTCAAGGAGCAAAAAATGAAGTACTGCAAATTCTCTGTGCGGTTTTATTAACCCCAGAAGAAGTGATTATCAATAATATTCCCAATATTAGAGATGTCAATAAACTCATTGAGATTCTTAAAAAATTAGGTGTAAAAGTCAAAAAATTAGCTAAAAATAATTTCAGCTTTCAGGCTGATGAAATCGATTTAAATTATTTAGAATCAGAAGCTTTTAAAACAGAAGGCAGTGGCTTACGGGGGTCTATTATGATAGTTGGACCGCTTTTAGCACGTTTTGGTAAAGGTTATATTCCAAGACCTGGAGGCGATAAAATAGGACGCCGGCGTTTAGATACACATTTTGAAGGTTTTATAAAATTAGGCGCTACTTTTAGATACAATAAATCTGAATCTTTTTATGGTGTAGAAGCTAAAGAACTCAAAGGCGCTTTTATGTTGCTAGATGAAGCTTCTGTAACCGGAACAGCTAATATTGTAATGGCAGCCGTTTTAGCTACAGGAACTACTACTATTTACAATGCGGCTTGCGAACCCTATTTACAACAACTCTGTAAAATGTTGGTGCGTATGGGCGCCACTATTTCGGGTATCGGTTCAAATATGTTAACCGTTACAGGTGTTAAATCTTTAGCAGGATGCACCCATACGGTGTTGCCAGATATGATTGAAATTGGCAGTTGGATTGGTATGGCCGCTATGACAAAATCGGCATTGACCATTAAAAATGTAAGTTGGGAAAACTTGGGATTGATTCCGCGTGTTTTTCAGAAAATAGGTATCAAACTCGAAAGAAGAGGCGATGATATCTTTGTCCCAGCACAAGAAAGTTATGAAATTCAGAATTTTATAGATGGCTCAATATTAACCGTTTCAGATGCACCGTGGCCCGGATTTACGCCAGATTTACTCAGTATTATTTTGGTAATAGCCACGCAAGCCAAAGGCAGTGTGCTTATACATCAAAAAATGTTTGAAAGTCGTTTGTTCTTTGTCGATAAATTAATTGATATGGGCGCTAAGGTTATCTTGTGCGATCCACATCGTGCTACCGTTATTGGTATGAATCACGAATCACAATTAAAAGCCACAACTATGACATCGCCAGATATTCGCGCTGGGATTTCTCTTTTAATAGCGGCATTGTCTGCCGAGGGTACAAGCACTATTCACAATATTGAGCAAATAGACCGCGGTTACGAGGCTATTGACGAAAGATTGCGCGCTATTGGAGCTAAAATAACAAGAATTGATTAAACCCTTTTTTTGGTGAATTTCTCATTTACTTTTTAAACAGCTAGAATTACTGTGACAATTTGACATTTATATATAAATGGCAGAAAATTTGCAACGGTATGTACAAGATTTAAGAATAAAAACTATGAGTAAAAAAGATATAGACCAAAAAGAGCAAGAGGTAAAACCTAAAAAAGCTGCTAAATCTTCTAAAAAGGATGTTGAAAAAGCCCTTAAAGAAGAAATTCAGCAAGAAAAAGATAAGTTTTTACGCCTTTTTGCTGAGTTCGAAAATTATAAAAAACGGACTACCAAAGAACGTATTGAATTATACAGCACTGCCAATCAAGAATTGATGACAGCTTTATTGCCCGTTTTAGACGATTTTGACAGAGGTCTTATTGAACTAGAAAAAACGGCTGAAAAAAGTGTTTTAGAAGGTATAAAACTCATTTATAACAAATACAAAAGTACACTTGAACAAAAAGGTTTAAAACCTATGAACATAAAACAAGGTGATGCTTTTGATGTAGATTTTCAAGAAGCTATTACGCAAATCCCGGCGCCTTCTAAAAAGTTAAAAGGAAAAGTAATAGACGTGATAGAACGTGGCTACAAATTAAACGAAAAAGTGATAAGATACGCCAAAGTAGTTATTGGTCAATAAACCAAAGCGACTTTAAAAGAAACACCAACCATCCTATGAAAAAAGATTATTATGAAGTTTTAGGCGTATCGCGTTCTGCAAGTGCCCAAGAAATTAAAAAAGCTTATCGTAAAAAAGCCATACAATTTCATCCTGATAAAAATCCGGGTGACACTTCGGCTGAAGCTAAATTTAAAGAAGCCGCAGAGGCCTATGAAATTTTAAGCAACTCAGATAAAAAAGCCCGTTACGACCAATACGGACATCAAGCCTTTGAAGGTGGCGGTGGTTTTGGCGGTGGCGGTGGTATGAATATGGAAGACATATTCAGTCATTTTGGTGATATTTTTGGGGGAGGCTTTGGCGGTGGCGGCTTCTCTAGTGGTTTTGGTGGTGGTGCGCGTCAAGTACGTATTAAAGGCAGTAATTTACGCATCCGCGTCAAGCTGACTTTAGGTGAAATTATTAATGGTGTAGAGAAAAAAGTAAAAGTTAAACGTTTGGTGCAAGCCAAAGGGGTGACTTATAAAAACTGCCCCACTTGTAATGGTAGCGGTCAAGTGACGCGAATCACCAATACTATTTTAGGACGTATGCAAACCGCTTCTACTTGTGGTACGTGTCGTGGTGCGGGTAAAATGGTAGATAAACGCCCAGCTGGTGCCGATGCTAACGGTATGGTACAACAAGAAGATACCGTAAGCGTAAGTATTCCTGCTGGTGTTACAGATGGCGTACAGCTTAAAGTATCTAGAAAAGGGAATGATGCGCCAGGTAATGGTATTTCGGGCGATTTACTTGTTGTTATTCAAGAGTTACCACACGATAATCTTAAACGCGAAGGCGTTAATTTACATTACGATTATTACATAAGTATGCCCGAAGCTATTTTGGGTACTTCAAAAGAAATAGATACTTTGTCTGGCGTTGTACGTATTAAAATAGAATCGGGTACACAATCTGGTAAAATTTTGCGCTTACGCGGCAAAGGGATTCCCAGTTTAGAACATTATGGCAAAGGCGATTTATTGATTCATATAAATGTATGGACACCACAAACGCTCACACGTGACCAGAAAAAATTCTTTAAAGAAAATAAAGAAGATGACAATTTTAAACCCGACCCTAAAAAAGGTGATAAATCGTTTTTTGAAAAGGTAAAGGATATGTTTTCGTAAGGTAGATTTCTTTTTTAAGACAGTTTTTTGTTGGAAACGGGTTTTATTTTCTTCTTGTGATTTTTACTGGATTCTGTCTGGAGTCAAAAATGTCGGCAATTTTAACAAATCCATTTTGCTTATCAACGGAGTAAATAATTTTGTAATTGGTATATATCAAATAGTGATATTCAATTTTTCTATTCAATAATAAATTTTCTCTTTGTCCTAGGTATGGGTTGTCTTTTAGAATCTCAGTTTGTGAAAGAATGTTTTGAGCTATTTTTTTAGCAGTTGCAGCACTAATTTTTAAAAGATAATATTCGTAAATTAAGTCAAGTTGTTTTTCAGCAAAATCAGACCAAATTACTTTTAGTTTCATTATTGATATTTAGCCTTTAATTCTGAATTAGTTTTATAATTATTATTTTCGAAGTCAGATTCAGACAGTTCAAGTCGTTTATTCAATTCTTTGGTTGACATAGGATTAATAATTAATTCTTTTTCCATTTTTAAGAATTTTTCCATGCGCAAAATAACCTCTTCACTCTGAAGTTTTAAAAACTCTTGGATAAACTCGATTTTTCGGGCTTGTATGTTCATCGTAATTATATTTTTTGTCTAAATTACAAATATAATACCAATTTTGTTTAGTCTAATATTTTTTCCAATTTGTTATAAGGATTAAGTATTAGATTTGTAAGGATTAAAATAGTATTGGATACGCAATCTGGTAAAATTTTGCACTTACGCGGCAAAGGGATTCCCAGTTTAGAGCATTATGGCAAAGGCGATTTGTTGATTCATATAAATGTATGGACACCACAAACCTTAACACGCGACCAAAAGAAATTCTTTGAAGAAAATAAAGAAGATGACAATTTTAAACCCGACCCCAAAAAAGGAGATAAATCGTTTTTTGAAAAGGTAAAGGATATGTTTTCTTAGGGATTAAGGAAGTTACGCTTATTGGTGAGTATATGAGACTTTGGGCGTTTTAAAACACCTAACTTTCAACCTACCAGCCGACTAGTTTACTATGCCGTTTATTCATATTCACAATATTCAATTCAACTACCGCTCGCTCAATGACTTATATGCATTGTTAGCACTTTTTATTTTTTATCACGTTCGTCAATACCTTTTATTTTTTCAGAAGGAAGACTCTCATAAATGCCACTTACGCGTTTGGGTAACGCAATCATATATTCAACAATAATATTTACTAAGTCAAAGAGTTGACTTACTGTTTTAGGGTTGTCAGTGTCTATCTGACCAGGATGAACAGCATCATTTCCTGTTACACGAACAATATCAAGTGATTGCTGAACGATTTCAGGAAGTCCTTTTTTCACAAGGCTACCAATATCTTTATTTATATTTTTACCAGTCTCTCCAAGTTCTTTACTTAATACCTGAATTGATAATCTGAGTAATGCTGCTGCACCTCTTGGTGATTTTGTATGAATAGCGGTTGCTTCCATATAGAGTTTTTTAACTGGTTCTGGCATTTCAGGATTAGGAAATGGGGCATTACCCGAATCAGGAAAAAACATTTTATCATCTACCCATAATGTATTTTTACTACAATGCTGACAAGTTCCAACTCTTAATGGATGAATTGCTTGGTTATTATTTGCAAGGTCGCCTCCCCATCTTCTCATCCACCAATCTTGTTTGGCAATTGCACCACAATGAGGGCAAGTAAATGAGGGGGCGAATACTGTTGGTTGAATATATTTCATTTTAAAAAGTGTTTCTTACTTGAATTGATTTATCGACAGGAAACCATAAATTACTATTTTCAATGACTGAAGTTCCGCTTACTAAATCCATTAAATTTGAGATAAAAAACGAAAAGGACAGTTCTCTTATTTCATAAAAGTAATGAGGAAGGTTATTTTTATCAAATTCGTGTACCCAAAATTTATAGAACCAATGTTGATTTAGTGAAATATGATTAACACAAAATTTTTGTCGATTTATTTGTCCGTCTAATTCGTCCCACGCTGTACTTACTGCATTAGAAACAGTTTGAACATTATTTACTGTGGATTCATAAGAGAAAATTCCATTGAAAAAAGGTTTGGTCTTATCTGTTTTTGCGTCAAATATAAATTTCCCGTTTTCGTTCGCTTTTTTAACAATATTTGCTAATTCTTGATTAGTTGCATTTGCTTTAACCTCTATAATTCCAACTACAGAATCAGGTGTTAAAATTACAAAATCAGTTTCCTTAAAAAGTATTGGGTATCCTGTATCGTAAATAATTAAATCAATTTGATTGGAAGATTCGTGATTTCCTCTATTAGCAGTTTGGCGAACAACAAATCCTGACCCAATTCTATATTTTTCAGGTAAAAATCGTTGAATCATAGTTTTAATTACAGCCTCTTTGTACCTCCCATCTTCTCCCCAATGATTTATTAAATTCCTTACTCTGTCTTTAATCGCAAGTAATTCTTTTGTTGTCGTTTTATGAAAGTCTATTGTATTCACGAATATTTGTTTTTAATTATTGCCAACGTTAAGGTATGATATCGTTTTAATGAATTATATCGTACGATACCTGTCCGCCTTTGGCGTGAAGCGAAGCTAGACTTTTTTATAATTAAAAGCAATAAAAAGCTAAAGTATTTATTATAAATATATTAATTGATTTGCGTCTTTGCGAGCGCAGCGTGGCAATCTCTTTGTAAATTGTTACTAGCGTCAAGAGATAGCCACGTCACTTCGTTCCTCGCTAAGACGTCTTTGCGAAGTTTTTTATAAAAAAAACTGTGGCAATCTCAATCTATGAAGTAAGAATTTATCAAGAGATAGCCACGTCACTTCGTTCCTCGCTAAGACGTTTTTATATAATATCAAAAACCCAACCTTCAGATAAATCTTTCCAACTTGGATTGTCATTGTTTACAAGTGTATTTTTGTTTTTTCTACTCCCTTTCTTTAATTGCTTTTCTCTAGCAATGGCTTCGTTAATATCTGAGAATACTTCAAAATAAACCAATTTATCACAATTGTATTTTTCAGTAAAACCTTTATAAGCTTTAGTTTTATGCTGATAAACGCGTTTAATTAAATTTGAAGTAACACCAATGTATAAAACAGTATTGTTTTTGTTTGACATAAAATAGACAGCACTTTGAACAAACATTTTGTTGTGATTTAATCAACTAATGTACAAAATATTAACTTTACTCTTTGCGAGTGAAGTGAAGCAGTTTCTTTATAAATTGTAACAAGCGTCAAGAGATAGCCACGTCGCTACGCTTCCTCGCTAAGACGTTTTTATTCAAGAGATAGCTACGTCGTTATGCTTCGTCGCTAAGACCAATGCTACACAAAGTATGGAGACTTTGCGTAATTATAATCCCATTTAAAAATCACCTAACACTAGTCGGTTTCCTAAGAGCCGGCAAATATTTTCTTCCCTTTGGGAAGACAGATGGGAATTACTTCACCACCTGTTTTGTCAAAGCAATATCAATTACTTCTGACATTTGTTTTACAAAATGAAATTTTAATCCTTTTAGGTATTTTGGGTTGATATCGTCAATATCTTTTTTGTTTTCTACAGATAAAACCAATTCTTTAATATTGGCGCGTTTGGCCGCTAAAATCTTTTCTTTAATACCGCCAACGGGTAAGACTTTGCCACGTAGTGTGATTTCGCCAGTCATGGCTAATTTAGATTTTACTTTGCGTTTTGTATAAGCCGATATCAAACTGGTTAACATCGTTATACCAGCACTAGGACCGTCCTTTGGTGTAGCGCCTTCTGGCACGTGAATATGCACGTTTTTTGTTTCTAAAGTTTCTGTGCTAATGCCAAATTCATCCGCGTGAGCTTTGATATATTCAAGCGCAATAGTAGCCGATTCTTTCATAACCTTACCTAAGTTTCCCGTTATACTTAGAGCACCTTTGCCTTTAGATATAATTGATTCTATAAAAAGAATATCGCCACCAACACTTGTCCACGCCAAGCCTGTTACCACACCGGGCACCTGATTATTTTCGTATTTATCACGTTCCATATGAGAAACACCTAATATTTTTTCGATAGTTTCAGTAGATATATTGGCGTCATATGCTATTTCCATAGCGATGTTTTTAGCTGCAAAACGAATCACTTTAGCAATCATTTTTTCAAGGCCACGCACACCGGATTCACGTGTATAAGCTTCAATAATTTTTTCGAGTTGTTTTTTACCAAACTGAATGTCCTTTTTTGTCAAGCCATGGGCTTTTAATTGCTTAGGGACAAGGTGTTTTTTAGCTATCTGAACTTTTTCTTCTAGTGTATAACCCGATACGTTTATCAATTCCATACGGTCTCTTAAAGCCCACGGAATAGTCGCTAAATTATTAGCTGTGGCAATAAAAAGGACGTGAGACAAATCATATCCCATTTCTAAGAAATTGTCGTAGAATTCGGTGTTTTGTTCAGGATCTAAAACTTCTAACATCGCCGAAGAAGGGTCGCCATTATGGCTAGATACCAATTTATCTATTTCATCGAGTACAAAAACAGGGTTTGAAGCGCCTGCTTTTTTAATATTTTGAACAATACGTCCGGGCATAGCACCGATATAAGTTTTACGATGCCCCCGAATTTCGGCTTCATCGCGCAAGCCACCCAATGACATACGGACATATTTTCGTCCGATTGATTCTGCAATAGATTTTCCCAATGAGGTTTTTCCCACGCCGGGAGGGCCGTATAAACAAAGAATGGGCGATTTCATATCGCCTTTTAATTTGAGGACAGCTAAATATTCTATGATGCGTTCTTTTACTTTTTCAAGACCAAAATGATCGCGATTCAAAATACGTTGCGCCCGTTTAAGGTCAAATTTATCTTTGGTGTATTCTTGCCAAGGTAATTCTAACAGTAAATCTAAATAATTACGTTGAATACCATAATCGGCTACCTGCGGGTTCATACGTTGTAATCTGCCGAGTTCTTTATCAAATGTTTCAGCAACTTCTTTCGGCCATTTTTTCTTTTTAGATTTGGCACGCATGTCTTCTATTTCTTCGTCGTAAGACACACCGCCCAATTCTTCTTGAATGGTTTTTAATTGCTGATGCAGGTAATACTCGCGCTGTTGCTGATCCATATCCTCTCTTACTTTTGAGTGGATGTTGTTACGGATTTCGAGTTTTTGTAACTCTTTGTCCATTTTTTTAAGCATCAAAAGAGCGCGTTCTTTGAGGTCACTAATTTTTAAAAGCTCTTGTTTTTCTGCCACGCCCAAGTTCATATTTGACGATATGAAATTAATTAAAAAATTATTACTTTGAATATTTTTAATAGCAAACGACGCTTCAGAAGGGAGATTAGGATTTTCTTTTATAATACGCAAAGCCAAATCTTTAATAGAATCGACTATGGCATTAAATTCAGAATCATTTAGAGCGGGCTTTATTTCTTTAAACTCATTTACTTTGGCTTTTATGTAGGGGTCTTCTTGTAAGAATTCGCCTAATTCAAAGCGTTTTTTACCTTGAATAACAACCATAGTGTTGCCGTCGGGCATTTTAAGCACTTTTAAAATCCGGGCAACGGTACCAATTTTATATAAATCGTTTATGTTTGGATTTTCTATATTTTCATTTTTCTGAGCTACAACCCCAATTGTTTTATTGCCTTTATTAGCCGCTTTAATAAGGGCGATAGATTTATCGCGACCGGCAGTTATGGGCACAACAACACCTGGAAATAAAACCGTATTGCGTATGGGTAAAATGGGTAATACTTCAGGGACGTCTTCTTTATTAATTTCTTCTTCATCTTCGGGCGTCATTAAGGGTATTAATTCGGCATCTTCATCTAAAGCTTGTTGCAGTGACAAACTGTCAATATTTAAAAATTTTGGGTTACTCATAGTTTCTTTACGTCATTTTGACATTAATACAAATATAATATTTATATTAGATGTATTGATATATTTTATAACACATATACTATTAGCTAGTTACACATTTTAAAGGTATGTATTACAAAGCCTGTATTTCAATTCTTATGCCATACTTTGTCAAAAGATTTGAATTTTATCAGCAAAAGTGTAACAATTTAATATTAGAAGTGTCTTTTATTTAGAAACGATTTTTTGCAAAGTAAAAATTTAAATATTGATCAATTAATAGAACGCTGTAAAAAGGCCGACAAAAGTGCTCAATTTGAACTCTATAAGCGCTATTATAAAGCAATGTATAATACAGCTTATAGAATTCTGAACAACAGCTTTGAAGCTGAAGATATAATGCAAGAATCGTTTCTTATTGCTTATACAAAATTGGGCACTTTTAAAGCCGAGAACAAAGAAGGGAAAAATGACGCTACGTTTGGAGCTTGGTTGAAAAGGATAGTGATAAATAAGAGTTTGACACAAGTCAGAAAATTGAACAAATACAATTTCACTCCACTTGAACGTATAGAAAAAGAACGCGTTCAAGAAAATGAAATAAATAACTACAGTGCCTTAAAAACACAGACCGTTATAAATGAAATTAACAATTTAAAAGACAGTTACAGTTTGGTTTTAAACCTTCATTTTATAGAAGGATTTGACTACAGAGAAATGGCTGATATTATGGATATAAGTTATGAAAATGTACGGGTATTAATGTCACGTGCCAAACATAAATTAAAACAAAAAATAAATGCTGATTATGAACACATCTCTTGAAAATAGATTAAAAGAATTAGAAGGACAATTTGATACAAAAGAGCCTAATGTAGGTCATTTTGATAGGTTTGAGGAACGTCTCAAACCGGAAAAGAAAAAAACTTTTAACCTTTGGAAACCCTTGGCAATAGCGGCAAGTCTTTTATTGCTTGTGAGTTTTGCGTGGCCTTTTTTAAATTCAAATAACAGTTTAGATTTAAAAGATGTTTCTCCTAAAATGGAAGACACGCAGTCTTATTTTGTCTCGGTCATTGATCAAGAATTAAAAAAAATAGAAGGTCTTGAAAACGCTACAAATAAAAAAATTATCACAGATGCATTATCACAGATTAAAACTTTAGAAAACGATTATAAAAAGTTAACTGTACAGCTCAAAGAAAGCAATGAAGACAAACGTGTCATCTTTGCTATGATTGATAATTATCAAAAACGCATTGAAATATTAAAATCGGTTTTAAATCAAATAAACACAATAAAACAATCTAAATATAACACCCATGAAAACAAACTTATTTAAAGTCCTCTTTTTAGTAGCGCTTTTGCCATTTTTTGGATTTTCTACAGATAATCCTAAAGGAAAATATGAGAAATCTACCACGATAGAAAAAGAATTTAAAGTAAACGCCGATGCTTTACTTAAAATTAAAAATAGGTACGGCAATGTAGATATTGCCTCTTGGGATAAAAACGAAATAGCCATAACCATAGTTATTACGGTTAACGGTTCTAGCGAAGATGCTGTAGAAAGAAAACTAAAAGACATTTATGTTGAATTTGACTCATCGGCAAGCGGAGTATATGCCAAAACAATTATAGGAAGATCGTCTAGAAATTGGTCTTGGTGGGGACGTAACAAGCGTTTGAACTATAAAATAAACTATACAGTTAAAATGCCTATCACCAATAATTTAGATTTGACAAATGATTACGGTTCAATAAGTCTTGACAAGTTGAAAGGAAAAGCACTTATTAATTGCGATTATGGCCGATTTGATATAGGAGAGTTGCAAAATAAAAATAACGAAATAAATGCCGATTATGTACCTTCTTCCTCAATCGATTTTATAAATGGCGGTACTATAAATACAGATTATTCTAAAATAAGTATTGATAAGGCCAATAAAATAGACTTAAAAGCAGACTATACAACAGTGCAATTTGGCTCTGTTAGCGACCTAAATTACAATTGTGATTATGGCAGTTTAAAAGCAGACAACGTTGGTTCGATTGTTGGAAACGGCAATTATATAAGTATAAAAGTTGGTACTTTAGCTAAATTATTAGATATAAATGCCGATTATGGTTCTTTAAAAGTAGATAAGATATTAAGAGGATTTAACGCCATAAAAGTAAAAACAGATTATACTTCGGGTATGCGCTTTGGATTTGAAAAGGGGAGTGCTTTCGATTTTATCATAGATATGGAGTATGCCCGTTTTAAATATGACAACATGGCTTTAGATTTCCACAAAAAAATAATCAAATCGACTTCAAAATATTATGAAGGATTTTTCGGAAAACAAAATAGCGGGAGTACAGTAAATATTAACGTAGAATACGGTAGCGTATCATTTTATAATAACTAAAAACTTAACAAGATGAAAAAATTAATAGCATTAGTAGTATTTGTTAGTTTATCACTAACAACAGTTCAAGCCCAGTGGTTTAACAAACGCATAAGAGGTAACAATAATATGAAAGAAGTAACCCGTAACGTAGGTAATTTTGACGGCGTGAGTGTTGGTGGTTCATTCGACGTTAAATTGGTAGCCGGTAAAGAAGGCAAGGTTACCATACATGCCGAAGAGAATTTAATTCCTTATTTAATTACTGAAGTTAGAGACAATACTTTAAAAATAAAATGGAAAAAAGGGATAAGTGTCAATTCACACAAACGTATTTTAGTGGCAGTCCCATTTAAAGAAATTTCTAAGGTAGCTTTAGCTGGTTCAGGCGATGTTTTCACAGAGAATAGTGTTATTAATACCGACAAGCTAAAAGTATCTTTAGCAGGCTCTGGTAACATAAAATTAGCTGTTAAAGCTATGGGTGTAAAGACTAGCATAGCAGGTTCCGGCGATATTTACTTAAATGGCACAACAGATAGTTTTAAGGCCTCTATTGCGGGTTCAGGCGACATTCATGCTTTCGAATTAAAAGCTAAAACATCAAATTTAAGTATCGCCGGATCAGGAGGTATTAGAACAAGTACTTCAGATATGCTTAAAGTCAGTATTGCAGGTTCTGGTGATGTTTATTACAAAGGCAATCCTAAAGAAGATGCACGTATAGCTGGATCGGGAAGTTTGCGTTCTAAAAACGATTAAATTTTAAAGCTAAATCAATTTAAAAGCCATGACTTGTCGTGGCTTTTTTTGTGCTTTATTATCAAATTGTTAAATAAATATTAAAACCTAAAAGTCTTGTTACAAATAGGGTTTTCAGTAGTCTTATAGGTATAAAATAATAATGAAAAAAATGAAAAAAACAATTCTAATTTTAGCCGTAGTTTTAAGTTTTACCTACGCCCATAGCGCTAACCAAAAGCCCTATACAAAAACTAATCATGTTGATTCTCTATACGTAGTTGAAGAAGAGGCTGATGAAGCTTTTGATTTTAATCATAAAGCCTATTTACCTAAAGATTTTCAAGCCTATGATTTGACCGATAATGAAGCCGACGTTACTTTATGGGTTGATGAAAATAATGATGACGAAGCCTTTGATTTTGACTATACGGCTTATTTGCCAGTAGGATTTAATCCTAGTAAAAAATTAAATCATTTGTTTTTAGATACAGTGAAATTGATAAATGAAGAAGAGGATGAACCATTCTATTTTAATACATCTTTATATGTTAGAAATTTTCAAGAAAAAGTTTTAGTAACACTTCAAAATAAATAGAATCGTCAGCTGTAAAGCACTATATATTTAAGTTAGTTAACAAAAAAGCAGATAAGCAATTATCTGCTTTTTTTTGTACCTATAAAGTACAATCTTAGTATTTGTCAATAAAATCTGTCAAGCTTTTAAAACGCTAATATTTTAATTTAACAAATCAGGGTTTCACTTTAAGTGAAACCCTGATTATATTTTATATATAGAAATCAGTAATTTCGATACTTGGACGTTTCGTTATAAACGTGTTTGAGAATATCTTGTTCTTGTTGGTTAAAGTCCAATTTTTTACGTGCCATGACTTTGGTAGCTACCTCAAAAACTTTATTGAGTTTGTATTCCGTAAATCCAGCACTACCTCCCCAAGAGAAAGACGGAATAAAATTTCTTGGAAAATTACCACCGTAAATATTGGCACTTACGCCCACAACGGTACCTGTATTGAACATAGTATTGATACCGCATTTAGAATGGTCGCCCATTATAAGTCCGCAAAATTGAAGTCCCGTGTCCTTAAAATGTTCTTTTTCATAATACCACAATTTGACGTTAGCATAATTATTTTTAAGATTTGAATTGTTGGTATCGGCACCAAGATTACACCATTCGCCTATAACAGAATTTCCTAAAAAACCATCGTGAGCTTTGTTAGAATAACCAAAAAAGATCACATTATTTACTTCGCCACCTACTTTACAATAAGGCCCTAAGGTTGTTGCACCATAAATTTTAGCACCCATTTTTAAAACTGATTCTTCGCCAAGAGAAAACGGTCCTCTAACCATACAGCCCTCCATTATTTCTGAATTTTTGTCTAGATAAATAGGGCCTTTAGAGGCGTTTAAAACGGCAATTTCTACTTTAGCACCTTCTTCTAAGAATATATTTTCTTTATTAATGCAATGAACAGTATCTGGAATGGGTTGCGATTCTCTACCTTTAGTGAGTAACTCAAAATCTAGCTTTATAGCAGCGTTATTTAAACTAAAAATATCCCAAGGGTTTTTTAATTGCAGGAGAGGTTCTTCTAATTCAGTTATTGTATAGTTTTCAAAATCGACTTCTTCTTGTAAATCTGAAGTATAAAAAGCTATAATTTCACCTTCTTTAAAAATAGCTTCATTTTTTGATAAATTTTGTACTTTTTTAACTAATGAAAGTGTCGGATTATAAGAAGCATTTATCATAACATTCGACGCGAATTCTACCATTGGATATTTAGTAGATAAATAGTCTTCTGTTAAGGTAGAGGTGGTAGCGCCTAACATCAATTCCCACTTTTCGCGGATGGTTAAAATTCCTATGCGAATATCAGCAACGGGTCTGGTAAAAGTAAGAGGCAATAAAGTGTTTCTTGTATTACCATCGAATAAAATGAAGTTCATCAGTTATATTTTTAACAAATATAAGCTAACAAATTAAGCTCCTCAAATTTTAAAAACTAATTTTTTATAAGGAGTTCAATCTCTTTGGCAGTATCGTAGCAAGCACTCACTTTTTCTACACCGCTACAATATGAGTTATTATTAACATTATGTCTGCAGTCGATTTTACTTAAATCAACCAATTTAAATTTTGTATCGATTAAAATACAACGTTCTAATAAAAGAGCAAGTGACTCATTTTTATCGATAGGAAAATTATTTTTTATTAAATATGATTCTAATAATAATTTAATAGCCAATTTAGAATTATTGCAAACAGCATAAGAAACAATGGCATCTTGTGGTTTCATTAATTCTTCATTTGCACTGTCAATTTTTTTAATTGCTTTTGCTAAAATGTGTTTAGAAATATTGTCCATATAGCTGTAAATTAAAAAATCAGGCTCATTAGAGCCTGATTTTAATTTGTGATATTATTTAAATACCTTGAAAAAGTTCAAGTTTCTCCCATTTTTCTTCAACACCTTTTTGAGCTCTTTCCAATAAATTGGCAGCCACTTCTGGGGTGTCCTTTAAAACACGGGTAAAGCGTGCTTCGTTATACATAAAGTCTTGTAGCGGAATTTTAGGAGCTTTAGAATCTAATTTAAATTTCTTGCCTACAGGATTTAATGGGTTAAACCTAAATAAAGGCCAGAAACCACTATCAACAGCTTTTACTTGTTGCGAAGCACCATTTCCTAAATCATAACCGTGCTCAATACAATGAGAGTAAGCTATAATTATTGAAGGTCCAGGATAAGCAGCAGCTTCTTCTATGGCTTTGAGTGTTTGTAAATCTTTGGCACCCATAGCTATTTGAGCTACATACACATTTCCGTAGGAAATAGCTTGTAACGCAATGTCTTTCTTTTGGGTGCGTTTACCTGCTATAGAGAATTTGGCACTGGCGCCTAAAGGTGTAGATTTAGAAGTTTGACCTCCTGTATTTGAATACACTTCGGTATCTAGAACCAAAATATTTACATCTTCGCCAGAAGCTAAAACGTGATCTAGCCCGCCGTAACCAATATCATAAGCCCAACCGTCACCACCAAAAATCCAAACAAGTTGTTTCCTGAGATAAGAAGTCATATTGAGTAATTTTTTAGCATCCTTATCATTAAGATCTTTTAAAGCTGCTTTTAACTTATTAATATCATTTATTTTAGTTTCTTTTTCGGTTTCATTGGTTTCGCTATTGTTTAAAATAGCTTCAACAATTTCGCTACCCACTAAAAGTTCAACAGATTTTAATAAATGTGTCGCTAATTCTTGTTTTTTAGTAAGTGCTAATCGCATACCTAAACCATATTCTGCATTGTCTTCAAAAAGTGAATTTGCCCAAGCAGGTCCTCTACCGTCTTTGTTTTTAGTATAAGGTGTTGTTGGTAAATTACCACCGTAAATTGAAGAACAACCTGTTGCATTAGCTACAATCATACTGTCTCCATATAATTGTGTAACTAATTTAATATAAGGTGTTTCGCCACAGCCAGAACAAGCGCCAGAGAATTCAAATAAAGGTTCTAAGAATTGAGATCCTTTTACATTGGTTATTGTTAATTCTTTACGATCGTAATTAGGTAACTCTATAAAATAATCCCAGTTTTCGTTTTCTACTGGGGCTTTTTCTATTTTGTTATGCATATTTATTGCCTTAAAGTTAGGCACTTCTTTACTTACTGCAGGACAAACAGCTACACATAAATCACACCCTGTACAATCTTCTGGCGAAACTTGTAATACATAAGATTCTTCTTTTGCATTAAAAGGTCTTCCTTTAGCAGGAACGTGTTTAAGGTTGGTAGGGAAATCTTTGAGGGTGTCATTACTTACAACATTTGATCTAATAGCAGCGTGAGGACAAATCATGACACATTTATTACATTGTGTACAAAGATTGGCATCATCCCAAATAGGAATAATATCAGCAATACCCAATTTTTGGTATTTTGTTGTTCCAGAAGGGAAAGTGCCATCAACTGGGAAAGCACTAACAGGTAGTGTGTCTCCGTGACCTTCTAAAATAGTTCCTAATACTTCTTGTACAAATTTTGGTGCTTTAGTTGACATGGCTGCTTCAATTTCTCTTGAGCTAGTAATAGTTTTAGGGTAATCTACTTCTTGTAGGTTTTCTAAAGCTTTATCAACAGCATTAAAGTTCATTTGAACTACCTTGTCGCCTTTGTGTGAATAAGATTTAACAATAGCTTCTTTAATTTTTTCTATGGCCTCATCTTTTGGTAAAACACCAGAAATAGCAAAGAAGCACGTTTGTAAAATAGTATTAATACGCTTACCCAGCTTAGCTTCGCGAGCAGCTGTAGTTGCGTCAATTACATAGAATTTAAGTTTTTTATTAACGATGTGCTCTTGTAATGGTTTTGGTAATTTATCCCAAACTTCATCATTAGAAAAAGGTGAATTTAAAAGGAAAGTACCGCCCTCTCTTAATTCTTTGGCGACGTCGTATTTGTCTACAAAATTAAATTGATGACAAGCTATAAAATCTGCTGTGTTTATTAAATAGGTTGATTCTATTGGTTTTGGACCAAATCTAAGATGTGAAACAGTTTGAGCACCCGCTTTTTTAGAGTCGTAAACAAAGTAGCCTTGTACATAATTATCTGTAGTCTGACCAATAATTTTAATAGAGTTTTTATTACCACCTACAGTGCCATCAGAACCCAAACCATAAAACATACAGTTTATAGTTTCTTTTTTTGTTTTATAATTAGAATAGTAATCTAAACTTGTAAAAGTAACATCGTCATTAATACCAATTGTAAAGTGTCTTTTTGGATTTTCTTTTGACAATTCATCGTAAATACTTTTCACCATTGCAGGTGTAAATTCTTTAGAAGATAATCCGTAACGGCCACCAATAATTTGAGGCATCTCTCTTTTAGATTCTACAAACGCATTTAATACATCTTGATAAAGAGGTTCTCCTAAACTTCCTGGTTCTTTAGTGCGATCTAATACAGCAATATTTTTAACTGATGTAGGAATAGCTTTTATAAAATGTTCTAAAGAGAAAGGTCTGTACAGTCTGATAAATAAGGCACCAACTTTTTCGCCTTCAGAAGTCATTTTAGCAATGGTTTCTTTAACTGGCCCTGCACCAGAACCCATAATTATTACCATACGTTCTGCATCTTTAGCGCCAACATAATCGTATAATTTATAAGAGCGACCTGTTCTAACATAGAAATCGTCCATAACATCTTGAACAATATTTGGCACTTCGTTATAATAGGTGTTAGCAGCTTCTCTAGCTTGGAAGAAAACATCGGGGTTTTGAGAAGTGCCTCTAATTACAGGATTATCTGGATTCAAACCACGATTTTTATGTTCATTAATTTTATCTTCGGGCATCATTTCTTCTATAACTTTATCGGGGATAGAATCGATTTTAGAAATCTCGTGAGAAGTTCTAAATCCGTCAAAAATATTTAAGAAAGGTATGCGTGATTTTAAGGTAGCCACCTGAGAAATAAGCGCCATATCTTGAGCTTCTTGCACAGAATTGCCAAAAAGCATTGCGAATCCTGTTTGACGTGTTGCCATAACATCGCTATGGTCTCCAAAAATAGACAAAGCATGTGTGGCAATTGTCCTAGCCGCAACGTGTATAACTGTAGGTAATAACTCACCAGCAATTTTATACATATTAGGTATCATAAGTAATAATCCTTGCGATGCCGTAAAAGTTGTGGTTAAAGCACCACCTTGAAGTGAGCCGTGTACAGCACCAGAGGCGCCACCTTCACTTTGCATTTCAACAATTCTGGGAATATTTTCCCATATATTTTTTTCTCCCTTTGCGCTAAACACTTCGGCATGTTCTCCCATTGGAGAGGCAGGTGTTATTGGGTATATTGCGCAGACTTCATTTGTTTTATGAGCAATGCGCGCAACGGCCTCATTAGCGTCACAAATTAATTTTTTTTGATCTTTCATAGTTATACTTTAATTTCAATAAGGGTGTAAAAGTAGGGGGACTTATACAATTTAACTATGACAATTGTCAAGTTTTGAAAATTTTAAAAACAAGGTTTTTAAAGCTAAAACCGCTTGCGTGATTACTTATAAAAAGAATTAGGGGAAATTCACCCTTTCAATTTGGGTAAAATACTAAGATGTGTTAATTTTTATAATGCTCATATTTGTTTTTGAAATTTTGAGCTAATTAATTGTTATATTTTGATTGTTTCCAATGCTCTAAATTTCGAATTAGTAGGTAATAAGATTTATTTGAGGGGGTAATCTTATACCCATAGCCTTACTCTATTCGGAGTAAGGCTTTTTTTAAATTAAAGGGGGAATTTTCCTATAGCATTTTAAGGTAAAGACATAAGCTTATTAAAAGATTAATGATTGATATTTGTAAAATCAATCATTTTAATCATGTCCCTAGTATCATTTATTAAGAAAATAAAAGCCTATTACAATAAGGATGGTTATGTTGTATCGATCAATTATAAAGGACACCCTCTATCGGCTACAGGTAGTACAGAAGAATCTGTTATTAAATCTGTTTTACAACTTATGACTTTTGTAGATTTTATGGAAGAAAAAAAATCTAAAAAGACAAAAGAGTTAGCCGAAGCTATTTGATGTGCTACTTGCTTAAGTACATTTTTCTACGAGAGTAAAGCTCGTAAAATTGGTCGTCTTTTAAATCATCTATAAAGAGAATACTCTCGCCAGTCGATTTCATTTCTGGTCCTAAATTTTTATCGACATTAGGGAATTTATCAAACGAAAAAACGGGTTGTTTTATAGCAAATCCTTCTAATTTTGGGTTAAAATTAAAATCTTTTACTTTATTCTTTTTAAGCATGACCTTTGTGGCGTAATTCACATAAGGTTCATTATAAGCTTTAGATATAAAAGGGACTGTTCTAGAGGCTCTAGGATTGGCTTCTATTATATAAACCATTTCGTCTTTTATGGCAAATTGTACGTTAATAAGGCCAACTGTTTTGAGGGCTTTGGCAATTCTTATTGTATGATCTTTGAGTTGTTGCATAACAAATTCACCAATATTAAATGGAGGTAAAGTAGCATTCGAATCGCCTGAATGTACACCACAGGGTTCAATATGTTCCATAATACCTATTATATATACATCGTCTCCGTCGCAAATAGCATCGGCTTCTGCTTCAATGGCACCGTCTAGATAATGGTCAAGTAAAAGGACGTTATTGGGTATTTTTCTAAGAATATTAACAACGTGTTTTTCTAATTCATCTTTATTTATGACGATTTTCATGCCTTGTCCGCCCAAAACGTAAGAGGGTCTTACCAAAATAGGGAAATCTAAAGCATCGGCAACAGCCAAAGCTTCTTCTGCGGTTGTAGCTGTACCAAATTCTGGATAGGGAATTTTTAAATCTTTTAGCAACTCAGAAAAGCGTCCGCGATCTTCTGCTAAATCAAGAGCTTCAAAGCTTGTGCCTAGAACCTTAATATTATATTTTTCGAGTTTTTCTGCTAATTTTAAAGCTGTCTGACCTCCTAATTGTACTATGACACCAATGGGTTTTTCGTGACGAATGATGTCATAAATATGTTCCCAGAAAACAGGTTCAAAATAGAGTTTATCGGCAATATCAAAATCAGTTGAAACCGTTTCGGGATTACAGTTAATCATGATGGTTTCGTAGCCACATTCTTTTGCGGCCAAAACACCATGAACACAACAATAATCAAATTCAATACCTTGTCCAATTCGGTTAGGGCCAGAGCCTAAAACAATTACCTTTTTTTTTGCGCTTACAACAGATTCATTTTCAGAAAAAGAATTACCATCTATCGTCATATCATTCTCAAAAGTAGAGTAATAGTAGGGGGTTTGTGCATCAAATTCTGCCGCACAAGTATCTACCAATTTGTATACACGTTTGACATTTTGTTCTTCTCTTTTTTTATAAACCTGACTCTCTAAACAACCCAACATATGGGCGATTTGACGGTCGCCATAACCTTTTTGTTTCGCTTCTAGCAATAAAGGTTTCGGTAAAGTCTCTAAAGTGAATTTAGAAATTTCTTTTTCTATTATATAAAGTTCTTCATATTGTTTTAAAAACCAAAAATCAATTTTAGTTAACTGATGTATTTTTTGGAGAGACATACCCATTTTTATGGCGTCATAAATTACAAAAACACGATCCCAACTTGGATTTATAAGCTTGTTTATGATAGTGTCATAATCTTTGTAACCTTTGCCATCTGCACCAATACCGTTGCGTTTAATCTCGAGGGATTGTGTCGCTTTATGCAAGGCTTCTTGAAAAGAACGGCCAATGCCCATAACTTCGCCAACCGATTTCATCTGTAAGCCAATAATGCGTTCAGAGCCTTCAAATTTATCAAAATTCCATCGTGGGATTTTAACAATAACATAATCTAAAGTGGGCTCAAAAAGGGCAGAAGTTGTTTTAGTTATCTGATTTTTAAGCTCGTCTAAATGGTAGCCAATGGCCAATTTTGAAGCTATTTTAGCAATAGGATAGCCTGTTGCTTTAGAAGCCAAAGCCGATGAACGCGAAACACGTGGATTAATTTCTATAGCAACGAGATCTTCTTTGTCATCTGGACTCAAAGCGAATTGTACGTTACAACCTCCGGCGAAGTCGCCAATTGAGCGCATCATTTTTATAGCTAAATCACGCATACGTTGGTAAGCGGTATCACTTAGCGTCATAGCCGGCGCAACTGTAATAGAATCTCCCGTATGAATGCCCATTGGATCCATATTTTCTATGGTACAAATAATTATGACGTTGTCGTTTTTATCGCGTAAAAGCTCTAATTCAAACTCTTTCCATCCCAATAAAGCCTTATCAATGAGTACTTCGTGAATAGGCGAGGCTTCTAAACCACGTTGTAAAAGCTTGTCAAAATCTTCCTTTTCGTAAACTATAGAAGCACCAGATCCTCCTAAAGTATAGGAGGGTCTTATAACCAAAGGAAAACCAAATTCTTGGGCAATTTCTTTACCTTGTAAAAAAGAAGTAGCTGTTTTACTAGGCGCTTGTGGCACACCAATTTTGTTCATTAATTTTCTAAACTGCTCACGGTCTTCTGTAATTTTAATAGCCTCAATATCAACACCAATAATTTTGATATTAAAATCGTCCCAAACACCTTTATCTTGTGCTTCAATACATAAGTTTAAAGCTGTTTGTCCGCCCATTGTGGGTAACACAGCATCAATCTTATGTTTTTTTAGAATGGCTATTATAGATTTTGTGGTAAGTGGTTTTAAATAAACGTGGTCTGCCATTGTGGGGTCTGTCATAATGGTAGCCGGATTGGAATTTATAAGTATAACTTCTATGCCTTCTTCTTTTAAAGAGCGGATGGCTTGTGTGCCCGAATAATCAAACTCGCAAGCTTGCCCAATAATAATGGGACCAGAACCTATTATAAGTACCGATTTTAATGAGTTGTCTTTTGGCATTGTATTTATTTTGTTACAAATATTTAAAATATACCTTAATCAAAAAAGAAAAGATGAAATTAGTTATTAAAAGATATAAAAAAAGGTGTTACTAATAAAAGTAACACCTCTTGAATATTGTTAAAATAGTTCACTATTTTTTAGGTCTTGGATTTGATGAAACACTTAGCTTAGTACGCCCCTTAGCACGTCTTCTTGCCAAAACTTTTCGGCCACTCACACTTGCCATACGTTCTCTAAAGCCGTGTTTGTTTCTTCTCTTTCTTTTTGATGGTTGGTATGTTCTTTTCATTTCTTATTGTATTCTTTTTAAACTAAATGAGTTGACTAAAAAAGTCCGGCAAATATACAAAGACTTTTAGGTTTGACAAACTAAATTTATAAAAAAAAGTGAGAATTTTTTATAGGGTTTTACAAATATAAAAGTTTATATTTACTTCAATTTTAAAAATACACAAAATGTACAATAAACCCATGCTAAAAGACGATGCCCTTAAAGGGAAAACAATAGTTGTTACAGGCGGTGGCAGCGGATTAGGTAAAGCTATGAGTACCTATTTTTTACAGCTTGGCGCCAATGTAGTAATTACTTCTAGAAATTTAGAAAAGCTTAAAAATACAGCTTCAGAAATGGAGAATTTAACAGGAGGGACAGTCTTATCGGTTCAATGTGACGTGCGACATTATACTGAAGTAGAGAATATGTTAGCCGAAAGTCTTAAAACTTTTGGTAGAGTTGACGGCCTTTTAAACAATGCCGCTGGGAATTTTATCAGCCCTACAGAACGCTTGTCGGCTAATGCTTTCGATACCGTTATTGATATTGTTTTAAAAGGTAGTAAAAACTGCACTTTGGCATTTGGTAAACATTGGATTGAAACAAAACAAGAAAAAGCTACTGTGCTTAATATTGTCACTACTTATGCTTGGACGGGTTCTGCTTATGTTGTCCCTTCAGCAACAGCAAAAGCAGGTGTATTGGCTATGACCCGTTCGTTAGCAGTAGAATGGGCCAAATATGGCATCAGAACAAATGCTATTGCGCCGGGACCTTTTCCAACAAAGGGTGCCTGGGACAGATTATTGCCAGGCGATTTAAAGGATAAATTCGATATGAAAAAGAAAATTCCATTGCGTCGTGTGGGCGAACATCAAGAATTGGCAAATTTGGCAGGCTATTTGATGAGTGATTACTCGGCTTATATAAATGGCGAAGTCATTACTATTGATGGCGGCGAATGGTTGCAAGGCGCTGGCGAATTTAATATGCTGGAAGCTATCCCTAAAGAAATGTGGGATATGCTTGAAATGATGATTCGGTCAAAAAAGAATAAAAAATAATTTTAGAATTTTCTAAAATACTTACCCCCTCATAATTAACTGAATTTGGCCAATATGTAGTTGGTTACAATTCTTAACGAACAACCTGCCTTTTGTAAAGGGAGGTAGGATTATTATATTTATTATTAATTATTTAAAACTAAATTAAAATTATGAGAAAAACATTGCTTAAACTAGGATTGTTGTTTTTTATGGGAATTACGTTTGCTCAGAACACTCCAATAAAAGATTCTCCGCAAAAAAATATACAAATTAATCAGGATTTAATTCCGATAGATTCTAATGTACGAAGAGGTAAACTACCAAACGGACTCACTTATTATATCCGAAATAACGGGAAACCCGAAGATAAAGTTGTACTACGACTGGCTGTAAATGCGGGGTCTATTTTAGAAGACGATGACCAACAAGGTATCGCTCATTTTATGGAACATATGAATTTTAATGGTACTAAAAATTTTAAAAAGAACGAATTAGTAGATTACCTTCAAAGTATTGGTGTGAAATTTGGAGCTGATTTAAATGCCTACACGGGTTTTGACGAAACTGTTTATATTTTACCCATCCCCAGTGATGATGATGAAAAGCTAGAAAAAGGTTTTCAAATAATAGAAGATTGGGCTTTTAATTCACTGCTTACCGATGAAGAAATTGATAAAGAGAGAGGTGTTGTATTAGAAGAATACCGTTTAGGATTAGGCGCCAGTAAACGTATGTTGGCAAAATATTTACCAAAAGTAATGCACAATTCTAAATACGCTAAGCGTTTACCCATTGGTAAAAAAGATATCTTAGAAAATTTTGATCATAAAATTATCCGCCGATTTAAAAAAGATTGGTACAGACCTGATTTAATGGCTGTTGTAGCTGTTGGCGATGTTGATGTAGATAAATTAGAAGCAAAAATTAAAGCCCATTTTTCTAAAGTGCCAAAACCTGTTAATCCGCGTAAGCGCAAAATATTTGAGGTCCCTACACATAAAGAAACTTTGGTGGCCGTAGAAACAGATAAAGAAGCTACTTTTAATCAAGTGCAACTGCTGTATAAAGATTATGACAATGCAAAAGAAGTTGTAACTATTAGCGATTATAGAAATCAATTGCTAAGACGCATGTTTTCTGAAATGATTAACAATCGTTTAGATGAGTTGCGCAATGGTGAAAAACCTCCTTTTGTATTTGGGTACTCTTATTATGGCGGCACTTGGGCACGCAGTAAAAATGCTTACCAATCTTTTGCTATGACAAGTGCTACAGGGCAATTAACGGCTTTAAGGGTGTTGTTAGAAGAAAATGAACGTGTAAAACGCTATGGTTTCCAAAAAGGGGAATTCAAACGCGCTAAAAAAGAAGTATTGGCAGGTTTAGAAAAATCTTTTAAGAATAAAAACAAAACAGAATCTGATGTTTACGTACGTTCTTATGTAAGCAATTATCTAGAACATGCCCCCATACCAGGAATAGCTTGGGAGTATAATTTTTATAAAAAAACCTTACCAACAGTTTCATTAACTGAAATTAATGCCTTAATAAATAATTATTTACATAAAGATAACAGAGTAGTTGTTTTAACGGGTACTAAAAAAGACGGTGTACCTGTTGTGACAGAGAAACAGGTGTTAGAGGTATTAAAGGCTGTAGAAAAAGCAGATATTAAACCTTATAAAGACTCAGATTTGGGCGAAACCTTAATGGCCAAAATACCAACTCCAGGAAGCATCGTTAAAGAAGTTAAAGATGCTATTTTAGGGACAACAACTTTAACTTTATCTAACGGAGCTACAGTTGTATATAAGAAAACAGACTTTAAAGATGACGAAGTTTTAATGCAAGCTTTTAGTTATGGCGGCACATCGCTTTACGATACAAGTACGCTAAAAAAAGTAGCCGCAGCTAACGGTGGTTTGGCAGAAGCTGGCGTTAATGGCTTTAACCAAACAGATTTAGGTAAAATATTGTCGGGTAAAATGGTAAATGTGAGACCATTTATTTATGGTAGTAGTGAAGGGTTTTCAGGTAAAACAACACCAAAAGATTTAGAAACCATGTTTCAATTAACGTATCTTTACTTTACGGACTTAAACAAAGACGGTAAAGCTTTCAAATCTTTTGTAGCCAAGCAAAAAGCCTTTTTGGGGAATATATTATCTAATCCAAGTTTTTATTATATGATAGCCCTTCAGGATTATTTAAATCAAGGTAACGATAGGTATATTGGATTTCCTACACCCGAAGATTATGACAAAGCAGACTACAATTTGGCCTATCAAAAATACAAGGAACGTTTTGCTAATGCAGGCGACTTTAATTTTTACTTTGTCGGTAATTTTGATGAAGCCAAACTAAGGGCTTATATCAAACAATATATTGCAAGCTTGCCCGATAATGGTGTTAGAGAAAACTTTAAAGATTTTGGGTTTAGACCTTTGTCAGGATCTCATAAAAAAATGTTTTATAAAGGAACAGCGCCTAAGAGTACGGTAAATATTAAATTCTCAGGAGAAGTAAAATACAATGATAAAGAAGCCTATTTACTCAAATCTTTAGGTGAAATATTGACCATTAAATTAGTTGAAGTGTTGCGTGAAAAAGAAAGTGGAGTGTATGGAGTAGGAGCAAGAGGTGGTATGAGTAAGATTCCGTATGGTTCATACAATTTCACTATTTCTTTTCCTTGTGGCCCTAAAAATGTCGATAAACTTAAAGAGGCTGCTTTGGCAGAACTTCAAAAAATAATAGACAAAGGCCCTACAGAAAAAGATGTAGCCAAAGTTAAAGAAGCCCAATTGCTATCTTATAAAGAGAATTTAAAGAAAAATAAATTTTGGATTGATGCTTTAAAAGAGGCCGATTATACTAAAAGTAGTAAGACTAAAATAATGGAGCAATCTAAAGAAATAGCGTCATTAAATGTCAAGGCTATTAAGAAAGTAGCTAGAAAATACCTTAGAAAGGGCTATATTCTAGCTGTTTTATATCCCGAAAGTCAGAAATAAAAACTTTTACAAAAGAGTTCTTAAAAACTGCCAAAAATATTTATTTTTTGGCAGTTTTTAATTTGAGGATTGTTTAAAACTTCATTTCAGAAAGTCATAAATAGTTGTATTTTTATGGCCGTTTATAATCGTTAAATTCTATGGGAAAAATTATAGCAGTTGCAAATCAAAAAGGTGGGGTTGGTAAAACAACCACTTCACTCAATTTAGCAGCCGCTTTAGGCGTTTTAGAGAAAAAAGTTTTATTGATAGATGCCGATCCGCAAGCCAATGCTTCATCTGGCTTAGGTGTTGATATTGATGCTGTTACTGTTGGAACTTATCAGGTTTTAGAACATGTTATATCTGCCAAAGAAGCTATTGTTACAACGAGTTCTCCAAATGTGTGGCTTATGCCATCGCATATAGATTTAGTGGCTATAGAAATTGAATTGGTTGATAAAAGGAATCGTGAATATATGCTTAAAAAAGCATTAGAGCCCATTCAAGACGCATACGATTTTATTATAATAGATTGCGCACCGTCATTGGGTCTCATTACTTTAAATGCACTTACAGCTGCCGATGCGGTACTTATACCCATTCAATGTGAGTATTTTGCTTTAGAAGGATTGGGTAAACTTTTAAATACGATAAAAAGTGTTCAGAAGGTTCACAATGCCGATTTAGATATTGAAGGATTGCTTTTAACAATGTATGATTCACGTTTGCGTTTGTCTAATCAGGTAATAGAAGAAGTTAAAAAACATTTTAAACAGATGGTTTTCAAAACCATTATTCACAGAAATACACGCTTGAGCGAAGCCCCAAGTTTTGGCGAAAGTATCATAGCTTACGACGCTACGAGCCGTGGTGCCATAAATTATATTAATTTAGCACACGAAATTCTTAAGAAGAATAGTAATTATGGCAAAAGCAATTAAAAAACAAGCCTTAGGGCGTGGTTTATCGGCTATTTTAAAAACAGCATCAGCATCAGAAATAAATGATTCTTTTGCTAAAAATAAAGCGGCTGTTGTCAATACTATTATAGACGTTGAACTCGATAAAATAATAGAAAATCCTTTTCAACCACGCACATACTTTAACGAAAACGACTTAAAAGAATTAGCGGCATCCATAAAGGAATTAGGTATCATTCAACCTATTACTTTACGTAAATTAGCACACAATCAATTTCAAATAGTATCTGGTGAACGTCGTTTTAGGGCGTCAAAATTATTGGGTTTGACAAATATTCCTTCTTATGTTAGAACTGCCGATGACCAAGAAATGTTGGCGATGGCCTTGGTTGAAAATATTCAAAGAAAAGATTTAGACCCTATAGAAATAGCCCTTTCTTATCAACGTTTAATTGAGGAGGTTAATCTTACCCAAGAACAATTGAGCAAACGCGTAGGAAAAGACCGTTCTACTGTGACTAATTTTTTAAGATTACTTAAATTAGATCCAATTATACAAACAGGTATGCGCGATGGTTTTATAAGTATGGGACACGGCAGAGCGCTTATAAATGTAGCTACTCAAGAAAATCAATTGACTATTTACGAACAAATAGTCAGAAAAAAACTCTCTGTCAGACAGACAGAAGATTTGGTACGTAATCTTAAAAATACAGGAGATATGTCTAAGTTTAAAAAAGAATTTAAATCGGTATTAATAAGTCAAATAGAAGCTGATTTTAAATCAATATTAGGAAAAAACATCCACATTAAAACCAATGCAAAAGGCAAGGGTAAAATAGAAATTCCTTTTTCTGATGAAGCCGATTTGGAACGTCTTAAAAAATTACTGCTTTAAATGAAAAAAACACTTTTCTTTTTTGTGATATTTTTAAGCACTTTAAGTTTGCTAGCTCAAAGTAAAAAAAAGCATGTCAAAGTAAAACAAGACAGTATTTTTAAAGACGATTTAATAAATCCACTAGCACCCGCAAAAGCTGCTTTTTATTCGGCTGTTTTACCCGGTTTAGGACAAGCCTACAATAAAAAATATTGGAAAATTCCCATTATTTATGGAGCCTTAGGATCGAGTACTTATTTTTATTTTAAGAACAATTCCGATTTAAAACTATACCGTCGTGCATTTAAATCGCGCTTAGCTGGTAAACCCGATCAGTTTGCGGGACTTATTTCTGATGCAGGTCTTATAAATGCCCAAAAGTCCTTTAAAAAGAATCGCGATTTATCAATGTTTTTAACCATTGCTTTTTACGCTTTAAACATTATAGAAGCCAATGTAGATGCACATATTTCTGATATCCCAATTGATAATAATATCACCTTTAAGCCTAGTATTATTTATACGCCCGATTTGAGTAAACCGGTTTTTGGTATCTCCACAACTATAATTTTAAACTGATGAAAATAGCGCTTTTAGGATATGGCAAAATGGGAAAAGCAATCGAACAGATTGCCATAGAAAACGGGCATATTATTGTGGCAAAATTAGAAGGGCCTATTTCTGAATCTTTTAATTTCGGTCAAGCCGATATTGCTATAGATTTTAGTATTCCAGAGGCTGCCTTTAACAATATAAAATCGGCTTTAGAACACAATATCCCCGTCGTTTCTGGTACCACAGGATGGTTAAAACAATACGACGAAGCGGTAGCCTTGTGTCATAAAATGGAAGGGGCTTTTATCTATGCATCAAATTTTAGTTTGGGTGTTAATTTATTTTTCGAATTAAATACACAATTGGCAAAATTGATGCAAAAATTCGAGAGCTATGAAATTGATATAGAAGAAACACATCATACGCAAAAAAAGGACGCACCAAGTGGTACAGCTATCAGTTTAGCAGAACAAATTATTGACAATAGCACTAAAAATAAATGGCAGCTCAATTCAATATCCGATAAGGAAATCATCAATATAAAGGCGAACCGTTTACCGGATGTGCCTGGCACACATTGGGTTAATTATACCAGCGCTGTTGACGAGATAACTATTAAACACAAAGCTTTTAACCGAAAAGGATTTGCTTTAGGGGCTGTAATGGCAGCCGAATGGCTGGTTGGTAAACAAGGTGTTTTTACGATGAAAGATGTGTTAAACATTGGTTAAATGCGCTTTAAAATAAAAAATAATAAAGTCAATTCTTATACTTTTGACGGATACAAAATAAATTAACTGAATTACAAATGACACTCATACAATTATTTTACTTTTTTATAGCCGTACAAATCATCCATTTTTTAGGGACTTATAAACTATATGTTAATGCGGGACGCCAAGCTTGGGAAGCGCTTATTCCTATTTACAACGCTGTGGTTTTAATGCAGATTATCAACCGTCCTAAATGGTGGGTTATTTTGCTGTTTATTCCCATCATAAATTTATTGATGTTTCCCGTGCTTTGGGTTGAAACTATTCGCAGTTTCGGACACAATTCCAACAAAGATACTTGGCTGGTTCTGTTTACTTTAGGCTTGTGTATTTTTTATTTTAATTACACAGAATCAGGTGATTATATTAAAGAACGCAGTTTAAAACCCCGTACAAATACAGGCGAGTGGGTCAGTTCAATTGTTTTTGCCGTTGTGGCTGCCACTATGGTGCATACCTATTTTATGCAACCTTATACCATTCCGACATCCTCACTTGAAAAATCTCTTTTAATAGGCGATTTTCTTTTTGTAAGCAAGTTTCATTATGGGGCAAGAGCCCCTATGACAGCCATTGCTGCACCTATGGTTCATGATACACTTCCTTTAATAGGTGTTAAATCGTATTTAAAAAAACCACAATTACCCTATTTTAGGTTTCCCGGATTACAAAAGATAAAACGCAACGACATAGTTGTTTTTAATTGGCCGGCCGATACCGTTCAACAATTTTTTAAAACACCCGACCATAAAATAAGAAAGCCTATTGATAAAAAATCGAATTATGTCAAACGCTGTGTCGCTATTGCTGGTGATACTTTAAGCATTATTGACGGTTATGTGTATATAAACGGAAAGAAAACTGTTTTACCAGACCGTGCTAAACCGCAATACGATTATACAGTTGATACGGAAGGGCAACAATTGAGTTCTAGAACTATTAATGGTCGTTATCACTCACGCGAATGGGGGCGTTATCAAAATGGTACTTACCGCTTAAATCTCGATGCAGAAAATGCTAGGCGCTTGTCTAAAAACCCTTTGGTAAAAAGTATGACCCGTGAGGTTTTGCCAAAAGGTTTTCACGAAGATGTTTTTCCACACGACAAAAATTTAATTTGGAATCGCGATCAATTCGGTCCAATGTATATCCCCGAAAAGGGTAAAACAGTTGCTATAAATCTTGATAATTTACCCTTTTACAATAAAATAATAGGCGAGTACGAAAAAAACACTTTAGAAGTCCGCGGGAATAACATTTACATCAATGGTAAAATTGCGACTAAATATACTTTTAAACAGAATTATTATTGGATGATGGGCGATAACCGCGACCATTCTGAAGATTCGCGTTATTGGGGTTTTGTACCTTTTGACCATGTTGTTGGAAAACCTGTTTTTATTTGGATGAGTTGGGATACAAATGGTAAAGGTATAAACAAAGTAAGATGGGACAGAGTTTTTACAACCGTTGGCGGTAGTGGTAAACGGGTGTCTTATTTATACTATTTCTTAGGTTTATTAGCACTGTGGTTTGGTTACGATTTTTATAGAAAACGTAAAAAAGCCGCTTAGTAAAATTAATTATTTTGATTATCATTCAGCCTTCTTATTTTGCTCCCATTAGTCAGTTTGCTGCTATAGCTAAGCATAAAGAAGTTTGTTTAGAAGTTTGTGATAATTACCAAAAACAAACCTATAGAAATCGCTGTTATATTTATGGTGCTAACGGTAAGCTCATGCTCAATATTCCTATTGTTCACAATAAAACCAAAGGACGTCAATTAACCAAAGATGTGAAAATTGAACCTTATTTTAATTGGTGTAAACAGCACTTAAAATCTATTAAAACAGCCTATCAAACTTCGCCTTATTTTGAGTTTTACGAAGATGATTTTACTGCTTTTTATAAACGTGATTGTAACGATTTATTATCCCTAAATATTGCCTCTTTTAATTTAATAATAGAATTATTGGAATTAAATTTAAATATCACAAAAACAAAAGAATACCAGCAATTATATAAAGTAGATTATAGGTATTTGGCCAATGCTAAAACCATACATCCTTTTTCATTTGATACCTACACACAAATGTTTGATAATAAATATGGATTTATACCCAATTTAAGTATTCTAGATCTGCTTTTTATGGAAGGACCAAATGCTTTAAATTATCTTGAAACACAGGTTACAGCTTTATGATGGTCTTTTTAAGATTGCTTATTCATTATGGCTTCCATTTTGTAGTACCTTTGGGCATTGCTAAAATATTTTATAAAGAACATTGGCAACGGACTTATCTTATTTTATTAGGCACAATGTTGATAGATTTAGACCACCTTTTAGCTACACCTATTTTTGATCCTAATCGTTGTAGTATCAACTTTCATCCCCTACATACCTATTGGGCTTTGATTGTTTATATCGGACTTTTATTTTTTAAAAAAACCAGAATAATTGGCATAGGTTTGGTTTTGCACTTTCTGACTGATGCTTTAGATTGTTTGTGGATTTAGAAGTTAATTATGAATAAAATATTGACATCTTAAGAACCCATTTTTCAGAAAATAAAATTAGCCTATTTTTCTAACCTTAGTACTTGTGCAAAAGTCAGTTTTTAGATTTCATATTTAAATCCACTTGAGTAAATGGAATAGTAATATTGTGCTCATTAAAATTCTTTATAATAATTTTTCTGATATCGCTTTTTATTTTTTCGATGTAAAAAATATTTTGACTGTAAAAAAGTACTTGAAAGTCTAAAGATGAACTGCCAAAATTTACTAAACGTCCTTCTAATAAATCATCCTTTAATATCTCTGGATGCTCTAACACACTTTTTTCGAGTAACTCAACTACAAAATCCACATTGCTATCATATGCAACACCAACATCTATTTTAAAGAGTGTCTTTTTTGTTTGATGACTCCAATTTATGACTTTGTTTGTAGTGATAAGAGAATTGGGTAAGATTACTACAATTTGATTACGGTTAAGACCTTTTGAGGTTCTCAAGCCAATTTCTTGAATTTTTACAATGTCGCCATCTATTTCTAATATATCATCAACTTTTACAGAATGCTCAAAAAGCAGTATTATTCCTGACAAAATATCGTTAAAAGTTTGTTGTAATCCCAGACCTATACCTACAAGTAAGGCGGCAGAACCTGCTAATAATAGTGTTATTTTAACACCAATCATTTCTAGCATAAATCCTATGGATATAATCCATATAATATATTTTATCAGTTGGAACAAGGCAAATAAACTTCCTTTATCAAGTTTGTGAAATTTGTTCTCTCTATTTAAAGTTTTTTTAATGAGCCATAATAATATTTTAGTTGCCAAAAATATGGCAAGCACACTAACCAATTCAAAAACTGTTAAAGAATGTCCTTTGTAATGAAGCAGTACAAAGCTTAATATACTATTAATTGTTTCCATATTCAATTTTTAAAAGATGTTATTGGTTTGAACCCGAAATTAAGTTAGCTATAATTTTTGTTTTGTCGAATTGTTCTGCAACAATTTTAATAAAAACAGTAAGCGGAATAGCCATTATCATACCAGGAATTCCCCATATATAGCCCCAAAGACTTAACATAACCAATATGGTGATGACGTTTATTGAGAAAGATTTCCCCATAAATACAGGCTCTAAAATACCACCCATTAAAACTTGAACGCCTGTTATAGAGATTATAAAAAATAATAAAGTTGTGGTTGGATCTAATTCAATAATAGCAAATAATGTTAATAATATAACCGTAATAAAGGAGCCTACCATTTGTACAAAATTGATAATAAATGCAAATAAACCCCAAAAAATAGGAAAACTCACATCAAAATACATACAAGCAAGCGTAATGCCGATACCTGTAAATAGGCTGATAATAAACTTTACTTTCATAAACTTAATCAGATCTTTTTCAATTTTCATAAAAACCTTAACGGATGAAAATTGTTGTTTTAAGATTGTTTTATTCAATACCTTTTGAATATTAATAGATTCTAAAAGCCATAAAACCAAGAAAAAAGCTGTCATTAAAATCATTGAAAGTGTACTGGAAAGAAAATCTAAAGTAGACCCAATGTGTTTTGTAAATACCTCTTTTTTAAAATAATGTGAAAATGCATTCGTATTTTTAGCACGTTCAATTCCAAAATAATTTTCAACTGTAATAACTAAATTACTGAGTTTTGTTTCGGCTTTTTCTATAAAAGTATTGTCAACAGACATTAATTCCTTACTTGAATAATGTACTAATTCGCCGCCAATCTTAAATAAAACAGCAATTATTAATATTACTATAAAAAGGCTTATAGGTTTTGTTATTTTCTTTTTACCAAGCCACCTCATAAGAGGTAAAAATAACAAGGCCAAAAACATCGAAAAAACAAGAGGTATAAAAATAAAGGACAATAATTTTAAAATGTAAAAAATTAAAGGAATTACAATTATAAGTAAAAGTGTATTGGTTGTTTTTAATTTATCCATCTATAACTTTGGTTTTTGGAAGACTGCTTATTCTTAAAATTAAGTAGCCTATTAAACCCGAAACAAACGAGCCTATAAGGATACCTATTTTGGCAGAATCAATAAAAATTTGTGAACCTGAAAAGGCGAGATTTGCTATAAAAATTGACATTGTAAAGCCAACACCAGCCAAAACAGCAACACCAATTATCTGTGTATAATTTACACCATTTGGCAACGCCGTTATGCCCAACTTAACGCCTAAAAATGAAAATGAGGTGATGCCTATAAATTTACCAACAAAAAGACCAATGCCAATATTGGCAATCATAGCATACTCTATTTGCATATCTGTATTAATAATTACGCCAGCATTTGCCAGCGCAAAAATAGGCATAATTAAAAAGGCCACCCAATTGTGGAGTTTAATCTCTAGATGTTGTAATGGAGATTTCACTTTACCAGAACTGCTTTTTAAGAGTGCTATTTTTTTTAATTGACTTTTCGATAAGAGTTTACCATCCTCCTTTTTGTCTCTTTTAAGACTGTCAATAATTTGAAATGTTTTTTCTGTAAAAGAGTTGATATCAATTTTTTGTTTAATCGGAATTGTAAAGGCCATTAAAACACCGGCTATAGTTGGATGAATACCCGATTTTAAAAATAAAAACCAAATGATGATGCCTATTATTAAAAACATTGAGTTTGAATATATCTTTTTGTACGATAAAAAAGCAATTATTAAAAATAAGACCAAAGCATAAAGCACTAATAACCAATTTATAGCACTGCTATAAAATAAAGCGATAACAAGTACAGCACCAATATCATCAATTATGGCGAAGGCCGTTAAAAAGACTTTGATACTCATAGGAATTCTATTTCCTAATAATTTTAAAATGGCAAGCGCAAAAGCAATATCTGTAGCCATAGGTATGCCCCATCCTTTTGTTGTTTCGGGATTTTTATTTAATATTAAAAAAAGTGCAATAGGCACAATAACACCTCCTAAAGCAGCAAAAAAAGGAAAGGATGCTTTTTTTAAAGTATCTAATTCGCCTATTAAAAATTCTCTTTTTAATTCTAACCCTATTAAAAAAAAGAAGATTGCCATAAGGCCATCATTTACCCATAATATAAGGGGTTTTTTGAGTTCAAAATCTTGAAAACTAAACCCTACCTTGTATTGCCACAACGATTCATAAATAGAATTAAACGATGAATTTGCCCAGATTAAAGCAATAATTGTGGCTGTAAATAAAAGTATGCCACTTAAACTTTCGGTTTTTATAAATTTTTGTAAAGGTGTAATTACTATCTTTTTAATCATGATTTACTGTGAGAGCACTGTCTATTTTTTTGTATTACTTTTGGTCAAATTTAGGTCTTTCTCTTGAAAATCTTGAGGACCTTCATCTAAACTTTTTTCTATATTGCTATGCAAGTCATCAAAATTATGCAATACATCCGAAATATTTTTAGCTTTACTTGCTACCAAAGATATTGTCATTATTAAACTTGATATTAAAATGATGTATAATAATATTCCTTGATTAAAATTATAGATAAAGTATTTTGCTGGAATAGTAAAAAACAATAAGATTGTAATGAGTCCTCTAGGGGCAATAAACAATTCAGGAATAATGCTTTTACGCCATAATATCAATTTCAGAAAAATATAGCGTACCACATACATGCCTATTACAATAATAATACTTTGAAACGCTACTTTGTAATTAACTAAAGAAATTAGCGAAATAGTAAGGCCAAAAATCACAAAGAAAAATGTACGCAATACAAATGCAGATTCTATAGTTATTGTATAAAAATCCTTAAAAATGGGTTTTATGCGTTCTAGATTGATATAATTCTTTAATGAACCTCTGAAGAATAATTCTGCATTATTCAATATTATACCAAAAAATAGAATAATTATAAGAGATGATAGCTTAAAAACAGAACCTATAGCGTAGATAAGCATCAATACAGCAATTATTAAAAAGAGTTTGGCATGACTCGTTAGTTTTTGGATGCCCCAAACGGCAATATAACTAAATACAATTGCTACTACAATGGTTATAATAATATTTACAGAAGTACTGATTATTAAATTTTTAACAGAATCAAAATCGCCGGTTGATACAAGAAATTGGAATAAAATAATACCTAGAATATCAGAAAACGTACTCTCGTAAATCATAAATTCTTTTTTATCCGCTTTAAGCGATGAAACACTTGGAATAATAATAGCGCTACTTAATATTGAAAGTGGAATGGCATATACAAATGCGTTGTAAAATGAAGAATCTAAAAATAATTGAATTATGTAGGCTATTAAAATAGCACTGCCAAACAAACAAAGCAATGCCATTAAAAACGATTTTACTATTAATTTTATTTTTTCTTTCTTAAATTTTAAATCGAGCGCAGCTTCTAATACTATTAAAATTAGACCGACTTTTCCAACAACGATTAAGGAGCTAAATATAAGTGGATTATCTTTAAATTTTGGAAAAATATATTGAATAGCTACCCCTAATGACATCAATAAAAGAACACTTGGAATATTTGTTTTTTGAGATATATAATTAAATATAAAGCTCAAGATAATTAATATTGAAACGCCAATAATAATTAAATATTCGGGTTTTATATGTTCAATTAGTAAAGTCATAATTTATAACTATTAATGCTTAAAATTACATGTTTGATTTTATTTTTCTATCATTTAAAGGCTGAATAGGTCTGTAATTGTGATTTAAAATTTTAGAAAACTGTTCTATTTGTCTTTTTGAAGCAGTTATCGGATTCTTTAAAACATACCAATTTACAACTTCAGAGCAAGGAGGTGTGGTTAAAGAACCACTATAATTAAAATAATCTCTATTTTTAGGAAGTAAACTTAAGAGGTTAACCATATCGTCAGATTTATATTCTCCTTTTATTTTTGGAAACTTATTAAGATATTTATTTAACAAATTATTTTCATTACCCTCCTTAAACATAATGCCAATTACTGCATAATCGCCGCCGTCATATTTATGAACAAAATGGACTTCTATTGGGAAATGTTTTCCGTTAATAGTGTGTTTGCTTAAAGCGTGATAATGAAACTGCAATAGTTTATAAGTTTTACCATTTAGTTTAACACTGTTATTACCAGAAATATTGAAATGAACAGTATGCCCGTTATTTATAATGTCAACTTTAGATTTATCATAAGAAAAATCAGGTGTCAATAGTTTGACATCACTTTTAACATTTTTTGTCACAATATTGATAGGCGATTGTACTTTTCCACCACAATCAGCAAATCCGTCACATAAATTCTGCCAATTTTCAGGACCTTCTTCCCCCTTATGATGTGACCAGTGAATATCTTTACAATCCTTTTCAGAAATTTTTTCTTTAACAGATGTTGTAACATTTTTTTCAGATCTGTGTTTACCATTTACTTTGTTGTTTTCGCAAGACGTAAATACAATTAGCGCTACTGCTACTAGTAATAAATTTAATCTTTGTTTCATTTTTAATTTATTTTAGTTTTTTTAAGGTGCAACCATATTAAAAACTAATTGGTTGTAAAATTTAGTTATACAGTCTTCTTCTGCTTTAATATCTGTTAAAGAGGGGATATGTTTAGAAAAATATCTTTGTTGGTGTGCTCCTTCAATAACTGTAGAAACAAGCATATGTGGATATTTAAATTTCGGATTGATTTCTAGAATCATTTCAGCAACACTGTTAACAACGCTTTTGTAAGATTCAAAACAGCCTTTTTTATTCTCTTTGTCAACGTCTTTAGTATGGTATGCCTTTACAGATTCGGTAATGATTATTTTGTCTAGTAAAATTTCATTTACATACGATATGGAATCATCAACAATAACAGGTTTAGTTAAAACCGCTAGAGAATTTTTAAGTTTTTCCTCAGCACTTTTAATATTTGCTGTAGCCAACACAATCCTGTATGCTGTCCAACTCCAATACCAACCTGTTAAGTATATAAGCAAGTTATGTTTGTTGCTAAAATAACGATAGATTGAACTTTCAGGAGATTTTATCTTAACGCTCAATTTCTTAAAAGTAAAAGCTTCAAACCCCATATCATTTATTAATTGTATGCTATGCGAGACGATATTCTGCCCTAATTCTGTTGAATCCGGATTTTTTGTGTATAATTTTGAACTGACCTTTATATTTAAATTCTTCATAATTACTAAATATTTGTAAATATAATAGTATTACTATCATATATGCAAGTAATATTTATATTATTTTTTAAAAAAGAGTTTAAATGTTTTTGATTATATTTGAGGTACAGTTATGTCCCTCCTCTGACATTTTTTTGTTATTTATAGCTAAATAGTTTTAAATTATGTAACAAAGAGTATTATGTTTAGTACTAAAAAAAACAAAAAACATTCAAAACCAAGCAAAAGTGCTAATTTAGGATTATTACTTACTATAGGTTTGATTATTTTTATACTTCTCATTTTCTCGGTTTTTATAGGACGTCATTTAGAAAGCACCCACTATCCCAAAATAAATAGACTAGAAACAGTTAAATTAGATATCACCATTTCACATTTGCAAATAGAAGAAGGCGGTGTCTTGGTTGATAGCACATTTAACAATCCACATATATTAGAGGCCAAGCGATTTGTTGAAGATCTCTTGTCTTCTAGTTGGGTAGATTATTTTTTACCATTAGCAGCAGCTAAGTATCAAAAAGACATTAAAGATGTTTTGCAGAAAATAGACAAATTTGGATCGCTGTTAAAATCGTATAAATACACAAATGAAAATAAAATAAAACACGATGCTGCTTATTTTGACCTTGTTATTAGTGTTGAAAAATTACAAGGAGCTTTACAAAATGTGTATTTAAAACAAACAAATACGCTCCATACTATTCAGCGGATTAATTTATTACTTTTTGTAATTTATTTGGCTTTTGTGTACTATGTTGTAAAACGTTATAATCGTCTTAGAAAAACATTTATAGAAACACAAGAAGAGCGCTTAAGAGAAAAAGAAATAGCACACTATTTTTTAGAAGAATCACAAAACCTTTCTAAATTAGGTTATTATACTTATGATTTTAAGAACAGCCGTTGGCAGGCTTCAAAGACCATTACAGATATTTTAGGATTAAAAGAACAAGAAGGCTTTTTAAAAGCCTGGATAGCTCTCATTCATCCCGAAGACAGACATATTTTATCAGACGTCTTAAGCAAAAGGCTTAAAGACCCTGGTATACCTTTAAACGTAACTTACAGACTTATAAGGCCTAAAGACGGTAAGACCCTTTGGATACATCATATGGCTCAAGATATAAAATTAGATTCTAAAGGAAAAAAATTGCCTGTACTGGGAGTTATACAAGACATTACAGAACACAGAGTGGTCGTAAATACATTAATGTTACGTGAAAAAGAGTTAATTACAGTAGTAGAATCTATAGAAGATGTCTTGTATTTTATAGCCGTAGAGCCCAACGGTAAATATGTATTTAAAAATGTAAACAGTTCTTTTTTAAATGCCACAGGTTTAAAAGAAGAGCAGGTTATAGGCAAATCAATTGAGCAAGTTATTCCTAAGTCATCATTAAAAATGGTTCGTGATAATTACCGTAAAGCCATTAGAGAAAAAACCATTATAAAGTGGGAAGAAGAATCGCTGTATCCTACAGGTTTAAAAAGCGGTATTGTTAGTATTTCGCCTATTTTTGATGCCAAAGGTAACTGTACGTATTTAGTAGGTGCTGTTCATGACATAACAGACCGTAAAAAGGCCGAAGATGCCCTAAGAGCCAAAGAAGAATTGTATAGAAGTGTGTTTGAAAATGCTCCGCTAGGTATTTTCCATTTTAATGCGCAAGGAATTGTTACCGAATGTAATGATGAATTTGCAAGAATGGTAGGCTCATCTTATGAAAAGTTAATAGGCTTGGAAATGTTTAAAAAGCTTAGCGACAAAAAAATGGTAGCGGCGGTTAAAGAAACTCTGGAAAAAGGTGTGGGCTATTACGAAGAGAATTATACTTCGGTTACCGGTCATAAAACAACACCTTTAGTAATACATTTTAAAGCCATATACGGTGTTGATAAAAAAGTGATTGGGGGTGTTGGTTTAGTTGAAGATGTAACAGAGCGTTTTGAATTACACAGAAGTTTGGTAAAAAGTGAAAAAGACTTATTAAATTCTCAAAAAATAGCTCAATTAGGAACTTACAATTTAAATCTTGTTACTAAAAAATTTAGAAGTTCCAATATATTTGATACCATAGTTGGTCTCAAATCTACAGATGTCAAAACATTTACCACTTGGCGAACCATAACACATCCTGATGACACGCCGGCTAATCAAAAAATGTTAACTCATTGTATAAAGACAGGAGCTAAATTTGATAGAGAATATCGTATAATAACTAAAGATACAAAAGAAATTAAATGGCTTCACGGTATTGGTGAAATTGTTTTTAAAGAAGGAAAGCCTGCTAATTTAGTGGGAACTATTCAAGATATTACTAAAAATAAGTTGACAGAGTTAGTTATTGAAGAGAGTGAACGAAAACTTAGAGAAGCCCAAGAAATTACGCGTTTGGGAACCTTTATTTTTGATGATAGCACCAATTTGTTTGAGACGTCGCCAATTTGTGATGACATATTGGGTTTAGACCATTCCTATAAAAGAGATATTAAAGGGTGGGTAAATTTACTATATCCTGACGATTATGTAAATGTTCGAAAATTACTCGATAGCAGCAAATTGAAGACTATTTCTAAAGAATTTAGAATTATTCAACCTAAAGACAAAAAAATTATTTGGATTTTGGGTAAAGCTAAAAAAGAATTCGATGCAAAAGGAAATCGCAGATTAATAACAGGAACTATTCAAGACATAACAGACCGTAAAAAGGCCGAGGAAAAACTAAGACAGTCAGATGCTATTTTGAATAGAATAAATACCCTGGTTCTAGTTGCCAATGGTAAAGGAGACATCACATATGCCTCTCCAAGCATTGAAACTATTTTAGGATATAATCCGAAAGATGTATTAGGACAAGGCTGGTGGCAACTTACTTTTACCGATATTAAATTATTAAATAGAATAAAAAAAACCATTAGAGAGTATCACTCTAGCAAGGAACCGATGTCTATTATGACTAACCTTCGGAAAATAAAAACTAAAGAAGGCGTTTATAAGTATATAGAATGGTATGTTTCTAAAGGAGGAGATAACGCTATTATTGCTATAGGGATTGACGTAACTGAACGGCAACACGAAGCTAATGTCAAAGAAGTTTTTCATAAAATTTCAAAATTTGCCAATGACGCACCAAATCTAGACAAATTATTGCCTTATGTTAGAAAAACTTTACATAATGTAATAGATACTACTAATTTCTTTATAGCCTTATATAACGGTAGAAAAGACAGTTTTAGTATTCCTTTCCGTGTTGATGAAGAAGACACAAGTCGTGATGATTATTTACAAGACTTCAAGAAAGGGAAAACATTATCTGGCTATGTTTTCGATACACAAAAAACATTGCTTTCCACTAGTAGTATGGCCAGAAAACTTTACAAGAAAGGCATTATTAAAGAAGGGGGTGTAAAATCTAAATGTTGGTTAGGTACACCTTTGATAATAGAAAATAAAGCCATAGGCGTAATGGTAGTTCAGAGTTATACCAATGTTAAAGCTTTCTCTAAAGATGATATGGCACTTTTAGAGCTAGTAGCTGCTAACATAAGTTTGGTTGTTAAAAAGTCTAGAGATTATGAACAAATACGCTTACTCAATCAAGCACTTATTCAAAGTCCTGAGTCTGTAGTTGTAACAAATAAAAATGGTATCATTGAATTTGTTAATCCGGCTTTTACAAAACTGAGCGGCTATAAAGTAGAAGAAGTTATTGGGCAAACTCCTAGCATATTAAAATCGGGAGACCAGACAGATGAATATTATCTTAAACTTTGGGATACTCTTACAAAGGGAGATATGTGGGAAGGCGAATTTGTTAACAAGCGTAAAGACGGTACAAAATACTTGGTACAAGCCAACATATCTTCTATTAAAGATAGAGAAGGTAAAATAACTAATTATATAGCAGTAGAAGAAGATATTACCGAAAAACGCAAATTAGAACGCGATTTTATTCATGCTTTTATTGATGCACAAGAACAAGAAAAGCAAAGTTTTGGAGAAGATTTACACGACGGAATTAGTCAGATTTTAGCGGCAGAGTCTATGTTTATACAAGTGCTTTTAAAACAAAATAAAGATATATTAGATGCCAAGTCATTAAAACAATTAGAAAGAGTAAGAGAATTCAATTTAAGTGCAATAAACGAAGCAAGAAATATAGCTCATGGCCTTATGTCTAAACAACTTAAAGAAAAAGGCTTGCTAATAGCTGTAGAAAACATTTGTATAGATTATAGCGAAACAAGGAATATAGAATTTCAATTCAAAACTAAAGGATTAAAAGAAAGTGAGATAAACAAAGAAATCAAGACCAACATATTCAGGCTTACCCAAGAAATATCTACCAATATAATAAGACACAGTGGTGCAAACAAAGCAGAAGTAAGTATAACTAAAACACCAGATAATAATTTAAAACTCTTTATTAAAGACAATGGTATAGGCATTGATTTTGAGAAAATAAAACGCGAAAAAACAGGCGCAGGCCTTAAAAATATAGAACGTCGGGTAACTTTGTTAAATGGTAAATACAATTTAGAAAGTAAAAAAGATAAATGTACCTGTTTTACAATTACCGTTCCTTTAGAGAATATTCAATAATTTATTTTAGTCAGTTCGAGTATCCCGACATCAGTCGGGATGTATCGAGAACCTACTTAACACCCTTACTAAAAGCATTAAAAACCCAAGCAATAATAAAAAAACCAATACCAGTAATGATAGGAGGCAGAATAACTTTTGGCCCGTAAAAACCACCGATGTAAATCATAGTGATTCCCAAAATAACCAGAGCCAAAGCACAAATATTTATCAATTTAGAATTTTCCATAATAATAGTTTTTATAATTAGTTACTTTATCAAAGCCTGTTTTAAAATACTTACCGGATGTTCTGCTTGTCGTGACGTGCCATCTTTAATCTGATGGCGACAGCTCGTGCCATTAGCAGCAACGATGACCTCTTTAGAAAGAGGACGAATCTTTTTAAACAAACTGTCTTCACCAATTTTCATACTGATGTCGTAATGTTCTTTCTCATAACCAAACGAACCGGCCATACCACAGCAACCACTAGCTAAAATAGTGACTTTATAATTTTTAGGTATAGACAGCATAGTGTGCGTAAAATGACTGCTACTCAATGACTTTTGATGACAATGGGTGTGGACTTTTATAACCTTGTGCGTACTAGTGAATAGCGAGGTTTTAATATTTCCTTTTTTAAACTCAGAGGCGATAAACTCTTCAATTGTAAAACAGTTTTCAGCTAATTTTCGAACGGCCTTTTTGTCTGTAGCCAGTCGTAAATAATCATCTCTAAAACTCAATATAGCCGAAGGTTCTATACCAATTAAAGGTGTTTTAAGGTCTATTAAATCTTTAAAAATAGACACGTTAGTATCAGCATAAGTCTTGGCTTTATCAAGAAGACCTTTAGAAATAGCACTCCGACCACTTTCGGGATGTGCTATTGTTTTGACTTCATAATTCAGCGCTTCTAACAAATACACAGCATCTTTACCTACGTTTACGTCGTAAAAATTGGTAAATTCATCATTAAACAAATAAATAGTTTTAAGATACTTTTTAGTTGCTTTAGGACGCTTTTTAAGCCATTGTTTTAGTGTAGTTTGTGCAATTGGTGGAACCGACCGCTGTTTGGCAATACCCAAAATTTGTTTAGAAAGGCTTGTGTTTGATATGAAATTTCCTAAAAAAGCCAATTTACCAACCTTTGCTGCCATTTGGGCATTGTTGGCAAACAATTTTGTCCGGAAATCAGGCGGATTGTCTTTATAATAATTGTGCAAAAATTCGGCTTTAAGCGCTGCTACATCCACATTACTAGGACACTCAGAAGCGCAGGCTTTGCAACTCAAACACAAATCGAATACTTGTTTTAATTCAGTATGGTTAAATCGGTTAGGCTTATCAGAATTGGTTAAAAATTCACGTAAAGTATTGGCGCGTCCACGTGTGGTATCTTTTTCGTTTTTAGTAGCACGGTAACTGGGGCACATCACACCACCTGCTGCGACTGGTTTACGGCAATCGCCCGATCCGTTACATTTTTCGGTTGCTCGTAAAATACCCATCGAGTCAGAGAAATCTAAAAGGGTTTTAATGGTAGGCTCATCTCTTTCGGGGAGATAGCGCAAATTGTCATCCATTTTATAGGGATTGACAATCTTACCGGGATTTAAAATATTATCGGGGTCAAAACTAGTTTTTATACGTTTGAGTAAGTCGTAATTTTTTTTACCAATCATAAGCGGAATAAACTCGGCGCGTACAATACCATCGCCGTGTTCACCACTAAACGACCCGCCATAACGTTTCACTAACTTAGCTGTTTCTGTGGTGATGGTTCTAAATAGCTTAACGTCGGCTTGTTTTTTTAAATTCAGAATAGGGCGGAGGTGAATTTCACCCGCACCCGCATGGGCATAATACACAGCGTCTTGGTTATAGCTGTCCATCATTTTGGTAAATTCTGAAATATAATTCGGCAAATCCTTTACTGTAACTGCTGTATCTTCTATACAAGCAACGGCTTTGTTATCGCCTACAATATTGCCCAAAAGACCCAAACCCGCTTTGCGCAAATTGACGAGTTTATCAATATCGGCACCTTGTAAAATAGGAAAATGATAGCCAAAACCCTTGTCTTTTAAATCGGCAATTAAAGCATGTGCTTGTTGCAGGGTAGTTTCTGTATTATTTGATGCCAATTCTAACATCAAAATAGCACCCGGGTCACCTTTTATAAAAAATCGATTTTTTGATTGTTCTCGATTGTTTTTCGTGCAATCGAGTATGGTTTTATCCATCAGCTCACAGGTATATAAGTCGTGTTTCATAGCTACCACCACAGCTTTTAAACTCTCTGAAACCGATTTAAAATGCGCCCCAATCATAAGGTTTTTTTTGGGAGGTAAGTCGTCTAATTGTAAGGTAATTTCTGTACTAAAAGCCAAAGTTCCTTCACTGCCACACAATAATTTACCAATATTTATAGCGTCATTTTCACCGCCAAAGAGTTTAAAATCTAATAAAGCATCAACAGCATAACCATTATTACGCCGGTGGATTTCTGGTTTTGGAAATTGGTCTTTAATTTCTTTTTGAATGGTAGCATCAGATAATTCGTTTTTTAGAGACTGGTATATTTTATTTTCAAGAGTATTACCCTGACATTTATTTTTAAAAGTTTGCGCATCAATAGCTTTAAAATCTACTTCCGAGCCATCGCTCAAAACAGTTTTTAAGTTTAAAATTTTATCGCGTGTAACGCCATATTTTATTGAGGTTGTTCCAGACGAATTATTACCCACCATTCCGCCAATCATACAGCGATTAGAAGTAGAGGTGTTTGGCCCAAAAAACAATCCGTAAGGTTTTAAAAACCTATTTAAATCATCTCGAATAACCCCGGGTTGTACACAAACGGTTTTATGCGCTTCGTCAAAAGCGAGAATTTTGGTAAAGTGTTTAGACGTATCTACCACAATGCCATCGCCTACACATTGACCTGCTAATGAAGTGCCAGCTGTACGCGGAATTAAACCAATTTTATGTTGTGTGGCAAAACTTATTAAAAGTTTAATGTCGTAAATCGATTTTGGAAAAGCCACTGCCAAAGGCATTTTTCTATAAACCGAAGCATCTGTTGCATAAAGTGATTTGTGCAATGTGTCAAATTGTAGATTGCCTGTTAATGACAATTTGAGTGCCGTTAAATCTTTTTCTGATACCATTTTAACTTACTACTTGGCCATTTTTACAATTCTTTGCCGATTTTAGTAGTACAATAGCACCATCATTATCGGTAACGCCCAAAACCAAACATTCGCTAAGAAAATTGGCTATTTGTTTGGGTTTAAAATTCACAACAGCTATTATTTGACGCTTAAGTAGATCATCTTTAGAGTAGTTTTCTACAATTTGCGCACTTGATTGTTTGGTGCCTAAAGTGCCAAAATCAATTTTGAGTTGATAGGCGGGTTTGTGCGCTTTAGGAAAATCGTTAACCTCAATAATAGTCCCGATACGCAAGTCGAGTTTTGTAAAATCGTCAAAAGTTATGGTGTCTGACATTGTTTAACCGAATATTTTTTTCATAACCCACGCCGGGCCGATGAGTAAAAATTGTAAATCCTTAAAAAATGAAGGCTTAACACCCTCTACGTGATGGTCGTAAAATTGACCAATCCACGCTACTACAAAGATAGCAATAGATGTGTATAAAAGCGGTATTTTTTGTCCTGCAAGGTTCAACTAATAAGTGCAACATTTTGGTTAAAAATAGTTAAAAATACTTCATTAGGAGTTTTGAACCCCAATAATTTTCTAGGTCTGTTATTT
>JASFYX010000047.1:0-12525 GCA_045046885.1 Flavobacteriaceae bacterium
CCTATCTCCTTCAAATTCCCTTCCCTGGCTAAGCGGGTGCAAATATAAAACTCTTTTTTTTACTGACAATGACTTTCTTTAAAAAAAATAATTATTTTTGAACTACTTTTTAATAGCCTCATTACCATACTTATAAATGCTATATTAGCATAATTATATACTTTCAAAGATTCTTTTATATAAATATTACACCTATATCTGTATCCCTTTTTTGATTATTAAAAAATGCTAAAAATTAGATTGTAAATAAGTTTGTTTTCTAATATCTTTGCAACTTATTTAAATTTTATGATAAATATTACTTTGCCAGACGGCTCGATTAAAGCTGTAGCCAAAAATAGTACAGCTTTTGATGTGGCTAGAGAAATTAGTGAAGGATTAGCTAGAAATGTTATTTCGGCTAAATTTAATGATAAGATCATTGAAACATCTACCCCATTAACCACAAATGGTAGTTTGGTTTTATATACGTGGAATGACACCGAAGGCAAAAAAGTCTTTTGGCATTCTTCTGCTCATGTTTTGGCTCAAAGCATTTTACACTTCTTTCCGGATGCTAAGCTAACCATTGGACCGGCTATAGAGAACGGGTTTTATTATGACGTAGATTTTGGCGATAAAACCATCAGCGAAAGCGATTTTGAGAAAATTGAAAAACAATTTTTAGAATTTGCTAGACAAAAATTTGAATTCAAAATGCGTTCTGTTTCAAAAGCAGATGCTTTAAAATACTATCAAAAAGACAACAATGAGTTTAAAATTGAACTTATTGAAAACTTAACTGATGGCGATATTACTTTTTGTGACCATGCCGATTTTACAGATTTGTGCCGCGGGGGTCATATACCCAATACAGGTTTTATAAAAGCCATTAAAATTATGAGTGTGGCTGGCGCTTATTGGCGCGGAGACGAAAAAAACAAACAACTTACACGTGTTTATGGCATATCATTTCCTAAACAGAAGGAATTAAAAGCTTATTTAGAACTTATTGAAGAAGCTAAAAAACGTGATCATAGAAAATTAGGAAAAGAAATGGAACTCTTTGCTTTTTCTAGCAAAGTCGGTCAAGGGTTGCCTTTATGGCTTCCTAAAGGCGCTGCTTTGAGAAAACGTCTTGAAGATTTTTTATCTGCTGCTCAAAAAAAAGCCGGTTACGAAATGGTTATGACACCTCATATTGGTCAGAAAGAATTATACGTCACATCAGGGCATTATGCTAAATATGGCGCCGATAGTTTCCAACCCATACACACCCCAAAAGAAGATGAGGAATTCCTATTAAAACCTATGAATTGTCCGCATCACTGCGAAATTTATAACAACAAACCCTATTCATATAAAGATTTACCCAAACGTTTTTCTGAATTTGGTACTGTTTACCGTTATGAACAAAGTGGCGAATTACACGGATTGACACGTGTGAGAGGTTTTACACAAGATGATGCTCATATATTTTGCACCGAAGACCAATTAGATACTGAGTTTAAAAATGTAATTGATTTAGTACTCTATGTGTTTGGGTCTTTAGGTTTTGAAGATTTCACAACACAAGTCTCAATTAGAGATTCTGAAAATTCTGACAAATACATAGGAGATACTGAAAGTTGGGTAAAAGCCGAACAAGCTATTATAAATGCTGTAACAGATAAAAAATTAAATTTTGTAATTGTTGAAGGTGAAGCAGCTTTTTACGGCCCTAAATTAGATTTTATGGTTAGAGACGCTTTAGGAAGACAATGGCAACTAGGGACTATTCAGGTAGATTACAATCTTCCTAAACGATTTGAACTCACCTATAAAGGTTCAGACAATCAATTACATACACCTGTAATGATTCACAGAGCTCCCTTTGGTTCTATGGAGCGTTTTATAGCTCTTTTATTAGAACATACAGGTGGTAATTTCCCTTTATGGCTCACGCCAGATCAGGTTATTTTGCTCCCCGTAAGCGAAAAATATGAAATATATACGAAAAAAGTTTTAAAATCATTAGAAAATTCCGAAATTCGCGCCCTCGTAGATTATAGGAATGAAAAGGTTGGCCGAAAAATACGTGATGCCGAGATGAGTAAAGTTCCTTTTATGATTATAATTGGCGAAAAAGAAGCACAAAACAGTACCATTACAGTTAGAAAACACGGTGGTGAAGATTTGGGTGAGATGAATATTGAAAGCTTTAACAAATTAATTACTAAGGCTATTACAAGTACATTAAAACAATTTAACTAATTTCTAAATTTTAAAGTTATAGCAATTCGAAGAAAAAGGGGCGCAAGAAGACCCTGGAGAATCATTAAAGAAGATCAGCATAGAATTAATAAAAAAATTATTGCTGAAGAAGTGCGTTTGGTAGGCGACAATGTTGAAATTGGCGTTTACCCAACTAATAAGGCTTTAGAAATTGCAGACGAACAAGGTTTAGATTTGGTTGAAATATCGCCCAATGCCGTACCGCCTGTTTGTAAGATAATGGAATATAAAAAATTCCTTTTCGAGCAAAAAAAGCGTGAAAAAATAATGAAGTCTAAAGCGACTAAGGTAATTATTAAAGAAATTCGCTTTGGCCCTCAAACAGATGAACACGATTATGAGTTTAAAAAGAAACATGCCATTAAATTTTTAACAGAAGGTGCTAAACTTAAAGCGTATGTGTTTTTTAAAGGACGTTCTATAATTTATAAAGATCAAGGTCAGATTTTATTATTAAAATTGGCGCAAGAATTAGAAGAATATGGCAAAGTAGAACAATTGCCAAAATTAGAAGGTAAACGTATGATTATGTTTATTGCTCCTAAAAAGAAGAAATAAAAACAACAGCAAGATAAAAAGAGAATAAAGATGCCTAAAATGAAAACAAAATCTAGTGCCAAAAAGCGTTTCAAGCTTACAGGTACTGGTAAAATTAAAAGAAAGCACGCTTTTAAAAGTCATATTTTGACTAAAAAAAGTAAGAAAAGAAAGCTAAAATTAACACACGCTGGATTGGTACATAAAGCAGACCGAAAAAGCATTTTAAAACAATTAGCTTTAAAATAAACCTAGTGTTTATTTGGTAAATTAATTATAAACCCTGAATTGGCGCTAAAAAATGTTCAAAAAAAATAATGAACTGCCCAACTCAAAAACAAATTAAAAAATTATGCCTAGATCAGTAAACTCAGTAGCTTCAAGAGCTCGCAGAAAAAAAATATTAAAACAAGCCAAAGGATACTTTGGCAGACGTAAAAATGTTTATACAGTCGCTAAAAATGCTGTAGAAAAAGCCATGTCTTATGCGTATAGAGATCGCAAAGCCAACAAAAGAAATTTTAGAGGCTTGTGGATTCTACGTATAAACGCTGGTGTCCGTCAATACGGGATGTCTTACTCTCAATTTATGGGGAAATTAAAAGCTAATAACATTGATTTAAACCGTAAGGTTTTAGCCGATTTGGCTATGAATCACCCTGAAGCTTTTAAAGCCATTGTAGATAAAGTAAACAAATAATATTAACAATCTTGCTTATAAAAAAACCACGCCAATGGCGCGGTTTTTTTATGGATTTATTTTAATTATTCTTTACTTAAACACCGATAACTTAGCGTTGTTTTTACCTACAATATAAATGTATTCTGACCCGAATTTTACTTTTTCAATAACTTTAACATCACCGTTTAAGTACAATCCTGTTTCGGTTCTATCAATAAAAGTATAATTATCTTTTTTATTAGACAACAATACAATTCCTGATGTATTATCTAGTCTTGGCGTTTCTACTTCGGTATCATAAATATTACCTACCAAGATAACATCTTCAAAACCGTCATTGTTTACATCGGTAAAAGCACAGTCTAAAATAGGAATTGTTTGTGCCATAACTGGCAAATAATGCTTAGTAAAAGTAGCATCCTTATTATTTATCAAAACAATACTTTTAAATTCGGATACCTCTTTTTCGTAAGAGTTATTTAAGTCGTCGCCATAAATATCTAAAACTGTAGCATTAGCATAAGAACTGTATGTTTTAAACTTTTCTGATATAAACGACATTTGTTGTGTTGAGCATTCTTTACCCCTGGCCGGCACATACTCTCCTTTGTATTTTGAACTTAAAATAATATCGTTTGTTCCGTTGGTATCAAAATCGTTTGCAAAAACTTTAAAAGGCTTGGCTCTGCTGGCTTTGTACTTGTAATTCAAACCTACATTACCAACAATATAATCTTTAAAACCATCATTATTAACATCTGTTTCTGCAACAGTAAACCACCATCCTTTTTCTTTATCAAGACCACTTTTTGAAGATATGTTTTTAAAAGTCCCTTTTTCATTCACATAAATACCTATACCAGACCACTCGCCCACAGCTATAAAGTCTTGCCAACCATCGTTATTTATATCGGTTGTGATAACTTTATCAACAGCTCCAAAATCTAAGAAATCGGGAGCAACTTTCGAGGTCACATCTGTAAAACTGCCATTATTGTTTTGATAAATAATAGACCTTTGAGCTCGCGGATAATTAAAGGGCTCCATTCTGTTTCCTATAATTAAATCTAAATCGCCGTCTTTATCGTAATCTATAGCAGTAACCGATTTCCCACTAAACCTATTTTTATCAATTTCTGAGCTTTTGGCGTGTGTAAAGTTGCCTTTGCCATCGTTTTTATACAAACGATCTATATAGTTATTTGATCCCGATCTATAGGCACTTCCACCACTAACAACATATAAATCTAAATCTTTATCGCCATCGAAATCAAAAAACAAAGCGTCTAAATCTTCATTTATGGCGTCTTCTTGTAGTGCTTTTTGAGACGTCAGTTTAAAGCCTTTTGCTGTTTGCACATAAATTTGACTAGCTTGATAACTCGCACCTCCAACAAAAATATCGGTTAAACCGTCTCCGTTTACATCTGCTTTGACAACACAAGGCCCTAAAGTAGATTGCTTATAAGGCAATAAAATCTCGACTTTAAAATCGTTAAACGGATTTTCTTTATGTGTAAAATTTAAATTTAAAGCACTTGGATTAATATTTTTAAAGAGTGTTTTCACCTTTGGTTTTAAAGCTCTTTTAACAGCATTTTTGCTGTAAAAAACTAACTTTGTATTGGCCTTTACATTTCGTTTTTGTTCCATTTTGCCATTGGGCCAAACTACCGTAACAACATCTACTTTTGTGACATCTCCCAAACCAAAATGAGCCGTGTTTTCTGTAGCCGACCTATACCCTTTTACACGTTTGGTTTCTATTAATTGTTTTCCACCTTTATAAGAGATGGTTACTTTGGCAAAAGGTTCGGAAGTTTCACCAATAGTTTTAACGTTTATGTAGTTGCCCAATTTATTTTCTACACTTAAGTTTTTATACAAAAAGGCATTGTCATCCATATTATTGACTAACAATTCTAAATCGCCATCATTGTCTAAATCGGCATAAACAGCACCATTAGAAAACGAAGGATCACTCAACCCCCACTCACTGGCTTTGTTTTCAAATTTTAAATGGGTTTTATTTTTAAACATAATATTTGGTAATTTCCCCGATATCATTTCATCATACAGCTGTTGTTTGACTTTTAGTGGCACATCACCTTTATATTGTCTTTTAATTTTATTTATTTTAATTTTAAGATCGTTGTCAGATCCATACTTTCTGTAACCATTGGTTACATAAATATCTTTATAGCCATCGTTATTGTAATCGGCTAATAAACCGGCCCAACTCCAATCTGTCTTACCTACTTTTGCCAACTGCACAACATTATTGAAAGTATTGTTACCAATATTTAACTGTAAACTGTTATACATATATTGATAGGCATAATTTTCTGTTTTAACAAGGTAATCAAAGCGTTTTGTGTTCATAGAAGCCATAAGTGTTTTAGACCTGTAATGATCTGCAGCGGCCATATCTAACACAAAAATATCTTGACGTAAATCGTTATTTATATCGGCTATATCTACACCCATTCCGTAAAAAGACACCTGTTTAACCAACTTTTTAGCACTTTCTGTAAAGCCTCCTTTTTTGTTGTTAAGGTAAATAGCATCGGGCACATAATAATCGTTGGTTATGTAAATATCTTGCCAGCCATCATTATTTATATCACTTATTGTTAGGCCTAATCCAAAAGTGGCACGTAACATCCCTACTTGTTCTGTTACTTCTTTAAAATGCCCATTTATATTTTTATAAAAATGACTTGAACTGTTAAACAGTAATTCTTTATCTTTTCTTAAATAGCGATTAAAATTGTAAGGATCTACACCATAAAGACTATTTTCGTTCATAACAATACAGTCTAAATCGCCATCTTTATCGTAATCAAAAAAAGCCGATTGTGTAGAAATACCTACATCTGCCAAGCCATATTTAGCAGCACTTTCTGTAAAAGTCAGGTCTTTATTATTTATAAAAAGAAGGTTTTTGCGTTCTGTCCTCTTTTTAGGACCTCCTTGAGAGATATAAATATCTATCCAGCCATCGTTATTTACATCGGCAAAGGTTACGCCATTAGACCAGTTTTTACCTTTATTAATATTGGCTGTTTTTGTAATGTCTTTGAATTTGAGGTTTCCCAAATTTAAAAAGACTTTATTTTGGACTTGATTTGCGGTAAAAACAACATCTAAAAGCCCATCGTTGTTTAAATCGGCTACGCCTACACCAGCGCCATTATAAAAATAATCATCATCAAAAAGATTTTCTAAAGTGGCTACATTTTCTTTAATCGTATTAGAAAAAACCAACCCACTACTCGAAGCCTTTATTCTTTTAAAAACCTCTGGCTCATTAACAATTTTGGCGTTAGAATCTTTAGTTAGGTTTAAATTCTTTTGATCTTTGTTTTTACAAGAGGTACTCAGTAAAAGAAAGACCACAATTGCATAAGCTAATGGCTTCATAATATGTTGGTTTATTTAGTTATAAAGTATCGTTAGTCGCTTTTAATTTTTCTGTATTTTCGGCGAGTTTTAGAGCCTCAATTATTTTGTGTAAATCGCCATTTATAACATTGCTTAAATCATATAATGTTAAGCCTATTCTGTGTTCTGTTACCCGTCCTTGCGGATAATTATAGGTTCTAATTTTAGCCGATCTGTCGCCACTAGAAACCATAGATTTTCTTTTAGCTGAGTCTGCTTCCAATTTTTTAGACAATTCCAATTCGTATAATCTAGAACGCAATACTTTTAAAGCTTTGTCAAAGTTTTTGTGTTGTGATTTTTGATCTTGACATTGCGCCACTAATCCTGTGGGGATATGTGTTAAGCGCACAGCAGAATAAGTTGTATTTACAGATTGTCCTCCTGGTCCAGAAGAGCAATATAAATCTTTCCGTACATCTTTCATATCAACGTCAACATCAAACTCTTCGGCTTCTGGTAAAACCATAACTGTGGCCGCTGATGTATGTACACGTCCTTGTGTTTCTGTTTGTGGTACACGTTGTACACGATGTACACCCGATTCGAATTTTAAGCTGCCATAAACATTAGTGCCAGAAATATTTAAAATTATTTCTTTAAAACCACCTGAAGTGCCTTCGCTTAAATCTACTACTTCTACTTTCCAGCGTCTTTCTGAACAGTATTTTGTATACATTCTATACAAATCGCCTGCAAAAATACTGGCTTCATCACCCCCTGTTCCGGCACGGATTTCCATTACTACATTCTTAGTATCTTCAGGATCTTTAGGAATGAGTAACATTTTAATTTCTTCCTCAATAAGAGGCACTTTTTCTGAAACCTCATCGAGCTCCATTTTAGCCATTTCAACCATTTCAGCATCAGAATTATCAGCAATAATCTCCTTAGCTTCTGCTATTGAATTCAAATATGATTCGTAAATTTTACCTTTTTCTACTATCTGTCCTAAATCTTTATACTCTTTATTTAATTGTATATAGCGTTTTTGATCTGTAATAATATCGGGCTGAATTATCAAATCAGACACCTCTTCAAAACGTTGTTTTACAATCTTTAACCTATTTAACATATATTCTATACTTAATTGGGGCAAAAGTACACAATTTAAAGCGCATTTTAAAGACGGAAGTAAAGTCATGAAATATCTGTATTTGTAACAAAAAATACAGTCTTGTCTTAATTTAAAATATATATTTGCACCATAATTCAAAAAAATCGAATAAATGAAAAAAATTGCAACTGTATTAGTATTTGTTTTAGCCGGATTTATATTTTCATCTTTTACAAATACACAAAGTACTATTACTAAAAAGCCTACACAACAAAAAGAATTGATTGCAAAAGGTAAAGCCTTATTTACAGCTAAAACCTGTACTACTTGTCATAAAGTTGACACTAAATTAATTGGCCCTGCTGTTCAAACTATCGCCAAAACTTATGCCGCTAAAAAAGGTGATTTGTTAAAATTCTTTAAAGGCGAAAGTAAAGCTATTGTAGATCCTGTTATGGCCGCCATTATGGATGCCAATGTACAAGCTATTACAAAACCTATGAAAGATACCGATTTAAAAGCTTTGGTAGCTTATATTAAAAGTACAGCTAAATAAATAATCTTATTTTTAAGATCCTAAAGCACCCCGTAAACGGGGTGCTTTTTTTATGCTTAAAAGTATTTAAAAAGTGTATTTTTGCGCTATGGCTCGAAATAAGACAAAACAGATATTCACAGACATAGAAGTTATTGACGCTGGCGCCAAAGGCAAGAGTGTTGCCAAAGCGCCTGATGGGCGTGTTATTTTTTTAACCAATGCCATTCCTGGCGATGTTGTTACTGTACAAACCTTTAAAAAGCGCAAAGCCTATTACGAAGGAGAAGCCATTGAATTTCATAAATATTCCGACAGACGTACAGAACCCGTTTGTACTCATTTTGGCACTTGTGGCGGTTGTAAATGGCAACACATGAAATATGAAGACCAATTACATTTTAAACAAAAAGAAGTTGCACAAAATTTAAAACGATTAGGCAATATTGATGTTGCAGAATTCAGTCCAATTTTAGGATGTGGCACCCCTTATTTTTATCGCAATAAAATGGAATTTTCTTTTTCAGATTCCAGATGGCTGACTGCCGAAGAAATAGCCGATACCGATACTAAAATAGATCGCCGTGCCTGTGGTTTTCACAAACCAGGTATGTGGGATAAAATTATTGACATAGAAAAATGTCATTTACAAGCAGATCCCAGTAATGACATTCGTAATGATCTTAAAAAGTTCGCTCTTGAAAAAGATATTTCTTTTTTTAATCCGCGTAAGCAAACAGGCTTTTTACGTACTTTAATGATTCGTACTACTTCTACGGGACAAATAATGGTAGTCTTACAAGTAACCGAAAACGACCCTGAAAAAATTAGTTTAGTGCTCGATTATTTAGCTGATAATTTTAAAGAAATCACCTCATTACAGTACATTGTAAACAACAAAGGTAACGACAGTATTTACGATCAAGAAGTTATTTGCTACAAAGGCAAAGATTTTATTGTAGAAACAATGGAAGATTTGCAGTTTAACATAAACGCCAAATCTTTTTACCAAACCAATTCAGCTCAAGCTTACGAGTTGTATAAAATTGTACGCAATTTTGCCACTTTATCTAAAGATGATTTGGTGTACGATTTATACACAGGTACCGGTACAATCGCTTTATTTATAGCCAAAGAAGCCAAAAAAGTAGTGGGTATAGAAAGTGTTGCAGAAGCTATAGAAGACGCTAAAAAGAATGCCGCTCAAAATAATATCACAAATACGTCGTTTTTTGTAGGAGATATGGTTAAAATTTTAACGCCACAATTTATATCAGAAAATGGTTCCCCCGATATGATTACAACAGATCCACCACGTGTAGGCATGCATAAAAATGTAGTAGCGCAATTACTAGAAGTGGCGCCTAAAAAAATAGTGTACGTCAGTTGTAACAGTGCCACACAAGCAAGAGATGTGAGCTTGCTTTTAGAAAAATACGTTGTAAGCAAATCGCAAGCGGTAGATATGTTTCCGCAAACACATCACGTAGAAAATGTTGTACTTTTAGAGCGAAAATAATATTATGAAAAAATTATTACTGATTTTTGTTTTGTTTTTAAGTCTTTTGGCTTGCGAAAAAGATGATATTTGTATTGACCCAATAACACCCAATTTAATAATCCGTTTGTACGATGTAGCCGATGGCACAACAATTAAATCGGTTGCAAATCTGCAAATAAAAAATATTGACCAAGACAGTATTTTTAACAATAATATTACATCTGCGGATTCTATTACAATTCCTTTAAATATCAATCAAGATAGTACAACCTACGTTTTTACAATTAATACCGACGATGTTGCTTTAACGAATAGTGATACTTTAAAAATATCATATACCCGAGAAGCCGTTTTTGTTTCGCGCTCTTGCGGATTTAAAACCATCTTTAAAAATGTAAGTCTCAGCTTGACCACCGATAATGACAATTGGATAAAATCTGCCCTTTTTATAGAAGATACAAACACAATAGAAAATGAAACTAAAGCCCATGTTAAAATATTGCATTAGTCTTTTTCTTGTGTTTGCAAGCACCCTCATCTTTGCTCAAGAAAAGCAAGATACTACTGTGGTAAAAAGCAAAATAAAATACGGTTTGCGTGTGGGGATAGATTTGTACAATCCGTTACAAACAGCTATTACGCCTGAGAAAAAAACCTACGAAATTGTTGCCGATTACCGCATAACTCACAGTTTATATATTGCTGCCGAATTGGGGACAACAGATAATCTTACCAAATTAGATTATATGCAATTTACCACAGAAGGTAATTACATTAAAGCCGGATTTGATTACAGCACATATAAAAATTGGAAGGGTATGGATAACCTTATTTATTTTGGCGCGCGTCTTGGATACAGTACTTTTAATCACACCTTAAATAGCTACACAATTAACAGCGCCCCTTTTTTTACAGAAACAACTATTACAACGCCAAAACATTATGACAATCTTACAGCCAAATGGTTCGAAATTGTCTTTGGTTTAAAAGCCGAAACTTTTAACAATCTCTTTTTAGGATTTAGTTTCCGCAGTAAGTTTTTAATTTCTGCTACCGAACCAGAGAATTTTAAAAACCTGTATATTCCTGGTTTTAATCGCGTCTTTTTAAACAACACAGGATTTGGTTTTAACTATACTTTATCCTATCTCATTCCGTTTAAAAAGAAATAGGGATAGTATTTTTGATTAAACTAAAAATGATGCGTTACATCTTTATCTTTTTGATTCTAACTATTTTATCTTGTTCAAAAAGCACCGAGTTAGAACCTATTGCACCCAACTTACCCACAACATTTATAAGTGCTGCCGATTTATCGGCTTTACCCCAAGTTGAAGCAAATAACAATGTATTTTACAACCTAGAAGGACAACAACAAGATTTTTTAACGATTCTAAAAAATGCTGGCCTCAATACGGTAAGGTTAAAGCTTTGGAAAAATCCAAGCATAAATACGGCTTCGTTTACCGAAGTAAAATCTTTTACCAACAGATTAAAAACTTTAAACCTGAAGGTTTGGATAACCATTCATTATTCAGACACTTGGGCCGATCCGGGTCATCAAATAACGCCTCTGCAATGGCAAGGTTTACCCTTTAATGCCTTAAAAGATTCTGTTTACAACTACACCAAAAAAATAATTTCAGAAATCAATCCCGATTTTATACAAATTGGCAATGAAATAAATAACGGATTTATATATCCCTATGGCAAATTAGACAGTAACGAAAATCAGTTTATAATTCTTGTGAATTCAGCTATAAAAGCCATAAGAGACACCAATTCAAATACAAAAATAATGTTGCATTATGCCGGTTATAACGGTGCACAAACATTTTTTAATAAATTTAAAAATTCCGATTACGATATTATTGGACTCTCCTATTATCCTAAATGGCACGGAAAAAGCCTACAAGCATTAGCAAACACACTCAACATATTAAGCGTTACGTTTGATAAAGAAATTTTAATAGCCGAAACTGCCTATCCATTTACCTTTAATTGGAACGATTTAACCAACAATATTATAGGCTCTAACGATCAAATATTACCTGAATATCCCGCAACACCCAATGGCCAACACGACTTTTTAAACAAGATAAAAAGTATTGTAAAGGCTACAAATAAGGGTGTCGGTTTTTGTTATTGGGGAGGTGAGCTTATCGCTTTTAAAGGACAACAAGCCACCAATGGCTCGCCTTGGGAAAACCAAGCTTTATTCGATTTTAACAACAAAGCCTTGCCTGTAATTGAGGCGTTTAACGCAGATTAAAAAACAACTATTTATTCTATAAACCTGAGTTAAACCTAAGGTTTAATTTACAGAATCTCAAGAAAAGGTGAGATTTGAAGTGTAAAATTTGAAGTAATATCTATATATTTTAAAAAATTTACACAATAAGATTGCCTTTTCTTGAGATTTCCTACGGATTTGATGAATTTTCACCAATTCTTGCCCTATTTTTTCAAACTAACCAGTTAGTCTTTCAAAAACATGTCTTCAAATTGAATAAAAA
>JASFYX010000048.1:0-36574 GCA_045046885.1 Flavobacteriaceae bacterium
TTGTTGATAATTCATCGGCAATCAGTTTTTTTTTCAAATATCGGAAAGTTAACTTTCCGATATTTGTTTACTGTTGCACTTATTGTTTGAACTTAGTATTAATAATCATATTAAGTGTCTGCTGTAAAAGTTAGACTATAATTATATGATAAAATCTACTTTGTTTAAGATTCCTTAAACAACAAAATCACTTTTTACAAATTAAAATTTAAATCAATCTATTATAACCCATAGATTGCTAAACAAGTACAACAAAAATGATAGACAAAATAATTCGTTTTTCAATAAATAATAAATTCATCATAGGATTGTTTTTACTGGTGTTAATCGGTGCCGGTATTTATTCTATGATGACGGTAAAATTGGGCTCTGTACCCGATATTACGAACAATCAGGTTCAAGTAATTACCGTTGCGCCAAATCTGGGGACAGAAGATATAGAACAATTTGTAACCTATCCCATTGAATTGGCCGTGGCTAATTTACCCAGTGTGGTAGAGTTGCGTTCGGTGTCGCGTTTTGGGCTTTCGGTTGTAACCATCGTATTTTCAGATAAGATGGGTACCTACTTACCCCGACAATTAGTTCAGGAAAAATTAAACCAAATTCAAGAAGATATTCCGGCAGGTTTTGGTAAGCCTTTTATGGCGCCCATAGCTACGGGTTTAGGTGAAATATACCAATATTCTCTGGTTCCTAAAAAAGGTTACGAGCACAAATATTCACCGGCTCAATTGCGCACTATTCAAGATTGGATAGTGAAACGTCAAATGGCCTTGGTACCGGGAGTTGTCGAAATTAATTCTTTTGGTGGCAATGTAAAACAGTATGAAATAGCTTTAAACCCTAACCGCCTAATTAGCATGGGGATTAGTATAAACGAGGTTTTTAGCGCCCTTGAGAGTAATAATTCAAATACGGGTGGCGCTTATATTGAAAAAAACCACCAAGCCAACTTTATTAGAGGAGAAGGCTTAGCCAGAACTTTAGAGGATATTGAAAATATTGTTGTAGAAAATAATAAAAATACACCCATACTAATAAAAGATGTTGCCGATGCGGTACGTTTTGGTTCGGCTGTTCGTTACGGCGCTTTTACTCAAAACGGAGAAGAGTCTGTTGGCGGACAAATTTTAATGTTAAAAGGAGAAAATCCGAATGAGGTTATTAAAAATGTTAAAGAGCGTATTTCAAAAATACAAAATTCACTTCCAGAGGGACTTGAAATTAGACCGTTTTTAGATAGAAGTGATCTTATTGCGCGTACCACAAGTACCGTTTCAAAAAACCTTATTGAAGGGGCTTTAATTGTGGTGTTTGTACTGGTGTTATTGCTGGGTAGTTTACGCGGCGGTTTATTAACGGCCTCAATTATTCCACTTTCTTTACTCTTTGCCTTTATATTGATGAAAGCTACAGGTGTATGGGCTAATTTAATGTCGTTAGGGGCTATTGATTTTGGTATTATAGTAGATGGTGCTGTGATTATAGTTGAGGGCACAGTACACCATATAGAAAAGCGTCTTAAAAAGAATAAAGCTGATTTTACATCGCAAGAAATGGACGCGTTGAGTTATAAATCAAGTAGTATGATGATGAATTCTGCCTTTTTCGGACAACTTATTATTCTAATTGTTTTTACACCCATATTGTTTTTAACAGGTGTAGAAGGAAAAATGTTTCGCCCCATGGCATTTACCTTTGGTTTTGCCGTGTTAGGCGCTTTATTACTCTGTTTGACTTATGTACCTATAATGGCCTCATTATTTTTAAAACCAACTTCACAGAGTAGGCGGAATTGGTTTACCAAAATAGAAGATTGGCTTACAAAATTTAGCAATAAGATGATGGGTGGTATTTTTAAAGTTTATGAACCATTAATTATAGGCGCTCTTAAATTCAAAAAAACAGTGGTTACAGTAGCAACAGTTCTTTTTATAATTGCCATTGTTATTTTTACTAAAATGGGCGGTGAGTTTATTCCAAAATTAGATGAAGGCGATATCGCTATGCAAATAATTATGAAACCCGGCAGCTCTTTATCTGAGTCTATAAAAATCTCTGAAAACGTAGAAAAAATTATTAAAGATAATTTTCCAGAAGTAAAAATAATGGTTGGCAGAATAGGGGTTTCTGAAATACCTACAGACCCCATGCCAATGGATATTGCCGATAGCTTTATTATATTGGAAAAAGATATGCGTAAATGGACTTCGGCAAAAACCAAAGCAGAACTTATAGAAAAAATTCAAGATAAATTAAAAGTTATTGTTGGTGTTAATTTTATTTTCACACAGCCTGTAGAATTGCGTTTTAATGAATTACTCACAGGCGTTCGCGAAGATGTGGCTATTAAACTTTACGGTAACGATTTAGATGTCTTGGCTACCAAAGCCGAAGAAATGGCTAAAATCATCAAAACTATTGACGGTGCTGCTGATGTACGTGCAGAAGCTACAGAAGGTTTACCCCAAATAACTGTTAAGTATCAACGTGCAAAATTGGCAAAATATGGTTTGAGTATTGATAAATTAAATCGATATCTAAGTACAGCTTTTGCCGGTGCTGATGCCGGAATAATTTTTGAAGGTGAAAAACGATTCGATTTAGTTGTGCGGTTTTCAAAAACTTACAGACAAAGTATAGACGATTTACGTAATTTATTTGTCGATTTACCTAACGGAACCACTCAAGTTCCTCTAAAAGAATTGGCAGATATTAGTTATAAACCGGGGCCTATGCAGATATCACGTGACAATACGTATCGTCGTGTTTCTGTAGGTGTAAATGTTAGAGGACGCGATGTAGAGTCGATGGTTGAAGAGGTACAGCAAAAATTAGACAAGAAACTCGATTTACCCGAGGGTTATTTTATTGAATATGGCGGGTCGTTCGAGAATTTAAAACGTGCCAAAGACCGTTTAACAATAGTTGTACCCATTGCTTTAGCACTAATTTTTATACTCCTTTATTTCGCGCTCAATTCATTTACTCAAGCCGCGATGATTTATATGGCAGTACCATTAGCCACTATCGGAGGTGTCTACCTACTAGCAGTAAGAGGGATGCCCTTTAGTATATCGGCAGGTGTTGGTTTTGTAGTGTTATTTGGTGTAGCTGTTTTAAATGGTTTGGTTTTGGTTAGCCGATTTAACAGTTTAAAATTAGAAGGTATGACAAATTTAAATAAGCGCATTATTTTGGCAACAGAAGAACGATTAAGACCTATTTTACTTACAGCAGTAGCCGCTATAATGGGTTTTATGCCAATGGCGATATCATCATCAGCTGGTGCCGAAGTACAGCGTCCTTTAGCAACGGTTGTTATTGGCGGTTTAATTTCATCTACCTTATTAACGCTATTGGTTGTGCCAGTTTTATATTATTTAGTAGAAAGGAATTCGCAAAACAGAAAAAACAGAAAAATGAATAAATCATTTGCAAATTTATTGCTGATAGGTTTTTTAACCTTTACAGGGACACAATCGCTAATGGCACAAGAAAAACCACAACACATAACTGTTGAAGAAGCTGTGGCTATTGCTGTTAAAAATAATCCAAGTATCAAATCGGCTAATCTTGAAATTCAAAAACAAGAAAGCTTAAAGAAATCGGCATTCGATTTAGATAAAACAGCCATTTCTTATTCTAACGGGCAATTAAACACAGCACAAACAGATTTTGAATGGAGCGTGTCTCAAAATTTTAAGTTTCCAACAGTTTATGCTACACAGTTAAAATTGCAAAAAGAAAGAGTATCGCTTAGCCAAGTGTCGTTTGTTTTACAGAAAAGTGTGTTAGAACGCAATGTTAGAGTCACTTTTATGCAATTGAGATATGCAAAAAACAGACTAAAATTAACTATTGAACTAGAAAAAGCCTATAAAGATTTTGCACGTATCGCTCAGAAAAGATATACGTCAGGTGAAACTAATTTGATAGAAAAAATGACGGCTGAAGGCAAAAGAGAAACTGTTAGATTGCTAAAACAAGAAGCTAATTTAGATGTAGAAAACTATCGGAAACAGCTAAAGTTATTACTTAATGTTGCTTACGAAGTTTCTATTGTAGACAGTGATTTACAGAAAATGACTTACGAAGATTTTAATAAATCGGGTAATGATAATCCTGTATTAAAACTAAAGCAACAACTTGTAGAAGTTACTAAAAAGCAACACAAATTAGAAAAAGCAAAATTTTTACCGGATTTATCTGCCGGCTATTTTAACCAACAGATAGCGGGCGTTAAAAATTTTACAGGATTCAGATTAGGTATAAAAGTGCCCTTGTTTTTTTGGTCGCAAAAAGGAAAGACCCAAGCGGCAAAAAAGAATAGTGAAATTTCAAGAATGCGTTATAAGCAAACAAAATTAAATGTACGTGCTGTATTACAATCAAATCTGCAAGATTATAAAAAGTATAAAGCGTCTCTTAATTATTATGAAACTAAAGGCTTAAAATTAGCAGAAAAACTATTCTCGTCAGCGAATAAAGCATATAGAGAAGGCGAAGTAGGCTATGTAGAATATACAGCAAGTTTAGAACAAGTTGTTCAAATTAAGAGAGACTATTTAAAAAGACTCAATTTATACAATCAAACCCTTATTAAAATTAACTACTTAACAGGAAAATACAATTAAAAAAAATGAAAAATATATTTAAGATTATCGGTGTTTTTACGCTACTATTAATAACAGTGAATTGTACAGAAAACACAACTCAGACTAAAGATAAGCACGACGAAAAAAAAGCACCTCACGAAGAGGAATCCAACAAAGTAAGTCTACAGCAAAAGCAGTTAGATGTTATGGAGATTAAGCTTGGTAAAATAAAATATGTCAATTTAGGGAAAACACTAAAGGTAAACGGGCAGTTAGAATTACCACCGCAACGTAAGGCAAGTGTAAGCGCTATTGTAGGAGGGCGTGTTAAAAGCGTAGCGGTAATAGAAGGTGATTATGTTATTAAAGGACAGGTTTTGGCAAGACTTAATAATCCGGAATTTATTGCAATGCAGCGTGACTATTTATCGGCTAAGAGTAAGATTACTTTTTTAGAAAAAAATTATTTACGTAAGAAATCCTTGTTTAAAGATGGTATTACTTCTGCTAAATCTTTTCAAGAAGCAGAAGCCGTATTTAACCAAGCTAAATTGGTGTTAAATGCCACAGAAGAAAATTTAAAATTAATTGGTTTAGATATCGCTTTAATAGAAAAAGGCGAAATTGTATCAACAGTACCTATTGTATCTCCCATAAACGGAAATGTGCAAAAAATAGATATAAATATTGGTAAATTTGTGTCGCCTGAACAAGAAATGTTCGATATTGTCGATAATGCGCATCTGCATATAGGTTTAAAAGTTTTTGAAAAAGATATAGATAAAGTTAAGGTTGGTCAAAAAGTGTTGTTTGCGCTCACTACCAAACCCGAAAAAATTTATGAAGGTGATATTTTTGCTTTGGGAAGTGCTTTTGAAATGGATACCCGTGCTGTAAAAGTACACGCAAAAATAGTAGGTGAGCATAAAGGACTATTATCAGGTATGTTTGTAGAGGCCAGAATTATTACAGATAACAAGAAGGTTAGTGCATTACCCGAAGGTGCTTTTGTGTCTGAAAAAGGATTAGATTATATTTTTATACAACGCAAAAAAACAAAAGATAATATAGAATTTGAAAAAATTCAGGTAAATAAAGGTGTTTCAGATTTAGGCTATTCAGAGGTTGTTTTTATTAATAAAATACCTATAAATACTGTTGTGGTTGTAAAAGGGGCTTATTATGTGAATTCTGAAACGCAAAAAAGTGAATTTGGAGATGACGATTAATTTTTACTTTTAGAAATGTTTTTATCAAGAAGAATATACAAGATTTTAATTGTGATTTTAATCACATTAATAATTTAATTTTAACATAGTTTTGAATTTTAAAATAACCAGTTATGAAATCAAAAATTACTTTTCTTACATTACTAATGAGTTTGAGCTTATTAGCTCAGAATTCTCTTTTAATACCTAGCACACTTAGCGGCACCAATATAAATCTTACTTTACAAAATGGTACATATCAATTTTACAGTGGTACTAATACAAGTACTATGGGTGTTAATGGTAATATTTTAGGACCAACTATCCTTTTAAATAAAGGCGATTTGGTAAATTTTTCGGTTAACAATCAGATTGGTGAAACGACTACTATCCATTGGCATGGGATGCATGTGTCGCCCGAAAATGATGGCGGTCCACATACTACTATTGCAGCAAACACAACTTGGAATCCGAGTTTTACAGTGATGGATAAAGCAGCAGTTTATTGGTATCATCCTCATTTACATACTAAAACAAATGAACATGTGTCTAAAGGTATTGCGGGGATGATAATAGTAAAAGATGCCGAAGAAGCAGCTTTAGCCTTACCTAGGACTTATGGTATTGATGATTTTCCGCTGGTTATTCAAACAAAAGATTTCGATAGCAACAAACAAATTGTTGTCCCTTCAAATTCAGACGATGTGGTCATGGTTAACGCTACTATAGATGCAGCTTTGTCAACACCGGCACAAGTGGTGCGATTTCGCGTGTTAAATGGCTCTTCTATGCGTGTGTTTAACATTGGTTTAAACAACAATAAAACTTTCCATCAAATAGCTTCTGATGGTGGTTTGCTAAGTGCTACAGTTGCCCTTACAAGATTACAGTTAGCACCCGGAGAACGTGCTGAAATTCTAATCGATTTTACAGGAATGAACGGACAAACAGTATTTTTAAAGAGCTATGCCTCAGAGTTTCAAAATGGTATTTATGGAGCAACTAATCCAGGAATGGGTGCTGGACTAACCCTAAATGGTTATAACCCTAACCCTTTAAATGGAGCCGATTTTAATATTATGCAGTTTAATGTTACGGCACAAACAGCAAGTCCTATTACAACTATTCCAACAACATTAGCAACCGTTACACCCATAGCAGAGTCAACTTCAAATATTACAAGAGATTTAACAATGTCTCCGGTTACATCGGGGTCTAACCAATTAAATGGCGATTTTGTTATTAATGGTGTCGCATTTGATTTAAATGTAATAAACTATACTATTCCATTAGGAAATACAGAAATATGGTCTATTGCTAACAACTCGGCTATAGCCCATCCATTTCATATTCACGACGTTCAATTTTTTATTTTGGATAGAGATGGCGTAGCACCCTCAGCAAGTGAGCAGGGCAGAAAAGATGTCATATTAATTAAACCGCAAGAAACAATCAGATTTATAACCAAGTTTGAAGATTTTGCTAGCGACAATGTGCCGTTTATGTACCACTGTCATATGTTGTATCATGAAGATCGCGGTATGATGGGGCAGTTTAAAGTAGTTAATACTGCTTTAGGTATAAATGACGAAATATTAAATAAAAATATTACGGTTTATCCAAATCCTACAAATGGAAAAATTTATATCAATACTCAAAATGGCACAACTATTAACAAAATTGAAATATTTGATTTTCTAGGAAGGTCTCTTAAAACCATTAATAATTTTAAAAAAGGACAAACCATTGATTTACAAAACGGAAGTAAAGGATTATACTTTGTAAAAATCTATAGTGATAAAGGGACTGCTGTTAAAAAAGTTCTGATTAACTGATTTAAAATTTTATAAAATTAAATCTAAAAATTGTAGAGAGTACACCGTTTAATTGTATAATTTTGACCTTAATATTTAAAACAAAAAACCATGAAATATTATATAAATACTTTAGTAAAAGGTCAGTCTTACCAATCGGTAAGAGAAAAACTTCTAGTTGAAATGAAAAAAGAAGGTTTTGGGGTTTTAACCGAAGCCGATATTCAAAAAGCTTTTAAAGAAAAGTTAGACTTTGATTATCAAAAATACGAGATATTGGGGGCTTGTAACCCCGGTTATGCTAAACAAGCTTTAGAAATTGAAGATAAATTGGGTGTGTATTTGCCTTGTAATTTTATTATTCAAGAAATTGAAGAAAACATAATAGAGGTAGCAGCCGTTAATCCAATAGTTATGATGAGTACTGTGAATAGTGAAGCTTTAAAACCCATTGCTACAGATATTTACGATAAAATGAAACGTATAATAGATAACTTATAATATTTTGATAAATAGGTTTAAAATTTTGCAATAAATCAAACAAAATTAAAAAGTTTGTACCTTTGTAGTCTCAATGAAAAAATTGTCTTTTAAAATAGCATCACTTTTACTCGCTTTTACAGTGCTTTTCTCTACATTGTCATTCAGTGTAAACAGGCACTATTGTGGCGAATTGCTATTTAGCCAATCTTTTTTCAATCATTCACTAGATTGTGGTATGGAGACTATGGATTTTAGTAATACCGACAATCCGTTTTCAGACTCTATGAAAAGCGATGGTTGTCACAATATTCAATTACTTATCAAGGGTCAAAATGTAGAGCAAAAAGCCTTAATTTCTAATAGTTTAGAGCTGCATAAAATAGCTTTAATTTTAGATTTTGACATCCTGCCCTTCGAAGAATCTATTCAAAAGAATCTTCCTTTTTACAAAAATTATTCACCACCTCTGTTGGTCAAAAACATATCTGTTTTAGTCCAAACTTTTCGCATTTGATTTTATAACTTTAGTGCTTGGCGTTTATTAAAATTAAGCGTTTAAATTTCAATACGTTTTGGTTTTCCAAATCCTTGAAAAATTCATTAAAAATTATAAAATCAAATTAAAAATGTTAAATAAAACAATCCGTTATTTCTTAGAAAATAAGTTGATAACTTTCCTACTACTAGCAGCCTTTATTGTGGGCGGTTATATTACCGCCCCCTTTAATTGGGAGAGTAGCTTAGTAGATCGTAATCCGGTGCCCGTTGATGCCATACCCGATATTGGTGAAAATCAGCAAATTGTTTACACAGAATGGATGGGGCAATCGCCTCAAGACATCGAAGATCAGATTACCTATCCTTTAACAACGGCTTTATTAGGTATTCCGGGTGTGAAAACCATAAGAAGTAATTCTATTTTTGGACTATCGAGTATCTATATTATCTTTAAAGATGATGTCGATTTTTATTGGAGTCGTACACGAATCTTAGAAAAGCTAAACTCATTACCTCCTGGTACCGTACCAAGTGCTGTAAAACCAGCTTTAGGACCAGATGCTACCGCACTGGGACAAGTGTTTTGGTACACTTTAGAAGGCCGCAATCCTAAAACGGGTAAGCCTAATGGAGGTTGGGATCCACAAGAATTGCGTACAATTCAAGACTTCTATGTACGTTATTACTTAACCTCGGTAGAGGGTGTTTCTGAAGTCGCTTCTATTGGTGGCTTTGTAAAAGAATATCAAATAGATATTGACCCCAACGCTATGAAAGCCAATAATGTCAATATCGCTATGATAATGAAAGCGGTACAAAACAGTAACCTTGATATTGGCGCACAAACTTTAGAAATAAATAAAGTAGAATATTTAGTGCGTGGCTTAGGCTATCTAAAAAATCTTGAAGATTTAGAAGAAAGTGTTGTTAATGTTGTAAATAATGTGCCAATCCTTTTAAAAGATGTGGCTAAAGTCCAATTCGGACCGGCTACCCGTCGTGGCGGATTAGACAAGAGTGGGGTAGAAGCCGTAGGTGGTGTGGTTGTAGCCCGTTATGGTGCCAATCCGTTGGCCGTTATTAACCGATTAAAAGAAAAAATTAAAGAAGTCGCTCCCGGTTTAAAAGAAAAGACTTTAGCCGATGGCACAGTTTCTAAAGTAACCATTGTGCCATTTTACGACCGCTCTGGTTTAATTCACGAAACTTTAGGAACTTTAGAATCGTCATTATCACACGAAATACTCATCAGTATTTTAGTAGTTATTGTGTTGGTGCTTAATTTAAGAGCTTCCATCCTCATCTCGGTTTTATTGCCAGTAGGTGTTTTAATGACCTTTATTACCATGAAATACTTTGGCGTAGATGCCAATATAGTAGCCCTTTCGGGGATAGCCATAGCCATTGGAGTGATGGTAGATGTGGGTATAGTCTTTACAGAAAATATTATACGGCATCTTGAAATGCCTGAAAATGAAGGCGTTCGTGGTAAACAATTGGTGCAGGTTATTTATATAGCCACAACCGAAGTAGCCTCAGCCATTATGACGGCATTGGCTACAACAATAGTGAGTTTTTTACCTGTTTTTGCGATGCAAGCTTCAGAAGGGAAGTTGTTTAGACCTTTGGCTTTTACAAAAACGTTTGCATTGTTGTCATCGTTGTTTATAGGTATTATGTTTATACCAGCTATAGCTCATGTTTTATTTTCAATTCGGTTCGACAAGAAGAAATCAGCTAGGATTTTTAATGCTTTATTAATAGGTTTCGGATTGACATTTTTAGTGTATTACGGCAGTATCATCGCTTTAGCTTTAGTAGCCTTTGGATTGAATGGTCTTTTAACCATTGTTAAACCCAAAAGTCTATTTAAAGGACGTCTTAATTTACCCTATTCAAAACAGTTAGCTAATTATATAAATGTAGCTATTACCATAGCGGTAATTGTCTATTTTTTGACAATAGAATGGATGCCATTAGGCGCGTCGAACAGCGTGTTTGTCAATTTCATTTTTGTAATTGTCATTATAGCTTCTGTTTTGGGCTTGTTAATGACAATTGTTCATTTTTACACAGGTATTTTAAGATGGTGCTTAGATAATAAATGGAAATTCTTAAGTATCCCTATTTTAGTAGTGGTATTTGGAATGAATATCTGGACAGGTTTTGGTTCTTTCTTTGGGTTTATGCCCAACTTTGTAAAACACAATGTTGTTTGGAATAGTTTAGAGAGTACTTTTCCAGGAGTTGGCAAAGAGTTTATGCCAGCTTTAAACGAAGGCTCATTTTTACTAATGCCTACAACCATGCCACACTCGGGTATAGCTGAGAATATGGAGGTAATAGCCACAATAGATAAACACCTAAATAGTATTCCAGAAATTGCTATTGCTGTTGGTAAATGGGGGCGTGTCAATTCGGCTTTAGATCCTGCACCAACTTCAATGTACGAGAATACCATTAATTATATTCCTGAATATAAATTAGACCAAGATGGTAGAAAGATCCGTTTTAAAGTCAATAAAAAAAGAGCATTTATCTTAAAAGATGGCACAACCTATAAGTACGGAAAAGATAAATTCAAAAAAATAGATGACTCAGAATTGATAAAAGATGAAGACGGTCAATATTTTAGACAATGGCGCACTTTTATTAAAAAACCAGATGATATTTGGAAAGAAATTGTAAAACACGCCAAATTTCCCGGACTGACTTCTGCGCCAAAATTACAACCTATTCAAACGCGTTTGGTAATGTTGGCAACCGGTATGCGCGCGCCAATGGGTATAAAAGTATTCGGTCCTACTTTAGAAGCGATTGAAAAAGTTGGTTTTGAACTTGAAAAAATTCTAAAACAAGTACCAAGTATAGAAACGTCAACAATATTTGCAGACCGCGTAGTAGGCAAACCTTATTTAGAAATTAAGTTAAATAGATCTGCTATGTCGCGTTACGGTCTTACTGTAAAAGACATGCAAATGCAATTAGCTGTGGCTGTAGGCGGTAAAAAGCTCACTACAACCATTGAAGGACGTGAACGTTTCCCTGTTCGCGTACGTTATGCCAGAGAATTTAGAGACAATCCAAACGATTTAAAAGGGATTTTAATTCCAACACCTTCAGGTGTGCAAGTACCTTTGGCTCAGTTGGCCGATATTACTTATAAACGTGGTCCACAAGTTATTAAGAGTGAAGATACTTTTTTAACATCGTATGTGGTCTTTGATATGAAAGAAGGTAATGCTGAGGTGAATGTAGTAGAAGATGCGCAAAAACTTATAAAGGAAAAAATTGAGAAAGGCGAATTTAAATTACCTGCCGGTGTAACCTATCGTTTTACAGGTAATTACGAAAGTCAGATACGCGCCTCAAAGCGTTTAATGCTGGTTGTGCCTATTTCTTTGATTTTGATATTACTGATTTTGTATTTTCAATTCAAATCAATTACACCTTCACTTATGGTGTTTTCAGGTATATTCGTAGCCTTTTCGGGTGGTTTTATTATGATTTGGTTATACGGGCAACCTTGGTTTTTAAATTTCGATTTTGCAGGCGTTCATATGCGCGATTTATTTCAGTTGCATACCATTAACTTAAGTGTGGCTGTTTGGGTTGGATTTATTGCCTTATTCGGTATTGCTACAGATGACGGTGTGATTATGGGAACCTACTTAACACAGGTGTTCGATGAAGAAAAGCCCCAAACCGTAGCTGCTGTAAGAGAATCTGTACTGCATGCAGGCGCTAAACGAGTGCGTCCTGCTATGATGACGGCAGCTGTAGCCATAATTGCTTTAATACCTGTTCTTACCGCAACTGGTAAAGGTGCCGATGTGGTTATTCCAATGGCCATACCGTCATTCGGAGGTATGTTATTACAGGTTATGACTATGTTTGTTGTGCCAGTACTTTACAGTATGTGGCAAGAAAAAAAGATAAAAAAAATACTAAAAAACAACTAAGATGATATTTGCTAGAATAAAAATATATGTCTTGTTTTTAATGTTGCTCAGCACAACACTCAGTTTTGGGCAAGCCACAGAAAAAAACTTACAAGACTATTTAGAAATAGCCGCTAAAAATAATCCGGGTTTAAAAGCCACTTTTAACGATTATTTAGCAGCGATGGAAAAAGTGCCCCAAGTAGGGACCCTTCCAGATCCGAAAGTAGCTTTTAGCTATTTTGCACAATCGGTAGAAACACGTGTAGGACCTCAAAAATGGAAAGCGAGCTTATCGCAAGCTTTCCCTTGGTTTGGTTTGTTAAAAGCTAAGAAAGATGTCGCTACAAACCGTGCTAATGCCAAGTTTGAAGTTTTTCAGAATCGTAAATCTAATTTATTTTTCGAGGTTAAGGCGGTTTACTACAACAATTATTATTTGCAACGTGCTATAGCTATCACCAAAGAAAATATCGCTATATTAAAGATATTTAAAAATTTATCTTTGGTTAAAATAGAAGCCGGTAAGGCCACTATTGTAGATGAATTACGTGTAGAACTTGAGCTAAACGATTTGGCAAACCAGTTGGCTTTGTTAAAAGACCAAAAGGTTGTTTTACAAACCAAATTTAACAATTTGCTCAATCGCGATGTCAATGCAGAAGTGTTGTTGCCAGTAGATTTATGGCAAGAAGCCTTACCTTTTGAAGAAGCCACTTTAATGACCGAGATTTATAAAAACAATCACGCTTTAAAAAGCCTTGATCAAAAAATTGAAGCTTTTAACAATCAGGTAGTTTTGGCTAAGAAAACGGGTTTGCCCAAGTTTAACGTAGGGTTGACTTATATAAATGTGGCTCAAAATCCTGCATCAACGGCTTTTGACAATGGTAAAAATGCATTTGCCCCGTCAATTGGTTTGAGTATTCCCATTTATCGCAATAAGTATAAAGCGATGCTTAAAGAAGCCAATATTTTAAAGGCTGGTGCTAAATCAGAAAAGAAAGAAAAAGAAAACAAATTAAATACATTAAATAAAAATCTGATAAAAGATTTTAAAGAGAGCGACAGACGTATTAGCTTAAATGCTAAACAAGCGCGCATTGCTAAAAAAGTTTTAGACGTATTATTAACTTCATATTCTACAGATGCTAAAGATTTTGAAGAGGTACTGCGTATAGAACGCAAATTTTTAAGTTATCAGTTGGCTTATCAAAAAGCCATCACAGATAAAAATGCGGCTGCGGCCTTTATCAATTATTTATTAGGAAATTAAACAATTTAATCATGAAAAAATACAGAATATATTTAATAGGAGCTGCCATTTTAGTACTGGGTATTATTATTGGCAATACCTTTTCGGGAAGCGATAAAGCGACTACCGATACACACAAAAAAGAAGAACATAACTTTGTTCAAGATCCCGTAACCAAATTGTGGACTTGCTCAATGCATCCACAAATTAAGATGAAAAAGCCGGGGAAATGCCCTATTTGTGGTATGACATTGATTCCGGTAACCAATAATAAGACCGAAGAAAAAGTAGGCGATGATGAAGTTGTTTTAACCGAAGATGCTATTAAATTAGCGGCTATTCAAACAAGTGAAGTCATGCAAACAAGTGCTATAAAAGATCTTCGATTATTAGGACGAATCCAACCAGACGAAAGAAAATTATACAATCAAGCAGCTCATATTCCGGGTAGGATAGAACGTTTGTATGTTAATTTTACAGGCGAAAAAGTAGCAAAAGGACAAAAAATTATCAGCCTTTATTCTCCAGAATTAATCACGGCTCAAAAAGAGTTATTTGAAGCTATTAAATCTAAAAAGATTTATCCACAACTTTATACAGCTACCATTAATAAATTAAAATTATGGAAACTGACTGATGCTCAAATTAAAGCCATAGAAAAATCGGGTAAAGTACAAGAGAACATAGATATTTTATCAGATTATACGGGTTATGTTATAAAGCGTAAAGTAGAATTGGGCGACCATGTTATGGCAGGGAGCAGCTTGTTTGAAATTGCCGATTTAAGTAGAGTTTGGGTTATGTTTGAAGCTTACGAACGTGATTTACCTTTCGTAAACACAAATGATAAAGTCAATTTTACAGTTCAAGCTTTAAAAGGGGCGTCATTTACAGGTAAAATTACTTATATAGATCCGTTTGTAGATGCTAAAACACGTATTGCAAAAATTAGGGTTGAAGTCAATAATAATAAGGGTAAGTTATTACCCGAAATGTATGCCAACGGCATTGTTAAAGCCAAACTCAACAATGGTATAGAGGCTATTGTCATACCAAAATCGGCTGTGTTGTGGACAGGTAAACGCTCTGTTGTTTATGTAAAAGTACCTCATAAAACCATTACATCATTTAAGTATAGAGAAGTGATATTGGGTGAAATGCTAGGCGATTTTTACATCGTGAAAAACGGTATAAATACAGGCGAAATTATAGCCACAAACGCCGTCTTTAGAATTGATGCTGCTGCCCAATTAAACGGTCAAAAAAGCATGATGAATCCAACCGGAGCCAAAGGTAATACGGGCGGTATGAATATGCCTGGTATGGATATGGGTGGTGATAAAAAGAAGTCTAAGATGAGTGATGCCGGGATGAAAAAAATGAAAAAACCTGCCAAAGACATGAAAAACATGGTGATGATTGACAAGTCTAAAATAGATAAGAAGTTTAAAAGTCAATTAGGGCAAGTGGTTCAGGTTTATATGCAGTTAAAAGATGCCTTGACAAAAGACGATTTTGTAACGGCAGAAAAACAATCGAAAGCCTTAAAAAGTGCTTTTACAAAAGTAGATATGAGTTTGCTTTTAGGCGATGCCCATAATACTTGGATGTCCGATTTAAAAATGCTAAACAGGGCAAACAACAAAATTATTGCGGCCAAAAACATTAAAAATCAGCGAGATAATTTTGGCTCCTTAGGTGCGACTTTATCTAAAGTGATAGATAAGTTTGGTGTGATATCTAAAAAAAGTAAAATCTATTTAGATTATTGTCCTATGGTAAAACAAGTTTGGTTGAGTTATGACAAGGCCATTATAAATCCGTATTATGGTAAATCTATGCTTACTTGCGGCGAAGTTAAAAAAGAAATAGTATCAAATAAATAATAACAATAAAAATAAAAATAAGATGAAAAGAATAAATTTAAAATCAGTTTTATTAGGAGTAATAGCGATGAGTCTATCTGTATTAACTTACGGACAACACGACCATAACATGATGAATATGAATCATAAAAAAGGTGGCATGATGAAAAACCACCAGTCTATGATGGTAATGCTTAAAGATCAAAATTTAAACAAAGCCTATATGCATTATACAATGATAAGAAAAGCCTTGTTTAACGCCAACACACAAAAGGTACAAATGATGTCTTCTATGTTGGTAACAATACTAAAATCGTATGGTAAAGCAAATGATGCTTTAGAAGTAACTGTAAAGTTAGCCGCAAACAAAGAAATTGAGGCACAACGCAAGTTGTTTGCAGAATTAACTATAGCATTTGAACCTTTGTTAAAAGATCAAGTGGCTAAAGGAACTGTTTATAAAAACTTTTGTCCTATGGCAAATGGATCTGGCGCTTATTGGTTTTCAAATTCAGAAAATATTGTAAACCCATATATGGGTTCTGCTATGCCAAGTTGTGGTGAAGTTAAAGAAACTTTTAAAGTGAATTAATTGTGTTTCAAAGCTGTGTTACAAAAGTTAATTTTTGTAACACAGTTTTATAAATCGAAATATTATGAAAGAAATAAAAGCATTTATACGTCCCGATAAACTAAATAAAGTAGCTCAAAATCTTAAAGAAAATAAGTTTTGTTGTTTTACAGTTTTTGAAGGAGAGGGTGTGGGTAATTATGCTGACCCCGAAAAAGAATATCCAAGTTTAAAATTTCCATACCTGCATGCCAAAGTTGTGAAACTTGAAATTGTATGTAAAAAAGAAAATGTCGATAATATTTTGACAGTTATAAGAACTTTTGCTCATACAGGCGAAAGCGGTGACGGTATTATTTATGTTATGGATGTAGAACAGAAGATAAAAATTAAACACAGTTTATAATAGTAATTAACTTGGTATATTTTTTATAAATTAGTAGTATTTATTTCAATAATTTAATTCAAAAAAAAATGGTATCTCAAAAGCTCAAAGAACTACGTATAAAAGGAATGGTTTGCAACCGTTGCATACATGTGGTTACAGAAGAATTAGACAAACTCGGCGCAACTATTATAGAAATAAAATTAGGGAAAGTATTATTAAAATACCCCGAATATAAAATTTCTTTGCAAGAAATAGAAAAGGCTTTAAATAAACACGATTTTGAGTTAATAATTGACGAAGACACTAAAATTGTTGAAGCTGTAAAAGCCATTTTAGTAGAGTTGATAAGCGATTTACCCGTAAAATTAACAACTAACCTGTCAGATATTTTGGCAGATAAGTTACATAAAGATTACACCTACTTAAGCAAGCTATTTTCGGCTAAATTCGAGGTTACTATAGAAAAGTATTTTATCCATTTAAAAATAGAAAAAGCTAAAGAACTTATTGAAACAGGTCAGCTAAATTTTACAGAAATATCATATGATTTGGGCTACAGTAGTGTTAATTATTTATCAAGCCAGTTTAAACAAATTACGGGTATGCGGATGGGAGAGTATAAAAAATTAGCAAATTGGGATAGAGAATCACTCGACAAAATATTGTAATATTTATCCAAAATACTAAGGTCAAAATTATAAGGATATGTCTAATTTTACACCCTAAAATATAATAAAAATGACACACAAATATACAATTACGGGGATGACTTGTAACGGTTGCAGAACCAATACAGAAAACGCTTTAAATAATATTTCTGGGGTAAAAAAAGCAATTGTAAAATTAGAAGAAAATTTTGCTGAGGTCGAGATGGATTATCATATTTCTATCGAAAGGCTACAACAAGAACTATTAAAAGCAGGTTTGCATTATACTATTTCTGATTTTAATCCACACAAATCACATCACACGAGTCAGCCAAAAGTAACTGTTCAAAAAATGGAAGGTAACGGCATTTATTATTGTCCAATGCAATGCGAAGGTGATAAAACATATGATAAACCCGGCAGCTGCCCTGTTTGTGGAATGGATTTAATAGAACAGCCGAAAATCATTACTTCTACTTTGTACACTTGCCCTATGCATCCTGAAGTTATAAAGGAAGCTCCGGGCGCTTGTCCTATTTGCGGTATGGATTTAATAGCTAAAGAACCTGATGAAAGTGCCGAAAGTAAGGCGTATAAAGTCTTGTTAAAAAAAATGAAGTTATCAGTCATTTTCGCTTTGCCTGTTTTTATCATTTCTATGTCAATGCACCTTCCCACTAATCCACTGACTAAAATTATGCCTCAAATTTATTGGGATTGGTTGCAATTATTTTTAACTATTCCGGTTGTTTTTTATACGTGTTGGATGTTTTACCAACGTGCTTGGAAATCAATCATTACTTGGAACCTAAATATGTTTACCCTTGTGGGAATCGGTACAGGTGCCGCTTTTATATTTAGTATTGTCGGCTTGGTTTATCCCGATGTTTTTCCACCCGAATTTAAAGGCGCATCAGGTGACGTTAGTCTATATTTCGAAGCTACTGCTGTTATTTTAACTTTGGTTTTATTAGGTCAATTATTAGAAGCACGCGCCCATAGTCAAACCAGTGGCGCTATAAAAGAACTCTTAAAATTAGCTCCTTCAGAAGCGACTTTGGTAGTTGATGGTGTAGATAAAGTAGTTTCTATTCACGATATAAAAGCAGGCGATTTGCTCCGTGTAAAACCCGGTGAAAAAATCCCTGTTGATGGTGTTATTGCCGAAGGAAAAAGCAGTATAGACGAGTCTATGATAACAGGCGAACCTATTCCGGTTGATAAAACCGTTGCCGATAAAGTGAGCTCAGGTACTATAAACGGTACCCAATCTTTTGTGATGAAAGCCGAGCGTGTAGGCTCAGAAACTTTGTTGTCTCAAATCATCCAAATGGTGAGTGATGCGAGTCGTTCAAGAGCACCTATTCAAAAATTAGCCGATACCATTTCAAAATATTTTGTACCCATTGTGGTAGGTATTTCTATAATCACTTTTATTATTTGGGCAAAATTTGGCCCAGACCCTGCTATGGTCTATGCTTTTGTTAATGCCGTTGCTGTATTGATAATTGCTTGTCCTTGCGCTTTAGGCTTGGCAACACCAATGTCTGTTATGGTAGGCGTTGGTAAAGGCGCACAAAGTGGTGTACTTATTAAAAATGCCGAAGCTTTAGAAACCATGAATAAGGTAAATGTTTTAATTACCGATAAAACAGGAACGCTTACCGAAGGTAAACCGTCTGTTGAAAACGTATTTGCTCTTGAGGGCGATTCAAAAGATTTATTACATCAAATAGCCTCTTTAAATCAATATAGTGAGCATCCGTTAGCACAGGCCATTGTAAATCACGCAAAAGAGAATAATGCCAAGCTCAGTAAAGTTGATGATTTTGAAGCGGTTGCTGGTATGGGCGTCATAGGAACTGTTGACAAAGATAAAGTGGCATTGGGCAATAAAAAATTGATGCAACAAATAAAAGCGAGCATTCCGAGTGCGTTGGAAAATAAAATTATAGCCGAACAAAAATTAGGTAAAACGGTATCGTTTATTGCTGTTAATCAAAAAGCGGTGGGGTATGTCAGTATTTCTGATGCTATAAAATTAACCAGTAAAGAAGCGGTTAAAAACCTTATGGATAAAGGCGTTGAAGTAATTATGTTGACTGGCGATAACGAAAATACCGCAAAAGCTGTAGCAGACGAATTGCATTTAACAGACTTTAAAGCTGGCTGTTTACCTGAAGATAAATTGGATGTTATTAAAAAATTACAAGCCGAAGGTAAAATAGTAGCTATGGCAGGTGATGGTATAAATGACGCGCCTGCATTGGCACAAGCACAAGTAGGAATTGCTATGGGTACGGGTACCGATGTAGCTATAGAAAGTTCAGAAATAACCTTGGTTAAAGGCGATTTACAAGGTATTGTTAAGGCTAAAAATTTAAGCCACGCAGTGATGAAAAATATCAAACAAAATCTGTTTTTCTCATTTGCCTATAACATCTTAGGTGTACCTATTGCTGCGGGATTATTATTCCCTGTATTTGGTATATTGCTTTCGCCGATAATTGCTGCTTTAGCTATGAGTTTTAGCTCGGTTTCAGTTATAACCAATTCACTAAGATTGAGAAGTGTAAAAATTTAAATATCAAAGAATAAAAACAAATAAAAAATACTAATTAATAACTTTAAAAACAAAAACAATGAAGAAAACTATTTATGTATTAGCCTTGTCAACACTTTTTTTAAGTGCGTGTAAAAACAATACAAAACACGATGATGATGGTCATAAGCATGCCAAAGATATGCCGATGAAAAACATGGATAACATGAAAAACATGAATAATCATAACGGCAATATGAAAGATATGGATGGTGTTAAAAAAACGGCTTTAACAGTTAAAAAAAATGTAGCCACAACACCTATTTTAGATGGTTATCTATCGTTAAAAAATGCTTTGGCCTCAGACGATAAATCGGGAGCATCAAAAGCAGCCAACACTATGCTTAAAGCTTTTGACGCTTTTGATATGAGTAAATTATCGGAAGATGAGCATAAATCTTATATGGATATTGTAGAAGATGCTAAAGAACAAGCCGAGCACATTGCCAAAAGCCCCATAGCTCATCAAAGGGAACACTTTGAAAATTTGAGTACAGATATTAACGACCTAATTGTATTGTTAGGAACCGAAAAAACGCTTTATAAAGATTTTTGTCCTATGGCAGCAGAAGGTAAAGGCGCTATTTGGTTAAGTGAATTCAAAGAAATTAAAAATCCGTTTTTTGGCAGTAAAATGCCTACATGTGGTAATGTACAAAGTCAGATAAACTAAATGTGGCCTAAGCGTTTAATTTTAATTGTTGTTATTGTGCTAGTAGGTATGCAGTTTATACCTGCAAAGCGTAATAAGAGCACAGTATTATTAGATACGGATATTACTAAAAGCTTTACTGTACCTCAAGAAGTCCAAGAAATTTTTAAACGTTCATGTTACGATTGTCACAGTAATAACACGGTTTATCCTTGGTATAATAAGATTCAACCCATTGGTTTTTTATTAGAAAATCACATAGAAAAAGGGAAAAAGGAACTCAATTTTAGCACTATTGGCAGTTATTCAAATAGAAAACTTAAAGGGAAGCTCAAATCTATAAAGAGTCAGGTTAGCGATGCTGAAATGCCTCTTTTTTCTTATACTTTAATTCATAGCAATGCTAAATTGACTAAACGCGATAAGGTTTTAATTAAACAGTGGGTTGCGCAAATATTAGATTCGCTTTAAAATAATTTTCTATATATTTAACAAATACTAACTAACAAAACATTTATGAAAAGCCCTCAATATTATGTCAGGAAGACCCATCGCTATATGGGTCTATTTATAGGAATTCAGTTTTTTTTGTGGACAATTGGCGGTTTGTATTTTAGTTGGACCAATATAGATCATATTCATGGTGATCATTTAGTCAATTTTCCCAATACAAAAATAAGTGTTGTTGATAGTTTATTGTCGCCAAACGACGCTATTAAAAGTGCAGGATTAGAAAAAGTAAACGTAACCGGAATACATTTGGCTAATGTATTAGGCAAAACGGTTTATCGTATATATACCGATAATAGTTTGGTAATGGTTAATGCCAAAACAGGACAGTTAAGAGCACCATTAAACAAAGAAGAAGCCGTTGGTTTTGCCAAACAAATATTTAAACCCAACAATGATGTTGATAAGGTAGAATACGTTACAAAAAAAAATATCAAAGAACATTATCAATATCGTGAAAATCCGTTGCCCGCTTGGGCCGTAACATTTAAACACCCCTCTAAAAGTGTTATTTATATCAGTGCCAATTTAGGACGGTTTGAAAAAATACGCAATGGCCAATGGCGCTTGTTTGATTGGTTGTGGATGCTACACGTAATGGATTACGATACACGAGACAATATTAACAATTGGATTTTAAGAGGCTTTTCTATTTTAGGAATGCTCACTATTTTAAGTGGTTTTACGCTGTTTTATCAGAGTTCTAAGACGATTAGAAAAATAAGTGGTAAAACAAAGTAAATTTAAACAGATTATGCAACATCGTTTTTTTTTAAAATATTGAAAAACAGTATTGTTACCAAATCAAAAATAGCTTTTGTGTAACATTTGTTACCTTATAGATAGGGTTATTTTTAGTATCTTTGTTACGTGAAAAACAGACTATTAAATAATATTATTGCCATAGTTTTAGCACAGTTGGTTTTGTTTGCTTCAACAAGTTTTGTGTTAAATTTTCACCTGTGCGAAAACCACATTCAGTCTTTTTCTCTTTTAGGTCAAGCAACGTCTTGTAAGACGATGTCTTGTGATTTATCTTCCTTAAATGGAAGTATGCAGATGAAAAAATCTTGTTGTACTAACACACAAATAATAGGAACAGCACATCAATTTCACAAGTCACATAAAATTGAAATTAACAAAATAAACTATACTGTTAGTTTAATACCACAAATTGAAATAGCAATCCTTAATCAAAACTTTAAAAAGGACTATTTTCAAGGTTACTCCCCACCTTTACAAACTTGTAATTTTAAAATTCTTTACCAATCTTTTTTAATTTGATTTTGATGATTTCATAGTAAATCAAAAAAAACAATAAGATTAAAAAAACTTTTTTAAATATCAATGGTCTAAAAGACATTGAACGTTCAAAAAATACAATAAAAACAAAATATTAAAAATTAAATTAAAATGAAAAATTTAAAATACATCTTAATATCATTTATAGTAGCAATAAATGTTAGTTGTTCAACAACAGACTCAAATTTAGATACAAATGCAGGAAGTATAAGTATCAAATTGACAGATGCCCCAATGCCTTACGATCAATTTATGGAAGCCAGTATTACCATTGATAAGGTTGAAATAGGCTTGGCATCAGACCCCAATTCATTTGTTGTCATAATGAATGAAACAAAAACCTTTAACATGTTAAACATGGTTAATGGTATTACAGAAGTTTTGGCAACGGCCACTATTCCTGAAGGCGATTACGATACAGTGCGTTTGTACATATCTTCTACAAAAATGCAAATGAATTCAGGCGAAACCTTTACTTATGAAACCAACTCCTCTAACATGTCAGGTGGCATGATGGGCGGTGGTATGAGTTTTAATGATGGTACAGGAAGTATTGACATTACTTTAGATCATCTTGTAAACGTCCAAATGGGTAGTGATAACGAGTTTTTAATGGATGTTGATATAGACCATTCGTTTATGTTAGAAGGCGTTAGTTTTTCTGGTATGGGCTCAGGTATGGGTAACGGTATGATGAGTATGTCAGGCTTTACTTTTAACCCCACTATGCGTTTTGTTAATTTAGCCGAAACAGGTACTATTTCGGGCTTTGTACATATGGGTACAGACGGTTTAGCCGATGTTAATATCAGCCTTATGCAAAATGGTGAAGTTTATACATCAACACATACAGACGCTACCGGCCATTATCAAATGATTGGTATTCCTGCAGGCATTTATACTATTATAGCTGAAGCCGATGGTTATACGATGAACAGTACCGGAAACGATAGCAATATGGGCAACATGCAAATGACAGCTCAAGACGAAATGACGGTTGATTTTGATATGGTATCCGCCAATTAATTTTCAAAACTAGTTTACAATTTAAAAAACCACCTTTGGGTGGTTTTTTTATGCTAAAAAGTGACGCTAATCGCCATTATAATTAACATTTCATTTGTGTCGCAACTTGTAAAGATTGTACTTTTTTAATGACCAAAGACATATCGAAAAATTCTTAACATGTCCCAACTACCACTGTTTATACCCGAAAGTAATTTGCCACGCCTTGTCATTATCGGCTCTGGATTTGCCGGATTGCAATTAGCTAGAAGGCTAAAACACTCAAAATACCAAATAGTCATTCTCGATAAAAATAATTTTCATCAGTTTCAACCCCTATTGTATCAAGTGGCAACAAGTGGTTTAGAGCCCGATGCTATTGTGTTCCCTACACGTAAAATTGTACGCGATTATAAAAATACTTTTTTTAGAATGGTCGAAGTACAAAAAATACAACCGCAAGAAAAATGTATTTTAACAGATAAAGGCACCTTGAGTTATGATTATTTGGTTATTGCTACAGGGAGTGTCAATAATTTTTATGGCATGCAAGACGTGGCTGAAAACAGCGTGGGATTAAAATCCATTCACGAAGCCTTGGCTATTCGCAGTATGATTTTACAGCACCTCGAAACCGCTGTTGACGTGTCCTTATCCGAAGAAAAAGAAGCCAATACTACCGTTGTTATTGTAGGGGCAGGGCCTGCCGGTGTAGAAATGGCGGGTGCTTTGTCTGAATTTAAAAAATACGTCTTCCCAAAAGATTATACAGAGCTTAAAGAGTATCCATTAAAGATTCATTTAATAAGCGCTTCGCCCAGAATATTACCGATGTTGAGCGACAAATCGTCAAGAAATTCACTCAAAGATTTAGAACGATTTAAGGTGCAAGTCCATCGCGACGTAGCGGTACAATCTTACGACGGTCTCACCGTAAAATTATCTAATGGCAAGATGCTTAAAACAACCAATTTAATTTGGACAGCCGGTGTAAAAGGGACTTTCCCAAAAGGCTTACAACCTGATATTGTACGACGTGGTAATAGGTTAGAAGTTGACGCTTTTAATGCTGTAAAAGGAGCTGATAGTATTTTTGCTATTGGCGATGTGGCTTTAATGAAAACCGACGCTTATCCCAAAGGGCATCCTATGGTAGCACCAGTGGCCAACCAACAAGGGACACATTTGGCTAAAAATTTATTGAAACCAAAAAATAAATGGCAACCTTTTATATATCGCTACAAAGGTTCTTTGGCCACTATTGGTAAAAAAAGCGCCGTAGCCGACTTTGGCAAACTGCATATTTGGGGTATTTTAGCTTGGTTTATTTGGTCAACCGTGCATTTAATGTCTATCAGCGGGTTTAAAAATAAAATTATGGTCGGTTTGAGTTGGGCGTCGAGTTATTTTACCTACGACAAAGGCAACCGCCTTATCATTAGAAAATATAAACACAAAAAAGCTTTTGATTGTATTAGTACAGAGGAGTTGCTGGAGGGGTAGAATTTTGGTTTGTACACTTTATTCTACACAATATTTATTCAAAATATTCGGAAATTAATTCAGGATATTCATTATATATTTGACCATTTAATTCCCTTCCATTAGATTTTTTACTTCTTCTTATGCCATCTGCTCCCCAAGTCCCCCATTGTTTAAAGAAAAATGCCACATTCTGTTCGTTGCATTGATTCTTTATGGACGTTGCCCATTTAGTTTCCATTGGTCTTGCTTTTACTCCACTTTCCCCCCCAACAATTACCCAATGAATATCTTTCAAATTCAAATTTCCTACATTTTCTAATAAAGGTTCCATAGAAATAAAGCGAATACTTGCTTTAATGTCTCTTAAATAATCAATTCTATATTTAGTTTTAGAATTTTCAACTGATACTCCTAACCATATATTTTTTGGCAAAATTTTATTCTTTAGATAATCAGCCATAATTTTCTCTCTTTTTGTTAATATTTGATACGTATGATGGGGTGTCTTTCTAATTATATCAAATACCATATCAAGATATTCAAAAGGCATATTCTCGTGAAATAAATCACTCATTGAATTAACAAAAAATTTTGTTGGCTTCTTTATTTTTAAAGGCTGTTGTAGCCTTTCTGGTAAAATAGAAAATTCAAAACCATTTTCATAACCCTTTGTCCCCATTGCCTTTAAGCGTCTTGACATAGTTTCGGCATAACAATTCTTACAACCTGCACTTACTTTGTTGCAGCCTATCGAAGGGTTCCAAGTTTGTTCTGTCCATTCTATTTTTGTAGTTCTCATCTTGCAAAGTTATTATTTTAAAGCCATTTAAAAATTATTTTTGTATTGATTTTTTCTGCTATATTCCATTTAGTCTTATTGGTTATCTCATTTTCAAATTCATCAAATACTTTTATTTTTCCATTTGAGTATAATTCTATAAGGATTTTTTTTGAATGCTTTGGCAAAAGCCCTTTTTGAATTGTGTAGTCTACAATCTGTTTGTTTGATAGATTTTTTTGTTTTAATTTTTCAACAATGCAATTTTTAAATTTATCAACAAACGTAGATACTTCTTCTGGTTTAAACAATAAGTCTTGATAAAGATTATCTATAGATAAACGTATTCCATCATCTGAATTCTTAAAAACAACTTTATTCATTAATAACATACCCTTTTGGTGTTTGGTCAATAGGAACAATGAATTCTTACTTCCACCACCGTCTAATAATACAGGTCTTACGAACTCCAAAGATAACTTTGTAATTAATTGTTCTCTAACAGATAACATAAACTCTATAATATTATCATAATTATAAATGCCTTTTGAAGTGAATTCTTCAATAAATTTTCTTGTTTTATGTCGCTTTTCAAATCTTGTACTTGCAAAACGATATGAATGAAAAATTGGTATAAAAAGTAATACTTCTGTATGCGGTAAATTGATAAGTTTTTTTAAATCTTCCATTTTAACATTTGAGTAAGTAAACGGATCTAAAAAAATAAATTTTGGAGTCTTATTATTTTCGAGCCTTTTTATAAACTTCTCAATATAATCTTCATAGTTTTCATTTTTTGTTGTTACACTTAAGATATTTTTATTGTATTTTGTTTTTACTAATTCTTTTTCAAGGTTATCAATATTTTCTTTATTTTGATCGTTGAAGAGTATATATATCTTTAATTTTTTATTTGAAAAATGTTTTGAATGTAACAAGTCGTTAATTGTATTAATTAGAATAAGTGGACTACCACTATTCTTTCCGTTTTTTCCTGGGCCACAAAATAAATCGGCAATAATACAAGTTTCAAATGTCATTAAAAGTTTTGGTAAATAACCTTTTATATACTCTTCAAAAATTTTAATTTTAGCACTAGTTAGATGTGATTGGTTCTTAAAAAATTCATCTTTTTTCATAGATTATGATGTTTGTGGATTGTATACAACAGGTAAAATATAATCAGTTTCAATTGCTTATATCGTACGATAAGCGAAGCTAGACTTTTTTATAATCAATGTCAATTAATTTTAACATATTTATAATAAACTTTTTACCGCTTAATTTTATGTTTTATAATCTTAAATCTTATTTTTGTGTAAAATTTAATACTATGAAAAAATCTGTCCTATATTCCGTGTCGTTTTTAATGCTCCTTTTTATGAGTTGCCAAAACAAAAAAGAAACGCCAAAAGTAAAAGAAGCCAAACCTGTTGTGGCCAAGATTATTGAAGTTGAACCTTTAATGAAAGATATAAATCCTGTTTTTAAAACACAAATAACAGCAATTTATACAGCTTATAATAATTTAAAAGATGCTTTGGTTGCTTCAGATTCTGTTGCCTCTATTACCGCCGCCAAAGCTACTTTAATGGCACTTAATAAAGGCGACATGGGCTTGCTAAAAAGAGCAGCTTCTCATAGTATTTGGATGACAGATAAACCTTTGTTGAAGACGCAATTAAATAAATTAGTAAAAAGTAAAACCCTAGCACAACAACGTCAAGTATTTTTAGAAGTTTCAAAAAATATGATTCATTTGGTTGAGGGTTTTGGTGTCAACCAAAAAGTCATGGTGCAATTTTGCCCTATGGCCAACGATTTTAAAGGCGGCTTTTGGCTCAGTACAGATGCGGCTATTAAAAATCCTTATTACGGCAGTAAAATGCTGACTTGTGGAAGTACAAAGAGAATCATTAAATAAATGGATGTCATTCCGTGCTTGACACGGAATCCATTGCTATTTATATAGTATAAAAAAATCCGCCGAGAAAATTTCTCAGCGGATTTTTATTTGTTTGTCATTCTTTTAAGTGTCACCCTGAGCGGAGTCGAAGGGCAACGGTAACATTAGTTTAGAGATTCCTCGTCGTCACTTTGTTCCTCTGTCGGAATGACTTTTACATCATACCGGGCATTCCGCCACCACCCATTGGAGGCATTCCGCCGCCAGCAGGAGCATCTTCTTTAATATCTACTAAAGCACATTCGGTTGTAAGAATCATCCCTGCCACAGAAGCAGCGTTTTCAAGCGCAATTCTAGTTACTTTGGTAGGATCTATAATACCGGCTTTAAACATATTAACGTATTCATCGGTTTTAGCATTGAAGCCAAAATCTTTTTTACCTTCAAGAACTTTAGAAACGATTACAGAGCCTTCGGCACCAGCGTTTTCTACAATTTGACGTAAAGGTTCTTCAACAGCACGTTTTAATATTTTTACACCAGTCGCTTCGTCATTATTTTCTGTAGCGACAGCATCAAGAGAAGTTGCAGTTCTCAATAAAGCCACACCACCTCCAGCAACAATACCTTCTTCAATTGCGGCACGCGTTGCGTGTAAAGCGTCATCTACACGATCTTTTTTCTCTTTCATTTCAATTTCGCTAGGAGCTCCTACATACAAAACAGCTACACCGCCAGCTAATTTAGCCAAGCGTTCTTGCAATTTTTCTTTATCGTAATCTGAAGTAGTTGTTTCTATTTGAGATTTAATTTGACCTACACGTGCTTTAATGTCTTCAGATTTTCCAGAGCCATTAACAACAGTTGTATTGTCTTTATCTATTGTAACACGTTCTGCAGTACCTAACATGTCTATAGTGGTTGCTTCTAAAGTAAAACCACGTTCTTCAGAAATAACTGTACCGCCTGTTAGGATGGCAATATCTTCTAACATCGCTTTTCTTCTATCGCCAAAACCTGGGGCTTTTACAGCCGCAATTTTTAACGCTCCGCGTAATTTGTTAACTACTAAAGTAGCTAAAGCTTCGCCGTCAATATCTTCGGCAATAATTAAAAGGGGCTTTCCTGTTTGAGCAACAGGTTCTAAAACAGGGAGTAAATCTTTCATTGTAGATATTTTTTTATCGTACAATAAAATATAAGGCGCTTCTAAATCGGTAATCATTTTTTCAGTATCGGTTACAAAATAAGGTGATAAATAACCACGGTCAAATTGCATACCTTCTACTATATCCACGTAAGTCTCCATCCCTTTAGCTTCTTCTACGGTAATAACACCTTCTTTACCTACTTTGGCAAAGGCTTCGGCAATTAAATCGCCTACTGTTTCGTCATTATTGGCAGAGATAGAAGCTACTTGTTTAATTTTGTCTGATTTGTTACCGACTTCTTTAGATTGTACTTTTAAGTCTGTAACAACAGCTGTAACAGCTTTGTCAATGCCACGTTTTAAATCTAAAGGATTGGCGCCAGCAGCCACATTTTTCAAACCTTCTTTTACAATAGCTTGTGCTAAAACAGTTGCGGTAGTTGTACCATCACCAGCCAAATCGTTGGTTTTAGAAGCGACTTCTTTTACCATTTGAGCGCCCATATTTTCAAGAGCATCTTCCAATTCAATTTCTTTTGCAACAGTTACACCATCTTTAGTAATTTGAGGGCCACCAAAAGCTTTGCCAATAATAACATTGCGTCCTTTTGGACCTAGCGTTACTTTTACTGCGTTAGCTAATGCATCTACACCACGTTTTATACCATCGCGTGCATCAATATCAAATTTTATATCTTTTGCCATAATTTATTTTTTTAAAATTTTGGATTATTATTTTTAGGATTTAAAGAATAGCAAAAATATCGCTCTCTTTCATTATTAGATAATCGTTACCTTCTAGTTTTAATTCGGTACCAGCATATTTTCCGTAAAGGACGGTATCGCCAACTTTAACAGTCATGGGTTCGTCTTTGGTGCCATTGCCAACGGCTACAACTTTTCCTTGTTGTGGTTTTTCTTTTGCAGAATCTGGTATAATGATACCAGAAGCTGTTTTTGTTTCGGCAGCTTGTGGTTCAACTAAAACGCGATCTGCTAATGGTTTGATGTTTAATTTGCTCATTTTATATAAAAAATTTTAAGTTAATTGCTATTTTAGTTAGTCAGAAATTATGCCAAAGCAAATTCTCTGCCAATACCAAATAAAAAATGCCAACGTGTCATTTCACATTGGCATTTTTAATATTTTAAAAAAGGTATTTTTTATTTATTATCCTTTTTTACAGGAACCGTTTTGGCTGGTGTTGTGCTAATTGGATCTGCTAATTTTTTATCTTCCTGTAGGGGTAATTGTGTGTCTTCTAATTTTTGTTGAACTTGAGAATTGGTACTGCCACCTTTTTTAATAATAGCAAAGTTAGAGAGTAATATAAGCCCTAATAAAATGGCAAATAAATACCAAGTACTTTTGTCTAAAAAGTTGGTTGTATTTTGAACGCCCCCCATAGCTTGGGTACCACCACCACCAAATGAAGATGATAATCCGCCTCCTTTTGGGTTTTGAACCATAATTACTAAAACGAGTAGAGCAGCTACAATTATTATTAAGACTAAGAAAAATGTGTAAGTCATGATGTTAATTTATTATTTTTTTGTAAAAATTTTATTGCTTTAATTCGGTCTGCAAAGAAACTACTTTTTTCTGGATATTTCAAACTTAATATCTTATAAGCTTGTAGTGCTTTTTCGTATTTATTTTGTTCTAAGTACACTCTGGCTAAAGTTTCCGTCATTAGTGCCGGGTTTTCTTGAACACTTTCGGTTAATTTTTTGTTTTCTCCAGTACTTTTAACGGGCTTTATTTTAGGATTTGATTTTATAAATGCGTCTATTAAATCAAAATCTTTTTGAGGTGTATTTCTTTTAATCGGCTGTAGACTTTCTAATTGCAACCATTCGTCAAATGAGTGTTTTTCTTCTTTGTGGAAAGAAATAGGCTTGCCAATATTCAAAATGTCTTTGACAATTTTAAGCGATTCCTCTTTCGGTTGACTAATATCTTTATGAAGTTTAGTGATATTTTCCAATGTGCTTGGCGCGGATTCTAACACCTTATTAGATTTATTTGAAACAATAAAATCGAATAAAACACTGCGGTCTGTAGCATAAGCAGCTGTCTTTTTTAAAGCCACATTAAATTTAAAACTGTCTTGTTTTTGCAATCCTTTTAAATGAAGTATGCGTGCTGTTTGAAAATAAGGATACACCTCTATGACGTCTTCAATTTTGTTTGTCAACGCAGTGTTAATAGTGTCTGGCCGACTTAAAATATTATTAAAATCTGCAGTTGTCATAAATTTACCATTTGGCAACAGAAGCGTTAAAAATATCTTGTGTTATGCGTTCAAAAATAACTTTAAAAGCATCATCTACAATTGTGCCTGTCAATTGTGTATTGGCGTCAAAATCGTAATAAAAACTAAAAGATTGTTCAAAATTATCTTCCTCTTTTAATTTGTTAAAAAACCGGACGTTAACAACAATTGTCAGTCTGTTTTGAGCGGCGGTTTGTTGTGCTGTAGCCGTTATAGGTTCTATGCGGTATCGGGTAATTTCACCTTCAAATTGTAAATCACCGTTAGATTTTGTGAGATTTAAATTGGTTTGTCTTAAAAATAAATCTTGTAAAGCCAGCGTGAATTCTTGACTCAGTCTGGGTTCAACAAGTATGGCATTATTAGGAAAATAATCTATCTGAATTGTTTTAGCATCGCCTGTACTGCCTCCTGTAAAAGAATACACGCCACAACTTTGGGTTGTAGTTAAAATTAAAACAACAATAATTATGGTATTTAAAAAGTGTTTTATTTTTTGAGACATATTTTTCTTTAACTTTTACTTATCGGATTTCAAAGATATCAATAATTCTGAATTTTAAATTCAAAAATACCCCTAAAGTCTTCTCAAGAGGACAATTGATTGTTTTTATGGTTATAAATCGAATTGTTTAATTTTTCTATAGAGCGTTCGTTCTGAAATACCCAATTCTTGTGCCGCCAATTTGCGTTTGCCGTTGTTGCGTTCGAGTGCATCTTTTATCATTTCAACTTCTCTGTCTTGTAAAGATTGAGCAGGCTCAATAGTTTCGGCATCGTTAAAGTGATGCGCTTGCGAAAAGGATTCGTTTTCTGTTGCCGGGATTATCTCAACAGAATTGTCATAATCTTGCTCAGTTTTTGAAGTACTGTACAATTTGTTGATGAGATGTTTATTATCTTCAACCTCAGGATTGCTAACACTACTGTTAATTAAACTGGAGGTTAATTTTTTAAGATCATTTATGTCTTGACGCATATCGAATAAAACTTTATAAAGAATTTCGCGTTCGTTAGCAAAATCACCATCTTTAATTTTACCGTCAATAATTGCTGGTAAATTATTTTGGTTTGGTAAATATTGTTTTAATAAAGCAGCATTAACACTTCTATTTTTCTCAATAACAGATAGTTGCTCGGCAATATTACGCAGTTGCCTGATGTTGCCTGGCCAATTGTAATTCTCTAAAAGAGTCACGGCATCGGGCTCTAACCTTAGTGTGGGCATGCGGTATTTTTGCGCAAAGTCTGAAGCGAATTTTCTAAACAATAAATGAATATCAGTCTTGCGGTTGCGCAAAGGCGGTAAAGAGATTTCAATAGTACTTAATCGGTAATACAAATCTTCTCTAAACTTGCTTTTATGGATGGCTTCAGGTATGTTAATATTAGAAGCTGCCACAATTCTTACATCGGTTTTTTGAACTTTTGAAGAACCCACTTTTATAAATTCGCCATTTTCTAAAACACGTAATAATCTTACTTGTGTAGTTAAAGGCAATTCGCCTACTTCATCTAAAAAAATGGTACCGCCATCGGCTACCTCAAAATATCCTTTTCGGGTTTGGGTAGCGCCTGTAAAAGCGCCTTTTTCATGTCCAAATAATTCTGAATCAATAGTCCCTTCGGGTATGGCACCACAGTTTACGGCAATATAATTGGCGTGTTTTCTGTGCGATAATTGATGAATAATTTTTGGGATACTTTCTTTACCTACGCCACTTTCTCCAGTTACCAAAACCGAAATATTTGTAGCGGAAACACGCATGGCTTTTTCTATGGCACGGTTGAGTAACAAATCGTTACCAATGATGCCAAATCGTTGTTTTATAGCTTGTAATGAATTTTCCATAGTCTTATTTTTTAACACCTATTAAAGTTGCAGAGGTGCAATTTTCAACTAAAACATGAGCAAAATCACCAATAGTTTCGTTGCCTGTTTTAGGAAAAACAACTACGGCGTTTTGCGAATTGCGACCCATCCAGTGGGTATCAGATTTTTTAGAATTACCTTCTATCAATACTTCTACGGTTTGCCCGATAAATTGTTGCATTCGGTATAAGCCGTGCTTTTGTTGTAGCTGAATAATTTCTGTTAAGCGTCGTTTTTTGATTTCTTGAGGGACATCGTCCGGCATTCTTTTGGCCGCAGGTGTTCCGGGGCGTTCTGAATAAGCAAACATAAAACCAAAATCGTATTTAACATATTCCATCAACGATAGGGTTTCTTGATGTTCTGCTTCGGTTTCACCACAGAACCCCGCAATCATGTCTTGTGAAATGGCACAATCGGGTAAAATTTTACGGATATTGTCAATTAAAGAAATATATTCTTCGCGTGTGTGATGTCTGTTCATCCGTTCAAGGACAGCCGTACTGCCTGATTGAACGGGCAAGTGAATGTATTTACAAATATTGTCGTGTTTAGCCATAACGTGTAATACATCTAAGTGCATATCTTGCGGATTTGAAGTAGAAAATCTAAATCGCAATTCAGGGAAATTAATCGCACATAAATCGAGCAATTGGGCAAAATCTACCGCCGTAGCTTGCGCCATATCGGTAGCTTTGTTAAAATCCTTTTTTAAACCGCCACCATACCACAAATAACTGTCAACATTCTGACCGAGCAGGGTAACTTCTTTAAAATTTTTATCGGCTAATTCCTGAATTTCTTTAAGAATGCTTTGTGGGTCACGACTCCGTTCGCGTCCTCTGGTAAAAGGCACAACACAAAAAGTACACATATTATCGCAGCCTCTTGTAATTGAAACAAAAGCCGAAACGCCGTTGGTGTTTAAACGCACAGGCGACACATCGGCATAGGTTTCTTCTTTAGAAAGGATGACGTTTACAGCCTCTCTACCGGCTTCAACTTCTTCTACCAGATTGGGTAAATCACGATAAGCATCGGGACCTACAACCAAATCGACTATCTTTTCTTCTTCTAAAAACTGGTGTTTTAAGCGTTCTGCCATACAGCCCAAAACACCCACTTTCATAGTAGGGTTTATTTTTTTTATGGCATTGTATTTTTCTAAACGCTTGCGCACGGTTTGTTCGGCTTTTTCGCGGATGGAGCAGGTGTTAACCAAAACCAAATCGGCTTCTTCAAGATGCGGAGTGGTATTAAAACCAGCATCCAATAAGATAGCCGCTACAATTTCGCTGTCGTTTAAATTCATCTGACAACCGTAGCTCTCTATAAAAAGCTTTTTTGTATTTCCTTTTTTTGTATCGGTAATAAGGGCTTGCCCTTGTTTTTTTTCTTCAATGATATTTTCTGTCGCCATATATTTAATTTGTGCAAAGATACAACCAATTGTATAAAAATATGACATATTGGCAGGTGAAAGTTTTGTTAAAAATGCGGTATGGCAAATAGAGCGATATGTTGTACCTACGGCACAAGGACGTATCGAAATTATTGATTTTAGCCATATTGCGTCCCTAACTGGACGGCGTATTTCAATAATTTTTTTTAAAAAGAAGTATTTGTCTTATTGTAACAAAATACAGCTAGTAATTTTTTGAAATAAACTAAAGTTTGGATTTAGCCCTAACAGATTTCCAAACCTGTTAGGGCTTATGATATATTGATACGATGACTCAAAGTCATCGTATCAATAAATAAAAAACTTACCTTTAAGTATGGTCTTGTTTAAACTTAAAGTATAAAAATAAAGTCCTTTTTTTAACTGTGATATGTTTAGAGTGCCTTTTATTGGGCTGTCTATAACCTTTTGTCCTAGAGTAGAATAAACTTTAATGTTAAACAATTTGTTGGCATTATTCAGATTAATCTGCTGGGTACGGGCGTCATAAAAAATAAAAACTTTGTCTTTGATAAAATTATCTACTGCCAATGTCTGATTGATATTTGTTAAAATATATCTGTAATTGGGGTCGAAAGTTGTACAATTAATAGGGTCGTCTATCAAACCTTCGGGCGAAAAACCTATGCCTTCGTAAACTTTTAGACAATTGCTGTTACCCGGGCTGGCGAGTGTATAATATTTAGTATTGATACCAAATTTCATTTCGGTACCCGTAGCCACAACGGTTCTTTCTGTACTTGTAAAAGAAATATTTATTTTATCGGTGTTAAACACATCGCCTATTTGGACATTAAAATCGTACAGCAGTTTTTCTGTGCTTGTATTAGTGTCATATAGATACACTTTTTTATTGGCGACATCTTCTCTTAGATAATAAACAGTAGTATTGCGCGAATCTCTTAATATATAGTAAGATGTGCTGTTAAAAGTTGTAGTACCATCAATAAAATAGCCGTAAAGCGTGGTAACTGTACTACTGGGGATCCCTACCGTCCACGTTTCGTAGGTCATATTCCAAATTTTACCATTTTCAAGCATAGGTGTGTAGGTTTGGGCTTGAATTTTTAAAATTGAAATTATCAGCAATACTGAAAATAAAAGTTTCCTCATAATGGTGAAAATGAATAAGATGGCTAAAGCAAAGGTAATAAAAAATTAAAAAAACAAGCTTAAAATTTGATATAAAAAAAATCTATATACTTTTGCAGCATAATTAAAACGAAAGAATGGCGAAGAATTTAGTTATTGTAGAATCTCCGGCGAAAGCCAAAACTATAGAAAAATATTTAGGAAAAGAATTTCAGGTCGAATCGAGTTATGGGCATATTGCCGATCTCCCTTCTAAAGAAATAGGTATTGATTTAGAAGGCGATTTTAAGCCCAAATACATTGTTTCTCAAGATAAAAGAGATGTTGTAAGAAGGTTAAAAAACTTGGCCAAAAAATCTGAAACTGTTTGGTTAGCGAGTGATGAAGATCGCGAAGGAGAAGCCATTGCTTGGCATTTATTCACCCAATTAAAACTCGATAAAGACAAAACAAAACGGATTGTTTTTCACGAAATAACCAAGTCGGCTATCTTAAATGCAGTAGAAAATCCGCGAGATATAGATTATAATTTAGTCAACGCGCAACAAGCGCGTCGTGTTTTAGACCGTTTGGTGGGTTACGAATTGTCGCCTGTTTTATGGCGAAAGGTAAAAGGCGGTTTATCGGCAGGGCGTGTACAATCTGTTGCTGTACGTTTAATTGTAGAGCGCGAAGCGTCTATAGATAATTTTGTACCAAAAGCTTCTTATAGAGTTGATGCCGAATTTTTAAACGAAAAAGGACAGAAATTTAAAGCTAAATTACCGAGTAATTTTAATACTATTGAAGAGGCAGAAACCTTTTTAAATAAAAGTATTGGCGCGACATTTAAAGTAGCCGACTTACAAACAAAACCGGCTAAAAAATCACCTGCACCACCATTTACGACTTCCACTTTACAACAAGAAGCTTCGCGGAAATTAGGTTTTCCAGTAGCTAAAACCATGTTGATGGCACAAAAATTATACGAAGCAGGTTTGATTACTTATATGCGTACCGATAGTTTAAATTTATCAAATGATGCTAAAAATGCAGCAGCAGAAGTCATTACGGCTAATTATGGTGCGCAATATTCAAAAACCAGAGTTTTTAAAACAAAAGCAAAGGGCGCTCAAGAAGCGCATGAGGCTATTCGCCCAACAAACTTGGGTACGCAAAGCGTGTCGGTAGATTTTGATCAAGATAGATTGTATAGTTTAATTTGGAAACG
>JASFYX010000049.1:0-6809 GCA_045046885.1 Flavobacteriaceae bacterium
TCTCTTTAAATTACGTGATGCCAAATATACATTATTATTTGACGCTCCCAACACAAACATTGATTTTTTATCTTCTATGCTTAAAGCCTTTAAAACTTGAATAAAGTTTTTAGTTTTAGGTGTGTCAAAACTGAAGTCTTCTAAAATAATTACATTATTCTCTTTTGCTTTCATAGATAAGGCCGATTTACGTGCCAAACGTTTTAAATTTTTATTCAATTTAAAACTATAATCTTTAGGTCTTGGTCCAAAAACACGTCCACCACCTCTAAAAATAGGAGATTTAATACTTCCCGCTCTAGCGGTACCTGTACCTTTTTGTTTCTTAATTTTTCTGGTACTTCCCACAATATCTGCACGTTCTTTAGATTTATGCGTTCCTTGTCTTTTATTAGCCAAGTGTTGCTTTACATCTAAATAAACAGCGTGATTGTTAGGTTCTATCCCAAAAATAGCATCCGATAGCTCTACTTTTCTACCAGTGTCTTTTCCTGTATTGTCTAAAACAGCTACCTTCATTATTTCTCAATTATTACATAAGAGTTATTGTGTCCTGGAATGGCTCCTTTTATTACTAAAAGGTTTTTTTCTGGAACTACTTTTAAAACTCTCAAATTTTGAACTTTCACTTTTTCACCACCCATTCTACCTGCCATACGCATTCCTTTAAAAACGCGTGCAGGATAAGAGGCTGCACCAATAGATCCTGGAGCACGTAAACGGTTGTGTTGACCGTGTGTTGCTTGTCCAACGCCGGCAAAACCGTGACGTTTAACAACTCCTTGAAATCCTTTTCCTTTAGAAGTACCCGATACATCAACAAACTCACCTTCTTCAAAATGAGTTACATCAATAGAGTCTCCTAATTTATACTCTTCTTCAAATCCTTGGAACTCAACAACACGTTTTTTAGATACAGATCCTGCTTTTTTAAAGTGCCCTTTAAGCGCTTTAGTAGTATGCTTATCTGTTGTGTCATCGAAACCAAGTTGTAACGCTTCATACCCGTCAACCGCTTTGGTTCTGACTTGGGTAACTACGCAAGGACCCGCTTGAACAACGGTACATGGTATATTTTTACCATTCTCGTCGAAGAGGCTTGTCATTCCGATTTTCTTTCCTATTAACCCAGACATATATTAATTATTAATTTAATTACTTATTTACTTATACTTTAATTTCTACTTCTACACCGCTTGGTAACTCTAATTTCATCAAAGCATCAATTGTTTTTGATGATGAACTGTAGATATCTAACAAACGTTTGTAAGAGCACAATTGAAATTGTTCTCTAGATTTTTTGTTTACGTGTGGCGAACGTAAAACTGTAAAAATCTTTTTGTGTGTTGGTAAAGGAATTGGACCATTGATAATAGCTCCAGAACTCTTTACTGTTTTTACGATTTTTTCTGCAGACTTATCTACTAAATTGTAATCGTAAGATTTTAATTTTATTCTAATTTTTTGACTCATCTTATATAATTTAGACTACTCTCCTTTTGCTTTTTTAATAACTTCTTCTGATATGTTAGAAGGCGTTTCTTGATAATGTGAAAACTCCATTGTTGATGTGGCACGACCAGAAGACAAAGTTCTTAAAGTTGTTACATATCCAAACATTTCTGATAAAGGCACATTGGCTTTAATAACTTTCGCACCTGCTCTGTCATCCATACTATTTACTTGACCACGACGACGGTTTAAATCGCCTACAATATCACCCATATTTACTTCGGGTGTTACTACTTCAAGTTTCATAATAGGTTCTAATATTACGGCACCTGCCGCTTTTGCTACAGCTCTGTAGCCTAATTTAGCAGCCAACTCAAATGATAAAGCATCTGAATCTACAGGATGATATGAACCGTCTTTTAAAGTAACTTTCATACTATCCATAGCGTATCCGGCCAAAGGACCGTTTACCATAGCTTGTTTAAATCCTTTTTGAACAGCTGGTATAAATTCTTTTGGAATGCGTCCGCCTTTAACTTTATCAACAAATTGAAGACCACCTACTTTAGCTTCTTCTTCATCGGCTGGGCCAATTTCAAAAATAATATCACCAAATTTACCACGGCCACCAGATTGTTTTTTATAAACTTCACGGTGATCAGCAACTTTGGTTAAGGCTTCTTTATATTCTACTTGAGGTTGCCCCTCGTTAACTTCAACTTTAAACTCGCGTTTTAAACGATCTACAATAATCTCTAAGTGCAATTCGCCCATTCCAGAGATAATTGTTTGCCCAGAGGCTTCATCAGATTTTACAACAAATGTTGGATCTTCTTCGGCTAATTTACCTAAAGCAACACCTAACTTATCGACATCTGCTTTTGTTTTTGGCTCTACTGCAATACCAATAACTGGTGCAGGGAAAGACATTGACTCTAAAACAATAGGATGTTTTATATCTGTTAAAGTATCTCCTGTTTTAATATCTTTAAAACCGACAGCAGCACCAATATCTCCAGCTTCAATTCTTTTAAGAGGTTCTTGTTTGTTAGAGTGCATTTGATAAATACGTGAAATACGTTCTTTTTTACCAGAACGATTATTCAATACGTATGAGCCTGCATCTAAAAACCCTGAATAAGCTCTAAAAAAGGCTAAACGACCTACAAAAGGATCTGTAGCAATTTTAAAGGCTAAAGCTGAAAAAGGTTCATTTACATTTGGTTTTCTAAAAGCAGGTTCTTCTGTATCTGGATTTATACCTTCAATAGCATCAATATCTAAAGGAGAAGGTAAGTATCGCATAACAGCGTCTAGCATAGCTTGAACTCCTTTATTTTTAAAAGCAGAACCACACATCATAGGTATGATGCTCATATCTATTGTAGCAGCTCTAAGTGCAGCAATTATTTCGTCTTCTGTGATAGAATCTTCATCTTCAAAGAATTTTTCCATCAATTCATCATCGTATTCTGCTACAGCTTCTACTAATTGGGCACGGTATTTATCAACATCCTCAATTAATTCTTCTGGAATTGGAATTTCATTAAAAGTCATTCCTTTATCTTCTTCATTCCAAACAATTGCTTTTTTTGAAATTAAGTCAACAACACCTTTAAAATCCATTTCGTCACCAATTGGTACTTGTAACGGAACTGGGTTACCACCTAACATTTCTTTAACTTGTTTACACACATTAAAGAAATCTGAACCTTGACGGTCCATTTTATTAACAAATCCCAAACGAGGAACTTTATATTTATCCGCTTGACGCCAAACTGTTTCAGATTGAGGCTCTACACCATCAACGGCACTAAATAGCGCCACCATACCATCTAATACACGTAATGAACGTTCTACTTCTACAGTAAAATCTACGTGACCAGGTGTATCAATAATGTTTACACGATAATCTTGATCTCTATAAGGCCAAACACAATGTGTAGCGGCAGAAGTAATGGTAATACCACGTTCTTGTTCTTGCTCCATCCAATCCATGGTAGCGGCACCATCGTGTACCTCTCCAATTTTGTGACTTACACCTGTATAATATAAGATGCGCTCTGTACAAGTTGTTTTACCTGCATCAATATGCGCAGCAATACCTATATTTCTAGTATACTTTAAATCTCTTGCCATTCTATATTATGTTAAAATCTAAAATGTGAGAATGCTTTATTAGCTTCGGCCATTTTGTGTGTATCTACACGTTTTTTAACAGCTCCACCCTCTTCTTTTGCAGCAGCTAATATTTCATTAGCTAAGCGTTGTGCCATAGATTTTTCATTACGTTTTTTGGTGTATTGAATCATCCATTTAATGGCCATAGAAATTTTTCTATCGGGTCTAATTTGCATTGGGATTTGAAAAGTGGCTCCCCCTACACGTCTGCTACGTACTTCTACGTGAGGCATTACGTTTGATAGGGCGTCTTTCCAAATTTCTAAAGCGGCTTTTTCTTCGTCTTGCTTACGTTGTTCTACAATATCAATGGCATCGTAAAATACTTTAAAAGCTATAGACTTTTTACCGTCTAGCATTAGGTTATTTACAAAACGTGTTACTAGTTGATCATTAAACTTAGGATCTGGAAGCAACACTCTTTTTTTTGCTCTTCTTTTTCTCATGTCTTCGCGTTACAGAATTACTAATTATTTTTTAGGACGTTTGGCACCGTATTTTGATCTACGTTGCGTTCTTCCCTCTACTCCTGCTGTATCTAAAGCACCACGCACTATGTGATACCTAACACCAGGCAAATCTTTTACTCTTCCACCTCTAACCAATACTATAGAGTGCTCTTGTAAATTATGTCCTTCACCGGGAATGTATGCGTTAACCTCGTTACCATTAGTTAACCTTACACGTGCTACTTTACGCATAGCAGAGTTTGGTTTTTTTGGTGTTGTGGTATAAACACGCGTACATACGCCACGACGTTGGGGACATGAATTCAAAGCAACCGATTTACTCTTCTTGGTTATTTTGGTTCTTCCTTTGCGTACTAATTGTTGTATAGTTGGCATACTAATTAATTATAATTTTTTATTATTTTATATAACCCCATTTTTTGGGTGTGCAAATGTATAAATTATTATCTAGATTTCAAATCTTTAAATACTAAATTTAATATCCTTGTTAAAAGGGACTATAATATTGGTCTTTAACGCTATATTTGGCTTAAATTTTTACATCATTTGAAACCTATTTCTACACCTTGTATATATGGTATATTCTTAATCTTCTTTTTTAAGATGGGTTTTGCGCAGCAAAAAGCGCTCCATGTTTTGGCAAAAAACACCAAAAATCAAGCGGTTTTAAGAAGTGTGAAATTTTCTAAAAATCCTAAAAATAGTCCGCTCTTAAAACTTGAGATTAACAACATCCTTAAAAAGCTATCTGAAAAGGGTTATTTAAAAAGTAAAATTGACAGTTCTTATATAAAAGATAGTGTTTATACCGTTGTTTATGATATTGGCGCACCCATAAAAAAAATTAATATTAGGTATTTGCAAACTATTAATGAAGCTTTACTAAAAAAGTATTCTTCAGACTACACCAAACAATCAATCACCCTAAAGTGGGATTTGGTGAAACCTTTCTTAAATAAATTGTTAGAGAACTATCAAAAAAACGGCAACCCTTTTACAAGAATCCGATTAAAAAATATACATCTCAAAAAAAATGATGCTTTTGCAACTTTAGAAATTACAAAAAATAGTCAGCGCTATATAGACAGTATTATAGTAAAAGGCTATTCAAATTTTTCAAAACCTTTTATATATAATTATTTAGACCTGAAACCCCATACCCTTTTTGACGCGTCAAAACTTAGCGCCATTTCAAATCGCTTAAAGTCGCTCAGTTTTGTAGATGAAATTAAGTCCCCCGAAATATTGTTTACAAAAGCGAAAACAAAAATCTATCTGTATCTTAAAAAGAAAAATGCCAACACTTTTGATGGTCTTATAGGCTTTGCATCAAAAGAGAATGGCAGTGGCTTAATCTTTAACGGTTATTTAGATATCAATTTAAAAAATGCCCTTAATACTGGAGAAACTATTGCACTCCTTTTTAAAAGCAATGGCGCCGATAAACAAAAATTTAATTTAAAAGCCGTGTTTCCCTATGCTTTTAAATCTAAAATTACACCCAATATTGATTTTAACATATACAAACAAGACACATCGTTTATAAACACCGGTGTTAATCTAGGTGTTAAATATCCTATAAATAACAATAGTAATTTGGGCGTTCTGTTAAATGTAGAAACTTCTTCAAATTTATTATCGCAACAAATAACAGCGGTCAAAACTTATAATTCTTTTTATTATGGGCTCTCTTACAATTTAACCTCTTATACAAATATTTCTTTTTTTGATGATAAATTTAATATAGAAGCACGTATTCTCAATGGCTCGAAGTCATTTCTAAATACAAAAGAAAACCAATTCAAATTAAACCTAACTGCCAGCTATTTATGGCTTTTAACATCAAAAAGTGCTGTATTTGTTAAAAATCAAAGTGCCTATTTAGACGCCAATAATTATGTGCAAAACGAATTGTATAGAATAGGTGGTTTTAACTCTATAAGAGGATTTGACGAAGAAAGCATTTTTGCCTCTAATTATAGCATTGTAAATTTAGAGTACAGATATAGAACTTCAGAAAAAGATTATTTATACTCTGTTACAGATTTCGCTAACTATACAAACCCTATTTTAAATTTAAATACCAATTTATACAGCCTTGGTTTAGGATATCAATTTTTATCTAAAATTGGTATTATAAATTTAAGTTACGTACTAGGAAAAACTTCTAATCAAGATATTAATTTTAAGAATGCAAAGCTTCATTTTAATTTAAAAACCTCTTTTTAGCCGAAAAAAGAACAAATAGTTAACTTTTTTTTAACTTTTAGTGTTAAAAAATTGGTAATTATAAATATTATTGCCACTTTTGACACCTTAACTAATTCAAATAATTATACAATGAAAACAAAGTTTAGTGGATTTTTAACGCTTTTGTTAGCGTTTTTAGTGCAAATAACTTTTGCACAAGAAAAAACTGTTTCGGGTACTGTAACGGATGATTCCGGACCATTACCAGGCGTAAGTGTTGTTATTAAAGGAACAACAACTGGTACTGAAACAGATTTTGACGGGAAGTATTCCATTAAAGTTAATGTAGGAGAAATTCTATCATTTAGCTATATTGGAATGGACACCCAAGAAAGAAAAGTAGGGCTAGCCAATACTATTGATGTAGTAATGACAGGCGGCAATGTCTTAGACGAGGTTGTTGTAACGGCTCAAGGTATTAAAAGAGAAAAGAAAGCTCTTGGTTATGCTGTAAGT
>JASFYX010000050.1:0-6363 GCA_045046885.1 Flavobacteriaceae bacterium
TAAAACTCACCGAGCACGTTTAAGACAGGTAGGAATAGATATAGCTGATATTTGTGATCTTTCCCGTCATTCACCCGTTTTTGTTAAAAAAGCAAAAGAAGTAGTAGTTACGCAATTAAAAGTACCGACTTGGTATATTCATCCAGAAGCAAATTATTTACAAGTTGCTTAATTTTCTTGATTTACTGAGTCGTTCCTTAGACTCATGCATTTTGTTTTTAAACGTCTTTTGCATTTGATTTACTGAAGCGTTCCTTAGCTTCATGCATTAGATTTACTGAGTCGTTCCTTAGACTCATGCATTTGATTTACTGAAGGTTCATTTTGTTTGGTGACAACAATCTGTTCCTGGAAAAGAATATTTGTCACTAAAATATAAATTAAATTAAATAGGAAAATTAAAAAATGAAAATATTAATTAATAAAATTCAAGTAGAAACAAAAATATCTATTAAAACTGGTAAACCATATCATTTACAAAAATATACTTATGAAACGGATGAAGAGCGTCGTGTTGGTCAAATCTTTATTAATTCTGAAAAAGAGGCATACCCAGTAGGCCTGTTTGTTATTCATCAAGATTCATACAGGATGAATGATTTTGGTAATTTAGAAATCGGCTTTTTGAAATTTCAACAAGTTAAACCTTCTTAATAAATGGAAGTTTTAACGACAGATAATTTATCCGATGTCATTTTATTATGCACATCGGCTTTGTTATTTGCTCTAGGTTATATTGCAGGTTCTTTTAGATGACACAATGGGAGATTGCGATTACAGATTCTTATGGCCAATTATTAGCATCATTTTTAATTGGTTATGGAATGGCTTTATTGATAACGGCCTTTAAAAAGTTTATCGAAATGGTTTAAAAAGGAAAATTTATAATGAAAACTTATAATACGGTTAAAAAAAATGGTAGCTACGTTTTAGCTGCTGCTGCTACTTCACTTGCTGTTAGCTCTACTGCTTCTGCTGCTTTGCCTGCAATCATCGGAACAACTCTGACAACTGTGTCCGCTGATGCTGTCGCAATGGGTGACTTGGTTTGGCCGATTGTTGTGACAATTTTTGGTGCTGTTTTATTGTTCAAATTGTTCAAGCGTTTTGGTAATAAGATTTAGCAATGTTAAAAATAAAATTAATTTTATCAGGCTTGATTTTTCAAGCCTGTTTTTTTTCTACTGCTTTATATGCTGATGCATATTATGCAGCTTCTTATAACGGTGGCATTTATAGTTGGGGTTCATCATGGGGGTCTGCTTGTACTGAGTCTATTTCTAATTACTATTCTCTATATTCCTATACTAAAGTAACTGATTATGTCACTGACCCAACCTGTGCAACAGTTCATACACCAGGCACTGAATATTATATTTCTCTCACTGTAACCAAAGTTACATGTGCTACTGACTACGCACCTACTTCGACAAGTACTGCTTGCACTTATGTTGCTCCTATCGACTGTAGTTTAGCAACTCAATCTTTTATTTCTACTACTTCTGATGGTGACACTTCCTCTTCTGTTGGTGATGTTTACGACTCTGCTGGTTGTGAATTTGTATCAACTTTTAGTTATTGCAATGATACATATTGTGTTAATGAATTATCAGGTTCTGGCACTGCTACTTCAGCTGGTACACTTTTAACTCCAAATCCTGCTACAGAAACACCAGAAAATAATTTCAGTTTTATAGATTTCCCTCTTTCTAAGGCTATTTGGGATCAAATAAGCGATACTGTTATTAATGGAGATAATACTGTTACTGATACAGTTATTACGACTACTTCAGAAACACAAAACGAATCTACATCTATAATTTCTGACGGTACTAATATTGTTAAAACACAAAATCTTGGTACTTCAAATGGTGTTTTAAAAACTTCTGTTACTAATACTTTTACTGATAATAGTTCAATTAATACCACTAATACTATTACTACAATTACATCAGGTTCTGCCATTACTAAAACTACTAGTACTGCAACTGGTACAGCTACTATTAGTTCATCTCCTCTTGTTACTACTCAAAATTCTACTACGACTGTTACTTCTCGTGATGCTTCTGGTTCTGTTACTAATCGCATTACAACTGATGAAATTACGGCTGACAAAATTGATGACCCAAATGCAACAGATTGTGGTTATGCTGATTTCCCAGCCTGCAAAATCAATGAAGATGGTACTCCCAATGGCGATGGTCAAAATGTTTTGGTTGATGGTGCAAGTGGTCAAGCACTATCAGATTTAGATGGTGTTCTTTCTGGTATTTCTAACGCTACTAATTTATCACCTTTATCTTTCTCAATTCCTACCCCTATATATTCATCTTGTATGACTATAACTATGGTTATTCAAGGCGCAACTTTAGTTTTTCCAAACGATTCTCAATGTATAAAACTTGAGGCTGCTAAAGAAATGATTGGTTGGTTATTTTATATTTTAACAATTTATATGCTTTTTACTATCGCTATTAATTCAGGAACAAAAGTCTAATGCCATTACTAGCCGCTTATTTAGGAAATTTACTATTTGGGATTGCTGCTTGGTTTGGTACATTCTTGACTAAACGTATAGCTATTTTAGTTGCAATCATTGCAATGGTTACAACTTTAACCGCTGCTTTTGTTGTTCTCATTGAGTCTGCAATTGCTGCTCTTTCTGTTTCAATGCCTGCTAATCTCTTAATAGGTGCTTCTTGGGTTTGGCCTTCTAATGCTAATGCCTGTATAGCTGCAATTATTGCGGCTTATGTAGCGCGTTGGGTTTATGAGTGGAACATTAAAATCATTCAATATAAATTATTATAGGTGACTTATGTCTTACGTTAAGTTTGTTCAAGGTAAGCTTGGTGGTGGAAAAGGGAAATATTCTGTTTTACAAGCTCAAGAATATCTACGTGCAGGTCGTCCTGTAGCCACTAATATGGATTTAATTTTAGATAAGTTAGTTTCACCGCGTAATAAAATGTCTGTTATTCGTGTTCCTGATAAACCTCGTATTGAAGATTTAGAAGCCTTGGGTTATTCCTATACTGGGAAATATGATAAAAGAAAGAACGGTTTATTAATTCTTGACGAATTGGGCACTTGGTTTAATTCTCGCAATTGGAATGACCCAAGCCGTAAAAAAATAATTGATTTTATGTTGCATATTAGAAAGTTTGGCTGGGACGTTATTTTACAGGTACAGGATATTTCATTAGTTGATAAACAACTTAGAGATGCTACGGGGCAACTTTTAGTTAATTGTATTAATTTGGCCAATGTTCCTATTCCTTTTATTTCTTTTTGGACGCGTTTATTCTTTGGCAAGTCTTTATATTTACCTGAGTTTCACAAACAAACTACTTACCTTGGTGATTCTACTAACGGTTATAAATTAGAAGGGTTTTTTTATAAAGGCAAAGATATTGAATCGGCTTATGATACACGCCAAGTTTTTACTCTTGATGAACAAGAATATAACGGTTCACTTGTTGACATGCGTTCTTCATATTGTTTGCTTAGTGCTTGGCATTTAAAAGGCAGATATCAAAATACAATTTTACAAAGAATTAAAAAAATAATTCTAAATTCATTTTATCGGTTTGCTTCTTTTATTTATTTTTTATTAAAAGGAAATCCACCCAGCGCAGCGGGGGGATTTACTATTAAAACAAATTCTACTTTAGTTTCTGTACTTATGAATGAAGAAAAACCCCTTTTAATAAATCCAGATAATTTATATTTATTTCCTGCCATTAAACAAAAAGGTCTATCATGGGTTTTGTTTAAACAAACCGACTGATTTTTCGCTTTTTTATCTAAAAAATTATTATTTTTCAATCCTAAGATCTTCTCAACCTCTCTCAGCGTTTTAAAGTTACCCTTTATAACTGGGTTAGTAACTTTTTTAAATGTCTTAAATAATAGTGTCAAATATACTTTTCTTTTCTTGCTTTTTGTCACTCATGTGTTATACTTGGTGACAGTTAAACAATAAAACAAAAGAGGTTTGTCACTATGTTACTACAGCCAACAATGCGAATTACTACACTTTCAGAAAGAAAGAAAAACCCATACCAGCTTTATCGAGTTACAGGATTAAATAATCAAATTATATATTTTGCGTTCTTAGCTCCGGCTTTAAAACTTTTTGAAGATTTGAATTTAATATTTAAGGATTCTTTATTATGAAAATTGATAAATTAATAACAGAAATTAAAAATGAACTTTCTTTAAAATCTAAAGATGTTAAACAACTTGGTTCTGAATATATAAAGTTAGAGCGTCAGATTGTTAAACTTTCTAAAAATGCTCTCTATGGGAATATTATTTTAAAAGACAAAAAATATTATGTTTTTGTTTCTAAAATGGTTAAAGGTAAAAGAGTTAGAAAACAATTAGGTTGTGATGATAAATTAAAAACTGAACATGAGCAGCGACTTGGCAGAGGTTTAGAGCTTACGATTGCCAAGGAACGGTTAACTTGTATTGAGGATGAATTGTTGTCTTTTTATCAACGTCTTATTAACTTGCCTATTTAGTGACAAATTCCTTTTCCAGTATAAGACTATTTGTCACTTGATTTTGTGACCGTAAGGGAGCGGTAGAGCTTTGCGGTTTTGATTTGATATTCATTAAATCATCAGTTTTCAGTTTTATTCGATATCTAAAAAAATGCACTAACAAACCATTCCTTAGTAGACGCTTTTGATCTCTGAGAGCCTGTTTAAGCCTTTTAATTGGTTAGTACAAGAAACGGCATAATGTTCGTGATTATGTTCAGTGCGAGAGCTGTACAATGGCCGTAGGCCTACAGCGGAGCATTTAACATGAATCTGTATTATACCGTTTCTAGTTTTTCGAATTTAAAAATGTAAAGGAAGTTAAAATATTTTTAACTTCCTTTTTTTATGTTTCGACACAAAAAGTGGTTTTGATGTCGTTGACTTTGGTTTTGAAGTTAGTACGGGTACTTATGACACCCGTACTTTGGTATGGTATCCCGTACTAATTTGGTTATTTAGTAATCAATTATCATTTCACCCGATTTTGTTATTTTTACGTAAGTTGTTGATTTATATAGTATAAAGTGTGCTAATTCACTTTCTCTTATTGGTGCTTTTTCTTTTGATACCAGTATCTTGTTGATTTCTATACATTTTTTCCTTAATTCTTCACTTTCTTTTTTACTTAATCTTAAATTTTCCATTTTTCATATCTCTTTTTGGCGCTTAAGTTTACATATTATTTGTTGACACGTTTTAAGCTCACCTGTATACATGCACTCAACAAATCCAAAAATAACATGTAGACAAGTAAAAATATGTTTTATGACATGCTTCACATTTATCAAGATTTCGATTTTCCCATAAAAGTAATAGGGGATAGATTCTCAATTGTTGTAGATACAGAAACAGGAAAAGACTTAGGTATTAGTCAACCAGTACATAAATACGAAGGCTCTCATTCAACCACTATCAAAATATTCATTTCTGGCAATCGAATCACAATGAAAGGCAATCCTTCAAGAATAAACCGTTTAGATAATTTATTCGGTTTTGCAACTATTGAGCAATGCGTTCGAGTTTTTAATAAAATTTTACTTTCTCTTGAACTTCCTTCTTTTACAAAATGCACTGAAATATTTCATCGTCAAAATAAAGAAACTGACAAAGTTCAAATATTCTCAAATGGTGCAACGATTACAGAATTACATTTAACTTCCAATAAATCGACAGGGCAGGGGTGCGCTAAAGATTATATTAAGGGGCTTTCATCACTTCGTTATAAATATATGATTCCAAGACTACATACAAACGGCAATACGGCTGATTGGTTAAATAAAAAAGGATTAGGTTCTTCTTTAATTTATCCATCTGTTTACAACAAGGCCGATGAAATTAAATTACATACGTTAGATAAAATTAAAAGATTACATGGTGAAAAATCAGAAGAAGTTAAATATATTTTAAATTTAATAAAATATTGTGAAGAGCAGGGTGTAGCAAGATTTGAACAAAAATTAAAATCAGCATTTTTAAGAAAACATAATTTTAGATTTTACGGTTTATTTGATGAAAAATTATTAAGACCAATACACGAAGAATTTTTAAATATTGATGAAAAATTACAGGTTACTGCTATGACATTAGAAAATATATCAGAGAGATTAATTAGATTAAACATTTGTAATGGCACACGTTCTGCCAATACTACTGCTATGTATGCTTTACAGTGGATGCATGGAATGTCATTCGATTTATCAAAGTCACAAGTTAAAACTCACCGAGCACGTTTAAGACAGGTAGGAATAGATATAGCTGATATTTGTGATCTTTCCCGTCATTCACCCGTTTTTGTTAAAAAAGCAAAAGA
>JASFYX010000051.1:0-58833 GCA_045046885.1 Flavobacteriaceae bacterium
TGGATTCCGAATGTATTGTTTGGTATATTATCTATAATCCTCTACAAAAATGCCAAACGTTAAATTAAAACACCATCTTCACCTTCATTTTATAGTTTTTATTTGGGGTTTTACGGCAGTTTTAGGCGCTTTAATTAGTATTGATGCTATGCCATTAGTTTGGTATAGAATGGGCATGGCAGTTTTAGTTCTTTTAATTTTCGCTTTTTTTACAAAAAGAACTCTTAGACAAAGTCCTAAAGCTATTTTACAATTTTCTATTGTTGGTTTTTTTATTGCAGTCCACTGGATATGTTTTTTTTACGCTATAAAAATTTCGAATGTTTCTATCACTTTAGCCGCCATGTCAACTGGGGCTTTGTTTGGATCGTTTATCGAACCTATTTTCTACAAAAAGAAAATAAATTTTTACGAAGTATTTTTTGCCTTAGTCGCTATGCTAGGTTTGCTAGTAATTTTTAAAGTCCAAAAGGGTTATACTATGGGACTCATTTTCGGATTAATTGCGTCCTTTTTAGCAGCATTATTTGCAATTTTAAATTCAAAACTCATAAAAAAATATAAAGCTACGCCTATGACGTTTTACGAACTCTTTGCAGGCTTTCTGTTTATTACAATTGTGTTATTATTTAAAGGTAATTTTTTAGAACCCTCATTTTTTCATTTATCTTTAATGGATGGATTTTATATTTTTATTTTAGCCTCAATTTGTACTGCTTACACAATGGTGGCTTCAAATAAATTATTGCTTAACATGAGTCCATTTTCGATGTTGCTCACTATTAATTTAGAACCTGTGTATGGCATTATTTTAGCAATTGTCATATTAGGAGACAAAGAAGTAATGGCACCCAAATTTTATTTAGGAACGGCCTTGATAATTATAAGTATCATTTTAAACGCGGCTCTTAAATTATATCCTAAAATATTAGCGTATAAAAAGCGTTAGTACAATTATAAATGTTTATATATTTGTAATTATAACCTTAACTTAAACTATGGAATATTTAGATTTTGAACTTCCTATAAAAGAACTTGAAGACCAATTAGATAAATGTGTTTTAATAGGAAAAGAGAGCGATGTTGATGTGTCGAAAACATGTAAAAATATCGAGAGAAAGCTAGAAAAAACTAAAAAAGAGATATACAAAAACTTGAGTCCTTGGCAACGTGTACAGATGTCTAGGCATCCGTCAAGACCTTACACATTAGATTATATCAATGCTATTTGTGGCAATACATTTTTTGAGTTACACGGCGATAGAAATGTAAAAGACGATAAAGCTATGATTGGTGGCTTAGGAAAAATAGGCGATCAATCTTATATGTTTATCGGACAGCAAAAAGGCTTTAACACCAAAACACGACAGTATCGTAATTTTGGGATGTCAAATCCCGAAGGATACAGAAAAGCTTTGCGTTTGATGAAAATGGCCGAAAAATTTAAAATACCGGTTGTTACTTTATTAGATACGCCTGGTGCGTATCCTGGTTTAGAAGCCGAAGAACGCGGACAGGGTGAAGCTATTGCGCGTAATATTTTAGAAATGACCAGGTTAAAAACACCAATAATTACCATTATTATTGGCGAAGGCGCTTCTGGTGGTGCTTTGGGTATTGGCGTAGGCGATAAAGTTTTTATGTTAGAAAATACTTGGTACACCGTTATTTCGCCAGAATCTTGCTCGTCTATTTTATGGCGCAGTTGGGAGTATAAAGAGAAAGCTGCTGATGCTTTAAAACTAACACCCCAAGATCTTTTGAAGTTTAAAATAATAGATGGGATTATTAAAGAACCATTTGGGGGTGCACATTGTAATAGAAATGAAGCTTATGAGTCTGTTGAAGATATTATCGTAAAAACGTATAACGAATTAAAAGATTTATCTCCAGTAGATTTAGTAGCCCAACGTATGGCAAAATACGATGCTATGGGTGTTTATAAAGAGTAACTTTTAAAAGGTGTTGCTTAAAAATTTAATCTGATGAAAATTTTAAGTGCTTCACAAATGTATCTTGCCGATGCGGCAACTTTACAATTTCAAAACATTTCTTCTTTAGAATTGATGGAACGTGCAGGTGAGCTGTGCTTTAAGTGGATTGATAATCATTTTAAAGACGCCGTGATCCCCGAATTTTATGTTTTTTGTGGCGTTGGTAACAATGGGGGTGATGGTTTGGTAATTGCCCGCTATCTGGCTTTAAATGGTTATAGTGTCAAAACATTTGTCGTAAATTTTAGCAAGAGGCGATCGGCCGATTTTATAGAAAATTTAGAAAGATTTAAAAATCTAGATTTGTGGCCTACTTTTATAAATTCATCCGATAAACTGCCAGAAATAGCAAAGGATGTTTTTATAATCGATACTATTTTCGGATTGGGATTAAAAAGGCCTCCAAAAGGATTTATAAAAAAGTTTATTCAAAATATAAACGACTCCCAGAATTTTATTTTAGCGATAGATTTACCTTCCGGACTTTATGCTGATAACTCTGTTGAAGATTATGACGCTGTTATAAAAGCAAAACATATTTTGACGTTTCAAAATCCTAAATTAGCTTTTTTATTACCCGATAATCAAGAATTTATTAACTCTTGGGAAGTGCTAGATATTGGTTTAGATGACGCGTTTATTTCAAATTTAAAGAGTTCTTATCAGATTACTGAGAAACAAGAAGTAGTATCATATTATAAAACACGCAAAATTTTTAGTCATAAAGGGACTTATGGTCATGCTTTAATAATAGGCGGAAGTTATGGTAAAATAGGAGCTGTTGTTTTAGCAGCTACTGCGGCAAATAATATTGGTAGCGGATTGGTAAGTACACTTATTCCAGAATGTGGATATAACATTTTGCAAACATCACTTCCAGAAGCGATGGCTTTAACATCAGGCGGAAAAGTTATAAATGAATTTAAGATTGATGTAAAAGAAACCGCCATAGGAATTGGACCAGGAATGGGGACAGATAAAGCAACTCAAAAAGCTTTTATCACATTTTTAAAAGTGTATAAAAAGCCTTTAGTCTTAGATGCCGATGCCCTTAATTGTTTGTCGTTGAATAAATCAGCTTACAAATACATTCCTAAAGACAGTGTCTTAACGCCGCATCCAAAAGAATTAGAGCGTTTAATTGGGGCTTGGAAAAATGATTATGACAAGCTCGAAAAACTCAAAGATTTCAGTATCAAATATAAATTGATTGTTGTCTTAAAAGGGGCTTTTACTGTTGTAGTTAATCAAGGTTATTTTTATTTTAATCCAACAGGAAACCCTGCATTGGCAACAGGTGGTAGTGGCGATGTCCTTACGGGAATCATAACAGGATTGTTAGCACAAAATTATACATCGCTAGAAGCCGCATTATTAGGCGTTTATTTACACGGTTTAACAGCAGATATTGCTATAAATGATGGTATTCCTGAAGCTTGTTTTACAGCTCCAGATATTATAAACTACCTGCCAAGTGCTATTAATGAATTAAGAGCATAAAAAAAGCGTCTGAGTTAACAAACGCTTTTAATTATTATAGGTTTTCTATTTATATTTTTAACGAATCGAATAAAGCAACAAGACGTGGGTCTGTTGGTCTAGGTGCATTTGCATCTACAATGTTACCTTTTGGGTCGATTAAAATAAAACGCGGGATACCTGTTATTTGGTAGTCTTTTACAAATTTAGAGTTCCAATCGTTCTCAGAAAATAATTGAATACCTCCTAATTTATCATCCTTAATCATTTTACGCCATTTGGCTTTGTCTTTTTTCTTGTCGATAGACATACTTACAAAAGCAATTTTTTTACCTTTATATTGTTCTTCTATTTTCTTTAAAGCAGGAATTTGTTGTCGGCAAGGGGCACACCAAGTAGCCCAAACATCTATGTAAACATATTTACCTTTTAAACTTTTTAGGGATGTTTTACCGCCTTTATAATTTTCTAAATTAAATTTTGGAGAAGGTTTTCCTAAAGCAAAATTTGTAAGTTTTGCGTGTTGTGCAGCATAATTACTATTCAAGAAAGTTACCATTCTTGTATTAGCTGTTTTTTCGTTGCTTATAAAAGCACTATCTAAACCACTGGTTTTATCTAATAATTTATTATTAAAAGCATCTATATCTTTTACTTTCTTATCGAAAGCTGCTTTTTCTAACAAAAAGAAAGATTCCAAATTATCTAAACCATATTGTTTTTGGGTTCTTATTTTTTCGGCTAAATAATTATTAGTACTTGCACCATTTCCTGAAAAAACAATACTCTCATCAAAGGTATTAGCATCTGCAGTTACAGAAACTTCAAAGCCTTTTTTAAGATGCATAAAAGCTTGCTTTTTACCATCTGATAAAGCAAAAAAGCCATCAGTAATATGTAAGGTATCTTTAAAGTTGCCTTCTTTGTCAACAGCAATTTGTTTTTTATAACGACTATTGCCAAAAACTGAAATGGTGTCTGCATTTAAGTTTGTTATTTTACCCGATAAATCAACATAATCGTGAGCGGATTTTTTACAGGATACAAAACCAAGGGCAATAAATAAGTAGATTAATTTTTTCATAGTTTGAATTAAATTTTTGCAAATATAAAAAATAAAAAATGCGCAAATTGTTTAATATTTGTTAAAAACAACTTGCACATTTATGAGATCGAAAATAATTAAAATACTTTCGACCCAGATTTATAAATTATATTCTTTTAAGAGTGTTTTTAATTTAGGGTTTGAAGGTCTTGGCGCATTGGCGCTCACAATATTGCCTTTAGGATCAATTAAAATAAAACGCGGAATACCTTTTATCATATAATCTGTTACAAATTTAGATTTCCAATTGTTATCGGCAAATAGCTGAATACCACCCATATTTTTTTCCTTTATCATTTTTTGCCAAGCGCTATGTGCTTTTTTGGTATCGACAGAAATACTTACAAAAGCAATATTTTTACCGTGATAAGCTTTTTCAATCTTTTTTAAGAAAGGAATTTCTTTTTTACAAGGCCCACACCAAGTAGCCCACACGTCAACATAAACAAATTTACCTTTTAAATCTTTTAGAGATGTAGTACCGCCTTTATAATTTTCGTAAGCAACAAATTGAGGGGATGGATTGCCCTTGGCTACTTTTTTAAGGGCTTGGTAAATCTTTGTTATTTTGGCATTATTATTTTTGTTGGTTGAAGCGTCTATAAAAGTTTTGTAATAGGCTTCAAAATCATCTGCATAAGTAATGGCAAATTTTGCATCGTTGTATAGTAGATTATTTTTTAAAGTCTGACTTTTAATGCTGTCGGCTATCAATTTAATATAAACCTGAGACCAATCTTGTAAGCTGTCTTTTTTAAGAGCAATTTCTGTTAAATCAGCAACATAGCTTCTAAAATATGCTGCATATGATGGAATGCTTATTAAATCATTATCTTCTACCGAGAGTTCTTTTTTGTAATTGTAAAATGATTCTGAGACCTTAAATTTTTTGTCTTTTGTTACATAGCGCCTATAACTTTCATAATAGTTTAATTGATTAGCCCAACTGTACAAAATATTTTTTTGTTCGAATTTTTTAAAATTTTCACTAATGCCTTTACTATTATTTAAGAAGTCTGTCTTGGCTTTTTTTACAGAATCCATTTTTGTAAGAAGATCAGATTCGTTTAAAGCACCTAAGTAATGGTAATCTTTGTATTTTTTAAACTGTTGATTGAATTTTGCAAGTCGTCTTAAAAAAGTGTTTTCAGTTGCACCGACACCAGTAAAGCTTATAGCGCTGTCTTTTTTTGAAGCATCGTATTTAATTTTTAAATTGAACGAGGGTTCAAGGTAAATATTATAACTATTTTTCTCAAAACCAAGACTATAAAAGCTAGCATTTGAACTCTTTATAGTGTCTATAAATGTATTGTCTTCTAATAATGATACAGGTTCAGAAAAATTATTTTCCAAATGCCATAATTTAAATGTTTTAAACGTTGGATTTTCAATTTCCCCTGAAACAACAGCATAATCTACTGTTTTTTTAGGTTGACAGGCTATAAGACTTATTATAAGACCGAGATAGATAAGTTTTTTCATGGTGTTCTAAATTAATTTACACAATCAAAAGTAGGCTTTTATTTGGATATAAGGCGAATTATAGTGATTTTTGGGATATTATAATCTCATAAAAATAATGACTTACCTTATACAAACTAAAAATCTATCTTTTAATACTTTAGCTAATATTATTCACGAGAATAAAAAGTTAAGATTATCAGATGAAGTTAAAGAAAATATTATTAAATGCCGTAGTTATTTAGATAATAAACTCAATGACAGCGATACACCTATTTATGGTATAAATACCGGTTTTGGTAGTTTGTGTAACGTTAAAATATCTGATAAGAACTTATCTAAATTACAAGAGAACTTAGTTTTAAGTCACGCCTGTGGTACTGGAGATAGAGTCCCTAACGAAATAGTAAAATTAATGTTGTTTTTAAAAATTCAGTCGCTGAGTTATGGCCATTCTGGCGCCCAACTCGAAACGGTTGAACGCTTGGTCAGCTTTTACAATAACGATATTCTACCCATTGTTTTTACACAAGGTTCATTAGGCGCTTCGGGCGATTTAGCGCCGTTAGCACACTTGGCATTACCCTTATTGGGAAAAGGAAAAGTAATTTTTAAAGGAAAGGAATTTTCAGGTTCTCAAATACTTAAAAAATTTGATTGGCAACCCATAAAACTCAAAGCTAAAGAAGGTTTGGCGTTGTTAAATGGTACGCAATTTATGAGTGCTTATGGTGTTTATTTGAATTTAAAATCGGCTAAACTCTCTTATTTTACTGATTTAATTGGCACACTTTCTTTGGAAGCTTATGATGGTTTAAGCGCGCCATTTAATCCGTTAATTCATTTAATTAGACCACATAAAGGGCAATTAAAAACAGCTGAAAGGATTTTAGAATTTTTAGAGGGTAGCGAATTGATAAAACAATCTAAAGCACATGTACAAGACCCATATTCGTTTAGGTGTATGCCACAGGTTCATGGGGCTTCAAAGGACGCTTTAGATTATGTTAATAAGACTTTTTTAACCGAAATAAATAGCGTTACCGATAATCCAAATATTTTTGCTGAAGCAGGCGTAATTATTTCAGGTGGTAATTTTCACGGACAACCATTGGCTTTAGCCCTCGATTTTTTAGGTATAGCTATGGCCGAATTAGGGAATATATCAGAACGCAGAACTTTTCAATTGGTTTCAGGTCAACGCGGTTTGCCACCTTTTTTGGTTAAAAACCCTGGACTAAATTCTGGTTTTATGATTCCACAATATACGGCTGCCAGTATTGTGAGTCAGAATAAGCAATTAGCTACACCGGCAAGCATAGATTCTATTGTGTCGTCAAATGGACAAGAAGACCACGTAAGCATGGGCGCAAATGCCGCAACCAAAGCCTTTAAAATTGTAGAAAATTTAGAAACAATCTTGGCGATTGAATTATTTAATGCATCGCAAGCTTTGTCTTTTAGAGAAGACAAAACCAGTCCTTTTTTAGAAAATTTTGTTATCCTTTTTAGAAAGTCTGTCAAAGTTATTGAAAACGATATAGAAATGGCGCCTCAAATAGCAAAAGCAAAAGCATTTATCAATAGTTTTTATTTAGAAGAAGAAATTTAATTTTTATCAGTATAATTTGAGTTATATGATATTTGTCATTTAATAAAGGACTTAATGGTCTTATTTTTGATTTTTATTAATCAATCAAATCTATTATGAGGAAAATTATTTTTGCCGTATTCAGTTTATTATTATTATCTAGTATCAATGTTTTTGGTCAAGACACTAATTGGAAAGCCCGTTTCAGAATTATTTCTGTTACACCAGACGAAAGTGCCACTATTCAAACAATAGGAGGGGATGTTAAAATAGAAAATGTAGTTGTACCCGAATTAGATTTTACTTATTATTTTAGTAAAAATTGGGCAGCAGAACTTATTTTAGCAACTACTAATCACGATGTAAGCGCAATAGGTACTTCTGCAGGAGACATTGCTTTAGGCGATGTATGGTTATTGCCACCAACTTTAACATTTCAATACCACCTTACTTCATTAAAAAAGTTTGAGCCTTATTTTGGCGCCGGTATTAATTACACGTTCTTTTACAATGCAGACGCCGGTTCTGTAGCAGACAATGTAAGTTACGACAATAGTTTTGGTTTTGCATTGCAAACAGGTTTTGATATAGACCTAAATGATAAATGGTTTATAAATGCCGATCTTAAAAAGATATTTTTAAATACAACAGCTACTGTAAATGCCACAACAGTATTAGGAGCAACTGTTGATGCAGATGTTGACATTAACCCACTAATCTTAGGAATTGGATTTGGTATGCGTTTTTAAAAATAAATTTGTTAAATTGATAAAAGGGCTGTATTTATACAGCTCTTTTATTTTATATACAGTTGTGTATCTGATATTTCAGAACCAATAATAGTTACAATATACAAATTAGCATTATTGGTATCGGCTATTTGTTTGTATTTATCTTTTCCAATTAAGCCGTTTACAAACTGAGGTGTAGTATTACTATGTCCAACTATAAGAACGGTTTTGCCTTTTGTTTCTTTTTTAAAAGCGTTGTAATCAACTTTTGAAGGATTGTAATAAACAACCTTTAAATGATGACTTGCCGCTGTTGGATTAGCTGTTTCTTTAGTGCGATTGTAATCAGTACTATAAACAGCGTCTAGTTTAACATTTTTAAGTACTTGCGACCATTTTAAAGCGCGTTCACGTCCTATATTTTTTAAATGAGGGTTTTTATCAGTCGGATTACTGCGGTCTTTTTCGGCGTGCCGAATCAAAAAATAAGTTGTTGTATTAGATTTATCCTTTTGAGCGAATGTAGGTATAACTAATCCGAGGATAAGTAAAAAAAAGAGTAGGCGTTTCATAAAAAATAGTTTGAGTAAAAATATAAAAAAATCCCGCATTGAGCGGGATTTAATATCTCAATTATTTATTCCTAAAAACGAACTGTCCGTTAAAAGCATCGAGTAAAATAGTACTTTCGGCTGTAATTTTACCTGCTAAAAGCTCTTTAGACAAGCTGTTAAGAACTTCTTTCTGAATGACGCGCTTGATAGGTCGTGCCCCAAATTGAGGATCGAAACCCTTATCAGCCAAATCTGTTATGGCTTCTTTTGTAGCAGAGAAGTGAATATTTTTATTAGCCAACATTTTTTTAAGAGCCTCTAATTGTAGTTTTACAATTTTAGTAACTTCTTCTTTGTTAAGTGGCGTAAACATAATAACCTCGTCTATTCTGTTCAAAAATTCGGGTCTGATGCGTTGTTTTAAAACGCCCATGACTTCAATTTTTGTCATTTCTGTGATAGCTTCTCGATTTTCCATATCGATATTTTCAAATTTTTCTTGAATAATATCGGCACCCATATTAGACGTCATAATGATAATGGTATTTTTAAAATCGGCATGACGGCCTTTATTGTCGGTTAAAAGACCTTCGTCTAACACTTGTAACAAGATGTTAAAAGTATCGGGATGGGCTTTTTCTATTTCGTCTAACAGAATAACAGAGTAAGGTTTACGTCTTACTGCTTCGGTTAATTGCCCCCCCTCGTCATAACCCACATAGCCGGGAGGTGCACCTACTAAACGGCTCACCGCATGACGTTCTTGATATTCACTCATATCTATACGCGTCATGGCACTTTCGTCATCAAAAAGGTATTCAGCCAAAGCCTTGGCTAATTCTGTTTTACCTACACCGGTTGTACCTAAGAATAAGAAACTGCCAATAGGTCGTTTTTCGTCTTGCAAACCGGCTCTTGAACGGCGTACAGCGTCTGAAACAGCCACAATAGCTTCTTCTTGTCCCACTACGCGTTTGTGTAATTCATCTTCTAGGTGTAACAGTTTTTCTTGATCGCTTTGTAGCATTTTTTGAACGGGAATACCTGTCCATTTTGCCACAACTTCTGCAATATCTTCACTTGTTACCTCTTCTTTTATAAGCGCATTATCTTGATTGGCTGCCAATTCTTTTTGCAAACCTTCTAACAATTTGGTTTCTTTTTCAATTTTTCCGTAACGAATTTCGGCTACCAAGCCGTAATTGCCTTCTCTTTCGGCACGCTCGGCCTCTAACTTGTAATTTTCTATATTTTGTTTAGCAGTTTGTATCTTATCGACAACATCTTTTTCACTTTTCCACTTGGCATAAATACTGTCGCGATCTTCTTTTAAATTAGCCAACTCTTCTTTTAAATGCGATAATTTCTTTTTATCATTTTCGCGCTTAATAGCTTCAATTTCAATTTCTAATTGCATTATTTTACGGTCTAATGCATCTAATTCTTCGGGTTTAGAATTAATCTCCATACGCAATTTAGCAGCGGCTTCGTCCATTAAATCAATGGCTTTATCGGGTAAAAATCTATCGCTTATATAGCGTTGTGATAAATTGACTGCCGCAATAATAGCACTGTCTTTTATTTGTACCTTATGATGTGCTTCGTATTTTTCTTTTATACCTCTTAAAATTGAAATGGCACTTTCTGTATCGGGTTCATTTACCATTACTTTTTGGAAACGGCGTTCCAGTGCTTTATCTTTTTCGAAATATTTTTGATATTCGTTTAAAGTCGTAGCACCGATAGCCCGCAGTTCACCTCTTGCCAAAGCAGGCTTTAAAATATTGGCAGCATCCATAGCACCTTCGCCACCACCTGCACCTACTAAGGTGTGAATTTCGTCTATAAATAAAACGATTTCTCCTTCGGCACCAATCACTTCTTTTACAACAGATTTTAAGCGTTCTTCAAATTCTCCTTTGTACTTGGCGCCAGCAATTAAAGCGCCCATATCTAGAGAATAAATAACTTTACCTTGTAAGTTTTCGGGGACATCGCCTTTTACAATACGGTGTGCTAAACCTTCGGCAATAGCGGTTTTACCGGTACCAGGTTCGCCTACCAAAATAGGATTGTTTTTGGTACGTCTCGATAAAATTTGAAGAATACGCCTAATTTCTTCGTCGCGTCCAATAACAGGGTCTAATTTACCGTCATTGGCCAATTGATTGAGATTTTTAGCGTATTTATTTAGAGCGTTATAAGTTTCTTCGGCACTTTGTGAAGTGACTTTACTGCCTTTGCGCAATTCGGCTATAGCCGATTCTAAATCCGCGTAAGCGATACCACTATCTTTTAAAAACTGAGAAACAGCATCTTTACTTTTTAAAATAGCTAAGAGTAAATGCTCAATAGCCACGTACTCATCTTTCATTTTTTTAGCAATATTACTTGCGTTTAAAAGCGTGGTGCTACAATTTTTAGAAAGTATTAAGTCGGCACCTGTTACTTTTGGGTAGCTTTTTAAGATATTTTCTAAAGTTTGTTTAAATATGTCAATATTAACACCTAATTTATTTAAAATAAAAGGCATTACATTTTCATCAACTTCTAGAATTCCTTGTAAAATATGTCCGTTTTCTATTTGTTGATGGCTGTATCCTTGTGCAATTTGTTGTGCACGTTGCACAGCTTCTTGCGATTTTATAGTATAATTATTAAAATTCATAATCTTATTTTTATAAATAAGTGGGCAAATAAAATGCCAATTATGTAAGTATAAAAAAACAGACAATATGTCTGTAAATAACTGATATTTAAAGACAAAGTGTCAAAACAAAATGAATGTTACTGTAATTTTGACATTAATTTTCTTTTAAAACTACTTCATGTCCTAATTAAGCACTTAATTGTCTGAAATGAGAAGTTCAAAAAATCAATAAGCTCATAGATTTGTGGCATTATTAATTTAAAATCTCTCAAGATGAAAAAAATCACATTTTTACTTGTAGCTGTTTTTACACTACAATTGCAGGCACAAATCGTAAACATTCCCGACACAAATTTCAAAAATGCTTTGCTAGCTCACGTACCGGCTATTGACACCAATTCTGATGGCGAAATTCAAGTATCTGAAGCTAATGCTTTTACAGGTAAATTAGATTTAAATTCGCAATCTATACTCGATTTCACAGGTTTAGAAGCCTTTACAAATATTACTTTTTTAGATACGAGTTTTAACGATCCTACGGTTTTAAACTTGAGCAATAATACTAAAATAGATACATTATGGGCTGGTGGTATGACGAGTTTGGTCTCATTAGACTTAAGTAAAAATGTAAGTTTAATAGATGTTAAAGTAAGAGAATGTTTTTCCTTGCAAACGCTAACACTAGGTTACCAACCCAATTTAGTGGGTTTAAATGCCGGCGAAACCTTTTTAGATTATAAATTAGATTTAAGGCGCTGCCCTGCCTTAGAGTCGCTTGATTTAAATAGTGTTCAAGGTAATTTGAAAACGCTAGATTTAAGTAAAAATACCAATTTAAAATACTTAGTTATTAGAGTAACTGCAATTCAAGCTTTGGACTTGTCTAATAATCCTAATTTAACGCATGTAGAAGTAGATTATAATCAAGATTTAAAAGTTTTAAATTTAAAAAATGGCAATACAAATAGTATTGTTAATTTATATGCTACTAATATGAATACAAGTAGCCCAACACCTTCACTAAACAATATCTGTGTTGATGATGTAACATTTGCAAACAGCAAAACATCGACTTCAGGGCCTTGGTATAAAGATAATTACATAAATTATACTACTGCTTGTGACACTTATGTGCCCGATGATAATTTTGAGGCTGTATTGATAAGTGGTGGTTACGATTCAGGTTCGCCCGATGATAAAGTACCGAGTTCTAATATAAGTTCTGTAACGGCTCTTGACGTAAGTAACAAGAATATTACCGATTTAACGGGTATTGAAGCTTTTACAAGTCTTCAAACACTAACTTGCTTGGGCAATAATTTATCAAATTTAGATTTAACCTCTAATTTAAACTTGGTGACTTTAATTGTATCGGGAAATGGATTACTTACTGATATAGTTTTGCCAAATGGTGCTAATGTCATAAACAACAAAAAATTAAAATCAAACAGAACAAATGTGGTTAACAGCACATTAGTATCATTAGATTTGAATAGTAATGCATTGAGCAGTTTAGATTTACGTAATTACTCAAAACTCACTACAATAAAAGTTAACAATAATAATTTAACTTATTTAAATGTTCAGAATGGAAACAATCAGAATATAGCTTCAGCAAATTTTAATGCCGGCGGTAATAGCGGCTTGGCTGAAATAATTGTTGATGATGTAGCCTATGCAAGCACAAATTGGACTAATGTTGATGCAGGTATCACTTTTTCTACTGCAGGCACATTAGGTGTAGAAGAAGCTATACTAAATTCTAAGATAGTAGTTTATCCCAATCCAACACAAGGTTTGCTAAACGTTCAATTATCGTCAGAATATACAATAGAAAATCTGAGCATATATAGTGTTATGGGTAAGCAGCTTAAGTTCTATAACAGCGTGCAAAGAGTTATAGATTTACACAATTTATCAAAGGGTGTATATTTTATTAGAATAAAAACTGATAAAGGAACTTTAACAAAAAAAATAATTAAGTATTAAAAGATATTTATAAAAATCAGTTTATATAACTAGCATAAAAGTTAATTGTATAAAATCTGATTGTTGAGAGGTTTTCCGTCCAATTTTTTAAAATTGGACGGAATTTTCACTAGCCTAAACTTTTTTAACTAACTCATTAGGCAAGATGCCAAAGCGTTCTTTAAACTTGTTATTAAAATAAGAAGTAGAATTTATACCTATATCGTATCTCACTTCTGCAAGCGTGAAATAGGTCTTATTTTTGAGTAACTGATACGCTTTTTGTAAACGAATTTCTAAGATAAACCTAACAGGTGACAGACCCGTATATTGTTTCAGTATTCGCGCTAATTGCCGTTGACTGTAACCTACTTCTGAGGCAAGTTTTTCAACTTTAAAAGTATCGTCGCTAATATTTTCTATTACGATATTTTCTATTTTAGAGAGTAGTTTTTTGTCTGAGCTTTTAGATTCTTCCAGAATATTTTTATTGTTAGTTTGCCATTTTTGACGGATGTGTTTGTTGTTTAATAAATTGGCTATACGTGCCAATAACTCATTCTTGTTAAATGGTTTAACTATGTAGTCATCAATACCCAGTTTAAAACCTTTTACTTTGTCTTCTGTAAGTGTTTTAGCCGAGATTAATATAAAAGGAATATCTTTTAAAGAAGGATTTTCATTTATCTTTTCTCTGAGTTTAAAACCGTCTAACCGTGGCATCATAATATCTGATGTAATCAAATCGAAAGAATGTTTTTTTAGGACGTCAAGAGCTTCTACACCATCAAATACGCAGGTACAAATATATGTATCGGATAAAACTTCTTTTAAGAATTCGCTCATTTCAGGATTATCTTCAACAATAAGTAGGGAGGGTTTATCAGCTTCTATAGTGGGGATATTATTAATGACGCTTTTTTCTTTGTTATTAGTTTTATCATCTATGCTTGCTGTTTCTTTTGTGATAGATTTAAAAGCACCTGTATCTACTTTGTTTACAGGAATTATTAAGCTAAAAGTACTGCCCTCATTTATTTTACTTTTAACACTAAGATTACCGTTTAACAAAATGGCAAATTCTTTGGCAAGCGACAAACCAATACCTATACCACCAACCGATTTACTGTTTGAGGCTTGATAAAAACGTTGGAAAATCTTTTCTGTCTCATCAAAGCGAATACCATGACCAAAATCGGTTACATCAATACAAAGATTATCATCTTTAATTTTAGTTTCAAGAATAATACTTGTATTACTGTGCGAATATTTTATAGCATTAGAAATAAGGTTATTGAGTATTTTTTCAAGTTTTCCGACATCTATTTTAACTACTAAATTTGTATCAATAGTCGATTGGTATTTTAATGCTATTTTTTTTAATTCAGCAAAAGATTTAAACGACAAAAAAATACGTTTTATAGTAGCATTTAATTTAACCGGAGTAATTTTTATAGTTGTTTTATTCTTTTCATACTTGAGTAATTCTAATATTTCATTGGCATCTTCTGCAATTTTTTTACTGTTAGAAAGCGCTACTTTTATATTTTTGAGTGTTTTTTCTTTGTCCTCTATATTTTCTAAGGCTAAATCTAAATTACCGGAAATGAGGGTTAGAGGTGTCCTTATTTCATGTGCTATATTACCTAAAAATTTAGTTCGTAACTCGTTTAATTCTTTCTCTTTACTTAATTGAACTTCTGTTAAAAGTTTTTTTCTTTTATGTTTATTTAAACGCCATTGAAACAAGATAAATACCAAACCAAATAACAAAATGCTACCGATTAAATAAATATTTTTATTTAATTTTTCTTTGGTTAATTGCAATTGTTGTTTAGCTATTTCTTTATCCTTTTCAGATGTTTTAAATTTGGTATCGAATTCAGCAAAATCTCTAGACGATTTAAGCTTGGTCATTGAATCTTTTATTATTTGTGCTTTGTTATAAGATTTATAGGCTTTTTTAAAGGCACTTTTAGCAGCATAGGATTTCGATAAATTTTCTAGAATAGCATGGTGATTTTGTAAACTTTCTTGTTTTATCTTTAAGGCTTCCTCTAAATATTTTATGGCTGTATCATAGTGCTTTAAATTTAGATTCGATTGACCTAACTGTAGTAGCGCTATATTTTTTACAAGATCAAAATGAATACTATCCGAAAGTTTATAAGCATTATTGGCAGCTATGTTACTTTCTTTAAAGTGCTTTAAATTTATATAACCATCGGCTTGTGCTAAATAGGCCAGTGACAAATTATTCAAATTATTTTTTTCTTTAGCAATTTTTATGGCTTTTTTGAAATAAATAGCAGCTTCTTTAAAATTATTAGAAGTCATTCCTAAATTTTTATTCACTATATATATTCTTGTCAATCCTTTATCTATATTTAATCTACTAAAGATATCATTGGCAAATTTAAAGTACTTATGGGCTTTTTTTCTGTATTCCATTTGAAGATATACATCACCTATATTATTATAAGCATCGCCAATAAAAAGAGAATCTCCGTATTGCTCAGCATACTTAATAGCTATTTTGTATTGGTTTAAGGATGTATTCAATTGATCTTTCATTTTATATGAATAAGCCAATAAGGTGGCTTTTCTAAACATAAAATAGTCACTTCTTTTTATTTGTAAAAGACTGTCTAACAGAGAAATGTTTTTTATTGCCATGTTGTACTTGCCATAAATAACAGGATACATTGCCAAGTTGTAATTACCTATAAATATTAAAGAATCATTTCCAGATTTTTGTGCATACTGAATAGCTTTTTTAGTATAGAGTAGTGAAGAATCTAAACTATTTTGTTTTTTTGCAAAGGCGTTTAAAAATGTTGCTTTTTCTGTATTTGATTTATTTAATAAACTATCTGGTATTAGTTTTTGAGAATAGGCTTCATAATTTAGAGCAGTTAAAATAAAAAAAGTTAAAAATATAATTCTATTAAGCATTTTTTTTATCACAATTTGTACAAATATAAATATATAATGACAGGTCAACAATTTTATTTTAAAAGCATTAAATAAAGTCTAAAATTAGATACATTTGCAGCCTTATTTAATATTTTATGAGTTTGTTAAAAAAAATATTTTCAAATAATTCTGAAAGAGCCGGAATATCAACAGAATCTAAAATTAATTGGGTTAAATTGGAGTCTATTACACAAATTGACACTATTAAGAAAAACTCAGATAATAATACAGCAATCATTTTTAAGCATAGTACACGTTGTGGCATTAGCAGAATGGTTTTAAAATCTTTCGAAAAGAAATGGGCAGAATCTACAGATATAAATTTTTATATTCTTGATTTAATTCGTTTTAGAGAAATGTCAAATACTATAGCTCAAGAATTTGAAATAGTACACCAATCGCCACAACTAATAGTTTTAGAAAAAGGAAAAGTAAGGACACATGCTTCTCATTACGACATACTAAATATAGCTATTTAAGGCGGTATATAATATATTTTATTTTCTTTTTTAAATTTTCGCCACTGTCATAAATCATTTGTTCATTACTTGGAAAAGGCATTCGTTTGTTTCTTATAAAATCTAAATTATTTTTATTTATTGCTTTTTTATTTCCTGAAAAAGTTGCAAAATGATTTTCAAAAACAAATTCGCTTGATAATGGAAATGATTTTAATAATTGATTTGTAGCTAAATCAAAATAATTTATCTGCCCAACAACTTGAACAGATTTAAATTGACTGTATTTACGAACTTTACTACGGATTGTTTTAAATCTATCTACTTTAATTGTATTTCCTAAACTATCTTTAACTTCGTTACCGTTATTATCTACTAAATATTGCCAGCCATCTTTAATTTGTTTTTCTTGTATAATAACCTTTTCGTGCAATTCTTCTGGGGAAATATTAATTTCTTTAAAACTAATTTTTAATAGATAATCATAAGGTTGTTGAGGCTGTTTAACGGTGTTATAAATAGTCCAAAGATTATTTAATTTATAGGTGTTAAAATTTAATAAATCATTCTCTAAACGTTTAGGAATAACTTTATTTGTTTTATTTTCTAAGCTTACAAAAACAAAGTCAGTTCCTTTATAATGAGCTTCTTCCAATAGAGAATTTGTGTTTCTATAATTTGGATTTATTTTACTTAAATAATTTAAATCATCAAAAATATGTCTAAAATCTATTTTATTTTGTGAAGTTTTTAGTTTGTTTTTGGCGTTATTATATAAATATTCTGATAGATTGTTTTTTGCTGTTACTATATCAGACGAATAATTTTTAAATTTGAATTCAGCATTTCTGCCCTTATTTATAATTTGCAAAGGAAGTAAGGGTTTTATTTTTTCTTGTCTATTGTTTAATTGTGTGTATAAGTTATAGATGCTTTCTAAATTTGTAGCATTGCCATCCTTTTTCAAAAAGTTTATTCTTTCTTTATCATGCGTAACTGCTTTAGCAAATGCCTCTTCTAATAGTAAAACATAAGATTGATTCCCTTTTTTTCTTTTATTTACTCTAAGGTTTTTAATAGCTATGTTTATTGCTTCATTATAATTGCCATAATTAATGGCTTTTTGGGTCTTTTTAACACTACTACACGAGATGAGTAATATTGATACGAAAAAAAAGGAAAATACTTTTTTCATTTTGAGATTGTCTAAATATGTGATTAGATTGGATTGAAAAAATAATTAAAACTAGCTTTTCTAGTTATAATGCAGGAAGTAATTTACTAGCACAATCGCCAAAACCAATTCTGACTTTATCATTTTGACAGTAACCGCGCATAATTACAGTGTCGTTATCGTTAATAAACTTGCGTTCTGTACCGTCATTTAATTTGATAGGATTCGCACCACGCCAAGTCAATTCTAACATTGAACCATAGCTGTCTTTAGTAGGCCCCGAAATTGTGCCAGAACCCATCATGTCGCCCGTACGGACATTACAGCCATTTACGGTATGATGTGTAAGTTGTTGAGCCATACTCCAATACATGTATTTAAAATTGGAATTTGTCACTGTGTTTTCGGTACCATTTTCTGGTTTTATTATAGCACTTAAATGAATGTCAAAGCTCTTAGCACCGTCTTGTTGTAAATACTCAAATGGTTTGGGATTTTGATTTGGGCCTTTAACTCTAAACGGTTCTAAGGCATCTAGCGTTACAATCCAAGGTGAAATTGTAGAACCAAAGCTCTTACCTAAAAAGGGACCTAAAGGCACGTATTCCCATGCCTGAATATCGCGAGCACTCCAATCGTTAAATAAAACCAATCCAAAAATATAATCTTCGGCTTTGTCAATACTTATGCGCTCTCCTAATTTATTGACATCAGTAGTTATAAAAGCCATTTCTAATTCAAAATCTACTAATTTTGAAGGACCAAAAATAGGCTTATCAGCTCCAGCTGGTTTAGATTGTCCATATGGACGATTGATATTTTTTCCAGTGGGAACAATAGACGAACTTCTTCCGTGATAGCCTACCGGAATGTGTAACCAATTTGGCAACAGAGCATTGTTAGGATCTCTAAACATAGTCCCTACATTGGTGGCGTGTTCTTTACTTGAATAAAAATCGGTGTAATCGCCAATATTTACAGGTAAATGTACTTCTACATCAGCAATATCATAGATTATTTGGCTGTGGTATTTTTTCTTGTTTTGAAGTTTAGTGTTCTCTACGTCAAATAAATCGGCTATTCTATTGCGAACTTGTCGGGTTGTACCACGTCCGTGTGCTATGAATTCATTTAGCCTATCCTGTAAAAAGACGTCATCAGTAAGTTCAATGTCTTTAAAATAGCCTAATTGGTGTAAGGCACTTAAATCTATGGCATAATTACCAATGCGTGTACCAATTGTCATAATGTTGTCTTTTGTCAGGAAAACACCAAAAGGAATATTTTGTATAGGGAAATCGGAATCTTTAGCAACTTGTAACCAAGAAATTCTATCGGGATTGTTAGCAGTTATTTTCATTTTATATACGGTTTTAGCTTTTTAGTTAAGTAAATTTGCTCCTGCAATGTAAAAAATATTTTGATTCAAATGTATAAGATTATATTAATATGAAAAATCATTTTATTACTTTTGGCTGCGATTTAACGAAACTTTAATCAGAATTTATTTTTATGGAAAGAGATCAAGAAATTTTTGATTTAATTCAAGAAGAAACCCAAAGACAAACAGTAGGTTTAGAACTTATTGCCTCAGAGAATTATGTAAGTACAGAAGTGTTAGAAGCTACAGGCTCTGTACTGACAAATAAATATGCCGAGGGCTATCCTAACAAACGTTATTACGGTGGTTGCGAGGTAGTAGATAAAGTTGAGCAATTAGCCATTGACCGTGCTAAAGCTTTATTTGGAGCTGCTTATGTTAATGTGCAACCTCATTCGGGTTCTCAAGCCAATGCGGCTGTTTACCAAGCTTTGTTAAATCCGGGCGATAAAATTTTGGGATTCGACTTGTCACACGGAGGGCATTTAACACATGGTTCTCCTGTTAATTTTTCAGGAAAATTGTACAAAACATCTTTTTATGGTGTCGATAAAGAAACAGGTGTTTTAAATTACAATAAAATTGAAGCGGTTGCGCTAAAAGAAAAACCGCAAGTAATCATTGCCGGCGCATCGGCTTACTCAAGAGATATAGATTTTAAAGCTTTTAGAGCTATAGCCGATAAGGTAGGCGCATTGTTGGTAGCCGACATATCGCATCCATCAGGACTTATTGCCAAAGGTATTTTAAACGATCCTATGCCACATTGTCATGTTGTAACCACTACAACACATAAAACGTTACGCGGTCCAAGAGGCGGCATGATTATGATGGGGCAGGATTTTGAAAACCCATTTGGTTTAAAATTAAAAAGTGGTAAACTCAGAATGATGTCGGCATTGCTAAACTCGGCTGTTTTTCCGGGGATGCAAGGCGGACCATTAGAGCACGTTATAGCCGCTAAAGCGGTGGCTTTTAAAGAAGCCTTATCGGATGATTTTCTGTACTACCAAATTCAGGTTAAAAAGAATGCGGCAGCCTTGGCTAAAGCTTTGGTTACCAAAAATTATCACATTATTTCGGACGGAACAGACAATCATATGATGTTGATAGATTTACGCAACAAAAACATAACGGGTAAGGAAGCCGAACAAGCTTTAGTAGCGGCGCATATTACAGTTAATAAAAATATGGTACCGTTTGACGATAAATCACCTTTTGTAACATCAGGTATCAGAATAGGATCTGCCGCCGTTACCACACGTGGTTTAAAAGAAGCTGATATGAAAACCATTATTGATTTGATAGATAAAGTGATTATCCATTTTACAGACGATAAAGTAATTGCCAAAGTAGGAGAGGCGGTTAACGAAATGATGAAAGATAAGCCTTTGTTTAGTTAGTAAATATTAGAAATTAATAAAATTATAAAAGCTGTCTCAATTATATTATGTTGGTACAGCTTTTTTATTCTTCTTCAGAAGCGCGTTCTAAAAGTTTTTCATTAATTATCTTATTAGTTTTAACGCCGAGTTTTTTAATGTTTTCTACTTTGGTAACCAAATTGCCTTTTCCAGTTAGCTTTTTCATAGAAGTATCGTAGGTTCCTTGTACGGTTTTTAACTGATTACCCACCTTTATCAAATCGTCAGTAAGATTTACAAATTGGTCATAAAGTCTTCCAGCTTGCATAGCAATTTCTATCACATTTTGATGTTGTTTCTCATTTTTCCAAAGAGCATCAATTGTCCTCAATGTAGAAAGTAGAGTAGTAGGACTAACTAATAATATATTTTTACTAAAAGCAGAATAAAAAAATGTGTTATCCATATTTTGAGCAATATATAAAGCTGATTCAATAGGAATAAACATTAAAACAAAGTCTGGGGATTCAATTTCATAAAGGTTTTGATATTTTTTGTCACTTAATTCTTTTATATGTCTTTTTATAGAATTAATATGTTCTTTTAAAAATTTACTCTTAATTTCTTTATCATCTGAATTTGTATACTTTTCATAATCCGTTAGAGATACTTTAGAATCTACAATCATTTTTTTACCATCTGGCAAGTTGATAATTACATCAGGAAAAACACGCTTATCTTCATTATTTATAAAACTTTGTTGAACAAAATATTCCCTATCCTTTACTAACCCAGATTTTTCTAATACGTGTTCTAAAATTAATTCGCCCCAATTACCTTGTGTTTTACTATCACCTTTAAGAGCTTTTGTTAAATTGATAGTCTCTTGACTTATTCTTAAGTTATTTCTATTTAATTCTTCTAGCTGTTGTTTAAAGGCAGCTGAACGATTTATGTTTTGATTATTAGATTCTTCTACCTTTTTTTCAAAAGATTGAATTTTTTCTTGCAGCGGATTTAGAATACCTTCTATATTTTCTTTGTTCTGAAGGGTAAACTTTTTAGACTTTTCATCGAGTATTTTATTGGCTAAGTTCTCAAACTCTTTGGTAAACTTTTCTTGTAAATCGGTCAAATCTTTTTTCTGAGTATTCAATTTTTCAGTAAGGTAATCGAGTTCACTTTCTTTTTTGGATAAGTTAACCTTAAGATTATTAAATTCAGATTGACTTTCTTTAAGTTGTGTAGAAAGTAGTTCCTTATCAGTTGTTAATAGTTGATTAAGAGAACTCAAAGTGCCATTTTCTTTTGAAGCATCCGATTTGGCTTTAAACATGCCAATAAAGTATCCTAGAGCTAAAAATACAATTAAACCTACAATCCAAAAAGCAATATCCATATCTTAAAAATTAGTTTATAAAATTAATATTTTTAAATTTGAAAACTATTGCTCTGAGCATATAATTTTTTAAAGCACCTATGAAATTATTTTTTACGTTTATTTTAAAGTATATTTTGGGATGGAAAATATCAAAATCATATCCCAAGTATCTTAAAAAATATGTCATTATTGCAGCACCTCATACAAGTTGGCAAGACTTTCCTATTGCTATTATAGCCAAATTTTCTGTGGGTTTACCTGCTAATTATATCGGTGCCGATTATTTGTTTAAGCCCCCTTTTGGTTTTATTTTTAAATGGCTGGGTGGTGCGCCTGTTGACCGTAGTAAATCTAATAAATTGGTAGATCAGATAGTGGATACTTTCAACTCAAAAGAACAATTTATTTTGGCTATGTCTCCAGAAGGGACGCGTCAAAAAGTTGACAAATGGAAAACAGGTTTTTATTATATTGCCAAAGGAGCAAATGTACCTATTGTTATGGCTACCTTAGATTTTGAACATAAGGACTTTAGATTTTCTGAACCGTATTATATTACTGATGATATGGAGGCTGACTTCAAACATTTTTATAAATTTTTTAAAGGTGTTAAAGGTAAAAAACCTGAGTTGGGGTAGCTATTCATTAATTTCTAAAACCCAATTACCACTCAATTCGTTTTTTTTATAGCCAACAGTCTTATCGTATGGATATATTTTTGAATTAAAACAGTATGTAATTATTATTACATCAGTAATAAAGTAACTTAAAATGAAAGATATTTTTCTCGAAAAATAGTTTGATAAATTCTTGTTTAATTAATTAAATATAACTTAACTTTGTGAAGTATTAGTTAACTTATTTAACACAGCATCAATTCTAGTTTATGGATAAGATGGGAAAAAGGATAAAGAGAAAAAGGGAAAGTCGTGGCTTTCCTATGAAAGATTTATCTATTAAAATCGGCGTTTCTTCTAGTTTGATTTCTCAAATAGAAAACGGAAAAGCGTATCCATCAATTGTTACCTTAAAAAAAATTGCCGAAGCACTACAAACTACAGTTGGAGAATTAATTGGTGAACACGAAAACTTTGTTCAACACCCTTTGTTAAAATCAAGTGAAAGAAAATTTGCAAAAGAAAATAAAAACGGAACACGTTCTTATTTATTGTCTTATCACAACACTTCAAAGCGTATTGAACCTTATATCATTCAATTCAATAAAGATTCAGATTCAACAGAAATAATGACTAGTAATTTTCCTGGTCAAGAGTTTTGCTTTGTTCTAAAAGGCATTTTTGAAGCCACAGTTGATGATAAAAAATATAAACTAGAAACGGGCGATAGCTTTTATTTTCATTCAAGACGTCCTCATTTATTTAAAAATACAAGTGGCAAAGAAGCAGAATTAATATGGATAATAACACCTAACAAAAATTGATAACATATACTCCTTTAAAAATTATAAGAACTAATTAGAAATTATTATGACAACTCAAGAAAAGTATCAACCAACAAAAAAAGCACAAGATTTTCTAGATAAAGTAGAAAATGCAAAATACAACCGTGAGATTGTAATGGGTCTTAAAAGGTTTATTAGTGGCAAAGTGCCTGAAGAGATGCAAGGCTTTTATTCACAAGAAGAAATACAAGCATTGATAGATCTTAAAGATACAAAGCAAGATGTAGAAGCGCGTATGCCAGTAAAAATTACAAAACACTATTTTAAAATTGCAAAAAACAGCAAGCCTATACAAACCCTCATAAAAGCAAGTCCTAAAGAAACATTCGATCTTGATGGCGCTCCAGACCCTGGCAAGCAGATGACATATAGTCCTTTAGAAGGTTTAATTCATAAGTATGAATTGGGGTTGATTTATGTTATAAATACTTGCTCTGCACATTGCCGATTTTGTTACAGAGAAGAGCTCATTGCCAAGAAAGAAATTCTTAGAGAAGATGGAACGGTTGCCTCTAAAGGCTTGGCTAAAATACCAGAACTTGTTAATTACATTCTAGAACACAATAAAGTTGTAGAAGCAAATGGTGGTAAGCATCCTGAAACCAATCGCGAAAAGTTAAGAGAAATTTTAATGTCTGGGGGAGACCCAATGGTTCTTTCCAATAAAAATCTGGCAGAATGGTTTTCAGCTTTAGCTGATTCAGGTATAGATAGCATACGTTTAGGAACTAAAGAATTAGCTTTTTATCCTGACCGATTTGACCGTACTTTTTTCGATATGCTCGATAATTGGCATGCTGCATATCCCGAAGTTCAGCTAAGATTTATGGTACATTTTAATCATCCTGATGAGTTTTTGCAAAAAGATAACAATGGTAATTACATAGAAAACCCCGAAGGTGGATTGGTATGGATAGAAAGTACTAAACGCGCTGTTAAAGCATTGGCAAGTCGAAAATTTATCACCATAGAAAATCAGGCACCATTTATTAAAGGTATTAATAATGATCCTGATGCTATCAGAATTATGCAACGTGAGCTAAAACGAAACCGCGTTAACAATCATTACTTCTTCTGTGGTCGAGATATTATTGGCCATAAGGCGTTTAATTTGCCTATTGAAGATTCTTGGAAATTATTAAATGATTCTCAAAAAGGATTGTCTGGCGTTGAAGCAAGTGCCAGATTATCAATTACGCATTACTTAGGTAAAACAGAGGTAGTTGCCGTAACAAACGAACCCATACCAGGTGTGCCTGGAGCAGAAAATGGTGTAGTGATTTTTAAATTATTACGGGGTGCAGAAGATGCTCCTAAAAAAGGAAAAGTAGCTATTGTAGGTAGAAATCCTGAAGCTATTTGGTTTAGTGGATACGAAGATCGCGTAATCTTTGACGAAGCAGGATTATTTGCAGAGTCAATGAAATCGACTAGTAGTATTAGTAGTGAATCTAAGAGTACAAGTGCTTAACAACTAAAAAGATGATTAATAAACAAGTCAGTTCCTTATCTGAAGTAGTAAGCGAAATATATGATGGCGCAACTATAATGATTGGTGGATTCGGTGAGGCGGGTAGCCCCATTGAATTGATTCATGCTTTAATAGACCACGGCGCCAAAAACTTAACTGTGGTGAGTAATAATACAGGTAGTGGCCATGTGGGGCTTGCGGCACTCATTGAGAACAAGCAAGTAAAGAAAATGATTTGCTCATTTCCGCGCACAGCTAATTCAACTGTTTTCCCCGAATTGTATAATGTAGGAAAAATTGAATTAGAACTCGTTCCTCAAGGAACTTTAGCCGAGAGAATAAGAGCGGGCGGCGCTGGCATACCCGCTTTTTATGCACAAGCATCTGTTAATACACCGCTAGCCAAAGGTAAAGAGTCGCGTGTATTTGGAGGAAAAGCATATGTGCTAGAATACGGTATTAAGGCCGATTTTGCTTTGGTTAAAAGTGAAAAAGCCGACCGCTATGGTAACTTAACTTATCATGCCACAGCTAGAAATTTTAATCCAATTATGTGTACAGCATCAAATGTAGCCATAGTGCAATCTAAATCTATAGTCGAAGCCGGAGAGATTGATCCAGAAATAGTGGTAACCCCAGGTATTTTTGTTCAAAAAGTTATTGAAATCACTAACCCTGCCAATGAATCTGAATTGGTAGCAAAAGAAATAAGTTACCCATGATAGATACAGATAAAAAAACAGGTTGGAGCCGTGCAGAAATGGCACAAAAAGTAGCCATAGATATTCCCGATGGTTCTTATGTAAACCTTGGCATAGGTATTCCCGAAATGGTTGCAGGCTTTGTCCCCGAAGGGAGAGAAGTCATCTATCAAACAGAAAATGGTTTGCTGGGTATGGGTAAATCTCCTGCAAAAGAAGATGAAGATAGAGAATTAGTAAATGCTGGTAAAAAATGTGTTAGCGCTATTCCTGGCGCAAGTTACTTTCATCACGCAGATAGTTTTACTATGATTCGTGGTGGCCATATAGATATTTGTGTACTCGGCGCTATGCAAGTTTCAAAAAAAGGCGATTTAGCTAATTGGTCAACAGGAACAAAAAATGCTATTCCTGCCGTAGGTGGTGCTATGGATTTAGTTGCTGGTGTAAAAAGAATTTTTGTAATTACACAACACGTAACCAAACATGGCGATCCTAAAATTATAGAAGAATGTACTTTCCCTCTTACGGGAAAACAAGTGGTAGAACGCATTTATACAAATCTTGCCATTATTGATGTTAAAAAAGAAGGCTTATTTGTAAGAACAATGGCGCCCAATATTACATTTGATTATTTACAATCTCAAACAGGCACTAAACTGAATCAATACCAATCTTAAATTTGTCTAATCTATGTCACAAATTTTAAATCAAAATAGCAAATCGAGTAAAGTTATATACGATCGTGCTGTTGAAGTACTCACAGGTGGTGTAAGTAGAAATACTATTTTTCGCAAGCCCTATCCTATTTATGTGGCCAGTGCCTCTGGTAGTTATATCAAAGATATTGACGGCGTAGAACGTTTAGATTTTGCCAATAATATGGCTTCATTAATTCATGGCCATTCGCACCCAGATATTATAGCTGCTGTAACGGAGCAATTACATAAAGGGTCTGCTTATACTATGGGTACTGAAGCTGAAGTCCTTTTTGCTGAGCTTCTACATAAACGGGCGCCTACTTTCGAAAAGATTCGTTTTATGAATTCGGGTACAGAAGCTGTCATGACTATGATTAAAGCTTCACGTGCTTATACAGGAAAATTTAAAGTAGCCAAAGCCGAAGGTGCTTATCATGGCACCTATGACTATGCAGAAATTAGTCAAACAGCCAATCCTAGTAATTGGGGAGATATTGATAAACCCAATGCCGTTCCTGTGGTTGTAAATACACCGAAAGGCGTTACAGACGATATGGTTATTTTTCCTTTTAATGATATTGAAAGAACAATTAATCTACTAGACCAAAATAAAGAAGAGATTGCCTGTGTGCTTATTGATCCTGTTCCGCATCGCATTGGTCTTTTTCCAGCAACTAACGCATTTATAGAAGCCCTTTATAAATGGACAAGAAAAAACAATTCACTTTTGGTTTTCGATGAAGTGGTTTCGTTCCGTGTAAATTATGCAGGAGCACAAGACAGCTATTCGGTTAAACCCGATTTAACAGCTTTAGGAAAAATTATTGGTGGTGGTTTCCCAATAGGGGCATTAGCAGGAAAATCTGAAATTATGGCTGTATTAGATCCTCGAGCCACATTTTTAAAACATCCTCATTCCGGTACATTTTCTGCAAATCCAATATCTACAACGGCAGGTAGAGTAGCTATGGAATTATTTGATGAACAGGCTGTTATAAATTTGAATTCATTTGTAATGAAAGCGCGAAAGCAAATTGAAGAAGTCATAAAAATTGCCGATGTACCTGTTTGCTTAACAGGGGCAGGCTCTATGTTTAAGTTGCACTTTATGGAAACACCTCCCAATAGGTATCGGGATTCCTATCAAAATACAGCAACTAGAGCTATTGTCGATGAACTTTTAGATTACCTATTTCTTGAAGAAAACATCGTAATGATAAACACATTGGCGTGTATGTTTTCTACCACGCTTACGCAAGGAAACGTAGATCAACTATCGGAAGCTTTATTGCGCGGATTAAAAATAGTTAAACCCAAAATTGAAAAATTATCTCTATAAATTATGAAAGAAGTATTTATTTGCGATGCGATTCGCACCCCAGTAGGACGTTACGGCGGCGCTCTTTCGTCTGTAAGAGCAGACGATTTAGCTGCTATTCCACTAAAAGCCTTGATGGATAGAAATCCAGATATAGACTGGACAGCTCTTGACGATATATATTTGGGTTGTGCCAATCAAGCAGGAGAGGACAACAGAAATGTAGCGCGTATGTCATCATTACTTGCTGGTTTTTCTGAAACAGTACCTGCAGCAACAGTAAATAGATTGTGTGGCTCTGGTATGGACGCTATTGGGATAGCAGCCAGAACAATTAAAGCGGGTGAAGCCGAGTTGATGATTGCTGGAGGCGTTGAAAGTATGTCGCGTGCCCCTTTTGTTATGGGAAAAGCAACAAAAGCTTTTGGCAGAGATGTTAAAATGTACGACACTTCAATCGGATGGCGCTTTGTTAATAAGAAACTCGATAAGATGTATGGTACAGAAGGGATGATACAAACGGCACAAAATATTGCTACTGACTTTAATATCAGTAGAGAAGATCAAGATGTATTTGCACATTGGAGTCAGCAAAAAGCCGCTATTGCACAAAAAAATGGGGCGCTTGCAAGAGAAATTATTCCTGTAATAATTCCCCAACGCAAAAAAGACGCTATTGTGGTATCGCAAGATGAGCATCCACGTTTATCTTCTTTAGAAAAACTAGCCAGTTTAAGATCTCTTACAGGTGAAAACGGAAGTATAACAGCAGGTAACGCCTCTGGTGTAAATGATGGGGCAGCCGCTTTACTATTGGCTTCTGCAGAGGCTGTTAAAAAGTACAATTTAAAACCTAAAGCCAAAATATTAGGTATGGCAACAGCTGGCGTTTTACCGCGTATTATGGGTATGGGGCCCGTGCCTGCAACACAAAAATTGCTCAAAAATTTAGGACTAACCTTGGATGACATAGATATTATAGAACTCAACGAAGCCTTTTCTGCACAATCTTTAGGTTGTACAAGAGCATTAGGCTTGGCAGATAATGATATGCGTATAAATCCTTTAGGAGGCGCTATTGCCTTAGGCCACCCTTTAGGAATGAGCGGTGCTAGAATTATTACCAGTGCTTATTATCAAATGCAAAACTCATCGGCTAAAAAATCACTTTGTACCATGTGTATTGGTGTAGGGCAGGGTATTGCTATGGTTTTAGAGAAAGTGGAATAAGCCTATTCAAAATAGGCAGCTTTGCAACAATTGTAAGACATAAACAAAAAGAGATGTTTTTTAACTCAGTTCTTTTTTACAAGATATTATACGGCTCAAATTTCACTTAATATGTTTATGATATTTCATTTTGTTTCTTAAATATCAACCTTTTTTCATACAATTGTTTTAGTTCTAAAAACATTCCCAAAGCAAAAGCAACTGTACCATACCCTAAATTTGTGTATCCTTCCGTCGTGTCTATGTATAAGGATAAATTTATAAATGGAATTAAAAAAAAGAATACACTTGCCAACAGGCCAAGACAAGTACCTACAAAAAGAGATTTAGTTTCTTTTTTAAATCTTTTTGGATTTGAAACGATTTTTTTCTCCTTTTTGGTTAGTTTTTCAATATCGCTTAGGCTTCCAATTGCAAAACCAATCCCAATTAGAGTAATACCTAAACCAATTCCTGATAAATAATTCTCATCTCTGATTATGCTTTCGGTAGATACGAAATACACTCCAATAACAAAAAACAACCATTTCAGATGACTTATATAGTGAAAATATTTTGGTATCATTTTTTTATTTTTGTGCTATGTTTATTTGTTACTACCATCTTCATATTTAGTGCTTTCTGCCAAATGCACTATATTTTTTGTTCTGTATAGTTCTTATTTTTCAGTATCTTTTATATCAATATTTTTGTCAATATAATCCTTATAAAGTTTCATTAAATGTCTTTCACTATCTAAAACATTCTGTATATGTAATAAAAATATTAATTTATTATTTTTAGAATTATCAAGTATATTTTTATACATAAAATCAATTAATGCATTTGTTTTAGTATCAAGAAGTTTTGATGAGAAATCAATTTCGTACAGCTTGGATATCATTTCAAAATCAATTAAATTAATTTGGTTTATTTTGTATAAATCCAATCCAGCATTACTCAATTCGGCAACTTGTAAACCGTTGGACTTCCCTAATATTATTTCACCAATTACGGTTGATGTATCACGATATTTCATCAGTGTATCGTTTAATATAAGATGTTTATTATACACTCTTTTTAATTTAACATAGTTAGCTTCAACTTCCTTGTTTAGCATTTCTATCGAGGCTTTATGATAATTTTGTGCTTGATTATTTTCTTTAAGGTTGCTTAAAAATAATGCAATTAAAACACCAGTAGTAACTATTATAAGTTCTAGTATATAGGACATATAATTCTTCTTTATTGAATTGGTTCTCATATTACTAATTATTTAATTTTTAGTCATCCTATTTCTGGAAAGTTCATTGGCGAATGCGTTATCATCGGTTTGTGTATGAAGCTTTGGGCATTACGAAGCGCTTCATTTTCAGTTTATCGCAAATTTTATTTACATCTATAATTTTATACAACAACTTATAGTTCAATGATATATACATATTATTGTAGGGCGTTATTTATTTCCCTGCTTTCCTTCTATTATCTTTTTTGCATAACATCTGGCAATTTTCTTCTGTCGTTTTTCCTCCTTCGTACCAAGGGTCTACATGGTCTGCTTCCATTTCACTCAATTCAAAATGTTCTCCACAAACTACACAATTCCCCTTTTGTTTTTCATAAACTTTTTGTTTCATAGCAGGAGTAAATGAACGAATAGAAAGGTGTTTTTCTTCGCCTGTTAAAATATAGGGATAAATGCCACTATTTTTTGTCACATCATCATCAAGAATCAGTTTAGCGGTTTTTTCTTCTATTTCTTTTGTGTCAAATTTTTCGTCTTTGTATTTATTGTAAAGATTTCCCCAATCAACACCTTTCATAAATTTCCTTTTATTTGTAAATGTGGTACTTACCCAAGTGATTACAGATTGAAAATATATCCATAAAGCACTTGCATTTTGGTCGTGTTGATGTTCCGACATATACTCTTCAATTGCACCATTTGAAATCCATTTTATTGCGGTTTCTAAGTAATCTTGACGAATAGGTGAACCATTTAAATAATTACTACCTATTCCATAAGCGGCACAACCATTTTTACTGAAATAACGTTTGGAATCAGAAACCCAAGAGCCTGAATATACAGCATTACGCAATTCTTGTTCTGTAAGTCTTTCTCCTGCAATATTTATTGTTTTAAACCATTCCAATTTTTCACTGTCAGTTCCTGAACAGAAATATATCATCAATTTATAATCTAAAATTTGTTCCTTTTTATCATCTGTAAGATTATGAAAAGCCAATCTATTTCCTGAAAAGTCAACTGAAAAATCTCCCTCAACATATTGACAAGCTGATATTGTTCGTTGTTGCCCATCAATCACTTCAAAATTTCCATCTTCACGAACTGCCCAATACATTACATTAAGGGGAAACTCTTTTTTAATAGTATCAATTACAGCATCTCGCTGCTTGTCTTTGTATATAAATTCTCGTTGATAAGGTGGGCGAATATCTAATTTTCCACCATAACCAACAACTCCACCTTCTTCGTTGTCTTCATATCCATTGGTCAATTCACGTACAGTAATTTCTTTAAGTTCAATATTCATAATATTAGGCTTTCTTGTTTTTAATTAAAATACGAGCATAAATTTTTTTTCCATTCACATATGGATAGCCGTGATTAAATTCATCAATTTTTGTAGTTACCATTTGTCCAATAAGTTCAAATTGGTCAGGATTGTATTTAGCCATAAATGTAATTGGCACTCCCATAACACCTTTGTAATCCATTGGAATTTCCTTTGTTTTATCCACATTTATAGCGTCATAATTGTCATATTTTGGATACTCAGCCTCATTATATGTTTTATAAAGAATAATTTCTTCGTGTCTTTTTTTAGTGTCAAGGTTAGTGTACCATACTACACCAGATACTCTTATCATACCTTCTTTATGGTCGGAATCAGATGCGTAATCAACATAATGTTTGTTTATAAAGTGTGCCATATTCCTATTAAACCCGTAGCCCAACCATGATTTATTTTCTTTGAGCAGTTTAAATATTTCTTTGTATGTAATGGAATTTTGATGACCAATTATTAAGAATTTTTTGTCGTATTCAATTAGTTGTGCAACATATTCTCTAAATAATGAAAAAGGTGGATTTGTAACAACAATATCTGCTTGTTTTAAAAGTTCGACACTTTCTTGGCTTCTAAAATCTCCATCACCTTTTAAATGCTTAATTCCAATTTCTTCTGTGTCAGGAACATTATTATTATTTTTATCTCCATCGTATTCTAAATAAATGGCTTGTTCAGAATCATTTTGGCTAAACAAGTCCATACTTTGATTTTTATAGCAAGTAGTAATCAATTTTTTAAGACCTAATTTTTCGAAATTGTAAGAAAAATAGTGAAAGAAATTACTCACTCGTGGGTCATCACAATTACAATAAACAACCTTGCCTTTAAAATCTGCTTTATAATGCCTAAGTTCTTTTTCAATGTCAGATAATTGAGTGTAAAACTCATCTTTCTTTAATTTACTTGCTTTATGTAAAAAACTATTTTTATTCGCCATTATATTGTGTCTCTTTTTTCTATATTGCTAATCTCGTTCGTTTTCTTGTCTTTTTAATGCCCCCTATAACGGTTTCGGTTTGTATAAGATTTGTGCGACCTAAAATTCGCAGGATTTTCAGTGTACAAATCGCTTGTTAATATGTTTGTCAGTTTCCTTCAGTCCAAATTTAAGCATAAATTTTATACAGCGTTAGCAATAGGCTTTTACTCTGTTTCTGCTACTTCTCCTTCTGATTTTTCTCTTCTGTCACTTGGAAAGGTTGGTCTTTCTGGTTCAGGTTCTCTCGTTGTTTCATTTGGTTCGTCTTCTTCTAACATAATTTTGAATTTATAATTAATAAAAATATTGTTGTAATAAATAGTACAGATAATGAGCTTATAATAAATGTTTTAGCTAAATAAATATCAAATGCTCTAGTATCATTGATTTTGGTATTTGTGTCTGTTATTCCAATTAATTTGTCAACCAATTCTTTCTCAAAATTCATTTCTTTTTCCTTGGTTACTATTTGATTATAATTTGGAATATCTTGAGTTTGTAATTTTCGTATATTCTTTAAGTATGAAATATTCGGATAATTGAAACCTCTTAAAAAATTATTATAGGACTTTATTATAAATATAATACTTAATGTCATTAAGATTATTGAAATACCAAATAAAAACAAAATAAAATAGTTCTCGATAATTATTGTCTTATAATCTTTATTTGAATAAAAAAATGAAATTAGTCCGACTAGTAATGAAATAATTCCAATTGGTATTGAGATAGAATCATCTAAATTTTTTCGACGATTCAGTTCTCGATCATATATGCTTTTATAAAAATCTAAATGACTCATTTCTTATAGGCTTATTGCTAACTTGTTATACAACAACAAATATAACTATTTTTTGGTGTATTTTTCTGGTTATCAGTATAAAACTATTTATTATGTGTAATAATGTAATCTAAAACCTTTTTCATTAAATGCGCACGATCTACACCTCTAACATTATGAGGGTACATAGGATAGGTAAAAAAGTCAACTTGTTTTTTGTTATTTATAAAACTTTGCAATAATGTCATTGTGTGTTGTGGCACCACAGTAGCATCTACACTGCCTATAATTTCTAATAAATAACCGTTGAGATTTTTTACATAATTGTGAACTTTCGATTTTTCAAAACCCGCTTCATTATCTTGCCAACGATCCATATAACGCTCGCCATACATTATTTCGTACCATTTCCAGTTAGTTACAGGACCTCCTGCAACGGCAGTTGTAAAAACGCCAGGATGTCTTAACATAAGCGAATTGGTCATAAATCCGCCATAACTCCAACCGTGAACAGCCAACCTGTTGGCATCTACATACGCCAACGATTTTAAATAATCTACACCCACTAATTGATCTGCCATTTCGGCTTCGCCCAATTGTCTATGTATAACACTTTCAAAAGCAAATCCGCGAGAAGCAGAACCACGATTGTCTAAAGTAAATAGTATATAATCTTTTTCGGCAGCCATCCATTGCATCCAAAGATTAGAACCGCCTAACCATCTATTTGTAACCAATTGTGCGCGTGGACCGCCATAAACATAAACTAAAACAGGATATTTTTTTTGATCATCAAAATGGGCTGGTTTTATGATTCTTCCGTACAAATCACTACCGTCTTCTGCTTTTAAAGTAATAAATTCTGTTGTGCCTAATTGATAATTTTTAATGGGATTTTTAGAAGTATAAATACTTACTTCTTTACCTTTTTTAAGGGATTTTCTTTTTATAACGCTAGGAATTTTAAGACTTGAATAACTGTCTAAAATGTAATTGCCATTATCGCTTAATTTCACAGTGTGCGTACCGGGTTCTTTAGTTAAAAGGATTGTCTTGCCACTTTTTAAGTTAATTTTAAAAGATTTGGTTTCTCTGGCATCTGTCCCCGTTCCAGATATAATTACATTTTTACCACTTTTATCAAAACCAAGAATATTTTTAATGACCCATTTAAAGTGGGTGAGTTGTTTTTTAAGTTTACTATTAGTGTTGTACACATACAAATTCATAAAGCCATCACGTTCACTTAACCAAAGAAATTCTGTATTGCTATTTGGTAAGAATACCGCTGTATGTTCTGGCTCTACCCATTTGTCATTTTGTTCTTCGAAAAGGGTTTTTACTTTTTTTCCTGAAGCTACATCGTACATATTAAACCACATATGATTTTGATTGCGATTTACTTCGGCTAAAAACACATATTTTTCATCGGGAGACCAAGATAGATTTGTTAAATAATGTTCGTCTGAAGTATCTATATCCAAATAGAGGACGCTATTGCTCTTTACAGAATAAATCCCTGCTTTCGGAATTTCGCTGCCCATCCCATTCATGGGGTATTTAATGTATTTTAAAGTGGCTGGCGTGGTAGTTACATCTACCAAAGGATAATTAGTTACATTACTTTCGTCTTTTTGATAGAAGGCTAATTTGTTTCCCATTGGACTCCAAAAAGTACCCTTTGTAATGCCCATTTCTGAACGCGCAATGGCTTGACCCGAAACAATATTTTTATCTTTAAAAGTAGTCACAGCAATTTTTGGATTGCTAGAAGTGGCTATGTATAGATTATTTTCTACGGTGTAAGCAATGGTATTTGTTGCCGAATTAAAATCGTTATTTTGGGCGTTTGTAGGGTATTTAATTTTATTTGAAATAGTTTTATTTAGATAATTATAAGTTATCATTGCATTGTTATGCGTAAAAGAAACCTCTTTTGCAGTAAGTTTAGAAAAAGTATAAGGCATCCGCTTTAAAGTAGGAATTGCTTCTTGCAAATTGCTTAAACTAAATAGTGTTGCATTTTTTAAAAGATTATAATTTACTATAACATTGTTGTTTTCTGTTACAATAAAGTCATCAGTACCACTAATCCATTGTAATGATTTTTGTGTGGGATACAAGCCTTTAGCATTACCCAACACAGCATTTTCAAGGTTTAAATGTTTTACTTCTTGTGCAGTTGAAAAAGTGATGGTAAATAAGAGTAGAATACGGATGATATTTTTCATGATTAAGAAATTTATTTCTTCAAAAATAAGCAATTAATCAGTCATTTTTTTGACAATACTCAGATAAAATACTTTTAGAAAATAAATTTTAGAACTGTGTTAAACAACAGATAATAAAGAAGCCGACTTTAAACATTCTCACGACTTTTTTAAAGATGTTAAAGGTAAAAATCCCGATTTAGGATAAGACCTTGTATCAAAGAAAATATACTTACTCTTTTAATACAGGTTTTAATTGACTTAATTTTCCGTCAATATTATCGGGAATATTGATATCTAATATTTCACACATTAAAGGGTAGATATGAATATTCTTTACAGACGGAATTATAAGACCTGTTTTAAAAGCCGGACCATTGGCATAAAATATGCCGTGCATATCTTTGTTTATAGGGTCAAATCCGTGTTCGCCTAAAACTGTTTTACCCGATTTTTTCATTCTAGCCAGTCTTCTAGAACTCAAAAAGTAATAGTGATTATCAGGTATAATTTGTACAGATCCCCAATCTTTATTCTGAGGTGTGTATTCAAAACCGGGGGTATCGGCTGTTCTGTAAACTTTAAAATTGTGTTCTTTCTGTTTTAAAAATTGCAGAACAGTTGCTATTTTAACACCTTTTTTAGGATGAATATTTACAATAGCCCCATTGTTTATAGTTGTGTATAAACTGTCGTTTTTTAAAGTCTCCACAGCCATAAAATTAGTAGCGGGTAAAGTTGTCATACCGTGGTCTGAAACTACTATGATGTTAACGGGAAGTTCTGAAGCCTTGGCACCGTCAAATAAAGCCCCTAAGTGCTTGTCTAAACTGAATAAGGCACTTTTTATTTTATCTTCATTATCAGGACTGTATTTATGGCCTGTATCATCCATATCAGAAAAATACATGGTAATTAAATGCGGTCTTTTTTCTGCCGGTAGAGCCAACCATTTTAAAGCTTGGGTAACACGGTCTTCATTTTTTACTTTGCCGTCATATCTATAATAATAAGTGGGTCTTAAACCTTGAATATCGGCTTCAGAGCCTACAAAGAAATAACTGGCAGTAACCATTCCGGCTTTGTCTGCCTGTACCCAAATAGGCGTACCACCATAAAAACTGCCATCCTCTACTGTTTCGCGTTTTCCTATACTATAAAATGCTTTCTTTTTATAACTGTAAAACGTATTGCCTACAATACCGTTTTTATCAGGATACATACCTGTGGCTATGGTATAGTGATTGGGGAAAGTTTTAGAAGGAAAAGAGGGTATTAATGAGGCGGCTTTCACACCATTTTCAATAAATTTACTCAAATGAGGTGGCTTGTATTTAGCTACATAATCCCAACGAAAACCATCGAGTGATACCAATATCAGATATGGTTTTTTAAGAACCTCTTTTGAGTTGGTAAGGGGTGTAATAGGTTTTGGCGTTACCTTGGTCTTACAAGATGTTAAACTCAATGTACTTATTACTAAAATAAGACCGTAGATAAAATATTTTTTAAGGAGTTGTATCATGATTGCATTTTTTCATTGGTTTGGATACCAAAGGTAAAGATTAGAATTGAAATGATAACTAAATGTTTGTAATTCTGTAGACTCAGCACTTTACCCCAAGATAAAAAGTGGATTGATTCTAGAAATAATAACGAATATGATGTTTCTTTACCTAAATATATTAGGCATTTCATTCATCATCCGGAGAATAATTTAAATAGAAAATATACTGATGTGCAATTAAAAAAGGCGATTAAAATATTAAGAAAAATAAAAATTAATTGAAAATAACCCCAAACTTTTCTAACCCTTCCTTCAACTGCTCCGCACTCTTAAAATGAATGGCCTGTAAGTCTACGGCTTGTGCGCCCTTAATATTGCCTAAATTATCGTCTATAAATAGTGCTTTTGAGGCTTTTATATTAAAACGGCTGAGACATAATTCGTAAATTTCTTTATGGGGTTTGACCATTTTTTCTACACCTGAAACCAAGATACCTTCAAACAGTTTTAAAAAGTCAAAACGTTCTAGGGCTATATGAAAAGTTTCGGCATTCCAATTAGTCAAAGCGTATAAGCGGTATTTTTTAGAGGCTTTTAATTGTTTTAAAATAGTAACGGTTTCTGGGATATCTCCTTTGAGCATATCGGGCCAGCGGTCGTAAAAAATGCGAATCCATTTTTCGTATTGTGGATATTGGGTTACCAATTCTTCGGTGGCTGTTGCCATCAACTTCCCTGCATCTTGTTGCAGGTTCCAATCTGAGGTACAGATAGTGTTTAAAAACCACGCCACTTTTTTAGTGTCGCCTTTAAATACTTCGTCGTAAACATATTCGGGTTTCCAATCGACCAACACACCGCCTAAATCGAATATAATAGTGTCAATTTTAGCCATACTAATTGCTGTTCATCATTAAATAAGCTTTTATAAAAGCGTCAATATCACCATTCATAACAGCGTCAACTTGAGCCGTTTCACAGCCTGTACGGACGTCCTTAACCAGTTTGTACGGATGCATGACGTAATTGCGTATCTGTGAGCCGAATTCAATATTCTTTTTATTCGCTTCAATATCATCGCGTTTAGCACGTTGTTTTTGGAGTTCAATTTCGTACAATTGTGATTTAAGCATTTGCATAGCCTTTTCGCGATTTTCTAACTGTGAGCGGGTTTCTGAATTCACAACCATAATGCCCGAAGGTTTATGCCTTAAAATAGCTTTGGTTTCTACCTTGTTAACATTCTGTCCGCCGGCACCGCCCGAACGGGCAAAGTCCCATGTAATGTCGGCTGGATTGATATTGATTTCTATACTGTCATCGGCCAAAGGATACACATACACCGACGCAAAACTGGTATGACGCTTGGCGTTGCTGTCAAAAGGGGAGATGCGCACCAAACGATGCACACCATTTTCGCCTTTTAAATAACCAAAGGCATATGCGCCTTCTATTTCAATAGTTACAGTTTTAATACCTGCTGTATCACCTTCCTGATAATTGAGCTCTTTGACTTTAAAATTTTGTTTGTCGCACCACATGAGATACATGCGCAAGAGCATTTGTGCCCAATCGCAACTTTCTGTGCCACCGGCTCCAGCTGTAATTTGTAAAACCGCACTTAAATTATCACCCTCATCTGACAACATGTTTTTAAATTCCAAATTTTCTAAGCGCTCTAAAGTGCTGTTATAAAGGGATTCTAATTCATCGGCAGTGGCTTCGCTGGCTTTAAAAAAATCGTAAATAATCTGTAAATCGTCACTGGCTGTTACCAGTGCTTCATAATCTTCTACCCATTTTTTGGTTTCTCTTATGCTACGCATTAAAACTTCTGCTTTTTTTGGCTTATTCCAAAAATCGGGATTAGAAGCTGTTTCTTCGTCATTACTGATAGCTATTTTTTTGGCTTCTATATTTAGATAAGACTTTAATTTTTCAACACGTGTTGACAGGTCTTTTAGTTGTTCGTGTGTAATCATAGATAGGACAAAAATACGCTTATTCTTTAATTATTTAATGCTTTTTTAGGACAGATAAGCTCAAATTTTCTAAATTAGTGCGCTCAAACCTAAACTCATGAAAAAATACCTCCTTATTTTACTGGCTTTAGCCTTGATGTCTTGTCAGCAAAAGCCTCAAGAAAATCTAACCAAAACCATACCTCAAAAAAAGTTTCATCTTAGTTTAACACAAGCTACCCGATTAGCAAAATTACCTATTAAATGTGTTGATAATGAATATCCTAATAAACTGGGGCAGACTTTAGGGTCAGCCGACGATATTAAAAATCCCAAGACTTTACACCCTGCTTTTTATGGTTGTTTTGATTGGCATTCTGCGGTGCATGGTCATTGGTCTATGGTGAAATTATTAAAGGAGTTTCCCAATTTAAAGGCGGCGTCAACATTGAGAGAAAAGTTAAAAACCAATCTTACAAAAGAAAATATTCTAATCGAAGTGGCTTATTTTAAAGGCAAGCACAACGGCTCTTATGAGCGGACTTATGGTTGGGCGTGGTTGCTTAAATTGGCCGAAGAATTACACACGTGGGATGACCCCTTGGCACGACAATTAGAAAGTAATTTACAACCTTTAACGGCTGTTATAGTAGATAAATTTATCACATTTTTACCAAAACTGAATTATCCTATCCGTGTAGGCGAACACCCAAATACGGCATTTGGTTTGTCTTTTGCATACGATTATGCCCAAACTGTAAAGGATGAAAAATTAAAATCGGCTATAGACAAGCGGGCACGCGATTTTTATTTAAACGATAAAAATGGCCCTTTGAGCTGGGAACCTAATGGTTTCGATTTTTTGTCACCCTGCTTAGAAGAGGTCGATTTAATGCGTAAAGTCTTGCCTAAAGCTGAATTTAAACCTTGGCTCAAAGGATTTTTACCCTCAATTGTTAAACCCGATTTTACTTTAGAAGTGGGTAAAGTGTCTGATAGGAGTGATGGCAAATTGGTGCATTTAGATGGTTTAAATTTTAGCCGGGCGTGGTGCTTGTACGGTTTGGCCAATCAGTATCCCGAATACGGTTACTTATCTGATTTAGCTACAAAACACTTGGCTAACAGTTTGCCAAACGTTGTGGGCGACCATTATGAAGGAGGTCATTGGTTGGGCTCTTTTGCTATTTACGCTTTAAATGCCGCTAAAAAATGAAGACTTTTAAACTAGGCCCCGCTACTTTGGTCACTGCCGCTTTTATAGGACCGGGTACGGTCACATTGTGTTCTTTGGCAGGGGCGCAATATGGTTATGTATTGCTGTGGACAATGGTTTTATCGGTTGTAATTACCATAGTATTGCAAAATATGGCAGCTAAGCTTGGGCTGCTCACACAAAAGGGTTTGGCAAGTATTATTAAAGATGAATTTAAAACACCTTTTCTAAAAATAAGTGCTGTGATTTTAATTATTGCGGCTATTGTTGTGGGTAATACAGCTTATGAAGCCGGCAATATAAGTGGCGGTATGTTAGGCTTGTCGGCTATTTTTCCCAACAGTACAATGACTGTGGGGGGTGTAAGCGTCAATTATCAAAGTCTTTTAATTGGTGTGATTGCTTTTGTCCTTTTATGGTTTGGTAATCATAAGATTTTAGAAAAAAGTCTTATCGGATTGGTGCTTTTAATGAGCACTGCTTTTATAATAACAATGCTTATAAGCAAACCCGATTTAGGTGCTATTTTTAAAGGTCTATTGTGGCCTAAATTTCCTAAAAATAGTTTGTTAACCATCATCGGTTTGGTAGGGACAACCGTTGTGCCTTATAACTTATTTCTTCACGCCGCTTTGGTAAAAGATAAATGGCACAGTCCATCTGATTTAAAATTCCTCACAAAAGACACTTTTGTAGCTGTTATTTTAGGAGGCATAATTTCGGCTGCTATTATTATTACAGCTGCTGGTTCGGGTTTACATAACATTACCAATGCTGCCGATTTGGCTAAAGGGATGACACCCCTATTTGGATCGTTTGCTACCACTATTTTAGGTATTGGTTTGTTTGCAGCAGGGATTACTTCAGCCATAACAGCACCTTTGGCGGCTGCTTATGTATTTACCAATTGCTTTGGGTGGGAATCTGATTTAAAAGCCCCCAAATTTCGCGCTGTTTGGATTTTTATTTTACTCATTGGTGTTGTGTTTTCATCCATCGGTTTTAAACCGATAGAAATTATAAAATTCGCCCAAGTGGCTAATGGTATTTTACTACCTATTATGGCTGTTTTTTTACTGTGGCTGTCTAATAAAACATCACTTTTAGGCACGTATAAAAATACCAAGACACACAATATACTCTCTGTGGTAATTGTGATGATAATTATATTTTTAAGTGTAAAAAGTTTGATTAAAATTATAAGTCATTTGTAATGCGCATTGATATTAATTGCGATTTGGGTGAGGGGATAGGCAACGATGCTTTGCTTATGCCTTTAATAAGTTCTTGCAATATTGCCTGTGGTGGTCATGCGGGAGATACGCAAACTATGTTTAATACGTTGACATTAGCAAAAGAAAACAACGTTAAAATTGGGGCGCATCCTTCCTTTCCGGATAGAGAAAATTTTGGAAGAAAACACATAGAAATAAGTTCGAAGAATCTATCTGAAAGCATTTACAATCAAATAATTAATTTAAATATTGAGGCCCAAAAATTAGATTTAAAAATTCATCATATAAAACCACACGGCGCTTTGTATAATGTGTCTTGTGTTGATGTAGACATAGCTTCAGTTGTAATTAAAGCCATAAAAAAAACAGGTCTGAATGTTGGTGTGTATGCCCCTTATAAATCGGCATTAGCACTGGAGGCTGCTAAAGAAAATATTAAGCTCATATACGAAGCTTTCTTAGACAGACGTTATAATAAAGACGGAAGTCTGGTTTCGAGAACTCATAATAAAGCTTTGATAACACAAGCTGATGAAATTTTTGAGCAGTTTTACAGTATTGTCAGGCATCAAAAACTGACCTGTATAACAGGAGAAAGCATAACTGTTAAAGCCGAAACTTTTTGTATTCATGGCGACAATAAAAAGGCTGTAAATATTTTAGAGTATTTGTACAAACAGTGCATAGAACACAATATAACGATTAACTAACCTCTATGTCCCCTTTTAAGTTGACATATAAAACCTTTGGCAATAAAGCTATTTTGATAGAATGGCCGCTTGAGATTTCTGAAACAATTTTATACGATATTTTAAAATTCAAACAGAGAATTAAAAATCATTATAGTGATTTTTACGATATTTCTACAGCTTATAATTCTTTAACTATATATTTAAATAAAGAACTTTTAAATATTGATAAAGAAATAGATATATTAAATAAAATTTATTTATTAGGCTTAGATAAGAACCTTTCAAATAATTATATTTGGCATATTCCTGTGTGTTATGATAAAACACTGGCAAAGGATTTATCAGCCTTTTTAAAGCTTAAAAATTTAGATTTAAAACAACTTATAAGTAGTCATAGCGCACCTTTATATACAGTTTATTTTTTAGGATTCCTTCCCGGGTTTCCTTATTTAGGAGGCTTGCCAAAAGAGCTACATGCACCGCGAAAATCACAACCCGAATTACACATCGCCAAAGGGGCTGTGGGTATTGGCGGACAACAAACAGGTATCTATCCACAAGACAGCCCGGGTGGTTGGCATATTATTGGTAAAACACCCTTGTCACTTTTTGATGTATCTAACAATCCTCCTTGCTTGTTAAAAGCCGGCGATAAAATTAAATTTGAGCCGGTATCAGTTACTACTTTTAACGAAATAAAAAATCAGATAGTGGCGCATACTTACACCTTTAAAAAAGAAGCATTATGCCTAGAATACAAGTCATAAAAGCGGGTTATTACGACAGTCTTCAAGATTTAGGTCGTTTTGGTATGGCGTGTTACGGTGTACCTGTTTCGGGTGTAATGGACGTTATTAGTGCTAAAATGGCCAACGCACTTGTAGAGAACACACCCGATTGTTCTGTTTTAGAAATGACCTTAACAGGCCCTATATTGCTCTTTCAAAAAGAAACTACTATTGCAATAACAGGGGCTGATATGAGTCCTAAATTAAACGATATTCCAGTTCAAATACAAACAAAAATAAAAATTGGTACAGGCGATATTTTAAGCTTTGGTCACGTCAATTATGGCTGTAGAGGCTATTTGGCTGTTAAAAATGGTTTTAAATCGGAAAGAGTATTAAATAGCTTGTCTTTTTATAAAGGATTGACAAAACAATATAAACTAGAAAAAGGAATAGAACTTTTCTTAGCTAAACAAACTGACCAATCTCAAGCCAATAATTCGCATATTAAGGTTGATACACACTTTTTTAGCACACCTACGCTTAACGCTTTTAAAGGTCCTGAATTTGATATATTATCGGCTAAACAAAAAGAATTTTTACTTACAAATACTTTTCAGGTTACTTTAAACAGCCGTATGGGCTATCAGTTTAAAACCACATCAGCTTTAGCGCATAGATATGATATGTTAACATCATCTGTAATGCCGGGGACGGTTCAATTAACCCAAAGTGGCAAGCTCATAGCTTTAATGAAAGATTGTCAAACTACTGGTGGTTATCCTAGAATATTGCAACTAACAGATAAATCGCAAGCTATTTTGGCACAAAAAAATACTTTTCAAAAAGTGAATTTTAAATTAAAAGAAATACATTTATAAAAAATTCTAAATATGAAAAAACTAACCTACCTTATTTTGCTTTTAGTAAGCATGCAACCTGCTTTTAGTCAGTTTTTTAACAATAATTCTAATGTAAAATCCTATAAAGGTTATTTTAATTTTTATTACGACAACAGTACCGATAAGCTTTATTTAGATATAGATAAAGTCGGTACAGAATTTTTATACGTATCGGCCTTATCGCAAGGTGTAGGCTCTAATGATATTGGTTTAGACCGGGGTCAATTAGGGGGCGGTCGCGTGGTTAAATTTATAAAAGCCGGTAATAAATTGCTATTGATGCAACCCAACCAAGACTATCGGGCTATTACCGATAATGTAGATGAGAAAAATTCGGTTAAAGAAGCTTTTGCTAAATCTGTCCTTTTCGGATTTAAAATAAAAGAGACTAAAAACGGTCATTATTTGGTAGATGCCACCGACTTTTTTATACGTGATGCCCACGGTGTAACCAATAGATTAAAACAAACAAAACAAGGACAATACCATTTAGATAAAAGCAAAAGTGCTTTTAATATTGAGCGTACCAAAGCTTTTCCTAAGAATGACGAGTTTGACGTGTTGTTGACCTTTAGTGGCAATCCCAAAGGCAATTATATCCGTAGTGTGGTGCCTACACCTTCGTTGGTGACGGTTTATCAACATCATTCGTTTGTACAATTACCCGACGACAAATACAAACCCCGTGCCTTTGACCCGAGGACAGCTTCATATAATTTTTCTTATTTAGATTATGCCACGCCTATTAATAAATCGATTGTTAAACGTTTTATTTTTAGACACAGATTGGTAAAAAAATACCCAAATAAAGCCATAAGCGAGCCTGTTGAGCCTATAATTTATTATGTAGATCGCGGTGCGCCCGAACCTGTGCGTTCAGCTTTAATAGAAGGGGCTAGTTGGTGGAATCAAGCTTTTGAAGCCGCCGGTTATAAAAATGCTTTTCAGGTTAAAGTTTTACCCAAAGGCGTAGATCCACTCGATTTGCGTTATAATGTCATTCAGTGGGTACACCGTTCAACTAGAGGGTGGTCTTACGGTGCCAGTATCAGCGATCCTAGAACAGGCGAAATTTTAAAAGGCCATGTGAGTTTGGGCTCTTTGCGTATCCGTCAAGATTTTTTAATTGCTTCAGCTTTAAAAGCGCAATATAAAAATGGTAATAATAATGACAATGAGGCTTTGCAATTGGCTTTGGCACGTATCCGTCAATTAGCGGCTCACGAAGTCGGCCACACGCTTGGTTTTACCCATAATTTTGCCGCTAGTGTAAACAACCGCGCTTCGGTAATGGATTATCCGCATCCGTATGTGACTATTAAAAATGGTCAATTAGATTTCAGTCAGGCTTATGATACGGGGATAGGCGCATGGGATAAAGTTGCTGTAACTTATGCCTACGCTTCTTATGCTAAAAACGAAAAAACAAAACTTTTAAAAGGCGTCTTAAAAGCCGAACAAAAAGGACTAAAATTTCTGTCTGATGCTGATGCGCGTCCTATAAGTGGCACATCGCCTTATGCCCATTTATGGGATAATGGCGCCAGTGCCACAGCCGAGCTAAAGCGTCTTTTAGAAGTCCGTAAAATTGCCATTCAGAATTTTTCTATAGATAATATCAAATCGGGCAAACCTTATTCCGATCTAGAAGATGTTTTTGTACCGCTTTATTTTTTACACCGCTATCAAGCCGAAGCAACAGTAAAATTAATTGGCGGTTTAGATTATAATTACGCTGTAAAAGGCAGTTTACTCACTAATAAAGAAGTGTCGCCTAAAGATCAACACGCCGCCCTTAACGGATTGATGCAAAGTATAGATGTCAATACTTTGGCTATTCCTGTAAGGATACGCAAACTCTTTCCGCCACGTGCTTTTGGATATAGGTCAGGACGTGAATCGTTTAAAGGAAAAACAGGACTTGTATTTGACGATTTAAGTGCTGTAGCAACAGCTTCTGAAATGACTATTGCTATGTTGCTCAATCCGCAACGCGCCGCTAGATTGGTACAACAAAAGAGTAAAGATGCCCATCAGTTAGGTTTTTCAGAAACCTTAGATGTTTTAATAAACAATACCTTTAAGAAAAACCATAGCGACAGTTATCAAACCGAGTTACAGAATACTGTTAACTATGTGGTTTTAAAGTATATGTTTAATTTGGCAGTCAACACCAATACTTATCCGCAAGTCAATGCTATTGTATTTTATAAATTAAATAAATTAGCTACTTATTTAAAATCGCAAAAAGTGCAAGGTGTTCAGCTTATGTACAATGCCAATATAAGAGCTAAGATATACAGGTTTATGGAAGAGCCATCTGAATTTAAACTGATAAAAGCGCCTAAAATTCCCGATGGCTCACCTATTGGGGGTTAATGGATAAACGACAAATTCCAAATAACAAAAGGCAAATAACCAATAACCAATAACATATAACGAATAACAAAAAATGACGATCAATTTAATAAGTGACACAGTAACCATTCCAACGCCAAAAATGTTGGACTTTATGATGAATGCCGAGGTAGGTGATGACGTTTTTAATGCCGACCCAACTGTCATCGCTTTACAAGCGAAAATTGCCACGATGTTTGGCAAAGAAGCTGCTTTGTTTTTCCCGTCGGGGAGTATGGCCAATCAGACGGCTATAAATTTGCATACACGTCCTGCAGAGCAAATGATTTGCGATAAATGGGCGCATGTGTACAATTTTGAGGGTGGTGGCGCTGCTTTTAATTCGGGCGTGTCGTGTTGTTTAATAGACGGGCATCGGGGGATGTTTACAGCCGAACAGGTTGAAGCGTCTATTACGAGTCCTGACAATATTCATTTGTCATCTACCAGTTTGGTAGCTGTAGAAAATACCACAAACAAAGGCGGAGGCGCTTGTTGGGACATAGAAGAACTCAAAAAAATTAGAAAAGTATGTGATGAACATAATTTGGCTTATCATTTAGATGGCGCCAGATTGTTTAATGCATTGGTAGCTAAAAACGAAGACCCCAAACAGTACGGCGCTTTATTCGATACCATTTCAATTTGTCTCTCAAAAGGATTGGGCGCTCCCATTGGGTCATTGCTTTTGGGAACAAAAGAACACATCCGTAAGGCCTTAAAAATTAGAAAATTATTTGGTGGCGCTATGCGTCAAGTCGGCTATTTAGCGGCGGCAGGCATTTATGCCTTAGACAATAATGTAGAGCGCTTGGCTATAGACCATAAACATGCCAAAATGATTGGTGCAGCGCTTGCTAATTCGTCTTTAGTAAGTAAGGTAGAGCCCATAGAAACCAATATTATTATCTTTAATTTGGCGACAACTGTAGATGAAGCCGATTATATAAATGCCTTAAAAAATCGGGGTATTTTAATCAGCTCTATGGGAAGTGGTAAATTACGTATGGTAACACATTTAGCCATTACAGAAGATATGATTGAACAGGTTGTAAACACTTTAAAAGGATTAAGAATTTAAAATTATTATAAAATGAAACTATTTAGTAAAATATTATTTGTAACTATTTTGTCAATAGTTACAAGCGGTTTTTCGCAAACAAAAGTATCAAAAATGCTCAGTGCTATAGCAACGGCGCCTAAGGCCAACAACATAAAAAAAGACATAACCGCTTTGGTTAATTTTGGTACACGCCATACTTTGTCAGATACTATTTCACAAACTAGAGGAATAGGAGCTGCGAGAAGGTGGGTTAAAAAAGAATTTGAAACTATTTCTAAAGATTGTAACAACTGTTTAGAAGTCAGTTTTGAAGGCAATCTCGTTAAAAAGAACAAGCGTCGTATTTTTAAAGATGTGATGATTATTAATGTAATGGCCGTACAACGCGGTACGGAATTTCCTAATCGTTATATCATTATGTCTGGCGACATAGATTCGCGGGTGACAGACCCCAACGATGCTACTTTAGATGCGCCGGGGGCAAACGATAATGCGTCAGGACTGGCTGGTACTTTAGAAGCAGCCCGAGTGCTGAGTAAATACAAATTTCCTGTTTCTATTATTTATCTAGGTCTTTCAGGTGAGGAGCAAGGTCTTTACGGCGGGACTTATATGGCGAAACTATTTAAAGAACGCGGTTACGATATTATCGGTATTTTAAACAACGATATGATTGGCAATATTCAAGGTATTGACGGTGTGATAGATAATGGTACTTTTCGTGTCTTTTCTGAAGCCATTTCTATGACGGCAACCGACAGACAAAAACGCGGTATGCGTTATTATGGTGGTGAAGTAGATGGGTCGTCACGACAATTAGCAAGGTATGTAGCAGGATTAGCAACAGATTATATGACCAATTTACGTCCTATCATGATTTACAGGTTAGATAGATTTGCACGTGGTGGACACCACCGACCATTTAACGATGTGGGTTTTACGGGTGTGCGCATTATGGAAACACATGAAAATTACAACCGTCAGCATCAAGACACCCGCACAGAGAACGGCATAAAATACGGCGATGTGTTGGCAGGAATTAATTTTGACTATGCCGCAAAATTAACGGCCGTAAATTGTTTGACATTAGCTGCTTTGGCTTCGGCACCAGCCACACCTAAAAATGTATTAATTGGTGGTGCCGTACAACCTTCAACACGCTTAAAATGGGATGCCGTAACCGATACTAATTTAGCCGGTTATAAGGTTTATTGGCGCGATACAACATCGCCTACCTGGCAGTACAGTCGTTTTGTGGGTAAACAAACAGATATCACTTTAAAAAATATAGTCATTGACAATTATTTCTTTGGCGTTGCCAGTATTTCTAAAGACGGTGCTGAGAGTCTTATACAGTTTCCACAAGGACTGATTCCGCGTGGTAAATAATTATAAAAATAGTGTAATTAAAAACTTATTGTTGCGACTTAGCCTATAATATTTTACAATATGAAAAAAGCAGGTATCGCAATAATAAGTTTTTTAGTTTTTATAGTGACAATTAATGCGCGTACAATTGATAACATGGAAGAAACTCAAACAAATAAATTAGAAACAGCCACTTTTGCAGGAGGTTGTTTTTGGTGTACAGAAGCCATTTTTGAACAATTAAAAGGAGTGACTTCTGTCGTTTCGGGATATAGTGGTGGTGATATTAAAAATCCGTCATATAGAGAAGTTGTGACAGGCAGAACAGGACATGCTGAAGCTATTCAGATAACCTACAACCCAAAAGTAATTAGTTACATTGAGTTGTTGGATGTCTTTTTTTCAACCCATGACCCTACAACTTTAAACAGACAAGGTTATGATGTGGGAACACAATACCGTTCGGTTGTTTTTTATCACAATAAAAGTCAGAAAGACGATGCAAAAGCTATGATTAAAGCCTTAACCGAAGCTAAAGTGTTTAAACATAAAATAGTGACAGAGGTTATATCTTTTGCAAATTTTTATAGCGCAGAAGCTTATCATCAAGACTATTACGACAATAATAAGTCGCAACCTTATTGCGAAAATGTAATAAATCCTAAACTTGTGAAATTTTTTAAAAAATATACGTCTAAGTTAAAGACTATATGAAAATATAGACAAAAATTTGGTTGATTTTTGGTTTTGGAAGGTTTGTAAAACGCTTGTTTTACAGCCTTCCATTTTTTTATACCTATTCGTCTTTTAAAAAACGTCCTAATCCTAAACGACGTATCATTTTCTTTTCCATATTCCAAAAGAATTTGTGTTGTCCAAACAAAGTGCCAACAACAACTAAAAGTATTTGATAAATTGGAAAAATAAGGGCAATCCTTACAGGCCAAAATAGCCACGGGTTGGTAACGCCTTTATACAATCCAAAAAAATGCGTAACAGGTGTCGCTAACTTAACAGCAATTGAACCGTTTACAGCAAAGACTATAAAAATGATTATTAATTGAAAATTTGAAGTAATACCCCAACGTTTTTTAAGTTTTCCCACAGTAAATATTTATTTTAGCAAAGATACTTTTTAAGTCTAAACAGTCTCTTACATTTTCAAATTAAAAAAAAGTTAGATAAATGAGATTTATTAGTATCTTGGGCATCAAAAATTTATAAAAAAATGAAAAAATTAGCACTGCATTGGCAAATAGTTATAGGTATGGTAGCTGGGGTTTTATTTGCCCTATTAATGACAAAGTTTTCTTGGGGAAAAGAGCTTGTTACTGATTGGGTAAAACCTTTTGGTACTATTTTTATAAATTCTTTAAAACTCATTGCAGTTCCTTTAATATTAGCTTCTTTAATAAAAGGAGTGTCCGATTTGAAAGATATTTCTAAGCTCTCAAAAATGGGAGGTCGAACAATAGGTATTTATATTTTGACAACTGTAATGGCTGTTAGTATTGGTTTGTTGTACGTAAATATTGTTAAGCCTGGTAATTCTATTTCTGATAAAACCAGAATGGAATTGGTAGAAAATTACAGTGGTAACACAGCAAAATATAAGGCACAAGCCGCTAAGCAAAAAGAAAGTGGCCCATTACAAGCTCTTGTGGATATAGTGCCCAGTAATATTTTTGGAGCCGCAAGTAAAAATAAAAATATGCTTCAGGTAATCTTTTTTGCTATCTTTTTTGGTGTAGGTTTAATTCTAATAAAAGAAGAACACTCAAAACCCGTAAAAGATTTCTTTGATGGATTTAACGAGGTAATTTTAAAACTTATAGATTTAATTATGTTGGCAGCTCCTGTGGGTGTTTTTGCCTTGTTGGCAGCACTCGTTGTAGAGTCACCTAGTTTAGATTTATTTAAAGCTTTGGGATGGTATGCATTTACGGTTTTAGCAGGCTTGTTGACTATGATAGCTATTTACAATCTAATGGTTTGGGTGTTTACCAAAAAACGTCCTAACTTTTTTATGAAAGGTATTTCGCCTGCACAACTTTTAGCCTTTTCTACAAGTTCAAGTGCGGCTACTTTACCCGTTACTATGGAGCGTGTAACAGAACATTTAGGTGTTGACGAAGAAGTTTCGAGTTTTGTATTACCTATAGGTGCTACCATAAATATGGATGGTACAAGTTTATATCAGGCAGTTGCAGCGGTTTTTATTGCCCAAGCTTTTGGAATGGATTTATCTCTAGGTGCACAATTGGGTATTATTGTTACTGCTACATTAGCCTCAATTGGCTCTGCTGCTGTGCCAGGTGCTGGTATGGTAATGTTGATTATAGTTTTAGCGCAAGCAGGTATTCCTGAAGCTGGATTAGCCCTTATTTTTGCGGTTGATAGGCCATTAGATATGTGTAGAACAACTGTTAATGTTACAGGAGATGCTACTGTGTCTATGCTTGTTGCAAAATCTATTGGTAAACTAAAAGAGCCTAAAGTTAAAAATTGGGATGACAACTTAAAAAAGTAACTATAAAAAACGCTCGCTAAATTCTTTATCGGGTATCATGCATTTATCTTTTTTTCCAAACCATTTATAACGATTTCTAGCAATAAAGTCGTAGATGTAATCGCGTATTGGTGTTGGAATTATTATAAAAATATATAATATTTGTATAAATCCGTTAAGGTTTTTAGCAATTTTTAAGGCTGCAGTCGATTTAAAATAGAGTTGCTCGTTTTCTACAAGAACAATACTGTCAAAATTTTCAAAAGATTTCTTATTTAACTGTAACAAAATTTTTGTTGCGGCGTCTGATTGGAGAGATGCAAATAAGAAGTTCTTATTCTTATCGTGTTTTAACACAAATTGAACAGAACTATTGCAGAGATTACAGACACCGTCGAATAATATAATTGATGTATTTTTTAAAGGTGTCATAAGTGTTTAAATATAAGTAAAATTAGGCTTTGTTTTAACAAAAAATTAGGAACAATACAATATGACAATAATTAATTTCGCCATAAAAATATCATTTAATGATCAAACTACATAATTTACACAAATCATATCCTATAGGTAAAGATTCTTTACACGTTTTAAAGGGTTTAGATTTGCATATTAAAGAAGGAGAATTTGTTTCTATTATGGGGTCTTCTGGGTCTGGTAAATCTACACTTTTAAATATTTTAGGCTTGTTAGATACCCATGATATTGGTGATTATTTTTTAAATGGTCAACTTATAGAAAATTTAAACGAAAAAAAAGCGGCTATACTCAGAAATAAATTTTTAGGATTTGTATTTCAATCATTCAATCTTATCAATTACAAAAGTGCTTTAGAAAATGTGGCTTTACCGCTATATTACAAAGGTATTGCGCGTAAAGAACGTCAGAAAATTGCGATGGAATATCTTGAAAAGGTAGATTTGGGGCCTTGGGCAACGCATTTACCCAGCGAAATGTCTGGTGGTCAAAAACAACGCGTTGCTATAGCACGTTCGCTAGTAGCACAACCAAAAGTTATTTTAGCAGATGAGCCTACAGGCGCCTTAGATTCTACAACATCTAGCTCTGTGATGGATATTCTACAAGGTATTAATAATGAGGGTATGACAATTATAGTCGTCACTCACGAAGAGGATATAGCCGAAAGAACAGGCCGCATTATCCGCCTAAAAGATGGTATCATTATTAAAGATGAAATACCTACAAAAGTTTCTATTTAAAGTTAAGACAATGTTTGATATAGACCTTTGGCGCGAAATATTTCAGAATCTAGGCAAGAATAAATTGAGAACCATTTTATCTGGGTTTACAATTTCATTTGCAATTTTGTTATTTACACTTTTATTTGGTATTGGTAATGGTTTAAAACATTCGTTTGAAAAGGCATTTGTAGATGATGCTCAGAATTCTATTTTTATAAGATCTGGTCGTACTTCAAAGCCTTATAAAGGCATGCAGTCTGGTCGAAGAGTACAACTTAAAAATAAAACCTTAAATTTTATAAAAGATAAATACGATAATAAAGTAGAATATATTACAGCACGTATCTACAAAAATGTACAATTAATTTACAAAAACGAACAAGCTAGTTATTCTTTAAGAGCTGTCCATCCCGATCATCAATTTTTAGAAAAGACTATTATTGATGAGGGACGCTATATTAATTTACTCGATTTAAAAAAGAAATCTAAAGTTTTAGTTATAGGGCGCTTGGTAAAAGAAGATTTATTTGGAGATAAAAATGCTTTGGGAAAGTTTGTCAATGTAAGCGGTTTATCTTATAAAATAATTGGTGTCTTTTCTGATGAAGGAGGCGATAATGAAGAACGTTTGATATATATGCCCATTACTACAGCACAACAAATTTATGGTAATAATGATTATATAGATCAGATAAATTTAACCTTTGACCCTAAAATGAGTATTTCAAAAGCTATTGTTTTTGGAAACACATTGTCTAAAGTTTTAAAAGAAAAATTATTTATTGCTCCTAGAGACCAAAGTGGTTTACGCGTTAGTAATATGGCCGAAGCTACTAAAAGTACCCGCCTTATTATGTTTGGATTAAATATTATAATCCTATTTATAGGGACAGGAACGCTTATAGCCGGTATTATTGGTATCAGTAATATTATGGTTTATATAGTAAATGAGCGCACTAAAGAATTGGGTATAAGAAAAGCTTTGGGTGCGTCACCTAAATCTATTATTACTATGATTTTATTGGAATCAATTCTAGTCACAGCTTTAGCTGGGTATTTTGGTTTGTTGTTGGGAACAGGCATTTTAAAGCTGGTTGGCGATAGTTTAGAAAAGTACTTCATAATTAATCCTAGTGTAGATACAGGTGTTGTCATTGGAGCTACTATAGTTCTCATATTAAGCGGTATAATGGCGGGTTATTTACCAGCTAAACGTGCTGCTAGAATTAAGCCAATAGTGGCCTTAAGTGATAAATAAAGTTTATGAAGTTTTTATTTGACATAGATACATGGCAAGAAATTTTCGGAAGCATCCGAAAGAATAAGCTGAGAACTGCCATTACCATAATTGGGGTGACTTGGGGTATTTTTCTATTGGTAGTTTTATTAGGTGCCGCACGTGGAATGAGCAATAACTTTGATAAACTTTTTGGTGACTTTGCCACAAATAGTGTTTTTGTTTGGGCGCAATCTACAAGTAAACCTTTTAAGGGATTTCAAAAAGGGCGTCGAGTACGTTTAACAACAAGAGATGTAGAAGCCATACGGCAAGAAGTTAAAGGAGTTTCTTTGGTAGTTCCTCGAAACCAAACACAAAGCTTGGTAGTTAGAAACTTTCAGACAGGAAATTTTAGAATATCAGGAGACTATCCAGAACTAAATTTAGTACAAAAAAAGGATATGGTTTGGGGGCGTTTCATCAATGAAAATGACATCAAATATAAAAAGAAAGTTTGTGTTGTAGAAGAAGATATTTACAAACAATTATTTAAAAAAGACGAATATCCCATCGGTCAACTGGTAAAAATAAATAACATAAATTATAAGGTAGTTGGTGTTTATAAAAAAAGTGCAACGATACAAATAGGAAACGATGATTTTCATATTCCCTTTAGCACTTTTCAACAAATTTACAATCAAGGTAACAAAATTGGTTGGATGATGATTACAGGCAATCCCGATATGAGTATTAAACAAATGGAGGTAGATGTGAAACTATTGTTGAAAAACCTTCACAAAATTCACCCCGATGATAAGCGCGCATTTGGTAGTTTTAATTTGGGTGAAATGTTTGCCAAGGTTACAGGTTTTTTAACGGGTATGCAATTTTTAACCTGGTTTGTGGGTATTGCTACATTAATAGCCGGTGTTTTTGCCATTGGTAACATCCTATTAATTACTGTTAAAGAACGTACTAAAGAAATAGGTATCCGCCGTGCTTTAGGTGCTGTTCCTATGGAAATTAAACGTCAAGTTATTTTAGAATCTGTTTTTTTAACTTTTACGGCAGGTATGTTGGGTATTATTATTGGCGGCCTTGTTTTAATGTTTATTGATGCCACTATCGCCAATGGTGAAAATTCAATTTTAACAAACCCAACAGTAAACATTCCTGTAATACTCATAGCCTTTTCAACCCTTGTTGTATTAGGTACTTTAATAGGATTAATCCCAGCGCAACGCGCAGTTAGTATAAAACCAATAGAAGCATTAAGAGAAGAATAAAAAATTACAACTATGAACAAGACATTAAAAATTATTTTATTTAGCATTTTCGGAATCTTATTTTTGACCGTTATGATATGGTTTGCAAAGAAAAATTCTAAATCGCCCATAGAATATACAACAGAAAAAGCCTTTAAAGCCACCATTATTAACAAAGCTGTGGCAACGGGGAAAGTAATTCCAGAAGAAGAAATTTTAGTAAAACCCCAAATTTCTGGAATCATTGAGCGCATATTTCTAGAAGAAGGCGCCAAAGTAAAAAAAGGCGACTTGATAGCTACTGTTAGAGTAGTGCCTAATATTCAAGCCTTAAACAATGCTAAAGGGCGCGTTGAAAATGTGAAAATCCAGCTTAGAAATGCCAAAATTATCTATAAGCGCAATAAAGATTTATACGCAAAAGGTGTTATTTCTAAAGCCGATTTTGAAAAGTACGAATTGTCATATTCGCAATCTAAACAAGATCTAAAAAATGCTTTAAGCGATTTAGATATTATTAAAAAAGGCTCTACTTCTGGCTTAGGTATGTCAGCTAACACAAACATAAGAGCTACAATGACAGGCGTAATATTAGAAATTCCTGTTAAAGAAGGCGATCAAGTAATACAAAGTAATACTTTTAATGCAGGCACTACAATTGCTTCTATTGCAGATCTTAATAAAATGATTTTTGAAGGTAAAGTTGATGAAGCTGAAGTTGGAAAACTTAAAAAGGGAACCATATTAAATGTTTCATTAGGTGCTATAGACGATAAAGAATTTGAAGCCAAATTAAATTTTATTGCGCCAAAAGGAACCGAAGAAAATGGTGCTGTTCAATTTAAAATAAAAGCCGATGTTGAATTAGATAAAGACTATTTTATTAGAGCAGGTTACAGTGCTAATGCTTCTATAATTTTAGATAGGAGAGATAGTGTACTGTCTATAAAAGAGGCCTTGTTAAAGTTTGATAAAAAAACTGAAAAGCCTTATGTAGAGGTTAAAGTAGGCGATCAGAAATTTGAAAGACGCGACTTAAAACTAGGCTTATCTGATGGTATTAATGTTGAGGTTTTAAAAGGTATAACGGCAAAAGACGAGATTAAAGTTTGGAATAAAGCCAAAAAAGACGATGAAGAACCAAGAAGAGGCGGTAGAGGAAGAAGATAGTACTCTAAAAATAATTTACAAAAAGAGGCTTTTTTAGAGCCTCTTTTTGTGTTTTTAAGAGGACATTAAAAAAATAAAAAAATCTAACAAAAATCAGTATATAAATTAATGAATTTTGAGTAACTTTATACGGTAAATTTAAAACTTAAAAATTATGGAGACAGAATTGTTACATTTAGGTGATTTAAAATTCAATTTAGACGTATGGTTAAGAGAGCTTAAGTTTCATAAGCAAGAGTTAGGTTTTTTCGAAAAAAAATTGGAAGAACTATCTATTAGAAATTTAGGACATGACGCTATGATACCTCTTGAAAAATTTCAAAATAAAATAGCTAAAGAACGTCAGGCTATAAACGATTTAAAGCATCGTATTAAATTTAAAATGAATCTTTTAAATAGCTTATCTGAAAATGATTCTATCGATAGAAAGCATCATGATAATCAGGTTTTATTATCTGAAGAAATGGCCACTTTTAACAAATTAAACATAGAGTTAAAAGCCAAAATGATGAATTATTTTTTACGTTGGTTATAGATTAAAGTGTTTTGTATTATTAATGTAGGTTTTATATAATATAAAATCTTTTATATTATTATCATTAAGATTAATGAGGAGAATTTTTATCTTTTTAAGCCTATTTACTTTTTTTTTCGCTCAATCTCAAAAATCTGTTTTTTATTCTGATAAAAGTGATAAATCTTTAAAGTTGAATAATTTTGGGTTGGAAGTTTATAATTTAAACTTTATAAAAAATAATGAATACTTTAATTATATTGCTGATGGTTATACACTATTAGGCTCACAGTTACAGCCAGAATTTATATACAACGCCTCGTCTAATACACAGTTTAGAGTGGGGCTATTTTTGCTTAAAAATTTTGGAACGCCTAATGTTTCTAAAGGCATACCTGTATTAAGTTTTAATTACTTTAAAAGCCACCACACCTTCTCAATTGGAAATTTATATGCTAGGAATAACCATAATTTGATTGAGCCAATAATGGCTAGTGAAAAAATATTAACTTCAGATGTTTTAGAAAATGGGGTGGAATATATTTTTGACAATAACAATGTTAATTTTGACTTTTGGCTGAATTGGGAAAATTATATTAAGAAGAATGATAATGATAGAGAAGTTTTTACACTAGGAGTTTCAGGAAGCGTATTGCTTCTGAAACAAAAAAAACATGAAATTAGTTTGCCTGTACAATTTATATATTACCATAAGGGAGGCCAAATAAATAAAAAATATAGGGTTGAAAATAATCTGGATAGTATTTTAAATTTTCAAAACAAATCATTAGGCATAAAATATAAATACCTAATAAATTATTCAACAAGTTTAGGTTTTGAATATTATTATTTAAATCAAAAAATAGGTACGTTAATTAACGAATTCCCTTTTAAAAGTGGCTATGCACATTATTTTATAGCCTCTTTAATTTCAAAAAAAATTGAATTTAAACTGACTTATTTTACTGGAAATAAATTTATTTCAGCTAAGGGTAATGATATGTTTCAAAGTTATAGTAAAAAAATTAACAATAATTATTGGAATGGTGTTTTAGATAATAGATATGTTAACCATACCGAACCACGTAGGAAATTACTATTTGCAAAATTTATATACAAAAAGACTCTTTCTAAAGCCATTACTTTAGGTTTTCAAGGTGAAGGATATTACCAATTAAATGATGCCGTCTTAAACAGTCTGCCATTTTTAAAAAACAAAAAAAATAACTTTGATTATAATTATGGTATTTATCTAATATTTGATGATGTCTTTTCGTTTAAATAATAATCTTATTTATTACGTTTGTTATAATTCAAAATTAAAACCAAATCCAATACTAGCTGTATTTATACCGGCGTTAGGCTGTTTTAACTCGGCATTAGACATATGACGTAATTTACCCGATACGTTAAAAAATAGCTTATTGTTAATACGTGTTTGCAAACCTACGCCTATTGTAGAAACAAAGGCATAACCTCTGGCTAAGCGTTCTGTTGCTTTACTAATTGTCATAGGACCAAACCCAAAAAGAGCATAGAGTTCTTCGCCTTTAAAAAGTTTTCTTCTTATAATTAGATTACCTATCATTAAAATTTCTGTTAGGTGTCTATTTTGTGTGTAAAATGCACGTTTAGCTTCAAAATTGGGTTCTGTATCTTTAATATAGTATAAATTTAGGAGTTGGTGTTGTGCAAAACCAATTGTAGGTTCTATGAGTAAATCTAGATTGAATTTTCCACGCTTAAGCGGATAAAAAAACTGCAAGGCTATGGTATTGGTTTTATAATTGTAATCGTTTTCATGTAGCAAAGCACCACCTTGTACACCATAGGCATAAGAAAAGCCAAGTTTATAGGGCTTTAATTTGTTTTTTTGTCCACTAACAACAACTGTTGTACTAAAAAAAATCGCTATTAATAAACTAAACCTAAGCAAATTGTTGGGCGATTTTTTCTGCTTTTCTATTTTCCGAATAATCGTAAAAACCTTCACCTGATTTAACTCCTGTTTTACCAGCAGTCACCATATTTACCAGTAAGGGACATGGCGCGTATTTAGGATTACCAAATCCGTCATAAAGGACGTTTAAGATAGACAAACACACATCTAAGCCAATAAAATCGGCTAATTGTAATGGTCCCATAGGATGTGCCATACCCAATTTCATAACGGTATCTATTTCGTAAAC
>JASFYX010000052.1:0-17277 GCA_045046885.1 Flavobacteriaceae bacterium
ATAATTTGTTTTAATGTTTTAATAATTTGTTTTTTTATACTATTTGTTGTTGTTTGATGGAACAAATGTAGGGTGAGGTGTTTCTTTTTAAGGTCGAAATTAGTTGGGAGTGGTTTAACTATCGACCAATGGAACTCATCATTAGATTAAGGGAAAAACAAAGAGGGCTGAAGGCTCATTAGAACTTCCCTAAACTTTAGGAAAAGTATCTTTTGACTTAGATTGAAATCATATCAGGGTTTCACTCTAAGTGAAGCCCTGACTACTATTTATTTAAATTGTATTTTTTTTGAATAATCCTGATGACAATCAGGTTTCGCCTATTGAGTTTTTTGGAATATTTTGTGGTCCCACAAGGGCTCGAACCTTGGACCCCCTGATTATGAGTCAGGTGCTCTAACCAACTGAGCTATGGGACCTATTGTATTTTTCTTTTATCCATTATTTTCCAAATCCACTCTTTAAATATTTATCTCTTTTTCTTGCAGATTCTCTACAGAGTAATAGAACTCAAATAGGGGTGCAATATTACTACTTTATTTACTGTTTTGCAATTGTTTTTTAAGTTTTAAATTGCGCTTTTAATATCACTTTTTGTAAGAGTCTTTCTAAAACCAAACGGGCTAATTCAGGCGCTAATAATTCTAGATTCGTTTGCTTGAGATTATGTAGTTTTTCTTCAGATACGTCTAAGGTGTACATAAACTGGTTAAAAGTTTGATAATTATGCTGCACCAATTCTTTTAGCAATTTAGTCAACTGTTTAATCAAGTTATTTGGGGTAGTATTTAAGGCTATTTTTAAATCAATACCGCCCAGTAAAAGGTCTTTGTTTAATTGTAAAATTAAGTCCTGATACAACTTAGGCTTCAATTCACTACCCAATATTTTAACCGAAGTTTTTGCAGCCATATATTTTTAGATTGTTCTGTGCATCAAATCTTCTGAAAAGGTTTTTAAAAAATCATTTTTGTCAGTATCAAGCGTCATTTTATTTAAACTCTCTATTGACTTATTTGTATAATGAGCTATTTCTTCTTGTAAGATTTTGGGAACATTGTACTTATCAAACAATTGTTTAACTTGTAACACCTTATTATTACTACCTCCCTTTGTTTTATATAGATTTAGCAGTATGTTTTTATCTTCTATATTTACTAATTCAAGTGTTTTTAAAAATAGAAAAGTCTTTTTGTTTTCTAAGATATCACCGGCTTGTTGTTTGCCAAAATTGGCTGTAGCATAAATGTCTAAATAGTCATCTTGCAACTGAAAAGCAATACCTAAATTGAGTCCGAAGTTGTATAAATTTTTAGCATTATCTTCATCGGCCTGAGCGATAATCGCGCCCATTTTTAAGGATGCCGCTACCAATACAGCTGTTTTATAAGTTATCATTTTAATATAACTTTCTAAAGGAACGCTAGGAACACTTTCAAAATCCATATCGTATTGCTGACCTTCGCAAACTTCTAAGGCTGTCTGATTGAATAGCATCTGAAGATTTTTGTAAGTTGTCCCCGAATACGAATTAAAAAAAGTATTGGCCAAAATAAGCATCGCATCGCCTGAGAGAATTCCTGTATTCAAATCCCATTTCTTATGCACAGTGGGCTCACCTCTTCTTATAGGCGCTTTGTCCATTATATCATCGTGAATTAAAGAAAAATTATGAAACATTTCTATAGCCAAAGCGGCATCTAAAGCTTTTTTTGTGTCACCACCTAACAAATCACAAGCCATTAAAACCATAATAGGACGCAATCGTTTACCCCCTAAATTTAAGATATAGTTTATGGGTGCATATAAATTTTGAGGTTCTTTATCGATCGATTTTTTGACTAAATAATCAAGGAATAAGGATTTGTAATTATCTAAATTCACGTCATTTTAATTTTTGGTAAAAATAATTAAAGTAAACCAACTTCTCTTGATTTAATAATTTTTTATGGTAATATTAAAGTTTTGTAAACTTTGGAAACTTTTTTTGTTTTTAAAGTTTCCTTTGTTGTATATTTGCACCCGCAATGAAGACAAAAATTATACAAAAAACAACTGAACTCTTTTTAAACCTAGGTTTTAAAAGCGTCACAATGGATGATATAGCTAACAAATTGGCTATATCTAAAAAAACTATTTATGCTCATTTTAGCAATAAAAAAGAGTTAGTAGAAGCTACGGCATTCTATATTTTTGAGCAAATTAATGCGCTTATAGAAAAAATAGAAGCTGAAAGATTGAATCCCATTGAAGAAACCTTTAAAATTAAAGAAGTCGTTACACGTTATTTAAAAGGCGAAAAAACATCCCCAGAATACCAATTAAAAAAATACTATCCTTCTATTTATGCCAAACTCGATTTAAAAAAACGTGAGATTATTAACACTTGTTTTAAAGACAGCCTAAAACGCGGTATTGAAGAAGATTATTTTAGAACAGATATCAACGTAAATCTCATTGCCAAATTTTATTATTTAGCCATAACAGCTATTAAAAATGATGAATTGTTTTTTGAAGATAATATAAACGAAGCCATGGAATATTATTTAGAATATCACATAAGAGCTATCGCATCAGAAAAAGGATTACAAACGCTTAACCAATTATTAAATAAATGAAAAAGCTCCTATTAATATTGTTATTATTTTCTTTTATAGGAAATATTAAGGCGCAAGAAAAAAATTTAAGTTTCAGTTTAGACGAGGCTATTAATTATGCCCTTATGCACAGTTACGCCATAAGAAATGCTAAACTTGATATTGACGCCGCCAAAAAGAAAAAATGGGAAACAACTACAATTGGCCTTCCTCAAGTAAGCGCAAAAGTAGATTACCAAAATTTTTTAAAACAAGTTATAACGCTATTACCTGCCGAAATATTTGGAGGTACGCCAGGCACTTTTAATGAAGTAACTTTTGGTACTAAACAAAATTTACATGCCACTATTACAATGAATCAGTTGTTATTTGACGGCTCTTACTTAATAGGTTTGCAATCGGCTAAAGTGTATTTGCAAATATCTGAATTGGCCGAAATAAAAACAGAACAAGCTATTAAAGAAGCCGTTATTAATGCTTATGGTAATGTTCTTTTAGCAGACGCAAGTGTAGAAATTTTAAAAAAGAATAAAATTCTTCTCGAAAAAAACCTAAAAGAAACTAAGGCCATTGTTAAAAATGGATTGGCCGAAGAACAAGATGCAGAGCAATTACAAATTACTTTATCAACTATTAAAAATCAGTTAAACAAGACAAAAAGATTGAGAGATATTTCTTATAAAATGTTGAATATTACTTTAGGAATTGATCTAGATGCCAAAATAAATTTAACAGATTCATTAGAAAGTCTTGCTATAAAAAGTACAGACCTTAGCTTGATTAATGAGAATTTTAACTTAGAAAATCACATCGACTTTAAAATTGCCAATAACACTAAAAAATCTAATGAACTTTTAATGAAATTCGAAATGAGTCAGGCTTTACCAAGTTTATCGGCATTTGTAAATTATTCTAAATTTGCTAATAGCGATGAATTTACTTTCTTTAACAAAGATCAAGATTGGTTGGCTTCTTCCCTTTTCGGATTAAGTCTTAACGTCCCCATTTTTAGCAGTTTTAAACGCAGTTCGAAAACACAACAAGCCCGAATTGCTTTAGAACAATCTAAAATTGACTTACAAGAAACTTCTCAAAAATTAAGACTACAAGTTTCAAATGCCAAAAGCGATTATCAATTTTCTTTAGACCAATATATTACAGCCAAAGAAAATCTAAGACTCTCTGAACGTATAGAACACAAAGAAAATATCAAATTTTTTGAAGGAGTTGGTTCAAGTTTCGAATTAACATCAGCTCAAAATCAGTTATATCAAAAACAACAAGAATATTTACAAGCTATTCTCAGCATTATAAATGCAAAAATTAAATTAGAAAACGCCCTAAACATCAAATAAAAATGAAAAAGTTAAGTCTTATATTAATCAGTCTTATCATCCTTTCTGCTTGCCAGACAAAAGAAACAACCGGCAGCTTAAAAGATTTAATATCCCAAAAGAAAACTGTACAATTTACAATAGACAGTTTAAGTAAAAAGCTCATCAGTTTAGATAAGGCCATCTCTAAATTAGATAAAAACGAAAAATTATTAAAAGTAACTGTCGTCAAAATAAACCCTGTTCTTTTTAAACATTATTTAGCCATTCAAGGTACCGTTGGCACCGATAAAAATAGCATTATAAGACCCGAATTAAGTGGCATTGTTAAAGCTGTTTTGGTAAAAGAAACACAAAAAGTTAAAAAAGGAGATGCTTTAATTCGGTTAGATGACGCGCTTATTACTGATAATATTAATGAGCTTAAAACCCAATTAGATTTAGCCGAAACAACTTTTAAAAGACAAGAACGTTTATGGAATCAAAAAATTGGGAGTGAAATTCAGTTTTTACAAGCCCAAACAAATAAAGAGTCTTTAGAAAGAAAACTAAAAACGCTAGAAACACAATTAAGCAAAACCATTGTTACAGCACCTTTTGATGGTTCGGTTGATGCTATTCTACCAAAAGTAGGCGAATTTGTGAGTCCGCAAACCCCTATTATAAGATTGGTTAATTTAGATGAAGTTTATATAGAAGCAGATGTGTCTGAACATTATATTGGCAGTATTAAAAAGGGTACTGAAGCCGAGCTAAGATTCGAAAACCTCAATAAATCTTTTAAAACAAAAGTAAATCAGGTAGCCGATTTTATAGATCCCAATAACCGCAGTTTTAAAATCAAAATATTTATTAGCAATACAAATAACGAATTAAAACCAAATCTTATTGCAGATATAAAACTAAACGATTTTACATCAGAAAATGCCATCACTTTACCTTCTAGTATTGTCCAAGAAGATCAAGACGGTAATAATTTTGTTTACACTATTAAAAAGATAAACAACAAAAACAGGGTAGCAAAAACACTTATAAAAAAAGGGCTGACTTATAATAATAAAACCCTCATTAAATCTGGGTTAAATATAAATTCGATTGTTGTAAATCTGGGTGCAAGAGGCATAAAAGATGGGCAATTTGTAACAATTACCAATAAATAATTAATATCTATCCTATTTAAAATGGAAAAAGAAAAAGACAATAGCCCATTAAAAGAATTTAAACTATCAACCTGGTCTATCCGCAATAAAATGACCGTTTATGTCATTCTTTTCATCATATTTTTAGCGGGAGTGAGTTCATATTTGGGTATGCCAAGAGAAGCTTTCCCAGAAATCTCGGCTCCAGAAGTTTACATAACGACTCCCTATCCTGGCAATTCGGCATTAGATATCGAAAAATTGGTAACACGCCCAATCGAAAAGAAATTAAATGGCATATCAGAAATTGATGACATTATTTCAACTTCTCTTGAAGGCTATTCTACTATCGATGTCAAATTCGATTTTAGCGTAACACCAGATGAAGCTTTACGTAAAGTAAAAGACAAAGTTGATGAAGCTAAAGCCGATAAAAACTTTCCAAAAGATTTACCCGCAGATCCCAATGTGTTTAAACTCAATTTTGCCGAGATGATGCCCATAATGAACATCAACCTTTCGGGCGATTTTTCTATGGATCAGCTTAAAAAATACGGCGAATATCTACAAGATGAATTTGAAGCTTTATCCGAAATTTCTGAAGTAAACATACGTGGTGTTCAAGATAAAGAAATGGAAATAAGTCTTGATCTTTATAAAATGGAGCTCCTAAAATTGAATTTTAACGATATCGCTAACGCCATTAAAAACGAAAATGTAACTGTTTCTGGTGGCGAAATTAAAGAAGGCGGCTTAAGAAAAAATGTACGTGTTGAAGGCGAGTTTAAAAATGCTAAAGAAATTGCCGACATTATCGTTAAACGCGAAAAACAAAAAGTTGTTTACTTAAGAGACATTGCTAAAGTAACCTACAAAGAGCAAGAAAAAGAAAGTTATGCACGTCAGTACGGTAAAGATGTTGTGATGCTTGACGTTAAAAAACGTGGAGGAGAAAACCTGATTGAAGCTTCAGAAAAAATTGACAAGATTATTGCTAAAGCCAAAGCAGAGGTGTTTCCGCCAAACTTGGTTATTTCTAAAACCAATGATATGTCTAACAAAACCAAAACACAAGTATCTGACCTTGAAAACAGTATTATTTTAGGGATGCTTTTAGTTGTGGGTGTATTGATGTTCTTTTTAGGTTTACGCAATGCCTTATTTGTGGGAATTGCCATTCCAATGTCTATGTTTTTATCATTTATTGTTTTAAGTGCTATGGGTGTAACTTTAAATACAATGGTGCTCTTTTCTTTGATTTTAGCACTGGGTATGTTGGTTGATAATGGTATTGTGGTTGTAGAAAATATTTACCGCTTGATGGATGAAAAAGGCTATTCAGCTTTTGACGCTGCCAGATATGGTGTGGGCGAAGTGGCGATGCCAATTATTGCTTCTACTGCCACAACCTTAGCCGCTTTTCTACCCTTGGCATTTTGGCCCGGTATTATAGGTGAATTTATGAAATACCTCCCAATTACATTAATTATAGTATTGAGTTCGTCATTATTTGTAGCGTTGATTATAAACCCAATGTTGACTTCCGTTTATATGAAATTAGAAGAAAAACCTGTTTCATTAAAAAAACGCATTCGTTTTACTTTAGTCTTAATAATTATAGGTACAGTATTAATTGCTGGTGGCTTAAGTACACATTCTAAAGCTTTAGTTGCCATTGGTAATTTATCTATTTTAGCAGGCGTTCTAGCATTTTTAAACACAAAAGTATTAGTCCCAGCTACTAAGTGGTTTCAAAGAGTTCTTTTACCTAGAACTGAAAATCTTTACGAACGTTTTTTACGTTTCGCTTTGAGTGGTAAAAAACCTATTGCTTTTTTTGGAGGAACCTTACTCTTATTGTTTTTTTCAATCATCCTATTTGCTATTTTTCCACCTAATGTAGAATTCTTTCCAAACAATGCACCAAAACAAGTATATATTTATTCTGAGTTCCCTATTGGGACAGATATAGAACAAACCAATAAGTTTACTAAAGAATTAGAGAAAAAAGTTATTACTTATCTCAATCAATACAAAATTGATGGCACTAATTTTATGGTAACTTCGGTAATAGAACAAGTAGGCGAAGGTACTGGAGACACAAGTCGTGGACAACAAGGAGGACAAACACCCAATAAGTCGAAAATTACAATTGATTTTGTTGATTTTCAAGAGCGTGTGAATCCTAAAACAGGTGAAAAAATAAACTCTCAAAAAATTCTCAATGATATAAGAAAAGTATTGGGCGATTTTGCTGGTGTAAAAATTGTAGTTGCTAAAAATTCTGAAGGCCCTCCTACTGGCGCACCCATAAACTTAGAAATTAGCGGTGATGATTATTTTCAATTAATGCAAGAAGCTAATAATATAAAAGATTTTATAAATAACGAGAATATTGCGGGTATTGAAGGTTTAAAAATTGATGTTAATCAAGGGAAACCTGAATTACCTCTTGTAATAGACCGTCAAAAAGCACGTCGTTTAAATATTTCAACAGGACAAATAGCCAATGCTTTAAGAACAGCTTTATATGGTCTGGAAGTTTCTACTTTTAAAGATGGCGAAGACGATTATCCTATAAATATCAGATTGATGGATAAATACCGTTATAATCAAGAAGCATTGCTCAATCAAAAAATAACTTTTAGAGACCAAGCTGACGGTGGTATTATTAAACAAATTCCTATTTCGTCTGTTGCTAAGTTTAAATCGGGTTCTACCTTTGATGTTGTTAAACGTAAAAACTTAAAACGTGTTATTACTATTTATTCAAATGTGATTGATGGTTATAATGGGAATGAAATTGTAGCCAAAATAGACGCATCATTAAAAAAATATAAAACACCCGTTGGAATCAATTACGCTTTTACGGGTGAACAAGAAAAACAGGCAGAGAATATGGCTTTCCTTTTAAAAGCTTTATTTATAGCCGTTATGGCCATATTTTTAATATTGGTTGGGCAATTTAACTCAACTTCTACACCTTTTATAATTTCTATGAGTGTGTTGTTAAGTTTAATTGGTGTCTTTTTAGGATTGGTTATTTTTAGAATGGACTTTATAATAATTATGTCTATGCTAGGCATCATTTCACTAGCAGGAATTGTAGTTAATAATGCCATTGTACTGATAGATTATACCAATCTAATAATGTGTAGAAAAAGAGATGAAAACAATATCCCAACAGGAGCACAACTCCCATTAAATTTGGTTTTTGAATCTATTGTAGAAGGTGGTAAGACCCGTTTACGTCCTGTATTGTTAACCGCCATAACTACTGTTCTTGGCTTAGTACCATTAGCTTTAGGTATCAATATAGATTTTATTGGTTTGTTTACAGAATTTAGTCCTAATATTTATATGGGTGGTGAAAATGTGATGTTTTGGGGGCCTTTAGCGTGGACAGTAATTTTCGGATTATCTTTTGCAACCTTCTTAACCTTAGTGGTTGTGCCGGTAATGTATTACCTTTTAAATGGTCTTAAAATTTGGCTTTTTACAAAAAAACAAAATAAACAATTGGCTTAAAAATAATTATTTATGTTAACACCAATCCCTTTTGCAAGATGAAAATTTTGTGAAAGGGATTTTATTTAAAACCAAAAACCTACATTTAAATACCAAAAACTTTTTGAGGTATCTGGCGACCAAGCATAAACCAATTCAACCGGACCTAGAAAAGAATTAATACCATAACTAAAGGCATAACCAGATTTAGTATCTTCAAAAAGATTTCCTTGATTAAAAATATTATTGTCAACACGCGCATAATTGGCTATAAACGAAAAATAATTTTCTTTAAAAAGCTCTTTCCTTAAAATAAAAGTCGATTTTAAATAACCCGACCCATTTAAATCGGCAATATCATAACCGTAAAACGATTTAAAAGTGTTAAAGAGGTTTTGGGAAACACCCCCTAAATGAAAATTTAAAACGCTATTGTCATTATGTCCAATTACGGCACCTGCCTCGGTTATAAAATGAAGCGTAAAGCGCTTTTTAAAAGAATGTGCAAAACCCAAAGAGCCATCTAGTTGTGTAAAAGTAGAAAATGTATTATCAGATGATGTTAAATAGGCGCGGTAAGAGGCTGCTAATTTCACGCCTTTATTAGGGTAATTTTTAGCGTCATAAGTATCTAATTTAGCACTGTAATAGGCATTAAAATAGTTTTCATTTTCATAAAAAAACTTCTTAGTATTACCATCTATTGTAGATTTATTAAAAGCTTTAATATACTTATGCTCAATACCTAATTCTGAAATATATTTTTGATTGTACGTAGATTGAATATAAAACTGTGTTGTAAAATCGTTGTAGTTTAATTCTATTTTTTCTGAATTTGTAGTTATATTATCATTGACAAAGGCACCACCTTCAATCGTAATATCGTCAACAATTTTTACATAACGTGTTCTAAAACCAAAATTCCAATGAAAACCGTTTTCAATAAAATAATTAATATTATACCTAACGTTATCACCAAGCACTAAATCGGTTGATAAAACATCATTATTTGTAAAAAGATTGTGGGTTTTATAGTTTATTAAAATACCCGTTTTATACAAGTTGTCGTAATGACCACTTAGAGAAATACTTGAAGACATATCGCTCTCTTCAATATTAAAAATAATATTATTACCATCGTCCTTTGGTATAAATTTATAATTTATGGTCTTGAATTTTTCTGTAGCAGAAAGACGCTCAATACCTTTTTCAAAATCGCTAAAAGTCACAGAATCTCCTTCCTTTAAATTTAATTTACTTACAAAAAAGTTGCGTGTATATTTTTTGAGCCCTGTTAAAATAATAGCATTAATGCGGGTTTTTCTATTTTTTGGAAAGATGGTTTTCCCTTTTATCAGTTTTAATTTGTCAGATTGCTGGTCGGCAATAGATTTTAAATAAGAAAACTCTTTACGTGCTTCTACCTCACCCGATTTTATAATAGCATCTGCCTTATCAAAAGACACTACATTATATCCTTTTACGTTTGGATGAATGTAAACATCTACCAATTTTTTCTTTGCGGCATTTTCGGCATACATATTAAAATTGACAATTTGCATGACAATTTTAGGAGCCGAATTTAACTGTTCTCTGGTTTTTAGTTTATCTTGTACATCAACACCAATAATAACATCAGCTCCCATATTTATAACCTCTTGAACCGGAAAATTATTGGCTATTCCGCCATCCGATAAAAACTTCCCCTCTATTTCTACGGGTTCTAAAAGTGTAGGGAAACTACCGCTGGCTCGAATAGCAAGAGGTAAAAAACCATGGTCTAATATTACGGGCTTTCCCGTTTCTAAATCTGTAGCAATACACAAAAAAGGAATAGGTAAATTGTTAAAATCTTGAATATCGTGTACATGCTCTGTCAATCTGGAAAATAAATTAAAGACATTTTGACCTTTACTTATAGCCGAGGGTAAGCCTACTTTTTTACCTTTTATGGGGAGTGTAATAATGTATTTCTCGTCATTTTCTTTCTGAAAAAAAGACTTGGCAGAGCGCGGTAATTTATCTTGTAAAATATTTGTAAAATCGGTATGACGAATAATTGAATCTAACTCGTGGGCATTATAACCAGAAGCATAAAGCGCCCCAATAATAGCACCCATACTTGTACCACCTATATAATCTACTCTTACGCCGGCCTCTTCTAAAACTTTTATCACACCAATATGGGCAAATCCTTTAGCACCGCCACCACTTAAAACCAAGCCGACTTTTAAATCGGTTTTAGGATGTTTTATCTGTGAAAAACTCACAAAAAAAGCAAAGCAAAAAAATAAGAGTAAAGCCTTTTTCATCTACAGTTGATAATTGAGTTAAAGTTAGTTGTTTTTTTTGTAAAAAACATACACTTTTTGCCCTAAAGATTTTCCAAGTATTTTTATAAGTTCTTCTTCATTAGCCAATTTAATACGTTTAACAGATTTAAAATGCTTTAATAAAGCTGCTGCTGATTTTTCTCCGACGCCTGGAATCTGAGTTAAGTTCGAGTTGAGTGCACCTTTACTGCGCTTATTACGATGATGTGTAATACCAAATCTGTGCGCCTCGTCTCTTAATTGCTGAATAATTTTTAAAGTTTCAGATCTTTTATCCAAATATAAAGGCACTTTATCTTCTGGATAATACAATTCTTCTAAACGTTTAGCGATGCCGATTATGGCAATTTTACCACGTAATCCTAAAACATCCAAACTCTTAACTGCCGAAGATAACTGCCCTTTTCCGCCATCAATTATAATAAGTTGTGGCAACGATTGATCTTCGTCTAATAAACGACGGTAGCGTCTAAAAACAACCTCTTCCATCGAAGCAAAATCGTCTGGACCTACAACGGTTTTAATATTAAAATGACGGTAGTCTTTTTTACTGGGTTTGGCATTTTTAAACACCACACAAGCCGCCACCGGATTGGTTCCTTGTATGTTTGAATTGTCAAAACATTCTATATGAGCAGGCTGCACTGTAAGTCTTAAATCTTTTTGCATTTGTGCTAAAATGCGTTTAGAATGACGCTCGGGATCAATAATTTTTATTTGTTTAAAGCGCTCTTGCCTAAAATAGCGCGCATTACGCGTTGAGAGTTCTACTATGCGTTTTTTATCGCCTTGTTTTGGGACAGTCACTTTTAAATCTTCGCCCACATTAACCTTAAAAGGCACAAAAAGTTCTTTAGATTGGCTGTTAAAACGTTGCCGAATTTCAACAATACTCAATGTTAAAATTGCTTTATCTGTCTCGTTGAGCTTCTTTTTTATTTCGCTTGTATGCGATTGAATTATAGCCCCATTACTGATTTTTAAAAAGTTGACATAGGCAAAACTCTCATCAGAAATAATAGAAAAAACATCTACATTATTTATGGTAGGGTTTACAACTGTCGATTTAACTTGATAATTTTTCAATAAAGAAATCTTTTCTTTTATCTGTTGCGCCGCTTCGAATTCTAAATCAGCAGCATGCTGATGCATCCGCTCTTTAAAAGTTTCGAGAGACTTTTTAAAATGACCTTTTATAATATTTCGTATGGCCTGGATATCGTTATCGTAGTCAATCTCTGTTTGTAAACCTTGACAAGGGCCTTTGCAATTACCAATATGATAATCTAAACACAAACTGTACTTTTTTTGGGCAATATTTTTAGGGCTTAAATCGTAAGAACAAGTCCTTAATAAATACAATTCTTTTATCAAATCTAGTAAAACTTTAACCGTCCTTACAGAGGTATAAGGGCCATAATATTCAGAGTCATCTTGTATAACGCGTCGTGTTAAAAATATACGCGGAAAAGGTTCTTTTTTTATACACAACCACGGATAGGTCTTATCGTCCTTAAGCATAATATTATACTTGGGCTGGTATTTTTTAATGAGGTTATTTTCTAAAAGTAAAGCATCTGTTTCGGTTTCTACAACAATGTGTTTTATGTCCTTTATTTTTCTGACAAGAATGCGTGTTTTAGCGTCATCGTGTTGTTTTGTAAAATAAGAATTAACCCTTTTTTTAAGATTTTTGGCTTTGCCTATATACAATAAATTATCGTCAACATCGTAATATTGATACACGCCAGGCTCATTTGGCAAGGCTTTTATCTGAATTTTTAAATCTACTTCCGACACAAAAACAAAGATAATTAAATAGCTCACAATCTTTAGAAAGCTTTCATTTTTCTTTAATAGCATCACCTAAAATCTAAAAACATAATTGTACTTTTGCGGAAAATTTAGACTATGAAATTCTGGAAGAAATACAGCACAAAAATTATCAATAAAAAAATTGATGATGCCTTAAAACACGTTATTGATTTTGAAAATAATAAGTGGTTGGGTTTTCCTGTTTCAAAGCTAGACCCGAATGTATTTTTTAACAATATTGCCAATTTAGGTGATGCACCCTTGTTGCGTTCTTATATTGCCAATCCTAACAATATTGGTTGTCACACTTATGGCACGTCAGAAGAAGCATTTAAAGGCGCTCAAGATTTAGAAAAAGAAGTGATTGATGTGCTTGCCGCTGATATTTTTAAAGCTGAAGTCGGCACATACGACGGTTATATTGCTACCGGCGGCACAGAAGCGAATATCCAAGCACTGTGGATTTACCGCAACTTATTTATGACCGAGTATAAAGCTAAAGCTGATGAAATTGTGATTCTGTCATCAGAAGACACACACTACTCAATTCCAAAAGGATCAAACTTGTTACAAATTGACGCTGTAAAAATACCTGTAGATTTTGACTCGCGGATTATTGTTGAAACCGATTTAGAAAACATCATCATTCAGCAAAAAGAAAAGGGTAAAAAATATTTTATAGTCGTTTCTAATATGGCAACCACTATGTTTGGTTCGGTTGACAATCCCGATATTTATGCCCTTTATTTAAACAAATACAATTGTACTTTTAAAATTCATATTGACGGGGCTTTTGGCGGCTTTATTTATCCGTTTAGCAATGACAAATCTACTGTTAATTTTGCTAATCCAAACATCAGTTCTATAACTATTGACGCACATAAAATGTTACAAGCGCCTTACGGAACAGGCGTCTTTTTATGTCGCAAAGGACTGATTAAAAATACGCTTACCAAAGAAGCAAAATATGTAGAAGGCTTAGATTTAACTTTAGTAGGCAGTCGCTCTGGCGCGAATGCTATTGCTGTTTGGTTAATCTTATTTAAATACGGCCCAAATGGTTGGTTCGAAAAAATTAACACACTTTTATTGAGAACAAATTGGTTGTGCAAACAACTAGACAAAAAAGGGATTGAATATTTTAGAGATCCTTTTATGAATATCGTTACTATAAAATCAGAATTTGTACCTGATGAAATTGCTCATGAATTTGGTTTGGTTTCTGCAACACACGACGAGACAAATCAATGGCAAAAAATTGTAGTTATGGATCACGTAGAAATAGACGATTTAGAACCTTTTGTAAAAGTTTTAGATAATTTTAAGCAGTCTTAGCTTCTTCTTTATTAATGAAAGTTTTTCTGCCAAAAATTAATAACATACATACACCAATAGTTATAGAGGAATCGGCGATGTTAAAAACAGGGTCGAAAAAAGTGAAATGTGTCCCACCAACAAAGGGCATCCAAGATGGTAAATTGGTATCAATAAGCGGAAAATACAACATATCTACTACTTTACCGTGGAAAAAAGAACTGTATCCCTCTTTTGGAAATATTTTAGCAATACCGTGAAAAGTATCACTAAAAATAACACCATAAAAAACAGAGTCTAAAATATTACCTAGGGCACCTGCAAAAATTAATGAAATAGCAGCCGTTATTTTACCCGATAATTTATCGCGAACAGTAGCAGTATATAGCCAATACCCCAATCCAAAAATGGCAATAATTCTAAATAATGTTAAAAATAACTTACCATAACTACCGCCCAATTCAAAACCCCAAGCCATCCCATTATTTTCTAAAAAATGGATTTTAAACCAACTAAAAACAAGCATTTCTTGACCTATTGAAAAGTGCGTTTTAATATAAATTTTACTTATCTGATCAATAAGAAGTACTACTACTATAAGGCTTATGGCTTTTTTCAATTGTTTAATTTTAGGAGACAAAAATAGAAATATTATTAATCTTTAACAGCATCTAAATATATATTTGCTTTAATTGCTTTAATTATTACAGATTGTTTACTGTCTTTATAAACACCCTCAATTTTATGAGGTTGTATTTTTAGGTTTTTACTTTTTATGTTTGTGAATATTATTCCAAGATTTGATTTTAAATTAAGAGACGCTTTTTTAATTTTCACTTTTACATCACCATCTACAATACTCAATTTAATATTACCCTTAATATTCTTAAAACTAACCTCCCCTGTTTCTATTTCAGCATTTATATTGCCTTCAAAATTTTTAGCTAAAAGGTTTCCGGAAACAATATTGATATAAATACTACTTTTTTGAGGTACCGTAATAACAAATGAAGCAAAATTAACCTGTTCTACACAAAATTTATTAATTACATTTTGATTGGGTAAAGGATTATTTGATCTTATTATGACACTTCCTTTTTCTTTTACAAGTTTTATATTGCTAAAGGCTTCTTGAGCGTCAGATAATTTTACACGCACTTTATGAGTGGCATCACTCTTTAAAATGACGTTATCAACTTTGTCGAGGTAGATTTCTATTTTATCAGAAAAACTTTCAATGGATTTTTCTACAATATGTTGCGCAAAAAGAGGACTGTAAATACTTATAAAAAATAATATAAATAGACCCTTTTTCATAATAAAAAAGCTTTCTAAGAAGAAAGCTTTAAAAGTTTATTTTTGCCTGTTTTTAGCTTCTATACTCAGCGTGGCATGAGGTACTAATTTAAGGCGTTCTTTCTGAATCAGCTTACCAGTAACACGGCAAACACCATAAGTTTTATTTTCAATACGCATCAAGGCGTTGTTTAAATCGCGGATAAATTTTTCTTGCCTAATTGCTAATTGTACATTAGCTTCTTTAGACATTGTTTCAGAGCCTTCTTCAAACGCTTTAAAGGTTGGCGATGTGTCGTCAGTACCATTATCGCTATTGTTCATATAGGCACTTTTAAGTAAAGCTAAATCTTCTTTGGCCGATTTTAATTTTTGTAGTATAACCCCTTTAAATTCTTCTAAATCTTTGTCTGAGTATCTCACCATATTTACTTCCATAATACTAAGCTTTTATTATTATTAATTTTGTATTAACGTTATCAAATTTAATATCGAGTCCGTTTTTAACAGACTCCAAACTTAACAATTTATTAGTTAATGTTTCTGTTTTTATGTAATTTTCATTCTCGGCTATTGCCAATTCTACCAATCCATCTTTTTGAATATGAACTTCAATTTTATCAGTAACTTCAAAACCCGATTCTTTTCTAAGATTTTGAATACGATTTACCAATTCTCTGGCTATGCCTTCATTCTTCAGTTTATCATCTAAAGTAACGTCTAAAGCAACTGTTAAATTACCCTGATTGGCTACCAACCAACCTTCAATATCTTGCGATGCTATCTCTACTTCATCAAAAGTTAAAGTTACTAAATTATTATCAATTGTGATGTCTATTTTGCCATCAGATTCTATTTTAGCAATGTCATCTTGCGTAAATTTTTGAAGTTCAGCACCTACAAAACGCATATTCTTTCCAAATTTAGGCCCAAGCACTTTAAAATTGGGTTTAATTTTCTTAACCAAAATACCCGAAGCGTCGTCTAAAAGCTGAATTTCTTTAACATTGACTTCAGATTTAATTAAATCGGCTACGGCTTCTATATCTTCTCTGTCTCTGGTATCTAAAACCGGAATCATAATACGCTGTAAAGGTTGTCTTACCTTTATCATTTCTTTTTTACGCAACGATAAAACCATAGACGAAATAGCTTGTGCTTTTTGCATTTTACGTTCTAAATCGGCATCAACCATTATTTTATCATAAACAGGAAAATCTGCTAAATGAACTGACTCCGATTTATTTGTAAGCATTGGTGCCACCAAATCTCTGTACAGTTGATCTGAAAAGAACGGTGCAATAGGCGATGCCAACTTGGCTACCGTTACCAAACAAGTGTGTAAAGTTTGATAAGCCGAAATCTTATCTTGTTTGTATTCGCCTTTCCAATAACGTCTTCTGCTCAACCTCACAAACCAATTACTCAAGTTTTCGGTTACAAAAAATTGAATAGCACGGGATGCTTTTGTAGGCTCATAATCGTCGTAAAAGCCTTCTACATTTTTTATTAAAGTGTGTAATTCAGATAGTATCCAACGGTCTATTTCGGGTCTGTCAGCTAAATTTATTTCAGCTTCAGCGTATTTAAAATTATCGAGATTGGCATACAGCGTAAAAAAGGCATAAGTATTGTACAAAGTACCAAAAAACTTACGACGCACCTCTTCAATACCAGCTACATCAAATTTTAAATTGTCCCACGGATTAGCATTAGAAATCATATACCATCGCACGGCATCGGCACCATATTTTTGCATCGTTTTAAACGGATCGGCTGCATTGCCTAAACGCTTAGACATTTTTTTACCTTCTTTATCTAAAACTAGTCCGTTTGATACCACGTTTTTATAAGCCACAGAATCAAAAACCATAGTACCAATGGCATGTAAAGTATAAAACCAACCTCGTGTCTGGTCAACACCTTCGGCAATAAAATCAGC
>JASFYX010000053.1:0-86283 GCA_045046885.1 Flavobacteriaceae bacterium
TGTTGATAATTCATCGGCAATCAGTTTTTTTTTCAAATATCGGAAAGTTAACTTTCCGATATTTGTTTACTGTTGCACTTATTGTTTGAACTTAGTATACGATATAATTTAAACTCTAGAATTTTACTTTTTAGCGATTAATTGATGTCAATAGTAGAATAATTGCAATTAGAAATATTAATTTTTGTACTTTCAAAACCTCAAAAAAATGTTTATGGTTTCATTAAGTACTTTCGATTACTCTATTATTTTTGCCTTTTTTTCTATTACATTATTTATAGGTTTCTACGTTTCTAAGAAATCAGGTAAGAATTCAACAGAATATTTTTTATCGGGTAGAACCATGCCGTGGTGGCTGTTAGGGGTTTCTATGGTGGCCACCACTTTTTCTACCGATACACCCAATTTGGTAACAGATATTGTAAGAACCAATGGCGTTTCCGGAAACTGGTCTTGGTGGGCTTTTTTAATAACAGGGCTTTTAACTGTTTTTGTCTATGCTAAATTGTGGCGAAAATCTAATGTAAAAACCGATTTAGAATTTTATGAAATGCGTTACGGTGGTAAACCTGCCAAATTTTTAAGGAAATTTCGCGCTATATATTTAGGAGTTGTTTTTAATGTTATAACGATGTCTGCCGTGACTTTAGCAGCTATAAAAATTGGCGGTATTATGCTTGGTTTAGATCCTTGGGTTACTGTTGTAAGTGCTGGTTTGATAACTGTTGTTTTTAGCGCTGTTGGCGGATTTAAAGGCGTAGTCTATACCGATTTTATCTTGTTTTTTGTGGCGATGGGTGGTGCTATTTGGGCCGCTGTTTATTTGGTTAATTTACCTGAAGTAGGTGGTATACACGCCTTATTAACTCATGAAAATGTGGTGGGTAAATTATCTATTTTACCCGATTTTAGCAATACCGAAGCCCTTGTAACTTTACTTATTATTCCATTAGCTGTGCAATGGTGGAGCTCTTGGTATCCTGGAGCCGAACCCGGTGGAGGTGGATATATAGCACAACGTATGTTAGCCTCAAAAAATGCCAATCATGCTATTGGCTCTACTTTCTTCTTTAATATTATGCATTATGCTTTAAGACCTTGGCCTTGGATTATTGTTGCTTTAGCATCATTAGTTGTTTTTCCAGATATTGCGAGTATTCATGCGGCTTTTCCAAATATTGCCGAAGGTAAATTAGGAAACGATTTAGCGTATTCTGCAATGTTGACAAAATTGCCTAGTGGTTTAATTGGATTGGTTTTAACCTCATTGGTCGCTGCTTATATGTCAACCATATCAACGCAACTTAATTGGGGCTCTTCATATATTGTATTCGATTTTTACAAACAACAAATAAATCCAAAAGCTTCAGAAAAACGATTGGTTGCTGTGGGGCGTATTTCAACTGTTGTGCTTATGGTTTTAAGTGCCTCTTTAGCATTACTGATGCAAAATGCCTTACAATTATTCAATTTATTATTGGTTTTTGGCGCTGGTACCGGACTCATATTCATTTTACGTTGGTTCTGGTGGCGGATTAATGCGTGGAGCGAAATCTCGGCTATGTTTGCTTCAGGAATAGTTTCATTATTTTTAGCCATTCCAACAGTTGATACTTATTTATTTGACAAAACCGAAGGTTTAATGCCAGCTTATGCCAAATTTTTAATAGTAGTTGCTGTTACAAGTGCTGTTTGGCTTATCGCGACATTTATTACCAAACCAGAAAGCGATGCTGTCTTGCGTAATTTTTATCTTAAAATTCAACCGGGAGGTCCTGGATGGCGAAAAGTGATTACCAAAGCCACCAATGATAAAGTTGAGATTGTAAAAGATAAAGAGGGGTGGAGTGTGCCTTCTGGAATTATTGCTATGTTATTAGGATGTGTTTTAATTTACAGCACAATGTTTACTACAGGCTATTTAATTTACGGCGATTATTCTTATGCCTTAACATTAGGTACTCTAGCGATTGTTTCAGGCTATTTCTTAGTTAAAATTTGGAAAAAAATTAGTGTTAATATTTTATAGTTATGAAAACAAGAATTCAATCTGTCGATTTATTTAGAGGGCTTACTATTGCCGCAATGATTTTAGTAAATACACCTGGCACTTGGGATGCCATTTATGCACCACTTGAACATTCGGCTTGGCACGGTTTAACGCCAACCGATTTGATATTTCCTTTTTTTCTGTTTATTGTAGGATTATCCATTTCATTGGCTTATAAAAATAAGCTAAACAATGCAGCAGCCTATAAAAAAATAATTATTAGAAGTTTGAAAATAATAGGTTTAGGCTTGTTTTTAAATTTATTTTCGCCCTATTTTCCATTTATAGAAAATTTATCAACGGTTAGAATTCCTGGTGTGCTACAACGTATTGGTGTGGTGTTTTTAATTGCGGCGGTAATCAATCTTAACTTTAGCTGGAAGTCTATTTTGATAATTAGCGCGAGTATTTTAATCATTTATTGGCTCTGGATGGGGTATGTTCCTTTAAATGGGATGAAGCCATCGTTTGAACGTGTGCCAAATAACTGGGCTAGTTATTTAGATTTAAAAATATTTGGCAAACACACTTGGAGACTTGATTATGATCCCGAAGGATTGCTAAGTACATTTCCATCGGTGGTTTCTAGTTTGGCAGGTGTTTTAGTTGGTAAAATATTGATGGCTCCAGGCGATAATAAAATTATAAAGTTTATTTGGTCTGGTGTAGCTATGTTGGTAATTGGATTGATTTGGAATAATTGGTTTCCAATAAATAAGGCCTTATGGAGCAGTAGTTTTGTTTTGGTAACTAGTGGTTTAGGAACATTGTTTTTAGCTTTGCTATATTATGTTAGCGATGTTAAAAAAAATAGTATTGGTAGTTTATTTAAATACATGGGGGCTAATGCTATAGCTATTTATTTTTTATCCTCAGTTATTGAAACAACTTTTGATTCGCTACAAGTTAACAAAACAGAATCCATTCATGAGTGGTTGTATCATAGCTTTTTCACAAGTTTTATAAGCAATCAAAAGCTTGCTTCGGTTTGCTATGCTGTTATGACGGTATTATTTTATTTATGGTTTGGATATATGCTTTTTAAACGAAAAATCATCATAAAGGTTTAATCCGATTTAAAATCTGCGAAAGCGAAATTGACTAAAGGTTTATTTTACCTTACCCTAGACTGCGAAAAGGCATTTTCTACTTCTCTGAGGAGAGATAAATCTGAAATTCCGAGACTGAGCCTTCGGGGAATTAATTAGATTAAAAAAGTTATATTTACATTTTAATTAATTAAACAATCTAACTTTATGAAAACGCAAACCTATAAAAACCACCGTAAATTTGTTAAGATATACCATCTTTTTGCTTTACCGCTTACATTGGTTTTAATAATTGGTGCTGTTATGAATTTGATTAACAGTGCACCCGAAAATTTATATTCGGCTTCTTTATTGGTTTTGGTATCTGTTTTATTGTTGCTCACACTTTTCTTTACAAGAGCTTTTGCCTTAAAAGCGCAAGATCGTGCTATTCGTGTTGAAGAAAATTTTAGACATTATCTCTTAACAGGAAAGCCTTTATCGTCTGAATTAAAAACACGTCAAATAATTGGTTTACGCTTTGCCTCTGATGAAGAGTTTCCGACTTTAGCCGAAAAAGCAGTCGAAGATAATATGAGCGAAGATGCCATTAAAAAAGCCATTAAAAATTGGAAAGGCGATTACTATCGCGCTTAAAATAAAATCCTGCTAAAGCGGGATTTTTTAATGCCTAAATACCCCAAGCAAATTATGTCAGAGAAAACAAAAAAAATTACTCTATTTCAATCTTTAATACCCTTAATAATTTTAGTCGCCATTTTAGCTTTTAATGTACACCTTTACGGTGACGAAGCGACTAGTGGTCCCAATCAATTCGCCCTTATTTTAGGAGGTGTTTTTGCCGCAATTGTTGGCTTTAGAAACAATGTTTCGTATGATAAAATGATGAATAAAGTTGCTAAGAATATTAAATCTACCAGTTCGGCTATTCTAATTTTATTGATGGTGGGAGCACTGGCAGGCACTTGGCTTATCAGTGGTATTATTCCAACGATGATTTATTACGGATTACAAATTTTAAACCCGACGTTCTTTTTGGTAGCGGCTGTTGTTATAGCCTCAATTATTTCGTTGGCTACAGGTAGCTCGTGGACAACCACGGCTACCATTGGTATTGCTTTGATGGGTATAGGCAAAGCCTTGGGCTTGCCTATGGGAATGATTGCCGGCGCGGTATTATCAGGCGCTTATTTTGGCGATAAAATGTCGCCCTTGTCTGATACAACTAATTTAGCACCGGCTATGGCAGGAACCGATGTGTTTACCCATGTACGTTATATGATGTACACCACCATACCTACAATGATAATTACGCTGATAATATTTTTATTTTTAGGATTAAATCACGAGGGTACTGAGCTACAAGATGCTTCGGGTTTGTTGGTGAGTATTAAGCAAACTTTTAATGTATCGCCTATACTATTTGTAGTCCCTGTTTTGGTTATTACAATGATTATAAAAAAAGCCAAACCGCTTACGGCTTTGTTTATCGGGACAATTTTAGCAGGTATTTTTGCCATCATTTTTCAGCCAGATATCGTCAAACAAATAGCAGGTGCTGATACACTTACTTTTGAAAGTGCTTACAAAGGCGTGATGGATGCCATTACAAACAGTACTTATATCCCGTCGGGTAATAAAATTTTAGACGAAAATAAACTCTTCTCTTCAGGAGGTATGGCAGGTATGATTTCTACCATTTGGCTTATTTTATGTGCCATGTTTTTTGGGGGTGTGATGCAAGCCATTGGGGCACTTCAAAAAATTAGTGACAGTTTGTTAAGCGTCGCTAAGAGTACCTTTGGCCTCTTTGCCAGCACAACCGCAACTTGTATATTTTTTAACGGCACGGCTTCCGACCAATATTTAGCTATTGTTGTGCCCGGAAAAATGTATCAAAAGGCTTTTAAAGACAAAGGGTTAGCACCTGAGAATTTGAGTCGGACACTCGAAGACTCTGGTACGGTAACTTCTATTCTCTTTCCGTGGAATACAGGCGGTGCTTATCAATCTAAAACCTTAGGTGTAGGCACAATGGAATATGTTTGGTATGCCTTTTTTAATTTGATTAGTCCGATTATGACACTGATTTTTGCTTATTTTAATATAAAGATTAGAAAATTGGCTAAAAATAAATTGGAAAAATAATAAAAATGAATAATCATCAGTTTACAGCCGAACAAATTCAGGTAGAACAAGCCAATTTTATAACCAAGGTTTACAGTTGGATGACAGGTGCTTTAATTTTAACCGGACTTGTAGCTATGTGGGTAGCGGCATCGCCACAATTAGTCAATATGTTTATCGGTAACAGGTTTATGTTTTTCGGGCTTATTATAGCCGAGTTTTTATGCGTGGGTTATTTGGCAGTAGCTATTAAAAAGATGTCGGCACAAACGGCTGTTATGGTCTTTTTGTCTTATGCAGCCTTAAACGGACTGACATTTTCGGTGATATTTTTAATTTATACTACTGCTTCTATTGCTATGACCTTTTTTATTACGGCAGGTACTTTTGGCTTGATGAGTATTTATGGTTATTACACCAAAAAAGATTTAACATCATTAGGCAACTTGGCTTTTATGGCCTTAATAGGGTTGATTATTGCATCGGTTGTTAATATGTTTATGCAGAGCAGTTTAATGTATTGGATTACTACGTATGCCGGCATTTTAATCTTTATCGCCTTAACGGCTTACGATACCCAAAAGATTAAAAATATGAACATTATTGGCAATGAGGGCACCGACGAAGATAAAAAAGAAGCCATTATGGGCGCTTTGACGCTTTATCTTGATTTTATCAATTTGTTTTTATTCCTGTTGCGCATTTTTGGTAAGCGCAAATAACTTTGAAAAATCCTACTCTTACACCAAAATTAATCAGCCAATTCGAAAAGGCTACAGGGTTGACATTTATAAATGAAAATGAAGTAGCAGGTAACGTGTGTTATGCCAATGACATGACATTACGACCCGATTTTAAAACCACTTTTACAGAAAAAGATTTAAAACATTACATTTTGGGCTTGCCTCAAACACAAAATTTAACTTTACCAAAAGACGCTACAACTTTTTGGGAGATTGTAGATTTGGGCGGACAGACTTTGAGCAACTAAAAATACGTTTAGGCACTGTTCATTAAATCCCATCCCTAACCCTTCCCAAAGGGAAGGGGGCACTTTCTTTTCTTCAGTCAGCTATTCGTAGGACAGATGGGAGCGCTAATATTTTTTTTAAATTAGAAGTCGCGCATGGATGTGAATACGCGATGTGTTTTTGATAGTCAAAATAGGTTTGAAAATGCAAAATATCTATTCTACTGTCTTCAGAAATCTTATTTACAAGTTAGCACATAGCGGTACAGATACCGTTTATATTAAAAACGCCTTTGATTACCCCAATCATACCACCACAAACCGTTTTACTTTAAACGATATTGTGATGGTTTTTTTATTTCCTATGTTTCCATAATTATTAACAATAACTTTTAGCCCCAGCCCGTTCCCTCATTAAGAGGGCTTTTGGTTTACATAACATTACTAAATTGTTATATAAACAAGAATAAAGTTTGAAAGAGCAATAATATGATGACAATATGAATAGATGCAAAAATAAAGAAAAGACTTACTTGTTCTCTAAACAAGCCTTTACAAAAGCCACAAAAAGGAATCTAATTAGTCTTTTAAGGATAAAAGAATTAACAATGTTTTAGAAAAAAATGCTATTTTTGATATTAATGAAATTAAAATTAAATATACTTGCTTAATAAAATGGACAAGGCTGGGAATAAACATAAAAATTACGAAATATTAAATTTGATAGGGTACGGTTTATCAAAATTTAACAATGATTTTATCAAAGAATTTGGATTTACTACAAAAATAAGTTTTTTCAATTATTTTGTAGAAATTGGTATAGTTGAAACTGGAAGTGTTGTTAAAAATAGGATGGATTTATTTGACCCGTTTTTTTCTAATAACGGGAGGAAAGGATGGTGGCAAAAAGGCGATGCATATATTCATAGGAAACATTTAATTGATAACCTTTTTGGTACTGAAAATGTAAAAGGTTATTCGGATATTGTGAAACTGTATCTAAAAGAAAATTACAAGATAAAAGAAATTTTTGTTAAAGTAAAACCAATAATAAAGTCTAGATTTAAAAAGTTACAACAAACTGGTTTAGAAGCAGAATTATTTTTCATGAAAAATTTTAATTCGATACCTGTTTTTGAAAATGGGACTTTAGAAGATGCAAGATTATTTGGAGACGGTTATGATTTTCAAATTGATGTTAATGAAAATTCTTTTTTAGCAGAAGTCAAAGGAATTAGAGCTAATAAAGGAAGATTTAGAATGACTGAAAATGAGTATAATAAAGCTTTAGAGTACAAAAATGATTATTTAATTACTTTAGTTTTAAATTTAGATGATATACCAACTTTCTTAATTATTGAAAATCCATTAAAGAATTTAAAATTTGAAGAAAGAATAGTAAAATCTAAAGAGATTAAAGAATATCATTTATTATCTGATATATGTTAAGTTTTCGTTGTAAAATTGAAATTTTAAATAAATATCTTTTAGATATAGAGCGTAATTTTGCGGACAGTTATAAAACTGACATTCTTTTCTATTTAGATGATTTTAATATTAGAAATAAAAAATTATATTTTTTAAAAAAGCTTCATTCTGAAGATGATATAACTAATTGGGTTAATCTTTTGACCTCTAAAATTGTAATGAAATTTAATAACGAAGAACAACAATTATCCGATTTTATATACTATTCTATTAACTAAAATCCAGAAATCAAGTATTATTGAATTTTCAGATTTTAAAAATCTATTTAAATTTAAAAGCATTGATGATTTAGTTAAAAATATGGAATAAAGTGTTTCGCAATACGCAAACAAACAATAAGTTATTTATTCTCTAAACAAGCCTTTACAAAAGCCACAAAAAGTGGATGCGGGCTCAGTACGGTACTTTTATATTCAGGGTGGTATTGTACGCCTACAAACCAAGGATGATCAGGTAATTCAATTATTTCTACCAAACCTGTTTTGGGGTTAACACCTGTACTTTTCATACCAGCTTTATCTAAGGTTTCTAAATAGTCGTTGTTAAACTCGTAACGGTGGCGGTGGCGTTCAGAAATATGTGTCGTTTTATAAGCGTCATACACTTTTGAGTTTTTAGAAAGAGTGCAATCCCAAGCCCCTAAACGCATGGTGCCACCTTTTTGGGTAACATCTTTCTGGCTTTCCATCAAATCAATAACGGGATGTGTGGTGCTAACCAAATCCATTTCGGTAGAGTTGGCATCCTTTAAACCTAAAATATTACGGGCATATTCAATTACAGCCATTTGCATCCCTAAACAAATGCCGAAAAACGGAATATTATTTTCGCGAACGTATTTTACAGCTTCAATTTTACCTTCAATACCGCGTTCACCAAAACCTGGAGCCACAAGCAAACCATCAATTCCTGCCAATTTTTTGGTCACGTTTTTAACTGTCAACTTTTCAGAGTGTACCCATTTTATATTAACTTTTACCTCGTTGGTTGCACCCGCATGAATAAAAGCTTCTGAAATAGATTTATAAGCGTCGTGTAATTCTACATATTTACCTACAAGTGCCACAGTAATTTCGCTTTTTGGATTTTTAAATTTCTTTAAAAAACTATTCCATTTTATAAGTGCAGGAGCGTCATTTACGGGAAGGTGTAATTTTTTAAGTACCACAACATCCAAACCTTCTTTGAGCATCATATTGGGAACGTCGTAAATAGTTTCCGCGTCAAGCGATTCTATTACTTCATCTTCGTGAACATTGCAAAATAGCGCCAATTTGTGTTTGATGCCTTCCGTTAAAGGACGTTCAGAACGGCAAACCAAAATATTAGGACTCACACCACTTTGCATCAAAGATTTAACTGAGTGTTGCGTAGGTTTTGTTTTTAATTCGCCTGCTGCAGCCAAATAGGGAACCAATGTAAGGTGGATAACAAGGGCATTTTTACGACCCATTTCCCATTGTATTTGCCGCACAGCTTCTACGTAAGGTAACGATTCAATATCGCCAACGGTACCACCAATTTCTGTAATAACAATATCAAAGTTACCCGTTTTGCCAAGAATTTGGATACGCCGTTTAATCTCGTCTGTAATATGCGGAATAACCTGAACGGTTTTACCTAAATAATCGCCACGGCGTTCTTTATCTATTACAGATTGATAAATACGGCCTGTTGTTACATTATTGGCTTGCGAAGTAGCCTTGTTTAAAAAACGTTCGTAATGACCTAAATCTAAATCGGTTTCAGCGCCATCATCTGTTACATAACATTCGCCGTGCTCATACGGATTCAATGTTCCTGGGTCTATATTTATGTAAGGATCAAGCTTCTGAATGGTAACTTTAAGACCTCTTTCTTGCAATAATTTTGCTAAAGAAGCCGCTATAATACCTTTACCAAGCGATGAAGTTACGCCTCCGGTTACAAAAACGTATTTGGTTTGTGACATTTCGTTTAGGTTTTGCCAAAAGTACAAACTCTATTTTAGTTGGCAAAAGAGAAATTTACTTTTTCTCTTGAAATAAAATCCAAGCCTCTTCGTAACCGTAATCATCCTGAAATTCATACAATTTGTTATAGGCTTGGTGAATGTTAGGGTATGAAGCAATAGCAACAGCAGTATATTTTCCGTTAAAACGGGATACATAATAAGGATTAAAACCTAATTTTTTGATTTTATTAAAAGCTACTTTAGCAATAGAGGCATCGACATAACTGCCAATAATGATATGATAAGGATTTTTGTAAACAGCCTTTTTTTGAGCTGCTTTTTGAGCTTCAAAAGCTTTTACAGCGGCAATAGAATCGGCTTTATGGGTGTCAACTTTTTTAGGGGCTACCTTTGCAGGCGCTTTAGGTTTTGTTTGTGGCTTTTTATCGTTACAACTCATTAAAATAGTAAAAGATAATAATAGAACCGCGATTGCATAAATTTTAGAATGTTTCATGATTGAGATATTTTTATAGGTTTACTTTTGGTTTTTATATTTTTTCATAACGATTTGCTAAAGAAAATGGTTAGTTTTGCTTTTTAAATAAAAAGTAAAGGTACTATTTAATTAAAAACAATTTTATAATTTAAAGTTAAATTGGATAATTAAGCATGAAAAAATTTCAAGGAACAGGAGTCGCCTTGGTAACCCCTTTTAAAAGTGACAAAAGTGTAGATATAGATGTCCTTAAAAAGTTGGTAAATTACCAAATAGAAAACGGTATAGACTATCTTGTTGTTTTAGGAACGACAGGTGAACCAGCAACCTTAAATAAAGAAGAAAAAGAGCTTGTTAAGCAAACAATTATAAAAGAAAATAAAAGTAGATTACCATTGGTTTTAGGAATGGGTAGCAATAATACAGCGGCCTTAATTGAAGAGATTAGTCAAACTGATTTGTCTCAATTTGACGCGCTGTTATCTGTATCGCCATATTACAACAAACCAACACAACAAGGTATTTATGAGCATTTTAAAACTGTTTCAGAAGCATCGCCAATTCCTGTAATAATTTACAATGTGCCAAGTAGAACGGCCTCAAATATTGCTGTAGAAACCACTTTAAAATTAGCTAAAAATTGTAAAAATATAATTGGTATTAAAGAAGCGGCTGGCGATATGGTTCAGGCTATGCGTTTAATTAAAGATAAACCAAATGACTTTTTAGTTATTTCTGGTGATGATATGATTGCCTTACCTATGACTTTAGCAGGTGGCGTAGGTGTTATTTCGGTTATAGGACAAGCATTGCCTGAATCTTTTTCTAATATGATACGATTGGGTTTAGAGGGTAAGACCAAAAAGGCTTATGACTTACATTATAAAATAATGGAAAGTATAGATTTGATTTTTGAAGAAGGCAACCCAGCAGGTATAAAAGCGCTTTTAAATATAAAAGGGATTTGTGGCTTAGAAGTTAGACTACCTTTGGTATCTGCAAGTCAAACATTGCAAGAAAAATTGCGTAATTTTGTAGTAAATAGGTCTTAAAAAATTAAGTTATGTTATCAAAAAAAATGGATAAAGCCTTGAATGCACAAATTATTATAGAGGCAGAATCCTCTCAAATATATTTAGCAATGGCTTCTTGGGCAGAAAATCAAGGGTTTGAAGGAGTTGCTCAATTTATGTATGCGCATTCAGACGAAGAGCGTACGCATATGCTTAAGCTTGTTAAATTTACTAATGAACGTGGCGGTTATGCTAAAATTGGTGCTTTAAGAGCTTCGCCAAGTGAATTTGGATCGTTTAAAGAAGTTTTTGAAACTTTGTTGTCACACGAAGTTATGGTATCAAAGTCAATTAATGATTTAGTTGAAATATCTTTAAATGAAAAAGATTATGCCACTAATAATTTTTTACAATGGTATGTGTCAGAGCAAATAGAAGAAGAAGCTTTAGCCCGTACAATACTCGATAAAATTAGGCTTATTGGTGATGATAAAAGTGGCTTTTATTTATTTGATAAGGATATCAAACAATTAACTGTAGAACCACCAGTACAATAATTAACATACTTTTATAAATAAAAAGGACTTTAAAGTAGTGAACTATACTACATTTGTGTGCTCAAATTGAGTATAAAAAGCATTTTATTAATCCATTTTAAATACCTACTTTTGCCGCATGCAAAAATTAAAATATTTTAGTTTAGTTATAATCACACTTTTATTAGTTATATCGTGTAGTCCTTACCAGAAAATGTTAAATAAAGGAAAGACTAACGAGACTTATAAAATGGCTACAGATTTATATAACAAAGGCGATTACACTAAGGCGATTACACTTTTTGAAAAAGTGATTCCACAATATACTGGCAAACCTCAAATGGAACGGATTGAATATATGCGTGCTGAGTCACATTATAAAGTTAAAGATTATGGCTTATCTGGCTATTATTTTAGACGTTTTTCTAATAATTATCCTAAGAGTTCTAAAAGAGAAGAAGCTTTGTTTTTATCGGCTAAAGGGTATTATTTATCTTCACCAAAATACAGTTTAGATCAAACAGACACACATAAAGCTATTGATGTATTACAAGAGTTTATTAATTCTTATCCCAACTCAGATAAATTAAAAGAAGCCAATGATATTTATGTTATTTTAAGCAGGCGTTTAGAAAAAAAGTATTTTGAAATTTCTAAACAATTTTTAAAATTAGAAAAGTACAATGCATCTATAGTGGCCTTCGATAATTTTTTAGAAGATTTTCCAGGAACTGTTTATAAGGAAGAAGCTATGTATTTAAAGTATAAAGCAGCTTTTGAATTGGGTATAAAGAGTGTTGCTAGTAAAAAAGAAGAACGTATTTCTAAGGCTCTTAGCTATTATAAAAAATTTAAAAAGACATTTCCTAAATCTAAATACTTAAATGATGTTGAAGGATCTAAAATCATATTAGACAAACAATTACATTCGCTAACAAATTAAACAAAACAATTATGGACTATAAAAATTCTGAAGCACCTATTTCTACTATTACGTACGATAGAAGTAAGATAGAAGAAAAAACAGAAAACATTTACGAAGCTATTTCTATTATAGCCAAACGTGCTATTCAAATTAATGGCGATTTAAAAAGAGAACTTGTAGAAAAGTTAGAAGAATTTGCTACTTACAACGATAATTTAGAAGAAATTTTCGAAAACAAAGAGCAAATAGAAGTGTCTAAATTTTATGAAAAACTACCCAAGCCTGCTGCAATTGCATTAGAAGAGTGGTTAAACGATAAAATTTATCACAGAAGGGTAGAAGAATCAGAAAACCAAGACTAATGTCTGTTTTAAGCGGTAAAAAAATCCTTTTAGGCGTAACGGCCGGTATTGCTGCTTATAAAACACCTTTTTTAATTAGACTTTTAATTAAAGCTGGTGCAGAGGTACAAGTTGTTATGACACCTGCTGCAAAAGAATTTGTTACACCCTTAACACTCTCTACACTTTCTAAAAATCCTGTTTACACCTCATTTTTTGATGAAGACGATAAGGATGCTATGTGGCACAGCCATGTAGATTTAGCCTTATGGGCAGACTATATGCTTTTCGCGCCACTAACAGCCAATACAATGGCCAAAATGGCGCAAGGCGTAACCGATAATTTATTGATGGCGGTCTATCTTTCGGCAAAATGTCCTGTTTATTTTGCGCCTGCAATGGATTTAGATATGTACAGACATCCCACTACAGCTAAAAATATTGAGATTTTAAAAAGTTACGGACATCATTTTATAGCACCCGATAAAGGCGAATTAGCCAGTGGTCTCGTAGGAGAAGGACGTATGGCAGAACCCGAAAGTATAGTCCAATTTCTGGAACAAAATATTGTAAAATCTTTACCCCTTTACGGGAAAAAAGTGTTGATTACAGCAGGTCCTACTTATGAAGCAATAGATCCTGTGCGTTTTATTGGCAATCATTCTTCTGGAAAGATGGGTGTAGCTTTGGCGAATACTGCTGTGAATTTGGGTGCACAAGTAACTTTAGTCATGGGGCCATCAGCCATAAATACCTCAAATAATATTGATAGAATTGACGTTGTTTGTGCAGATGATATGTTTGACGCCACAACTTCTCATTTTGCTGGAGCCGATATTGCTATTTTAGCAGCGGCTGTAGCCGATTATAAACCTGCTACAAAAGCCAATCAGAAAATAAAAAAGAAAGACACGATCTTAAACATTGATTTAGTACCGACAAAAGATATTTTAGCCTATTTAGGACAACATAAAGAAAAGCAATTTTTGGTAGGCTTTGCTCTTGAAACTAATGATGAATTGGCACATGCTACCGATAAGTTAAAACGTAAAAATTTGGATTTAATCATTTTAAATTCTTTAAAAGACAAAGGTGCAGGCTTTAAAAACGACACAAACAAAATAACAATTATTGACGCCGATACTAATACCAAAAGCTTTCCGTTAAAGGATAAAGAATTAGTGGCACAAGATATATTTAAAGAGATTTTAAACAAAATTAATGCGTAAAGCAATCTTATTTACAGTATTATTTATCAGCAGTTTTGGCTTAGTCGCCCAAGAGTTAAATTGTACGGTTACGGTAAATTCAGATAAAATTAGGGGCTCAAATAAAACAGTTTTTAAAACACTTCAAAACAGTATTTCGGAATATTTAAATACTACGAGGTGGACAAACAGAACGGTTAAACCTTACGAAAAAATTAAATGTGCCATCAGCATTTTTATCTTAGACCAACCACAACCCAATCAGTTTAAAGGAAATATACAGGTACAGGTTAACAGACCCGTTTACAAAGCCAATTACCAAACGACAATCTTTAATTTTAAAGACGATAATTTATCTTTTACCTACAAAGAATTCGACCCTTTTTTCTATAACGAAAATAGTTTCGACAATAATTTGGTCTCTATTTTAACTTTTTACGCTTATACCATTTTAGGAATTGATGCCGATTCTTTTACACCCAACGGCGGCGAAATATTTTATAAACAAGCCGAAAATGTTATCAATCAAGCACAACAAAGTGGGTATGTAGGTTGGAGTAAAATAGACGGTAATGGTACGCGTTACGAATTGAACGAAAATATATTATCACCCGTCTATTCAGAATTTAGAAAAGCCGTTTATCAGTACCACAGAGAAGGCTTAGACATTATGTCAACCAATGCAGAAGTGGCTAAAAAAGCTATTGCCAAAGCTGTTATCCGACTAAAAAGAATTTACGACGCGCGTCCAAATGCCTTTTTATTACGCGTTTTTACAGATGCCAAGGCCGATGAAATTGTCTCAATTTTTTCAGGAGGTCCTACTTATGACGTGGCCGAATTGCGCAGTGTGTTGTTAAAAATATCGCCTTCAAATAATTCAAAATGGAAGAAATTAAGTAACTAAGACAAGTTAAAAATTGTTTTTTTGCTTATTTCTTTAACTAATTGCTATTTTTACAAAGACTAAATCGTATTATTTGTTAGCTTCCTTATCCATACAAAACTACATATTAATAGACCATCTTAAGATAGATTTTAAAGGGGGTTTGTCTATAATTACAGGTGAAACAGGTGCCGGAAAATCAATTCTTTTAGGCGCTTTGGGTTTGGTTTTGGGCGAACGTGCCGATTTGTCAATCATAAATAATACCGATAAAAAATGTATTATCGAGGCCGTATTCGCGATACAAAACTACAAGTTAAAAGCTTTTTTTACAGCAAATGATTTAGATTATGAGGACGAATCTATTTTAAGGAGAGAAATATTACCCAGTGGTAAATCGCGTGCTTTTTTAAATGACACACCCGTTACGCTAAATGTATTACAAAGTTTAAGTAGTTATTTAATTGACGTTCATGCCCAACAAGAAACAGCAAAATTGAGTCAGTTAGAATACCAGTTTCAAATTGTAGATGTTTTGGCACACACATCCGAATCGTTAGCACAATACACACAAAAATTACAGCGACTTAAGTTTAAAGAAAAAGAGTTGGCGCAGTTAATTGAAGATAAAAATCAGAGTGTTATCAATCAAGATTACGATAATTTTATTTTTGACGAATTGACTAAAGCTAATTTGGCTGAAGATGAATTGCCAGCACTTGAAAGCACCTTAGAAAAACTTGAAAACATAGACAGTATAAGCCAATCAATAAATGTGGCTGTTAATACGGCAGAAGCTTCTGAAATAGGTATTAATGATGCGTTAAATACTTTTACATCAGCGCTAAAAAATATAGCCAAATACGATGTGAATTTTTCAGAATTATCCAACAGAATTGAAAGCTTAAAAATAGAATTTGACGATATCTATCAAGAACTTTTAGACTACAAGGAAACGATAGATTTAGACCCTGCAATATTACAACAAAAGCAAGAACGTTTAAACCTTTTAAACACGCTTTTACAAAAGCACCGTGTAGCAACTATAGCCGATTTGGTAGCTAAAAAAGACCAATTAGAACGTAAAATTGCGCTTGTAAACAATTCTGATGCGGTTATTTTAGAAGTCGAAAATCAGATTAAAGTGCTAAAAGAACGCTTGTTAAAATTGGGCGACACCATTCACAAAAAGCGTCAAATAATTGTCCCTGATTTGCAAAAGAAATTAGAGAATCTTCTGGCTAAATTAGGAATGCCTCACGCACAATTTGATATTGTTATTACCAAAACAGATAATTTGTTTGCCAACGGTATTGACAATTTAGCGTTTCTGTTTAAAGCCAACAAAGGCGGGCAGTTTGGTAAGATTTCTAAAGTAGCTTCTGGCGGTGAACGTTCTAGAATTATGTTGGCTATAAAAGCTATTTTATCACAATACAGTCAGTTGCCTACCATAATTTTCGATGAAATAGATGCCGGTATATCAGGTGAAGTCGCCAATGCAGTAGCTGCGATTTTACAAAGTATGACTAAAAATATGCAAGTTTTGGCCATAACACATTTACCACAAATAGCGGCCAAGGGCCATCAGCATTACAAAGTATTTAAAGAAACACAAGATGCTACTACAAAAACAGATCTTAAATTACTAAATAACGAAGAACGTGTAATAGAATTAGCCGAGATGTTAGGGGGTAAAAAAATATCAGAATCAGCTATTTTACACGCTAAGGCATTATTACAGTAAAAAGTATATATTTGCCAAAAATTAAAAATAATTAATTACAAACCTATGTACAATTTATTAAAAGGGAAAAAAGGCATTATATTTGGAGCATTAGACTCAAAATCAATAGCTTGGAAAGTAGCAGAACGCGCTCATGAAGAAGGTGCTAAATTTGTTTTGACCAATGCACCTGTTGCCATGAGATTGGGCACAATTGCCGATTTGGCCGAAAAAACAGGTTCACAAATTATTCCTGCAGATGCCACTTCAATTATGGATCTTGAACATTTGGTAGATGAATCTATGAAAATACTAGGCGGTAAAATTGATTTTGTTTTACACTCAATAGGGATGTCTGTAAACGTGCGTCGTGGCAATCATTACACACACCAAGATTACAACTTCACCAAAAAAGGCTGGGATGTTTCTGCACTGTCATTTCATCGTGTTATGAGTGTTTTGTATCAAAGAGATGCTATGAAAGAATGGGGTAGTATTGTCGCTTTAACCTATATGGCTGCCCAACGTGTTTTCCCGGATTATAATGATATGGCCGATAATAAAGCCTATTTAGAATCGGTTGCGCGTAGTTTTGGTTATTTCTTTGGCCGCGATAAAAATGTACGTGTCAATACCATATCACAATCGCCTACACCTACAACGGCCGGAAGTGGTGTTAAAGGTTTTGACGGTTTCTTCGCTTTCGCGGATAAAATGTCGCCATTAGGCAATGCTACAGCTTTAGAATGTGCCGATTATACCATTAGTATGTTTTCAGATTTAACTAAAAAAGTGACACTTCAAAACCTATTTCACGATGGCGGTTTTTCTAATATGGGCATCAGTACAGCTATAATGGAAGACTTTATAGACAACGGTTTAAAAAACAAGGAAGCCTCTAAAGAGCCTGATTCTAAAGACAAACCAAAAAAATAAACTAAAATATTTTTATATAAAAAGCGGTGATTGAATAAATCACCGCTTTTTTTTTGAAATGGGTTTGCTGAAATTTGCAAATACAATATTATGAAAATTTAAATTAGTGAAGTATGAGGATTGTCATTGTTTAGGCGCCACTAAAATTTTAATTTTAAGGCTTCTAATAAAAAACAATTAAACCATTTTATGAGACCACTAAAAATTATAGTACTCGCTAAGCAAGTGCCTGATACACGTCATGTTGGCTCCGATGCCATGAAGCCCGAGGGTACAGTAAATAGAGCAAAGCTAGCCACAGTATTTAATCCGGATGATTTGCACGCCTTAGAATTGGCTCTAAATATAAAAGACCGCATAAAAGGAACTAAAGTTATTGTAGTAACAATGGGACCCAGAAAAGCTGCCGATATTATAAGAGAAGGTTATTACCGTGGTGCCGATGACGGTATTATGGTTTCCGATAGACGTTTTGGCGGAGCCGATACATTGGCAACCAGTTATACACTTATAAAAGCCATTCAGAAGTTAGCGCCATTCGATTTAATTCTTGGAGGCCGACAAGCCATTGACGGTGATACGGCTCAGGTAGGACCGCAATGCGCCGAAAAATTACACATACCTCAAGTCACTTACGTAGAAGAGGTTTTAGAAGTCAATGATAATGAAATTATTGCCAGACGCCGTTTAGAAAAAGGTGTAGAAACGGTCAGTGCGCCATTACCTTGTTTGATGACAGTACACGGTTCTTCGCCCGATTGTAGGTCAAGACATGCCAAAAATCTTATGAAATACAAGTACGCCAGAACCAAAACCGAATTAAAATCGGCCGATGAATTGTTGTTATCATTACACGAAAAAAGGCCTTACCTAACTATTCCTGAATGGAGTGTTGAAGATATTGAAGCCGAATTAGAAAAAATTGGTTTGTCGGGCTCTCCTACCAAAGTAAAAAGTGTAGAGAATATTGTACTAACCGCAAGCGAAGCCAAATTACTGAGTGATTCTGACGAAGATGTAGAATTGATGGTTAAAGAACTCATAGAACACCATATCATCGGGTAACCTTAAATTTAAAATTATTACAAATGAAAAGTGTATTTGTTTATTGTGAAGTAGAAAATAAAAAAGTAGCAGATATAAGTCAGGAGTTACTATCAGCCGGAAAACAGTTGGCTCAAAAATTGAGTTGCCCCTTAGAAGCGATGGTTTTTGGTAAAGATTTATCCGAAATTAAAAATCAGATAGCCCCTTATGGTGTCGATAAAATATTTGTAGCAGACGATGTGCGGTTAGAACCTTATAGAACTTTACCTCATGCGGCTTTAGCTACCAAAATATTAAAAGAGGAAAATCCTCAAATTGTATTGTTTGGAGCCACATCGGTTGGGAGAGATTTAGCGCCTAGAATTGCTTCGGCGTTAAATTGTGGTTTGACAGCCGATTGTACCATTTTAGATATTGGCGACCATTTTGCTAAAAAAGAAAAGAAAGAATACAAAGATTTATTATACGCCATTAGACCCGCTTTTGGGGGTAGTATTATGGCCAATATTATAAATTGGGATATGCACCCTCAAATGGCAACTGTTAGAGAGGGTGTGATGAAAAAAGAAATATTCGATGCCAATTATACTTCAGAAATTGTTAATGTTGCTGTCGATAAAATTGTAACCGATGAAGAATTTGTAGTCAAAATAATCGAACGTCATATAGAAGAATCGGGTGTAAACCTTAAAGAAGCCCCAATTATTGTCGCCGGAGGTTACGGTGTAGGCTCCAAAGAAAACTTTGAACTTTTACAAGAATTAGCGCATTTATTAGGGGGTGAAGTAGGCGGGTCTCGCGCCGCAGTAGATGCCGGATTTATTGAACACGACCGTCAAATTGGGCAAACCGGTACAACGGTTAGACCAAAATTATATATAGCCGCCGGTATTTCGGGCGCTATTCAGCACACCGCTGGTATGCAAGAATCGTCATTAATTATTTCAATTAACAATGACGCGGATGCGCCTATAAATAATTTAGCAGATTATGTTATTAAAGGTGACTTAAATGTGGTCATCCCAAAAATGATTAAATACTATAAAGCAAACGCAAAATAAAAGTACTAAAAACAAGCAGATGAATAATTTTTTTAAAGATACACCCGATTTAAAATTTCATTTAGAAAATCCTGTTTTTCAGAAAGTTGTAAAAATGAAAGAACGCAATTTTACACAATCAGATAAATACGATTTTGCCCCTTTAAACCACGAAGATGCTTTAGATTCTTACGAAAAAGTATTGGGAATTGTAGGTGAAATTTGTGCAGAAACTATTGCCAACAATGCAGAATCTGTAGATCTTGAAGGACCCCATATAGAAAATAACGAAGTAGTATATGCCAAAGGCACCACAGCAGATTATAAGGCCTTATACGAAGCCGGCTTAATAGGTATGTCATTACCCAGACAATACGGCGGTTTAAATTTCCCATTATTGCCTTACGTTATGGCGGCAGAAATGGTGGCTAGAGCCGATGCCGGATTTGCCAATATTTGGGGATTACAAGATTGTGCCGAAACTATTTATGAGTTTGGCTCAGAAGAACAAAAAGAAAAATATTTACCGCTTTTTAACCGTGATGGTGTTACAGCGGCTATGGTTTTAACAGAACCCGATGCCGGATCTGATTTACAAGCAGTAAAATTAAAAGCCACTTTTGACGAAAAGGAAAATGTCTGGAAACTAAATGGTGTCAAACGTTTTATTACCAATGGCGATGCCGATATATCGTTGGTTTTAGCCCGATCTGAAGAAAATACAACAGATGCCAGAGGCTTGTCTATGTTTATTTACGACAGGAATAACCATGCTGTTCAAGTACGTCATTTAGAAAAAAAATTAGGTATAAAAGGCTCGCCAACATGCGAATTGGTTTTTAAGGACGCACCGGCAGAATTAGTGGGTAAAGAACGCTTTGGTCTTATAAAATACGTTATGGCTTTGATGAATTCGGCTAGATTAGGCGTTGGTGCCCAATCTGTAGGAATTGCTGATGCCGCTTATCGCGAAGCCTTAAAATATGCCGAAGAGCGTGCGCAATTCGGAAAAGTTATAGCCAACTTCCCTGCGGTTTATGAGATGATTACCAATATGAAAATTAGGATAGATGCCCTGCGCGCATTGTTGTACGAAACCACAAGCTTTGTAGATATTTCTAAAGCTTATGAAGAGCATATGAAAGAAGAGAAACTAGAAAGAGAAGAACGTATGGAAATGAAAGCTTATGCTAAATTAGCCAATGTGTTTACGCCACTCATCAAACTGACAGCAAGTGAAGCTTGTAATGCCATTGCTTATGATTCGCTTCAAATTCACGGGGGTACGGGTTTTATGAAAGATTTTCCTATTGAGCGTATATATCGTGACGCTAGAATTACATCTATTTATGAAGGAACTTCTCAATTACAAGCAGTTGCAGCTATAAAAGGCGTTACTACCCATGTTTTTTTAGAGCGTATAAAACAATATAACAATGACGTTTCAGAAGAAAATAGCACTTTAAAAATAAAGCTCCAAAAAATGACTTCTGAATATGAATTAATTGCCAACAAAGTAATTGATTTAGACAATACAGAAAATCTCGATTTTCATGCCAGACGTTTGGTAGAAATGGCAGGGAATATCATTATGGGTTATTTATTGGTTTTAAACAGTCAGCGGGATACGAAATTTTGTAAATCGGCTAAGTTATTTGTCGATTTAGCAAAATCAGAGAACAGAGAAAAGTTTGATTATATAGACAATTTCGACTTAGAAAGCCTGGATTTATACAGATTATCAGTAAAAATTATTTAAATCTATTCTAAAAAAGAATAGATTTAGATATTTTTTTGTTTAAGTAGTTGCATTTCACATATATTGTAACTAAATTTGTTAAATTCAATAATCATTCAATCAATTCTACTATGAAAAAAATTTTACTATTGTTGGCAGTTGTTCTAACCGTCGGCACACTCTATTCTCAAACAATTAACACAACTTATAGTTGGCCTGATGCTACTTGGTCTTTATCAGGTACTTATAATGTGGGTAATTTACTACTAGACCCTACAACAACCGACAGTCAATTTAAATTTGATGATTCTCAAGTTTCTAACTCAGGAGATCAAATTTATTTAGAAGCACCGACTATAGATTTAACAGCTGCTTTTACAGCGGGTGAAAAGGCCTTAAAAATAAATGTTTCAATGGCTTTTGCCCTTACTGGTGCTACTTCAGAAATTTTAGGTTTTCAATATTGGGATGCTGATGCCAGAGCATGGGTACTCATGCCTGAAGGGACACCACAAGCTGGTGATTCTCAAGGAGATTATACAACTTGTGCCATTGGTGTTTTTGATATGTATTTCGATTTTAAAAATTTAACACCCAATCAACAACAAAATTTTAAGTATCGTGTATTTTACGATGATGGAGGCTTGCTAAAAGGTAAAGGAATCTGTTTTACTGCCAATAATATTACTTCTGTAAATATTACTTGTAATGCCCCAACAGCCTTGCATACTACAAATTTATTAAAGGATAGCGCAGATATTAGTTGGACTGCTAACAATAGCGAAGAGCAATGGGATTATGAATACGGTGGTGCTGGATTTACACAAGGAACAGGGATTTTTGATCAAACGGGTCTAGACCCTTCCAACCCTGGTAATCCACCAAACGCCCATCTTTCCGCTTTAAGCAGTAGTACAAGCTACGATTTTTACACCCGTGCTAACTGTATACCAGAAATGCAAGGAGGTGCAGTTTATAGTGCTTGGTCTTCAAAATTAAACTTTACTACTTTAGACGCTTGTACAGCACCTAGTGGTGGTATGGGTAATAATATAAAACCAACTTCTTTTAATATTAATTGGGCGCCTCAAGGACCTGAATCTTCTTGGAATATTGAATATGGATTAACTGGTTATACACAAGGAGGCTCGGCTAGTCTAGGTAATTTTGTGTCTACAGATAATACAGGAGGAGACTTAATTAATGGTTTAACAGCCAGTACCAGTTACGATTTTTATGTACAAGCTATTTGTAGTAGTAGTTCTACAAGTTCTTGGGCAGGACCTTATACAGTAACAACAGCCGCCTATTCTTTGGGTTGGTATAATTTACAATGGCCTCAAAATGGTAGTATTAACGCTGGAGATACATATGATGTTTATGCGCAAGTGTATTCAGAGCAAAAGACAGATGTATCTGGTCAAACAGCTGCAGCCACAGATATAAAAGTTTGGATTGGTTGGAGTGCAACAGATACAAATCCAAATACTTGGCCCGAATCTAATTGGATACAGACTACTTTTAATACAGCTTCTTTATCTGCTAATAATGATGAATATATGCTCAACTTAGGTGCTACACTTACAACAGCTGGCACTTATTATTATGCCAGTCGTTTCCAATTATTTACTGAGGCGGTTGTATATGGAGGATTCGGAGGCCCTTGGAGTGGTATAAGTACAGCAAGTGGTGCTAATGTATCAGGTGTCTTAACCGTTACAGGCACTTTAGCTGTTGGCAATCAGGTTATAGAAGGTTTTAACTTTTATCCTAATCCTTTAAAAGATAACATGACACTTAATGCGCAAGAAAATATAGAACAAGTGGAACTCTATAATTTATTGGGTCAGCAAGTTATGATAAAACAACCTAATGTTAGTACCTACCAAATAAATATGAGTACCCTTAAGACGGGCGTTTATTTTATGAAAGTAAAAGTAGGTGACAAAACAGGCACTTATAAAGTAGTTAAACAATAGATTTTTTGAAACACAGTTTTAAAGGCCCTGCTATAGCGGGGCTTTTTTGTATTTTGGATGTCATATTGAGCGGAGTCGAAATATCTCAATTCTTTTGACGAGAAATGTTTTCAGGGTTTCACTTAAAGTGAAGCTCTGAATAATTACTACTATTGATACGATGACTCCGAAGTCATCGTATCAATTTCAATAAGAATGGAATTCTTCACTACTAACATGATTTTGTTATAGTATTTTAAACTCAGATTAATAGAATAGACAATATCAAAAAGTTATTAAACTAAAATTCTGAAATTTTAAGTAAGTCATCACTGAGTTAAAATCTAAATAATTATATTTGATTTTTATAACACATAGCACTTTGCAAGACCTGTCGTTCTCTATTATTATTCCCGTTTACAACCGTCCTCAAGAAATTGAGGGACTATTAAAAAGCCTTGTTTCACAAGATTTTAAAAATTCATTCGAAGTTGTTATTATAGAAGATGGTTCATCGATTAAGGCAGAAACTGTAGTTAAGAAATATCATAAGAATCTTAATATCAATTATCTTTTTAAAGAAAATTCGGGTCCGGGATTGAGTCGGAATTTTGGTATGAAAAAAGCCCAAGGGAATTATTTTATCATTTTAGATTCTGATGTTATTGTGCCCAAACACTATTTATCGGTTGTAGCCAAAACTTTAAAAACCAATTTTACTGATGCTTTTGGCGGACCCGATGCGGCACATCCTTCGTTTAGCGTCATTCAAAAAGCCATTAATTACAGTATGACATCTGTATTGACAACAGGTGGTTTACGCGGTCATAAAAACAACACTCATTTTCAACCGCGGAGTTTTAATATGGGTTTGTCTAAAAAGGCTTTTGAAGCTATAGGTGGCTTTACAAAACAGCGCATAGGCGAAGACATAGACCTCACTTTTAGATTGTGGCAAAGTGGTTTTAAAACGCAGTTTGTAGCCAAAGCTTTTGTCTATCATAAACGACGTGCTAATTTTGAACAATTTTTTAATCAGACTTACAGTTTTGGTAAAGCCCGCCCAATTCTAAATAAACAACATAAAAATACAGCCAAACTGACCTACTGGTTTCCGAGTATTTTTGTCATAGGATTTGTGCTGAGTATTATTATATTTCCGTTTTTTCAAATCCTGACGGCTTTATATCTGCTTTACTTTTTACTTATTTTTATGCATTCATTAACCATAAATAAAAATATTTTAGTAGCTTTTTTAAGTATTTATACAACATTGATACAAATGTTTGGTTACGGATTGGGTTTCTTACAATCGCAATTTAATTTGCACATTTTAGGTAAATCGCCACAAGAGACTTTTCCTAAAATGTTTGTATAAAAGCCGACACTAAATTTGTATTTTTGCCCCACATTTAAAGAAATTTATGGAGTACGCTCAAAATATATTAGGAACAATTGGTAATACACCACTTGTTAAACTCAACAAAATTGTAGAAAGTGTTGACGCTTTAGTTTTGGCTAAAGTCGAAACTTTTAATCCTGGGAACTCAGCAAAAGACCGTATGGCTTTAAAGATGATTGAAGATGCCGAAGCCAATGGTAGTTTAAAACCTGGCGGTACAATTATAGAAGGCACTTCGGGTAACACCGGTATGGGTTTGGCTATGGTAGCCACTTTAAAAGGCTACAAACTTATTTGTGTTATGGCCGACAAACAATCTAAAGAAAAGGTTGATATTTTACGTGCTGTTGGAGCTGAAGTAATCGTTTGTCCAACGGCAGTTGAGCCAGATGATCCACGTTCTTATTATTCTGTTTCTAAAAGATTGGCTGCAGAAACGCCCAATTCTTGGTATGCAAATCAATACGATAATTTATCAAACTCATTGGCACATTACGAGAGTACAGGACCCGAAATTTGGAAACAAACTGAAGGTAAAATCACCCATTTTGTAGTAGGTGTAGGTACTGGAGGTACAGTTTCTGGTATTGGTAAATATTTAAAAGAGCAGAATCCAAATGTTAAAATATGGGGTATAGATACCTATGGCTCTGTATTTAAAAAATACCACGAAACGGGTGTTTTTGATGAAAATGAAATATATTCTTATATAACCGAAGGTATTGGCGAAGATATTTTACCTAAGAATGTCGACTTTAGTGTGATAGATGGTTTTACAAAAGTAACCGATAAAGATGCCGCCGTTTACACGCGGAAATTGGCTATTGACGAAGGTATTTTTGTGGGCAATTCTGCCGGTGCTGCCATTAAAGGCTTATTGCAACTTAAAGAACATTTTAAACCAGAGGACGTGGTTGTTATACTTTTCCATGATCACGGGAGTCGTTATGTTGGTAAAATGTTTAATGACGCATGGATGCGCGAACGGGGCTTTTTAGACGAAGACATTACTGTTGCTGCCGATTTGATTAAGAGTCATAATAACAGGCCACTTATTTCTGTTAAAACCGAAGAGCTTGTGTCTCATGCTATAGATCGTATGCGTCAATATGAAATATCGCAATTACCTGTTTCTGATGCCAATGGTTTTGTGGGGTCTTTAGACGAAAGTCAGTTGTTTAATCTTTATTTTGAAGATAAAAATATTGCCGACTTACCTATAAAGGATGTTATGCAAAAACCTTTTCCCGTAGTTAAAATGATGACTAAAGTAGAAGAAGTCTCTAAACTTATCAATAAAGAGAATCAAGCCGTTTTGGTAGATTTATCTAATGGTAAATTTGACATTATTACCAAGCATGATATTGTACGGACAATTCATTAAAAAACTTGTTGTACATTTAAATTTAATACTTATAACTCAGGTTTATATGTTGTACCTAAAGGCACAATAAACAATTCACTTTTTTAAAATTACCGATATGACGTCCCTAACGGGACATTATATAATAGTTTACGTCCCTTAGGGACGAAATATATGTAGTATAGAGATGAGGATGTGCAGATTTGTGCCGTAGGTACAACATATTAGATAGTAATTTATAAAATTCCCTACCATTTTTATTAATTCACAACGGATTTAAAAATTAAATTCACACCGATGACTCATATTCATACGATGACTCAAAGTCATCGTATGAATTAATTAAACCTTTTTGAAAGTACCATCTAGTATTTGTAAAAACACTTCTGGTTCGGGGCGTACCCTGTAATTGTCGGTTAAATCTACAAAGAGAATTTTGCTATTTTTATCACAAATAACAAGTGTGGGCATAACGGTATCTGAATCGTAACCTAAAACCTGCATTCCGGCCGGTAAGCCGTTTTTATGAAAAATACCCAATTGTTTGGCGACTTTATTCTTAACATCGACTAAAAAATTAAATTTCACATCGAATTTTTTTGCCAATCCTTTTGTGAAATGGTGGGGTTGTGGACTCACCAAAACTACTTGTGCACCGCGTTCTTCTAAAGTTTTATATTGTTGTACCAATTCTTTTATTTGTGCCATACAAATAGGACACCAATTGCCGCGGTAAAACATAAAGATGACGGGATTACCTTTAAAAGAAGAAGACTTTATCTTGTTTTTAGCACCATCTTCTAATTCAAAATTAGGTAATTGTAAACCGATTTCTAATATATCAGAAGAACGTTTGCCAAATCTTGAGTACCAAAAGACGTATAAAAACCAACCAATGGTTAAAGCAATGGCGGGTATAAGGTGTATTTTATTTAAAGGACTGTTGTAAAATCCGTAAAGCACAAGAAAGAGTCCGATTAAAATGATAGATGAACGCAACCACATATTAGGACTTGTACGGGCTGTATTGTGTAATAACATCGCTTTAGCGAATAAAAAACTTATGGTAAAACTTACCATAACATTGCCTAAAAAAATAAAATTAAATCCGTTTGTTATGAGTAGATAAGCATATAAAAGCATTAAAATAGCGGCACTATTTATAAAAAGCATCACAAAAATGGATTTCAGTTTATTTTCCATAACAAATTTCTTAACTTAGTAGGCTAACTTATAAAAAATTACAGCCAATTAACAAATGAAGGAAGATTTTTTACATTATGTCTGGAAATTGCAGCTTTTAAACCCTGAGATACTTTTGAGTAGTATAAATGAACCTGTCATTATTTTAAAACAAGGGCAACATAATAGTAATGAAGGCCCCGATTTTTTTAATGCTAAAATTAAAATAGGGTCGCAACTTTGGGCCGGTAACGTAGAAATTCACGTCAAATCTTCAGATTGGTATGTACACCATCACGAAACAGACCCTAATTACGATTCGGTAATTTTACATGTGGTTTGGGAAAATGACGCTGAAATATTTAGAGCCGATAATACCCCAATACCTACCTTGGTTTTAAAAGATTATATGGCAACATCTGTGCTAAACAATTATAGGAATCTTTTAAATAAATCCGAAAAGTGGATTAACTGTGAAAAGCACATTGCCGAGGTAGATGGTTTTATTTTAAACAATTGGTTAGAGCACCTTTTTATTGAGAGGTTAGAACAAAAAGCTTTCTTAATGACATCACTTTTAAAAGAAACAGCCAATGATTGGGAAGCGGTTTTGTTTGTTTTATTGGCTAAGAATTTTGGGCTTAAAGTCAACGGTGAGGCTTTTTTAAATATGGCGAAGTCGGTTGATTTTAATGTGGTGAGAAAAATTAGGACAAATAAACAGGATTTAGAAGCCCTGTTTTTAGGGATGGGTAATTTACTTGACAAAGCCGTAGATGTCAATTATTACAAAACTTTAAAAACCCAATTCGATTATTTAAAAGTCAAATTCAAATTACAACCCGCATTGACGTCAAAGATTCAATTTTTTAGATTGCGGCCTGATAATTTTCCGACCATAAGATTGGCACAATTGGCGGTACTGTACAGCAAGCACACCAATTTATTTTCGTTGTTAATTGACGTCAAAAAACCTGAAGAAATCTACAAAGCCTTTACTGTAGAAATTTCAGATTTTTGGACAAGTCACTACACATTTACATCAGAAAAAACGGGTAAACGCTCTAAGAAATTATCAAAACCCTTTATAGATTTGCTTATAATTAATACAATTGTGCCCTTACAATTTGTGTATCAAAAGCACATAGGTAAGTCAAATTCTGAAAAGATAATCGGACTTTTACAACAAATTAAACCAGAGAAAAACAGTATTATAACCAAGTTTAAAACTTTGGGTTTGTCAGTTGAAAATGCCTTTACAAGCCAAGCATTATTACAACTTAAAAACAATTATTGTGCTAAAAATAATTGTTTACACTGTAAAATTGGCCATAATTTAATTGCGAATTAATCCTGTTTTTAAATAGGATTAGCTTTAAATATTTTTAAATTTACAGTCGTTTAACCAGCAAATCTATATGCCACAATCTGACAAAGTTTTAGCCCGTTTATTAGAGAAAGCGTGTCGTACTTTTAATGTAGATAATATTGTCATTTCGCCGGGGTCGCGCAATGCCCCACTTATAATTGAATTTACAGACAATGTTCGCTATAATACATATAGTCTTGTTGATGAGCGTTCTGCGGCTTTTTTTGCTCTAGGCATAGCGCAACAAACCAAAAAGCCTGTCATTTTGTTTTGTACATCAGGTTCTGCTTTATTGAATTATTATCCGGCTGTAGCCGAAGCTTTTTATAGCAATATTCCTTTAATAATAGTATCGGCTGATAGGCCTAAAGATAAAATTGATATAGCTGATGGTCAAACTATCCGCCAAGAAAATGTCTTTGCCAATCACAGTCTTTATAATGCCAATTTGGTTGTGGATAATGATGTGCTACAACAAAACGCAGTACTAATTGAAAAAGCACTTAATGTGGCTATAAACAAAAAAGGTCCTGTTCATATAAATGTGCCATTTGAAGAGCCACTTTACAGTACAACTGATGTTGAAACGGTAAAATTACCGTCGTTTAATTGTGAACAGCAAGAAATAAACGACGCGCAAAATCTTTCTAAATTAGTTACTAGTTGGAATAAAGCAAAGGCCAAAATAGTTTTGGTTGGAGTTAACGATTTTAATAAAGATTTAAATAATACTTTGGCGCAATTAGCTGATGATCCATCGGTAATTGTATTGACAGAATCCACGTCAAATCTTCATTGTAAATTTTTTATAAATACTATTGACAACTTAATTTTCTCTTTAGAGGATATACGATTAGAATCTTTTAAACCCGATTTATTACTCACATTTGGTGGGATGGTGGTTTCTAAACGCATCAAGCAATTTCTAAGAAAATTCAGTCCGCAGAAGCATTATCACATTTCCAAATACGTGGCTCCAGATACTTATTTTTGCTTAACAGCCCAAATTAAGACAGAAGCTTTAACGGTCTTTAAGAGATTGTTAAAAAACACTTCATTTGTAGAAAGTAATTACAGAAATTTGTGGGAGCAACGTAAGATTGAAGTCGCAAAAACACATCAAAAATTCTTTAGAGACATTCCGTATGCCGATTTAAGTGTTTTTAATAGCCTTATTAAAAATTTACCCCAACATGGTATGTTGCAATTGGCAAACAGTTCAGTTATTAGATATACGCAGTTATTTGATTTACCAAAGGGTTTACAGGTTTATTGCAATCGCGGTACGAGTGGTATTGACGGCAGTATGAGTACGGCCATTGGTGCAGCGGTAGCAAGTACACAACAAACTACTTTTATTACAGGTGACTTGAGTTTTTTTTACGACAGCAATGCTTTGTGGAATAAATATATTCCGGCTAATTTTAGAATTATTTTAATCAATAATGGGGGTGGCGGTATTTTTAGAATTTTACCCGGCCCGCAGACCACAAGAGCACTCGATTATTTTGAAGCCCCACATAATTTAACAGCTAAACATTTATGTGATATGTATAATTTAGATTATACTATTTCGACTGATAAAGAGAACCTAGAAAAAGCTTTAAATACTTTTTTTAATAAAAGCAATCAGCCCAAATTACTGGAAATAAAAACACCTCGCACATTAAATGACAAGGTGTTAAAAGATTATTTTAAGATTTTGAAATAATTTTAGATTCTATAAATTGAATAAATGTTTTAGTATCTTCAATATTTTTAAAACCACCTATAATTCTATTTTTACCATTTTGCAATTTTAAAACGACTGTGTTTTTTATTTTCCAATAATTTTTAAGACTTACTCTTTTAATATCAATATAATCAATTTCAATGGCATCAGAGCGTTTGTAAATACCAATTAATATTATAATATCATAAATAAAAAGTAAAATAAAAAATAATATAAGAGGTTTTGAAACATTAAAATAAGTATTAAAACCACTAGCAGCAAAACTAAAACCAGTGACGATATATAAAAATTTCAACATATAATTATTAGTCTTAACATCATCATTTATATGAAGTTTGTCGTCGCTAATTATTGAGCCATGTTTAAGTGAAAATTCCATTAGTTTACAACTTTAACAAGCCTTTTAACTCTTTAGAAACCGCATCTTTGTGTACCATAATTGATATGGCTTTCATACGTGTAAAAGATTCAGACATATAGACATAACCGCCATTTGCCAATTTAACACCCCAAGAATTTTTTACTTTGTAATAAGTAGTGCCATTTTGGTCGGTTAGCATTCCTGTAATATGCATTAAGTGGTCGTCTGTTGTGCTGTAATTTTCAAATGCTTGCTGGCGATTCAATTGTGTCACTTTTTGTTCAGGGACAATCTCTGTCAGGCTTTTTTTATCGTCATCGGCGTTAAGCGGTAAAACAGCAATACCATTTTTTGATGAGAAAGTTGGCTCAGATACATCAACGTCAAGTGCAACAGTATAACCATTTGCCAAAGCTGTATTTATAACACCCATCATATCGTTTAAAGGGACATTGTAAAAAGAGCCATTCGAAAAATTATCAGGAATATTGAGTATAAATTTTGAATAAAAAGGTTGTTGTGTAAATGAGGTTATGGTAACGTAATTATCTGGATTAAATTTGGTAATAGCAGCAAAAGTTTGTGGTGTGTACATACTACCTTTGTAACTAAAAGTTACAGGATTTTTACCCATATAAGTATCTAAAATGGTGTTCATGGCTATTTTCCATTCGGCAGAACCTTTTTTATTTTTACTGTTAATATATTCGTCTAAAGTATTTTTTAAAAGGGTAAACATTTCTTCGTGGTCGTAGCTTTTTTGATCATTTATCAAACCACTAAAAACCTCACGAGGTACCATACCAAATTTACGAATGGCATTGGTCACGTCATGAGCCAATCCCCCTTCGCTAAATTGGGTATGACCTTGTCGCATAACATAATCCCAAGCTTTAACGGTGTAAGTGTTTCTAACAAAGTACATTTCAGATACATTTACATCCATCCCGCTTAAGCGTTTAATTTCGGACTCTACAAAAGAGGAGGTAGAAAAACTCCAACAAGTGCCCGTATGACCTTGACTTTTTACAGAGCTTGCTTGGATATCTTTTATAGCACTAAAAGCATATTTTTGAGCAAAAATGGGTGCCGTTACTAATAAAGTAAACAGTATAAGGAATAACTTTTTCATAATAATATTTTGAGTTTTAATATTTATTTAATTGTCATTTTGGTGTAATTTCTTTTTTATAACACGGTTAATATTTTCGTAATAGGCATCTAAATTTGGGTCGCTTTGATCTATTTTAGAATAGCCAATTTTATAGTATTTAAGGGCTTGTTTAAACCTATTCCCTGTTTCGTAATACAAGCCTATATAGTAATAACCCAAAGGTGAGTTAGGATAAATTCGCAAAATCATTTTACCAAATTCGTTAAGGTAATCGCCATCGGCTTTTTCAATAATCATTGGTTCGATCCTTAAAATATCCTTTTGACGTATCTGAATGTTTGTCCCAAAAAAATACTCAATTTCAACATATTTCTTTTCTAGAAAGGTAATAGCTTCAGGCGGAGTCATTTTAGAAATTTTTGTAGCGTATTCTTCTTTAGAAATAGGGCCATACACTTTGTATATATAGGCTAAGGCATTGGGTATAGCCATTCCCAATGATGCCGTATAAGTTACCTCATTAAAATTGACCATCTTGTAATTTAAAAAAGGACTGTTATAAGCGTCAAACAAACTAAACATACCCTTTATGCGATTTTGTTTGTCTTTACTGTTATAAGATCCGGAGCTCATATAATAATACGTGGGAATAGACAAGTTGGGAATTTTATTTCTTATAAAAGCTGCCATACCTCTTGCATAACTAGGGTTTAAGTTAATATAAGCGTTAAAAATAGGCTGTTTATCTATAAAAAAGTAATTTATAAAATTAGCCGTCAAACTTCTTCCCACTATAACTTTAAAAGGCGAAAGGCGGTAAGTGTCGTCTATATTAGGTAATAACTCTAAGTCTATAAAGTCTTTAAAATCTTTAGAAAAACCTACAGGCCTATCGGTGCCTTGATCATATGCGCAGTCTTCTAGACGCGATTCTGTTTGCGGAATTCCTACAATAATTTGCTCGGGAGCTTCTTGTTTTTTGGCTAATAATTTAGAATTGGCAACGTAGAGGTCAAACAAATCTTGTGCATCTAATATTACCGCTAACGGATATACTTTTGTAGAGTCTTGTTCGTAAGATTTAGGAACATAAATCTTTATATTTCTGTATTGTTGTAATATTTTAGATTCGAAATTCTGTGTTTTTACCTGAGATAAAATCGGTTGTAAAAAACACACTAAAAAAAAACTTAAAAAGAGGTTTTTCATCGTTAGGATTTAAAAATCCGAAGTTACTAAAATTTTTTTAGTAAAAGCAATAGTTATATCTTTACAATTGTAAAAAATCACCTTATGACTCATAGAAAATGGACGTCTATTAAAGACTACGAAGATATAAAATTTGAATTTTTTGAAGGCATTGCCAAAATAACAATCAACCGACCAAAAGTGTACAACGCTTTTAGACCCGAAACCAATTTCGAAATGCTTGACGCGATGGATATTTGCAGAGAACGTCCTGATGTTGATATTATTATATTTACAGGTGTGGGCGATAAAGCTTTTTGTGTAGGAGGCGATCAAAATGTAAAAGGTGTAGGCGGTTATGTTGGTAAAGATGGTGTACCGCGATTAAACGTCCTCGATTTACACAAAAAAATTCGCGAAATACCCAAACCCGTTATCGCTATGGTAAATGGTTATGCTATTGGTGGCGGGCATGTGTTACACGTTGTTTGCGATTTAACCATCGCTTCAGAAAATGCAAAGTTCGGACAAACTGGTCCAAAAGTGGGGAGCTTTGACGGCGGTTTCGGCTCGTCTTATTTAGCCCGAATTGTCGGTCAGAAAAAAGCCCGTGAAATTTGGTTTTTATGTGAGCAATACACCGCTAAAGAAGCCCTTGATATGGGACTGGTAAATAAAGTAGTGCCCTTTGACGCACTTGAAGACACAACAGTTGCTTGGTGTAAAACCATGCAAAAACGCTCGCCTATGGCTTTGCGTATGATAAAACGTTCGCTCAATGCAGAGTTAGACGGCCAACACGGATTGATGCAATTGGCAGGTGATGCCACTTTGATGTTTTATATGATGGAAGAAGCACAAGAAGGTAAAAAAGCCTTTTTAGAAAAACGCGACCCCGATTTTAAACAGTTTCCTAAGTTTCCTTGATTAATTAAACCGTAACTAAATATCACTCTGTTCTGATAGTTATCGGGAGTAGTCAAAGTAGTTAAATAAAAGTAAAAACACATGTCAGGCTGAGCGGAGTCGAAGCCCAATTGTAAACAAAAAGTACCATGAAAATAATCTGCATAGGTCGTAATTACACCAAACACATAGAAGAATTACAAAACGAAAAACCGACAGACCCTGTCATTTTTCTCAAACCCGACTCGGCTATTCTACCCAAAAAAATACCTTTTTTTATACCGGCTTTTGCCGATGAAATTCATTATGAGGTAGAAGTTTTGGTAAAAATAAATAAGGTAGGAAAGTTTATCGAATCCAAGTTTGCACATAAATATTACGATGAAATAGGCTTGGGTATCGATTTTACCGAGCGCGCTTTACAGAGCAAACTCAAAGCCAAAGGTCTGCCTTGGGAAAAAGCCAAAGCCTTTGACGGCAGTGCTGTGATTGGCAATTTTTACCCAAAAACCGATTTTAACCTCAACGAAATAAAATTCCAACTCTACAAAAACGACACACTTGTTCAGGACGGCAATTCTAAATTTATGCTGTGGCCCATAGACGAATTGATAAGTTATGTCTCGCAATTCTTTACCCTTAAAAAAGGCGATATCATTTTTACAGGCACACCTGCTGGCGTGGGTAAAGTCGCTCCAGAAGATATATTGACAGGGCTTCTAGAAGGTAATAAAGCCTTTGAGATTAAGGTAAAGTAAACTGCTGATAAATAGTTATATTTGTTGGAGTATAACGAGTTGTATGCTATACGAAAAAGCGCCAACTCACAAATAGCACAACTTGTCCCGATATTTTGGGATTTGGTTTTTGCCAACGATTGGTGCTAATAATGAGAATTAAAGTATGAAAAATGAAGCTCATGCAAGAATAAAGATTAATAAACTGCTCGAAGAAGCAGACTGGCGATTCTTTGACAACGAACAAGGGAAAGCTAACATATTGCTTGAAAATCATGTAAAGATTACGCAAACTGAAGTTGATGCTTGGGGAAATGATTTTGAAAAAGTAAAATCAGGTTCATTAGATTTTTTACTGATTGACAGCAACAACAAACCGATTTGCGTTCTTGAGGCAAAAAGAGAAGATTTACACCCCCTAGTAGCAAAAGAACAAGCAAGGAAATATGCAAAAACCGTAAGTGCTCAATTCATCATTTTATCAAATGGAATTGTACATTATTTATGGAATTTGGAAAAAGGAAATCCAAAACCAATATATAAATTTCCATCGCCAAAAGAAATTGGTGCAATCAAGGAATGGAATCCCGACAGACAATCTTTATCAAACGAACCTGTTGATGATGATTATATTGTTACCGTTCAAATGTCCGATTACAAAGAAAGACCCGGCTGGAATGGAACAGTTAAAGACAGCAAAGATTTTATTTGGGAAAATAAGCTACGGTTCTTACGCTATTATCAAAAAACGGCAATTTATAAATTACAAGAAGCCGTAAGAAAAGGGAAAGACAGGTTTTTATATGAAATGGCAACAGGAACGGGAAAAACCTTAACTGCTGCCGCCGTCATTCGTTTGTTCTTGCGAACTGAAAATGCAAGACGCGTTTTGTTTTTGGTTGACCGTTTGGAATTGGAAGACCAAGCTTGGAAAGCTTTTACAAACTATTTAAAACCCGATTACACAACATTTATTTACAAGGAACACAAAAGCGATTGGCGGAAAGCGGACATTGTTGTTACAACTGTTCAATCTTTAACATTCGATAATAAATACAGTTATTTGTTTTCGCCTACCGACTTTGATTTGATAATTTCAGATGAATCTCATCGGTCTATTTCGGGTAATTCAAGAGCCGTTTTTGAATATTTTCACGGATATAAATTAGGCTTAACAGCTACGCCAAAAGACTATTTGAAAAGCGTTGACATCAACAAAGTAAAAGAAAACGATCCAAGAGAAATTGAACGCAGAATGTTGCGTGATACTTATGCAACTTTTGGTTGTGAAGGCGGCGACCCAACTTATCGTTATTCGTTGATTGATGGAGTAAAAGACGGTTTTTTAATTAATCCCAAAGTGCTTGATGCAAGGACAGAAATAACTACTCAACTTTTATCAGATAAAGGTTATTCGGTAGAAATTCCGAAAGAAGAAGGCGAAGAAACAGAAACTTTTGTTTCTCGTGATTTTGAAAAGAAATTTTTCTCTGAAAAAACAAATCGTGTTCTCTGTAAAACATTTTTAGAAAATGCTTTGCACGACCCTATTACAAACGAAATTGGTAAAACTTTGTTTTTTGCCGTCAGCCAAAACCACGCAAGAAAGTTAACAGAGATTTTAAATGAATTTGCCGAAGAGCTTTATCCAAACAAATACAATTCTGATTTTGCGGTACAAGTAACGTCACAAGTTGATAATGCGCAACAAATGACTATCAATTTTACCAATAACAATTTAAACGGTAAAACAAATTGGTTAGAGGGTTATAAATCTGGCAAAACAAGAATTTGCGTAACGGTTGGAATGATGACAACGGGTTACGATTGCCCCGATTTATTAAACCTTTGTATGGCGAGACCTATTTTTAGTCCTGCCGATTTTGTTCAGATAAAAGGTAGGGGAACAAGAAAACACACTTTTGAATTTAAGCATAAAAATGAATTGGGCGAAGAAGAAGTTATTCAACACGAAAAGGCGTATTTTAAACTCTTTGATTTCTTTGCCAACTGCGAATATTTTGAAGAAAAATTTGATTATGACGAAAAACTAAAATTGCCAAAACCAAGAACCAAAGGCGGTGAAGGTGGTGGCGGTGGTGTTAATATTGACAAATACAAAAGTTTACGCCCCGATCCGCTGGCAATGATTAAAGAACAGGCAGTTGGTTACGAAGGAATGAGAATAGACCGCGAACTATTCAAAAAATTTGAAGACCGTATTGTAATGGACGACATTATTAAAAAGAATGTTGAATTGGGTAATTGGGAACATGTAATTAGTCATATTCAAAGTGAGATTTTTGATAAACCCGAAGAATATTTTAATTTGGAGAAACTACGAAAAGCAGCTAAAATTGACCGTAAAGTTTCCATTCGTGAAGTAGTAGAAAAGATTTTTGGCATTATCCCAAAATTCAAATCAAAAGACGAGTTGTTAGAAGAGGAATTTGATAAATTTATTTCCATTTATCCGCCTGATGAAGATGTAAATATTAGAGCATTAAAATACTTTTTTAAAGCTTATGTTGTTGACCAAGATATACGAGAAATTTTAAAAGCAAAAGATTTTCAGGCTTTACAAACAAATGCAACTTTACCAATTTCAGAATTTAAAAAAGTGGCACCAAAATACAGGGAGAAAGTTCCCGAATACATTGAAGATTATATAAATTTAGAATTATTTGCTGCTTAGAAGCATCGTAATGGAAAAGATAAAAATATTTGTAAGTAGTGTCCAAAAAGAGTTTGCAAATGAACGGAAAGAATTAAGCAACTATATCTTTTCTGATGCGCTACTTGGTAAGTTTTTTGAGCCATTTATTTTTGAACAATTACCTGCAATTGACATAGATGCAAAAGATATGTATCTAACTGAAGTTGAGCAGTGTGACCTATATTTGGGCATTTTAGGAAAAGAATATGGCATTGAAGATACTAAAGGTATTTCGCCCACAGAACGAGAGTTCGATAGAGCTACAGTAAGTAATAAGACTAAATTTGTTTATATTAAAAAAGTTGAAAATCGCCACCCAAAAGAAAATACTTTTGTAGAGAAAGTTCAGAATGTCTTAGTCCGTAAATCATTTAGTAATGTTAGTGAACTAAAAGCCGCGGTTTATTCCTCTCTTGTAAATTATTTAATAGATAAAGAAATTATAAGAACAGCTCCTTTTGACGCTACGCTTAGCTTAAATGCATCTATTAGTGATATTGATGATGAAAAAGTTAGAAATTTTATCAGACTTGCCAAGGTAAAAAGAGGTTTCTCTTTACCAGAAACGACTCCTGTAGAAACAGTTCTAACACACCTTAATTTATCTGATAAATCAAAAATAACAAATGCCGCAATTTTGCTGTTTGGCAAGAATCCGCAACGGTTTTTTATTACTTCCGAAATTAGATGTGCTTCTTTTTACGGAAACAAAGTAGAAAAACCAATACCTTCTTACAAAGTCTTTAAAGGGGATGTTTTTGAGTTAGTTGATCAGGCTTTGGCGTTTGTATTAAATAAATTGGATTACAGCATAGAAACAAGAGCAGAGCATGTTTCTATTCCGGGACGTTATGAAATACCAAAAGATGTCGTTGCCGAAGCCATAGTAAATGCAGTTGTTCACCGCGATTATAATAGCCATGCGAGCGTTCAGGTGATGGTTTTTAGAAACAGGATTGAGATTTGGAATCCAGGCAATCTTCCCCTAGGATGGACAACCGATAAATTGAAAGTGCTCCATAATTCCATTCCTAATAATCCGCTAATTGCAGAGCCGATGTTTTTGACTGCATATATAGAACGATTAGGAACAGGAACAACCGATATTATCAATAAATCAAAAGAGGCAGGCTTGGCTGAACCTAAATTTGTTCAAGAGGACATGTTTAGAACTATTATATTCCGTAAACAAAAAAATAACATTTTTGAAGAGAAACAGCTAGAGTCGCAGCTAGAGTCACAGCTAGAGTCACAGCTAGAGTCGCAGTTGGCTATTAAGATTTTATTAATTCTGAGAAGTGGTGAATTAAGTAAATCGTTAATTTCAAAAAAATTGGGACAAAAAAGTATTTCGGGAGAATTAAATAAAAAGATAAAATATTTACTGGAAAATAATTTTATAGAGCGAACAATACCTGACAAGCCAAATAGTAGAAATCAAAAATACCGCTTAACTCAAAAAGGCTTAAACACTAAAAAAGATAAAAATTAAATGTTAGATAATACAACAAGAAAAAGAATTGACGATTGCAGGGATATTTTAGTAGGAAAACTACCCGACCCAAAATCGCAAATAGAACAGATTACCATAGCTTTAATTTATAAGTTTATGGACGATATGGATAAAGAATCCATTGAACTGGGCGGCGCAGCAAAATTCTTTTCGGGAGATTATGCTAAATACAGTTGGGACAGTCTTTTTGATGCAAAAGTAACCGCAACAGAAATGCTAAAACTCTATTCCCAAGCCATTGAAAGCATGGAGAAAAACCCGAGTATTCCACCGCTTTTTAGAGATATTTTTAAAAATGCTTATTTGCCTTACCGAGACCCCGAAACTTTAAAACTGTTTTTAAAAACCATAGGCGAATTTGAATACACCCACAGCGAAAAATTGGGCGATGCCTTTGAATATCTGCTTTCGGTAATGGGAAGCCAAGGCGATGCAGGGCAATTTAGAACACCACGCCATATTATTGATTTTTTGGTAAAAGCCGTTGACCCAAACAAAACAGATACTATTCTTGACCCAGCTTGTGGCACAGCAGGGTTTTTAATTTCAGCCTTTAAGAGAATTAAGGAAAAGAACAATAACCAATTGACACCTGATGAACACAAAAAACTGATTAAAAACTTTATCGGTTACGATATTTCACCCGATATGGTGCGTTTGAGTTTGGTAAATCTGTATTTGCACGGTTTTTCAGACCCGCATATTTTTGAATATGACACATTGACAAGCGAAGCGCGTTGGAACGACACTTTTGATGTAGTGCTTGCCAATCCGCCCTTTATGAGTCCGAAAGGGGGCATACGACCGCATAAAAAGTTTACGGTTACTTCTAACCGTTCGGAAGTGTTGTTTGTGGATTACATAGCTGAACATCTAAATCCCAACGGACGTGCAGGTATTATTGTTCCCGAAGGCGTTATTTTCCAAAGCGGAAAAGCCTACAAAGCATTGCGTAAAGTATTGGTTGAGAATTATCTGTATGCCGTAGTGAGTTTGCCCGCAGGCGTTTTTAATCCGTATAGCGGTGTAAAAACATCTGTTCTTTTTTTGGATAAAGCCCTTGCCAAAAAGACCAACAAAATCCTTTTTGTAAAAATTGATAATGACGGCTACAATCTTGGCGCACAACGCAACGCAATTAAAGGGGGTCAGTTAGATGAAACGATTGACATTTTAAATAGTTTTAAAGAAAATATCATAAACAGAACAGATTTTGAAAGTACCGATATCGCTCACTCTGTTGAAAAATCAAAAATTGCTAAGAATGGGGATTTTAATTTAAGTGGGGAAAGGTATAAAATCAGCCAAAATTTATCTTTAATAAAACACGAAATAGTATCTATTGGAGATGTTTTTAAAACATCTTCTGGTGGTACGCCTTTAAAAAAACATGATGAATATTATCACAACGGCACTATTCCTTGGTTAAGAAGTGGTGAAGTTGCACAGGGTTATATAAAATCAGCTAATATATATATTACGGAAGAAGCTTTGAAAAATTCTTCTGCTAAGATATTTCCAAACAATACAGTTTTAGTTGCAATGTATGGTGCAACTGCTGGACAGGTTGGGATTCTTAAATTTGAAGCATCTACAAATCAAGCTATTTGTGGAATATATCCAAATGATAAAGTGATACCTGAATATTTATATTTAGTACTCAAATCACAAAAAGATTATTTAATTTCTCTAAGTGGTGGAGGTGCACAACCTAATATTTCTCAGAAAATAATACGAGATTTAAAAATCCCCCTACCGCCCTTATCCGTTCAAAAGGAAATAGTAGCCGAAATAGAGGGCTACCAAAAAATAATAGACGGGGCGCAACTGGTAGTAAAAAACTACAAACCCCAGATTGACCCCGATAGCTATCGGGATGACCCCGATTGGGAAATGGTGGAGTTGGGGGAGATTGCAAAACCTGAATATGGTTATACAGAAAAAGCAAAAAATGTTGGGAATACAAGATTTATAAGAATTACAGATATTGATTCGTATGGGAAACTTATAAAAAATGAAGCGAAGTATATTGATTTAAGCAATGAATCAAAAAAAAGTATTGTTAAGAAGAATGATATATTGGTTGCAAGGACAGGTGCTACCTATGGCAAAACAATGATTTTTGAGGAAGATTATTTAGCAGTATTTGCCTCATTTCTAATCCGCTTGAATTTTAATCTCAATAAAGTTTTTCCTAAATATTATTGGGTATTTGCTCAAAGTAAAGATTATATAAAACAAGCAGCAAGTTTAATGACAGGTGGAGGTCAACCTCAATTTAATGGTAATGTAATAAAAAAAATAAAAATCCCCATTCCACCACTCGAAACCCAAAAACAAATCGTAGCTCAAATAGAAAAAGAACAGGAATTGGTTAATTCGAGCAAACAACTTATTGAGATTTTTGAGAAAAAAATAAAGAATAGGATTGCAAAAGTTTGGGGAGAAGAAAAAAAAGAGGCAGAACAAACGATAAGCATTGCAGCAGAACCCCAAATTGAATATAAAAAAGGATAAATTAATGCGTGCATTAACGGTAATAAAAAAGAGAAAAAAGTAAGAAGAAGACACAATAAAGCAAGGAATACAAAAAATGCGACAGTTAGAAATATGGAACACCCCTTACTTTGTTACAGATAATTGTAAAAACACCCCTTACTTTGTTACAAATAACTCTATTTGCTATAGAAATTAAATAAAATAGCGTGAATCCAAATTCACAAAAAAGTAAGCCTCTTGGTTTTTATTAAACCTTTTCTGTATCCCTATAATAATACAAACCCATCACCAATGTTGCCAAAACCAAAACAGCTCCCAATTGATGTAACACACCCAAACTAACAGGTACGGCGTTTATCAGTGTAAAAATACCCAAAGTTATTTGTAAAATAATAAGACTTATAAGTGTGTAATTACATTTTATTTGTGGGACAGTCAGTTCTAACCTACGCGCCTTTAGATAAAACCTTACAAAGAAAAACAATACCAAAGCCGCCAACCAACGGTGGATAAATTGTACCAAAATAGGGTTTTCTACAAATGCTGAAATACCAGTGTTTTTTATACTTTCAATAGCTTGGTCTGGCAGCCATTCAGACCCCATTTTAGGATAAGTGGGATAAATGTAACCCGCTTTAAGACCGGCTGTAAAAGCCCCGTAAATTATTTGAAGACTTACCAATCCTAAAAGTATTTTTAAACGCTTTTGAAGTTTAGGATAAAAAATAGAGTTTTTGGTTTTATCTAATAGAATAGGTAAAGCGGTTCCTAAAATATAACTGAATAAAAACAAAGCAGTTACCAAATGTAAAGCCAGTCTAAAATGGCTTACACTGGGGCGGTTAACCAAACCGCTTTTTACCATAAACCAGCCAATAAAACCTTGTAATCCGCCAAGGAGAAAGATAACGATAAGGTGTTTGAGCAGTTTTTTGTCGCTGAGTTTTTTGCTAAAATAAAACCACAAAAAAGGGATTAAAAACACAATACCAATAACGCGTCCTATAAAACGGTGGATAAATTCCCACCAAAAAATAGATTTAAAATCTTCTAAACTAAAATGATAATTGTGTTTTATATATTCGGGCGATGTTTTATAATGATTGAATTCGGCTTGCCATTCAGTTGTATTTAGCGGTGGCACAATTCCCGAAATAGGATGCCATTTTACCATTGAAAGACCTGAGTGGGTAAGACGTGTAATACCGCCAACAACAACCATTGTTATGACCAAAACAGCGCCTAGCAAAAGCCAATAACCTACAATTTTAGGCGTTTTATTTTGCATAAAATAAATTTTAGCAAATATACTTAAATAGCTAAGTTTTGATAAATGTTTGATAATAAAAAAAGCAGAAAAAATTATTAAACCTTTTCTGCTTTTGTAAATATAGTAGGTTGATTAGAATCCTATACCAAAGCCAATATTAAATAAAAACATACCACTTGTGCTAATACCAGGAATATCGGGAATAGCTTCAGTACCAGTTTCTGTAGTTGTTTGAGATACACCGCCAACTGTTGCTGTAACAACACCTGTTATGTCAATTTTGTCTGGTATGGTGCCAAAACCATATCCTGCTTCAATTCTCATATAAAATGAGCGGCCCATTTTTACACCTAATTTGGTATTAAGTGTGTTTATTGAAAGACTGCCTGTAGCAAGTCCAGTAAAATCAACACCACTACTTGTTTGTGCATCGGCATAAGAGCCGTCTAAGCTAAAATTACTGTATCCAAAAGAACCGTAAAAGCCTTTTCCAGTTGGTTTAAAGTAAATATTTACACCCGCTTCAAAGTCATTAAAGCTCACATCTACACCGCTAAAGGTGCCTGAGTAAGAAGAGTAATCTACATAAGCTGCAAGTCTTTTAAAAAAAACAAGTTCGGCATTACCCCCCACAATATTGGGGACTCCTGCTTTAACACCTATTCTAAAAGGTTTAATACTTTTTACTTTGTCTTGTTTGTTTTGAGCTTGAGTTGTTACAAATAACAGTAGAGCTACAGCTACTACAAGGGATTTTTTTAACATAATTAGTTGATTTATTGATTATCTCGTAAAGATAGAAAAAATGTTTTACTGCGCAAAAAGGAAAATCCCCCTTTTTTAATTTTTTAGGCTTAGTTGTTATAAATTTCAAGTATTTTTGAAGTGATATTAAACCCTTGTTTTGAAAGTAGAAATTATTACCATTGGCGATGAGATTTTAATAGGCCAAATATTAGATAGCAATTCTAAATGGATGGCTACAGAGCTCAATAATATAGGTGTAGAAGTCTATCAAATAACTTCTATTCACGACGATGAAAAACATATTTTAAAGGCTTTAGCTGAAGCTGAAAAGAGAGTAGATATTATTTTAATAACAGGAGGCCTGGGGCCTACAAAAGATGACATTACAAAACGGGTTTTAGCAAAGTATTTTAAGGACGATTTGATTTTACATGACGATATCGTTGCACATATTAAAGGGCTTTTTAAAAAAATTAATTATCCTTTTACAGAAATAAACAAGCAACAAGCTTTAGTGCCCTCAAAAGCCAAACCGTTGACAAATAATTATGGTACTGCTCCAGGTATGTGGTTTGAAGAAAAGGGTAAAATTATTGTTTCTATGCCGGGCGTCCCTACAGAAATGAAAGGCTTAATGACGCAATCTGTTTTACCACTTTTACAACAGCAATTCGATTTACCTTTTATTTATCACAGAACCATTCTGACTTACGGAATGGGAGAAAGCATGTTGGCAGAAAAAATAGCCGATTGGGAAAATAATTTACCAAAACCTTTAAAATTAGCCTATTTACCTGCTTTTGGACGCGTGAGATTAAGAATATCCGCAAAGGGAAAATCAAAAGAAAAAATTACACAACTTGTAGAGGACGAAGCTGAAAAATTGCAACCAATAATTGGCGATATAATTTTAGGATCAGAAGCGTCTGAACCTTTAGAAGTTGTTATAGGTAAACTGTTAAAAGCACAAAATAAAACTTTAGCAACAGCCGAAAGTTGTACAGGTGGCGCTATTGCAAGTCTTATAACAAGTGTTGCTGGCGCGTCAAATTATTTTAAAGGGGCTGTTGTAAGTTATGCCGCCGAAATAAAAGAGCAACTATTAAATGTAAAAGCGTCAACAATAAAAAAATATTCTGTCGTCAGTAAAGAGGTGGCAAAAGAAATGGCTAGAAATGCCCGAATTGTCCTCAACACAGATTATGTTATTGCTACAACTGGTAACGCTGGCCCAACGACAGACAAGACTGATAAATCAGTCGGAATTGTCTTTATCGCCATAGCGACACCCCAAAATGTTTATGTAGAAGTGTTTAATTTTGGGCAGCCACGCGAAAAGGTTATCGTTAAAGCCACACAAAAAGCCTTAGAATTACTTAGAAATCAGCTTATAAAAAACCTTAAAAAATAGTTTGCTATTATTTAATTAATATGTAAATTTGCCCCTCGTTTAAAAACAATTAAAAAAGATGTCTAGAGTTTGTGAGCTTACAGGTAAAAAAGCAATGACAGGAAACAATGTTTCGCATGCCTTAAATAGAACTAAACGCAAGTTTAATGTCAATTTAACTAAGAAACGTTTTTACATTCCAGAAGAAGATAAATGGTTAACTTTAAGAGTTTCTACAAGAGCTTTAAAAAACATTAATAAAAAAGGAATAGCCGCAGTTGTTAAAGAAGCACGCGAAAAAGGTTATTTAAAAAAATAAGTCTATAAGTAATGGCAAAAAGTAAAGGTAATAGAATTCAGGTTATTTTAGAATGTACAGAGCACAAAGCCACTGGTTTACCAGGTACGTCTAGATATATTACAACTAAAAACAAAAAAAATACACCCGACAGATTAGAGGTTAAAAAATTTAACCCTATCTTGAAAAAAATGACGGTTCATAAAGAAATTAAATAACAGGATAAGGACATGGCAAAGAAATCAGTAGCATCGTTACAAACAGGTTCAAAACGCTTAACTAAAGCTATAAAAATGGTAAAATCGCCTAAAACAGGTGCTTATATATTTGTAGAATCTATTATGGATCCTAGTAAAGTAAACGATTTTTTAAAAAAATAAATCAGCTTACTTATAATTTACTGAAGCTACTTTCGTTTTGAAAGTAGCTTTTTGTTTTTATATATTTGTGTGCTTTTAAAGCCCTTTTTTTTAAGTTAAAATAACGACCTATGAGTTTATTTAAAAAACTTTTTTCAACAGAAAAAAAAGAAACACTAGACAAAGGTTTAGAAAAAACCAAATCTAGTTTTTTTGGTAAATTATCTAAAGCTGTCGCCGGAAAGTCTAAAGTTGACGATACTGTTTTAGACGAATTAGAAGAGGTTTTAGTATCGTCGGATGTTGGTGTAGATACAACACTTAAAATTATAGAGGCGATTGAAGCGCGTGTTGCCAAAGATAAATATTTAGGCACAGCCGAATTAAACACAATTTTACGTGAAGAAATTGCCGCTTTACTCGCCAAAACAAATACTGGAAATGCCACTGATTTTGAAATACCAAATGACACAAAACCCTTCGTAATAATGGTTGTAGGTGTTAATGGTGTAGGCAAAACCACCACTATTGGTAAGTTGGCTTCACAATTTAAAAAGCAAGGTAAGAGCGTCATTTTGGGCGCAGCAGATACTTTTAGAGCCGCTGCAATTGACCAATTGCAAATTTGGGCAGATAGAGTTCAAATTCCCATTGTTAAACAACAAATGGGTAGCGATCCTGCTTCTGTAGCTTTCGATACTTTGTCATCTGCTTTAAAACAAAATGCCGATGTGGTGATTATAGATACCGCAGGACGCCTGCATAATAAAATTAACTTGATGAATGAATTGACAAAAATTAAAATGGTTATGCAAAAGGTTATTCCTGATGCCCCGCATGAAATTTTGTTAATTTTAGATGGTTCTACAGGTCAAAATGCTTTTGAGCAAGCTAAACAATTTACCAAAGCTACTGAAGTTAATGCACTTGCTGTTACAAAACTAGATGGTACAGCCAAAGGCGGTGTTGTGATTGGCATTTCAGACCAGTTTCAAATTCCAGTTAAGTATATTGGCGTAGGCGAGGGGCTTGACGACCTTCAGGTTTTTAATAAAATTGAGTTTGTAGATTCGTTTTTTAAATGAGTACCAAGTACAAAGTACAAAGTATCTGATATCAAGTACTTGCCTAATATTAAATACCTAAACCAAATACCTGATACTAGATACCAGCTACTAACATCCAATTCATGAGAACAAAATCAGCTAAACAAAATAAAATCAACGTCGTAACACTAGGATGCTCAAAAAATATTTACGATAGTGAAGTATTGATGGGGCAACTCAAAGCCAATAATAAAGAAGTAGTTCACGAAGATGCCAATGACGAAGGCAATATTGTGGTCATTAATACCTGTGGTTTTATAGGCGATGCTAAAGAAGAATCCATAAATACCATTTTACATTACGCTCAGAAAAAAGAACGTGGCGAAGTTGATAAAGTTTTTGTTACAGGTTGTTTGAGCGAACGTTACAAACCCGATTTAGAAAAAGAAATTACCAACGTCGACCAATATTTTGGTACACACGATTTGCCCAATTTACTCAAGGCTCTTGAAGCCGATTATAAACACGAACTTATTGGCGAACGCGTAACGACCACGCCCAAACATTACGCTTATTTAAAAATTGCCGAAGGCTGTGACAGACCTTGTTCTTTTTGTGCTATACCACTTATGCGTGGCAAACATATTTCAACCCCTATTGAAGAAGTTGTAGAAGAAGCCACTAAGCTTGCTAAAAATGGTGTTAAAGAATTGATTCTTATCGCACAAGATTTAACTTATTACGGTTTAGATATTTATAAAAAACGCGATTTAGCAAGGCTCTTAAAAGAACTCATAAAAATTGACGGTGTAGAATGGATACGTTTGCATTATGCTTTTCCGTCGGGTTTTCCTACTGATGTTTTGGATGTGATGAAAAATGAATCTAAAATTTGTAATTATCTCGATATTCCTTTGCAACATATAAATAGTGACATTTTAAAGTCGATGCGACGTGGCACGACACACGAAAAAACGACTTCCCTAATAAAAATATTCCGCGAAAGCGTACCCAATATGGCTATCAGAACAACTTTAATTGTTGGGTATCCCAATGAAACTGAAGCCCAGTTCGAAGAGTTAAAAGAATGGGTTAGAGCTATGCGTTTTGAACGGATGGGCTGCTTTGCCTACTCGCACGAAGAGCAAACCCACGCTTATAAATTAGAAGACAATGTACCCGAAGATGTCAAACAACAGCGTGTGTCTGAAATTATGGACATCCAAAGCGGCATTTCTTTTGAACTCAATCAGCTAAAAGTAGGTAAAATTTTTAGGTGTTTATTCGATAGAAAAGAAGGTAATCAGTTTATAGGACGTACCGAATTCGATTCGCCCGATGTTGACAATGAAGTGTTGGTAGATGCTACAAAACATTATATTCAGTTAGGACAATTTATCGATATAAAAATTACCGAAGCTGGCGATTTTGACCTCTACGGTGAACCCGTTTAGTTAAGCTTTTCTTAAAAAGTTAATTTTCCCTCTTGTTTAGACTCGAGTATTCTATTCTTACTTGTTTTAAGTTTAATTTTAGTTATTTTTACACAAAACAAACTAACTCAAGATGACAGAAAAAAGTTCTTGCGATATAAATGACAAAAACAGCAGTTGTTGTTCGGTAAAAAATGACGATTCGGTTGATTTTGGGGAGCACTGGTGTGGTGTTTATACCGACAGCGATATTTCTAAATTGGGGTGGTATGAAGACGAATCGACTCCCGTTTTAGAACTTATAGACGCTTGTAATTTAAATAAAGATGCCAAAATTTTAACCGTTGGCGCAGGTGCTACAACCCTTATAGATAGTTTGATAAATTTGAATTACACCAATCTTATTGCTAATGACATTAGTAGCTGTGCTCTTAATGCCCTTAAAAGACGATTGGGAGAAGCGCATAAAAATATAACTTGGATAGTAGATGATATCACAAATCCAAATGATCTTAAGAAACTTACCGATATTTCATTATGGATAGACCGTGCTGTTTTACATTTTTTTACAGAAGATAAAGATCAAGACACTTATTTTGATTTGCTTAAAAGTAGTGTTGCAAAAGAAGGCTATGTTATTTTAGCCGAGTTTAATTTAAGCGGAGCCACTAAATGTAGTGGCTTAGATGTTAAACGATATAATGCTAAAATACTCTCGTCTAAGTTAGGTAGTGATTTTGTTTTACAAAAAGAATTCGATTATATTTATACGATGCCAAATGGCGATACAAGAAATTATGTTTATACACTTTTTAAACGCCTATCGTAAAAATAAGCCTTAATTGAAAAAGTCAACAAGCACACATACCACAATCTCTTTTAAAGATACAGGCTACTTTAATGCTATAATGGTCGATTATTTAGATAAAAAGAAAGTATCCAAATCTTTTTATCAAAATTTTCCAGATTTAGAAGGGTTCAAAAATCAAATTATATTAAAATCAAAATCTTTTAAAAACCAATCGCGTCCTGTTTTGGTAGCGGCTTTAGAAGTGCAATATAATAATGTAACAACTTCAAAAGCGACTCAAAATAATATTGAATCACTTAAAAATAAGAATACTTTTACAGTTACAACAGGACATCAGTTAAATTTATTTACGGGGCCTTTGTATTTTCTGTATAAGATAGTATCGGCTATAAATTTGGCTAAAAAGTTAAAAAGCAATTTTCCCGATAAGGATTTTGTCCCTGTCTATTGGATGGCGACAGAAGACCACGATTTTGAAGAAATAAACTACTTTAATTTTAAAGGAGAAAAAATAAAATGGACACACCCTTTTAGCACAGGAGTAGGGCGTTTAAATAATGACGGATTAGAAGCCGTTTTCGAAACTTTTTCTAAAATTTTAGGGAATAACAAAAAGGCTACTTACCTCAAAGACTTATTTGAAAAAGCCTATTTAGAACACAACACTTTAGCAGAAGCTACTTTTTATTTAGCCAACACTTTGTTTAAAGATTACGGACTCATAATAATTGATGCCGATAAACCTGCTTTAAAAAGCCTTTTTAAGGATGCAATTAAAGATGAATTATTAAATAAAACCTGTTATAAAACAGTATCAGAATCAGCTCAAAAATTAGCAAATTTAAATTATAAAGTACAGGTAAATCCACGCGATATAAACCTCTTTTATTTGATAGATGACCTGCGATCACGACTAGTTTTTGAAAACAATTTATACAAGGTTTTAGATACCGACATTAGCTTTACCAAAGAAGCTATTTTAAAAGAAGTTGACAATCATCCCGAAAGGTTTAGCCCTAATGTGTTGATGCGTCCTTTATACCAAGAAATTATTTTGCCCAATTTGTGCTATATAGGCGGTGGCGGCGAATTGGCTTATTGGTTTGAAATGAAAAGCTATTTTGAAGCTTGTAATGTTGCTTTTCCTATTCTTTTATTGCGGAATTCGGTACTGATTTACAATAAGTTTCAAAAGAAAAAACTTGAAAAATTAGGCTTAACGATAATCGATTTATTTTTGGAGCAACAACAACTCGTTGACAAAACAGTTAAGGATATATCTGATTTAGAAATTGATTTTTCGAATCAAAAAAAACAAATTCAAAAAATGTTTTCCGATTTAAAAGTATTGTCTGACAAAACTGACAAGTCATTTTTAGGCGCTGTTAAAGCCCAGGAACACAAACAATTAAAAGGACTTTCTGTTTTAGAAAAGCGTCTTTTAAAAGCTCAAAAAAGAAAGTATAACGAATTGGTAAATAGAGTGGTATCAATTCAAAATCAATTATTCCCAAATAAAAGCCTTCAAGAAAGGGTGCTCAATTTTTCTGAATTATATTTAGAATACGGAGATGATTTAATCCCAGAATTGGTTAATAATTTAGACCCTCTTGCTTTAGAATTCAGCCTGATTGAATTTTAATTCTTTTCTATATTCCTATCTAGAATTACATTATTTTTACGCTCTTTATATACTTAAATGAAAACACCAAAAGCTCCTAAGATACCTAAAGTATTGGCATGTCATAATGATAAACGCATAGACGATTATTATTGGCTCAATGAAAAAGAAAATCCCAAAGTTTTAAAATATTTAGAAGCGGAGAATGCCTATTTTGAATTTGAAACAAAACACACAAAACATTTTCAAGAACAATTGTTTGAGGAAATGAAAGCACGTATTAAGGAAGATGACGAATCGGTTCCTTATAAAAAGAATGGCTATATCTATACCACTAAGTTTAAGAAAGGAAAACAATATCCGCTTTATTACAGAAAGAAAAATCAGGCTAAAGCCAAAAAAGAGTTGCTTTTAGATGTCAATAAAATGGCTGAAGGTCACGACTATTACAGTCTTAAAGGATTGTCTATCAGTTTAGATAATAAATATTTGTCTTTTGGTGTAGATACGGTTAGTCGTAGGCAATACACACTTTTTGTAAAAGATTTAGAAACAGGTAAAATTTTAAAAGAAGTTATAAAAAACACAACGGGAAATGCCGTTTGGGCCAATGATAATAAAACTTTTTTTTACACAATAAAAGACCCCAAAACATTGCGTTCTCATTGTATAAAAAAACACAAATTATTTTCAGAAGTATCACAAGATATATCTGTTTTTGAGGAAAAGGATGAAACTTTTAATGTTTTTGTAAGTAAAACCAAGTCAAATGCATTTATTCTTATTGGAAGTGGAAGTACTTTAACATCCGAATGGCAGTTTTTAGAGGCTGATAACCCCGATGGTAAATTTAAGATGTTTAGCAAGAGAAAACGTGGATTAGAATACGGCATAGATTATTATAAAGATAAATTTTATATCCATACTAATAAAGACAAGGCGACTAATTTTAAAATAATGAGCACCGCTATTACGGAAACAACATCAGAAAATTGGCAAGATTTAATTCCGCATAGAAAAGAAGTATTGCTTGAAGATTTTTCAATTTTCAAAGATTTTTTAGTACTTGAAGAGCGAGAGCATGGCTTGTTAAAAATCCGCTTAAAAAGTTGGGATAACAGTTTTGATTATTATTTGCCCTTTAATGAAGAAACCTACACGGTTTATGTAGCTTATAATCCTGAATTTGAAACCAATGTTATAAGATATGTATATCAATCTTTAACAACACCAAACTCTGTAATAGATTATGACGTTTTTACATTTAAAAAAACCATTAAAAAAGAACAAGAAGTTTTAGGAGGGAAATTCAAAAAAGAAAATTATAAAAGCGAACGTATTTGGGCAACTGCCAGAGATGGTAAAAAAGTGCCTATTTCTTTGGTGTATCATAAAGATACAAAATTATCAGCCAAAACACCTTTACTTTTGTACGCTTATGGCTCTTACGGACACACCATTGACGATACCTTTAGTACAGTAAGATTGAGTTTGCTCGATCGTGGTTTTGTTTATGCAACAGCCCATGTAAGAGGGAGTCAATATTTAGGACGCGCTTGGTATGAAGACGGTAAATTATTACACAAAAAGAATACCTTTTTCGATTTTATTGATGTGGCTAAGTATCTAATTGCTAAGAATTATACAAGTCAAAATCATTTATATGCCGAAGGGGGTTCAGCCGGAGGCTTACTAATGGGAGCTGTTATTAATTATAATCCCGATTTATTTAAAGGCGTCATAGCAGCAGTACCTTTTGTAGATGTTGTAACAACAATGTTAGACACATCAATTCCATTAACAACAGGAGAGTTTGACGAATGGGGAAATCCAAAAGAAAAAGAATATTACGATTATATCAAATCTTATTCACCCTACGATAATGTAGAGAAAAAAAAATATCCAAATTTATTGGTTACGACAGGCTTACACGATTCTCAGGTGCAGTATTTTGAACCGGCCAAATGGGTAGCTTTGCTTAGAGCGCTTAAAACAGATAAAAATAAACTCTTGTTTCACATCAATATGGAAGTAGGTCACGGCGGGGCTTCGGGCAGATTCGATTCCTTAAAAGAAGTAGCTAGAGACTATAGTTTTTTGCTGGATTTAGAAGAAATTGGCCAATAAATAAAAAAATAATTGTTAAATTTGCGCGTTAATAAATTTATTAAATCATAAACTAGTTTATGGAAAGAGCTTCAGAAGTTACAGAGAGTGTGCTGGATTTAATTGGCAACACGCCTCTGATAAAATTAAATAAAATCACCAAAAATTTAAAAGGGACCTTTTACACTAAATTCGAAGGATATAATCCTGGCCATTCAACCAAAGACCGAATAGCGCTTCATATTATTGAAGATGCAGAACGCAAAGGCATCTTAAAAAAAGGAGATACCATTATTGAAACGACTTCTGGTAACACAGGATTTAGCTTGGCAATGGTAAGTATTATAAAAGGTTATGACTGTATTTTAGCCGTCAGTTCTAAATCTTCTTTAGACAAGATTGATATGCTAAAAGCTATGGGAGCAAAAGTATATGTTTGTCCCGCTAACGTAAGTGCAGACGATTCTCGTTCTTATTATCAAGTTGCTAAAAGATTACACAGCGAAATTGCTGATTCTGTTTATATAAATCAGTATTTTAATTATTTAAATATAGACGCTCATTACAGCACAACAGGTCCTGAAATTTGGAAACAAACTAAAGGAAAAATAACACATTTAATAGCCGCAAGTGGTACAGGTGGTACAATTTCTGGAACAGCCAAATATTTAAAAGAACAAAATCCAGATGTTAAAATTTTGGGTGTTGATGCTTTTGGATCTGTTCTTAAAAAATTCCACGAAACAGGCGAGTTAGATCCTAATGAAATTTATCCTTACAGGATAGAAGGATTGGGTAAAAATTTGATTCCAACGGCTACAAGTTTCGATTTAATAGATAAATTTGAGAAAGTAAGTGATGAAGATAGTGCTCATAGAGGACGTGAAATTGCTTTAACAGAAGGGATTTTTGCAGGTTACACAAGTGGGGCTGCTATGCAAGCTACTTTTCAATATGCTGAAAAAGGTGAATTTGATGAAAACAGTGTCGTAGTTGTGATATTTCCAGATCACGGCTCTAGATATATGAGTAAAATTTACAATGATAATTGGATGCGTGAACAAGGCTTTTTTGATACACAAAAACAAGCGCAATCTGAAGTAGAGTTTATAAAATAGAAAAATAAGCACTTAAAATATTAGAAGCTTCTGATTTTCAGGAGCTTTTTTTATACCTCTAAATATTTGAAATGCTCCTAAAAAATTAGTTACTTTGCACTTTGTAAAAAAGTGTGAATGAAAGATCTTTTCGAGAGAATAATTACAAATAAAGGCCCCCTTGGTAAGTGGGCTTCCCAAGCCGAAGGCTATTTTGTTTTTCCTAAATTAGAAGGCCCTATTTCTAATAAAATGCTCTTTAATGGAAAAGAAGTGCTAACATGGAGTATTAATGATTATCTTGGTTTAGCAAATCATCCTGAAGTTAGAAAAGTTGATGCAGAAGCGGGTAAAGAATATGGAATGGCCTACCCTATGGGTGCTAGAATGATGTCGGGTCATACTAAAGTTCATGAACAACTTGAAGAAGAATTAGCCACCTTTGTAAATAAAGAAAAAGCTTATTTAGTAAATTTTGGTTATCAAGGGATGGTTTCTGCCATTGACGCCTTGGTTACTAAAAATGATGTAATTGTTTATGATATGGATGCCCATGCTTGCATTATTGATGGTGTTAGACTACATCCTGGGAAAAGATTTACTTTTAGACATAACGATATTGAAAGTTTAGAAATAAACTTAAAACGTGCTGTAAAAATTGCAACAGAAAATCACGGAGGCGTTTTAGTTATTTCTGAAGGCGTTTTTGGTATGCGAGGAGAGCAAGGAAAATTAAAAGAAATAGTAGCTCTTAAGAAAAAATACAATTTTAGGTTGTTAGTTGATGACGCTCATGGTTTTGGTACTTTAGGTAAAACAGGAGCTGGAACAGGAGAAGAACAAGGGGTTCAAGATGAAATTGATGTTTATTTTGCAACTTTTGCCAAATCAATGGCAGGTATAGGTGCCTTTTTTGCATCAGATAAAGATGTGATACAATATCTACAATATAATATGCGTTCTCAAATGTTTGCAAAATCTTTACCCATGCCAATGGTTAAAGGTGCTTTAAAACGTTTAGATATGATTCGCACTATGCCAGAACTCAAAGATAAGCTGTGGGAAAATACTAATGCTTTACAGAGCGGCCTTAAAGAAAATGGTTTTAATATAGGAGATACAAATACCTGTGTGACACCTGTTTATCTTAAAGGAGATATTCCTGAAGCGATGGCGATGGTAAGAGATTTAAGAGAAAATTACAAAATATTTTGTTCTATTGTAGTTTATCCTGTTGTGCCTAAAGGAATGATATTATTGCGTTTAATTCCTACAGCTAGCCACACACTTGACGATGTAGAAGAATCTATAAAAGCTTTTTCTTCAATTCGCGAAAAACTCGAAATAGGTGTGTATAAAAGAATATCAGCTACTTTTAGAACTTAATTTTCAATTTCTTCAAATATTTTTTAGCTATTTTTTTTGCATCTGTTGGGTAAGATCTGTTGCCAATAAGAATATAGGTAACTTTATTATTATCGTATAAGGAAGCGCCTTTTTTTTTACCGTTGTTTCTACTAAAAAATAATCAAATTTATCGCGCATAACCATGCTTATTATAGGCACATCTTTGGTTACTCTAAATGACACATTGGCGTCTGTTTGAGCTATTGTAATAACCTTAGGTCGAACTCAGGTTAATAGATTTTAATTCGCGTTCTATTACTGAATCAATATTAAAATCGAGCAGTTTTTTACCTCTGTAAACCAAACACCACCACACGTTTATAGCGCGGAAGCCTTGCTTTATTAAGTATGGTAACTTTTTGTTATTTTTGGTTAGTTCTAGTGTAGCTAAGGCGTCAGCAGGACTACTACCAATAACTATAACGTCATATTTAAGCATGAATTAATTTTTTTAAAACTACACAAAATTACATTTATAGAGATATTGGAAAGAAATTTAATTTTTCTTATTAAAATCCTTAATAATTACCTTTCGCCGCCTTTCTACAACATAGAAAGAGACATACATCCCGTCTTGCAAATTTTTTAAAGTAACAGGAATATTATTACGAGCAAGTTTGTATGTAGAGCCTAATACTTTTTCGTCCATCGTTACTATGTATTTTCCGTTGGGGAGATAAAACTCGAAATGGCCTTTTTTATCCGTTAAGGTGTTGTATACATTTTTACTTCCAAAAGCAGATATTTTTATACGTGATAAATCAACTGGTTTATCATCTATAATCGCTATTTTTTGACGGTCTAACACAATATCACCCGATATTTTAACGCCTCTAACAAACGGTATTGTAGCCAAACCATCACTATTTATAATAATAGAATCGCTTACATTTGGGAACCATCCTTCTATTTTATCTAAAGGAATAACTTGTAAAGCATATTTTTTTTGAGGTATATTTTTCATTATAGCTTTGCCATTGTCATTTGTAATTATCTCGTAATTACCTATTCTTACAACTACATTGCTAATACTACCTTCATCCTTAGAATTTTGATTACCATCTCCATTTAAATCGTAAAACGACCTAATATTAATTGTAGCGGCGGTTTTTTCTAAAAACGGAATGGGGATACCAAAATCTTTTTTGAGACTAAAACCTAATGTAAAATCGCTATTTATTGTTGGGCTCGTATTTAAAGGAGTATTATTAGTACTTATAAAAGTATTCGCAAAAATATTGGTAAAATTTCTAGTACTGTAAGAATAACTAGTATTAATGCTAAATCGCCAACCGCTATCAGTAAAATAGTATAGTACGGGAAATATACCTATACTGTGGTTTTTAAAAATATTTATATAACTATAAACAAAATTGTTATCTAATACTAAATGACGGTTTTTAAAAGCATACTGATTTTGAAGTGATAAGCGGATAGATTGTGGCGTAATATTATCACTGAGGTCTGTATAAGTATTGGTAGAGGTTATAAAGCCATAATTGTATTTCATATTAAAATTCCAAACTTTATAACGCAATAGTAATGACATTTGTAAGCTAAAGAAATTTTTTGCATCGTCGTTATTTTGAGGAATACTGTAACCAGCTTTTAGATTAAGTGAGGAAAAAAAATTCTGACTAAAATCAAATTTTGAAGCTCTAAAACTGGCACCTCTAGATATAAGTTTATTTAGCGGGTAGTTTGTATATTCGTAATATAAGCCAGGTTGTACGTTGCCAAATCGGGTATTTGTATTAAAAACAACACTGTTAAAAAGGATTTCTTGTTTAGATAATAAACTGTTGTCTGTCAAGTTATACAGATTGACATTTTGGTAAAAGTTATTAAGATTAACTGTCCATTTTTTGTTTATAATATAGCTACTGCGATGATTAAAATAGAGTCGCTCAAAAGATCCTAAACTAAAATTCTTATCGTTATAACGGGCATTAAAATTTAATTTTAAGTCTCTGTTTAAAAAATTGGTACTATAAGTTGTTCCAAAAGAAACACCACTTATGTTACCATCATTTAGGTCGTCTGTACGTGTAGAAATAGCGCCTAAGAAAGATATAAAGTGTTTTTCTAAAAATTTTAAGGAAGGTTCTATTGAGAAAACATTTGTATTTCTGTTTAAAAATTTACGCTCATTCCTAGCGATACTTCCAGTTACTTTAAAAAAGCTAAATGGTGTATAAGTATGACTAACACCAAATGAGCGATTTGTAGTTAAGCTATTTCTATTATTATTGAGATAAAATAGGCTTGTTTTGTGTTGGTCTAAATATTTATACGACGCTTTTACACCGTAACCAGAACTAGACAAGCCAATTATATTGCCACTAATTTGACCTACTTCTATGGTTTTAACATCATCGTAATAACCAATATACCAAGAGGCGTTTTTAAAAGGGTCATTACTAAAATATGATTTATTATAATTGAGTTGCGTATAATAGGCTAAACTAGCCTTATCATTAAGTTGTTTATAACCTCTTAAATTAAGCGTCATAACAGCATTATTGTCTAATAAATTCTGCGCACTTAATTCTAAGGTTAGTGGGAGAGAAGGGTAACCATAGGGCTGTACTTCTACTAGGTTTGGTAATTTAATAAAATCTACTTTAATGTCTTTACGAGGGGTTTCCTTAGATTTTATTTTTGTAGGACTTGTATTTATAAATAAGCTGTGTTTTTTATAATTTAAATTAGCATTTGGCAAATAATTATCTATTGATATTTTTTTTACGTTTCTATCTTTTTGTTCTATTTCTGATATTAAATAATTAAATCTTTCAGTCTCGTCTGCATTGAGATTAAGCGTTAAATTGGGGTTTCTTAAAGGGTTTTTAAGCGTGTCGGCAATAGTTAAATCGCCTTTAAGCGTTTTATAATTTACAAATAAGTCTTGTTTGGTGTTTCCTGTATTTGTTATGCTATAGGATAGTTTTTTAGTTTTTTCGTTATTTTTAAAATAGAGCTTATTCTTTGATTTTAAACTTACTTTCCATGACACTTTTTTCTTTGTTCTTAAAGTAAAATAATCATTAGCAATTTGTTGGTCGTCTTTATCTAACAAGAAAGCATTAATTAACACATCTCCGCCATTTATATTGAGTTTAAAGGGGATAAGAATTACCGGAATAAATATTGTATCTCTAGGCATTGCGGTGTAAACTTTATCTTGATTGTCTAGAGTAGTCCAATTTTTTGGTTTTGTAACACTTAAAATAAATTGTATTTCACTTAAAGTGTTATTGTAAACTTTTAAAACATTTGTAATAACTTCACCTTCTTTTAACTCAACTTCTGTTCTGGTAAATTCTGTCGTTATTTTAGCAATTGGCTGTGCTACATTTGCTTTAGAAATTGTAGGTGTTATTTGTGCTGAAAGTACATTAAATGAAAAAAAACCTAATACAAAAACTAAGCAAAAGGTTAAAAAAGAAGGGTATTTTTGAGGGGAAAGGTTCTTTATCACATCTTATGGATTTTCTTCTAGGTGGAACCTTAAATTTAATTGAAACACTCCTGGATTAAATGCAAATTTGGGAATAACCCTCACGTCAATATCAAAATGAAATTCGTCGTAGTTTCTAATATAATCGCCTACACCGTTAACATTTGTAGTGCAATTGCCAGCTGCTGTAACCGGTAAAAGAGCGGCTATTATATCTATTATATCAGAATTTGTGGTTACAGTTTGATAAATACCATCGTTAGGAGACGTTGCACAAGCATTTCTTACGCGTACTTGAAGTGTATTTATAGTTGGATTGGAAGCTAATCCATTTCCATATAGACCTAGTTTTTCCCATTCGTTGTTAGGTGTTCCCGCACTTGGGTTGTTATCTAATAAAATAGTCAAATTCCAAGAACACAATGGGTCTGGAATAGTTTTGTCTTTTACGCGAATCTTAAGTTTTGCCGCGCCAATAATTGTTATGCCGGTTTGGTATTTGGTTGGTGTATCAAAAGTCATCATATTACTTACACTTGTGTTGGGTTCAAATGCCACAGAACCACAATGAATTTGCCCTTTACTTATTGTAATATAGCAAATTAAAATTAAACTTGTAATAAGATGTTTTTTTTGAAACATTTTGTTTTTTAATTAGAAAAAGGATGTGACTACAAATATAGTCACATCCTTTAAAATATGTATTATAATTAGTTTAAATCTATTGATCTTCCAATAATACGTATTGTACAAACATCGTATAAACACCAGGCTCAGCATAATTACCAGTTGCATTAGCAGTAACTATATCTTCAGCAGTTGCTCCATCAGCAGAATATGCATTTGGAAAAATTGCTGGTAAGCCAGGCATAATTCTATAATCCATAGAATAATAGTAATTAGATGTAGTACCGGTTTGAGTTAAATAACTGCCACCAGGTAAAAAATCGCCTATACCAGTTGTACCAGAGTGGCCGCCTATATATTTATCTGCAGCAGTTGGAGGGGTGTTCGTTCCGCCGTTTACATATAAACTATTGGCACCACTAGGCGTTCCTGAAGGTGTAAAAGCTGCATTATAATCTTTATAAGTGGCAGTAATACCAACCGCAGAAGCACCATTATTGGCTTGTGATTGTCTTAATTCTAATAAACTTAATGGTAGGTTAGGAATGGCGTTTGGGTTATTGTTACCATAATCTATTTGTTGGTCCCAAAATCCAGCACCATTTGTTCCTGATGATCTACCAACAGCATATAAATCCCAACTAACAGTAGAACTAACTTTTAAGATAGTTGCACCATAATGGGTTATACCTGCAAAGTACTCGTTGATGTCGTCGAATACAAATTCGATTTGATCTGGAGTTGTCATGTCTAACTGCAACACAGGTTGCAAGTCCATAGTTATTGTGACGTCTTTCTCGTCAATTAATTGAGCCCTAAGGCTTGTAGCACCAAAGAAAAGAACGGCTACTAATAAGTAAAAAATTTTCTTCATAATAAATTTGGGGGTTAAAGATTTATAATTATAAACATATTCAAAAAATTCAATTTATTTCAAATTCTAATTTTGCGGCCTGAATTTCATCTGCACTTCCATAATCTAATACGCCAACGGCTAAATATTTACCCATTGGCATTTTTGAGGGTAATTCAAACACAAAATCCCTTATTAAATCGGGCATAATAGTGAAACGTTTAACTTTTAAACGTGTCTGTCTACCTGTATCTAAATTTGTTAAATCTATATAAGAAGTGCAATAAGCAATGCCATCACCTTGATTTTGAGCTTCTATATATATAGTTTTATCAGTTATAGTATTCTTAAATGTAAAATTTGTTATTTCTATTTTGTTTGTCAATACATTTGGTGGATTTTGATAAACAAATATACCAAAGGCAAAAGTTGGAACGATACCTAAAGCAATGGTATTACCATTTCTTGAAGCATCGTTTATTTTTAAACGTGGCTTTTGTTCTTCGAGCATAATAATACTCCAAGCCGATTTAAATCCAGAATCAGAAGTAGGCACTGTTATAGTAAAAGCCACTTGTTTGCGTTCTCTTGGTTTTATTTCTATAAAGGTTGGCGATATGTTTAACCATTTAGCTAAAGAATACTTACCCTCTCCAGCCGGTAAAAAATTACTTTTACCACGACCATTCATGTTGAAGTCGTAAACATTTACTTGAAACTGCTTTTTATAATTACTAGAATTATTAACAGTTATTTTATATGTTTTGGTGTCACCCGGATTTAAATTTAAATTGAAATGTGCAGGTGAAACAGAAATACCTTTTGTACTCTTATTTTTTGATTTAGAATTTACCCCTACAGTTTGGATGGTTTGAGCAGAAACATGTGCTATAAACGTTAAATTAATAAAAATTAACGCAAATACCTTGTAGATAGAAAGATACCTGGAGTTAGTTCCAACAACGCATGAAACACCAGTATTACTGGCTAATTTGAGGGGGTTTACCATAATGTTAAATATAATTTATATTACATTTACATGCAATTATACACTATATATTTTAAAAAATCAACAAAATAATGGAATATTTCATCTTAAAAGGTGCAATATTCTCCTTATATTCACTACAAATATACAAATTTTATGGCTCTTTTAGTGCCTTTTACAACAGACTTATTTTTATAAAATTGTATATTCGTCATGTATTTTAAATGTAAATTTTAAAGTGAATACACCTATTGTTTATTTAAAAGGCGTTGGTCCCGTAAAAGCACGTATTTTACAGTCGGAGTTAAATATAAATAGCTTTGAAGATTTGATTAGCTATTATCCTTTTAGATATATAGATAGGTCTCAGTTTTATAAAATAAGTCAATTACAGCAAAATTCTTCAGAGGTTCAAATTATCGGTAAAATAACGGCTATTGAAACTATTCCACAAAAAAGAGGTAATAGGCTTATTGCTAAATTTTCTGATGGCACAAAAGTTTTAGAACTCGTTTGGTTTAAAGGCACCAAGTGGATTAAAGCCAATTTAAAATTGAATACAGATTATGTAGCTTTTGGTAAAGTTAATTGGTTTAATGGCTTTATATCTATGCCACATCCCGACTTAGAATTACTTTCTGATTATAAAAAAGGTGTACAATCTAAAATGCAACCTATTTATCCTTCAACAGAAAAACTACTAGCACATGGATTAAATAATAGGAGTTTTATAAAATTGATAAAACAAATCTTTATCGAAAAAATATTAATTAAAGAAACCCTTTCAGATATTTTATTAAGCCAATTAAACTTAATAAGTAAGAAGGACGCTCTTTTTAATATTCATTTCCCTAAAGATCAAGAATGGCTTGCTAAGGCACAAAAAAGATTAAAATTCGAAGAGTTCTTTTTTATTCAATTGCAAATGTTGCGTCAAAAATACAACAGAAAACAAAAAATAAAAGGTTTTGTATTTGATAAAGTTGGCGAGAACTTTAATAATTTTTACAACAATTATTTACCTTTTTCTTTAACCAATGCCCAAAAAAAGGTTCTAAAGGAAATTAGAAAAGACTTGGCTACAGGTGCTCAAATGAACCGTTTGCTGCAAGGCGATGTAGGTTCTGGTAAAACCATAGTGGCCGTTTTAAGTATATTATTAGCTCTTGATAATGATTTTCAGGCTGCTTTTATTGCGCCGACAGAAATTTTAGCCAAACAACATTTTAATGCCGTTAAAGAATTACTAAGAGAATTGCCTGTAACAGTTACATTGTTAACAGGCTCTACAAAAACTAAAGCACGCAACAAAATATTTAAAGATTTAGAATTGGGCGAGCTAAATATTCTTATTGGGACTCATGCTGTTTTAGAAGATAAAGTTGTTTTTAATAATTTAGGACTAGCCATTATTGACGAACAACATCGCTTTGGTGTAGCCCAACGTGCTAAAATGTGGCTGAAAAATAAATTACCACCTCATATTTTGGTTATGACGGCAACACCAATTCCAAGAACTTTGGCTATGAGTGTTTATGGCGATTTAGATATTTCTGTTATTGACGAATTACCGCCAGGTAGAAAGTCGGTAAAAACAGCACATAGGTTCGATAGTAACAGATTAAAAGTTTTAAGATTTATAAAAGAAGAAATAATAAAGGGACATCAAGTCTATATAGTTTATCCTTTGATAAAAGAATCAGAAAAAATGGATTACAAAGATTTAATGGATGGTTACGAAAGCATTGTCCGTTATTTCCCTTTGCCAGAATATCAAGTCAGCATTATGCATGGGCAAATGCCTGCCGAAGCTAAAGATTTCGAAATGAATCGATTTTTAAAAGGCGAAACACAAATAATGGTTGCTACAACTGTTATAGAAGTTGGTGTAAATGTGCCTAATGCCAGTGTGATGATTATAGAAAGTGCCGAACGTTTTGGTTTGTCGCAATTACATCAATTAAGAGGACGTGTGGGTAGAGGTAATACACAAAGTTATTGTATTTTAATGTCTGGTAATAAATTGTCTGATGAAGCTAAAACCAGATTATCTACAATGGTACAGACTAATGACGGTTTTCAAATTGCAGAAGTCGATTTAAAATTAAGAGGACCAGGTAATTTAATGGGTACACAGCAAAGTGGTGTTTTGAATCTTAAAATTGCTGATCTTATTAAAGATGCCTCTATTTTAAGTTTGGCACGTCAAAAAGTTATAGAAATATTAAAAGGCGACCTCAATTTAGATCGGCCAGAAAATAGATTTATAAAAGCCAGATATTCAGAAATTGTAAAGAATGTAGCGCTCTGGTCTAAAATAAGTTAAAATCTAAGAAACCGATTTAGTGATTAGAACATCTCATAGCAATTAAAATAACCGCTATTCCGTATATTTGTTCTCTAATTTTAGAAAATGATAATAATAGCAGACAGTGGTTCAACCAAAACAAATTGGTTGGTTTTATCTGACGAGGGTGTTGAATTACACACAGAAAGCACAAAAGGATTAAATCCAGCTGTTTTTCCAAAAGAAATTTTAAATGAGCGAATTAGGAGCAATAAAAAATTAATAGAAATTAAAGATAAAGTTATAACTATCAAGTTTTTTGGAGCTGGTTGTGGTACAAAAACACCCAGAATAATTTTGAAAAAGGTTTTACAATCTATTTTTATTAATGCTCAAATTTCTGTTGGCGAAGACACCGAAGTCGCTATACTAGCCACAACAAATAAAAAACCTGGTATTGTTTGCATTTTAGGCACAGGTTCTAATTGTTCTTATTTTGACGGAGAAAAGATTCATCAAAAAATAGTGTCTTTAGGATATGTTATTATGGATGACGCCAGTGGCAATTATTTTGGCAAACAATTGTTAAGAGATTATTATTATGGTAAAATGCCTCAAGAAATTGCTACTAAATTTGAAAATGAATTTAATTTAGAAGCTGATTTTATCAAAGAAAATTTATATCGCAAAGAAAATCCGAATACTTATTTAGCCCGATTTGGGCATTTTATGATAGATTATAAATCACATCCTTATCATAAAAATATGATAAAAAAAGGATTATGCTTGTTTATGGAAAATCAGATTTTGCAATACGATGAAGCTAAAACTTTACCTATTCATTTTGTAGGATCCATTGCTTATTTTTTAAGAGATGAAATTGCTCTGTTATTAAAAGAATATAACTTAACTTTGGGTGTTATAGAAAGACACCCAATTAGAGGGTTGGTAAGAAACCATATTAAACTGAATTAAAATGAAAATAGCCATTATAGCCCATGACGGTAAAAAAGCCGAAATGGTTCAGTTTTTGCAAGAACACAAATCAATTTTAAATAATAAGAGTATAGATTTGGTGGCCACAGGCACTACTGGAACAAAAGCAGAAAAAGCAGGATTAAAAGTTCATAAATATTTATCGGGGCCTTATGGCGGTGATGCGCAAATAGCAGCTGGAGTAGCGCAAGGTCAGATAGATATGGTACTGTTCTTTAGAGACCCACTAGAAAAACACCCACATGAACCAGATATTTCTATGCTTATGCGCTTATGCGATGTTCATGATGTTCCGCTAGCTACAAATCCGGCAACAGCCGAATTACTTATGAAAGGCTTACATTAAACCTTTTATTTCATAGCAATCATTGAAATTTCTACATTGACATCTTTAGGTAGTCTTGCTACTTCTACAGTTTCTCTTGCGGGAGCCGTTTCTGGATTAAAATAAGCACTGTAAACTGTGTTGATATTTGCAAAATCATCCATATTTTTAATAAAAATACTTGTTTTCACAACATTTTCAAAAGTCATATTAGCTTCTAAAAGAATGGCTTTTAAGTTTTCCATAACAAGTTTTGTTTCGTCTTTAATATTTTTTGTTTCAAAAGATTGCGTAGTAACATTAAAGGCCACTTGCCCAGATATAAACAGGGTGTTGTTGCTTAAAACTGCTTGATTGTAAGGGCCAATAGGAGCTGGCGCTTTTGAAGTTTTGATAATTTTTTTCATAATATGTAAATTTTAGAAGAATCTTCGGTCGGGGACTTTTCGTTTATCCCATTTTAAATCGCTAAACACAGACGATTTTACGCCAATGTAAAAATAATAAGTTGTTCTATTACCAAGAGGCACCCAATTAAACGATATTTTCCAGCTGTCTAAATCGCGTGCAAAACGCAATTGCGTATAGGTTATACCTTTATTTTTAAAATCGTAACCAGAGGATATGCCTACAGTAAATTTAGGTGTTAACTCTAGATTTCCTGAAAGTTGAACAGACTGTGAAGTAATTTCTTTTTCACCTCTAAAATTACTGTAATTTAAAGAATATCTTAAGCTAAAATTCCAAGGAATTGTTGCGCCGTAAAGTTCTGCTTTTTTCTCGAGATTAGATTTAGGAGTATCACCTTTGTCTTTAAAGCTATTAGATGAATTGTTTATGTCTCCACCAAAAAAATTGGTGTTTTGTTGTGATTTAGATTTTTTTTCACCTTTTTTCTTAAAGAATTCGTCGCTTGTAAGGCTGTAATTCATTGTAAGGTTTGCATTTGTCATTCTAAAAAGCCCCCCCCCATTATTAATATTAAATTTGTTAAACTTTTTACCATCCGCATCTATGGCATAAGGGTCTAAAATGGCACTGAAATTTATATTCATTTTATTCTTTAAAATTTGTGTCCCTGCACTCATAGAAATAGGACTCCATTTTAAAGAATCAGCCGCCATATTATAGTTGGTAGAGAAATTTAAATTATTTAGAATTGTTACTTTTTTTGGTTTACCATCTAGCGAGTCTTTTGGAACGACTTTAGCTTCTAAAGTACTGTTTATAGAAATACCGATACTTTCTGATAAACCACTAGAGGGACCTCCATAAATACCTGTTTGAAAAGGGCTGTATTTTTGAATATCTGTTGGGTCTTCACTGGCTTGAAAATCTTTTAAATAGTAGCTAAAATCAGGTCGGTAATTAAAAGAAACAGAAGGTCTTACAACGTGTCTTATAGATTGTAAACGCTTGCCTTTTTTAAATTTAAAAGTACCATAAATAGTTGTACTTAACGATAGAGAGGTACTGTATTCTCTAAACGAATTAAATCCGTTAATTGTATCGGTTTCAACGGTGTTAAGTGTTGGGTTATAGTTTTTGTTTAAGCTGTTAAAATACCATACTTCTTTATAATTAGCGCTTGGCGAAAGCGTAAAATATTTAAGCATTTTTAAATTAGTACTGGTAGAGATATTGTGCTGTACACCAGAACGCGCATTTTTAAACATTGCCTTTTTAAAAAAATCTTCGTCGTTGGTACGGATTTTATAATCGGCTCTTAAATTATAGGTAAGTCCCATATTTTGTAAGGGATTTTTTTTAGGACCATTTTTGGGTGCAAAAGGATAGATACGGTTCATACTTACTTGAAGTGATGGAAACGACATGTCAATTTGTTTTGTGTTTGTGTTTTGAGCCAATGTTATAGACGACGTCATATTAAAAGGTGTACCTACAAACTTTTTACTGTAAGAAATTGACGAATTGAAAGTATTTGTTAAAAACAAAGGCGTACTCAATTCATTTAAAGATTGCCTAAAAAACTGACTACTACCAAAGTTTACAGAGGCCGAAAAACGTGAGTTCGGACTGGCATGTGAATCTTGGCTATGAGACCATCTAATATTAAAGTTTGACGCTTTGCTGTAATCTGGAAACCCACGTTGACTATTAATTAGATTTTCAAACCTTATACTTAAATTCCCGGTAAAGCGATAGCGTTTGGCATAATTAGACTCGGCTCTAAAACCCCAACTACCATTTGTGTAAATATCGCCTATTAAGGCCAAATCAAAATAATCGTTTATTACAAAATAATAGCCACCATTTTGTAAGAAATAACCTTGATTATCATTCTGACCCCAAGTCGGAAATAAAATTCCAGAAGCACGACCATGCGTTATAGGAAAATAGGCAAAAGGTAAAAAAAGTGGTGTGGGCACACCTGCAATAACCAAATTACTGATGCCTGCCACTACTTTTTTACCAGGAACAACTTTTACTTTATTTGTCTGAATATAATAATCTGGATTGGGTTTGTCTGATGTTGTAAAGCGCGCTCTTTTTATATAATGTGTAGAATCGTTTACTTTTTTCGATTGAATACCAGTAATAATAACCCCTTGTTGTTCTGTATGTAAACCCCAAATAATAGCTTTCTCGTTTGTAAAATTATACAACATAGAATCCTGCGTAGATTCTTGATTACCTTGTTTAAAAACAGGTAATTGCGTGTAATTTCCTAAACTGTCTTTTATGCCTTTTGCACGCATTAAATTATTCTTGTAATCTATAAATATAATACCTGCTTTTATAATGATGCCGTTATATTCTAGTTCGGCTTTGTTTTGTAGTCTAGCAGTATTATTTATATAATCGTTTAATTCGTAATCTAAAGCTTTGTGTTTAATTAGCGATGCTAAAAACTCTTTGGGTTTCTTTATAGAGTCGATTTTAGTTGAATCTTTAACAACAGTAACCTCTTTTTTTAAAGGTACTTTTTTGATTTTTTTTTGCGAAAAACCAATAAAAGTTCCCAAAAGAAATGCTAGTAAAACTAAATGTATGTTGTTTAAATTTGTATCCAACGGTTTTAATAGTATTTTTGTTCTATTAAAGTAATAGAATTGTTATTTTTAAATGAAAAATTAAATTTTTTTAACACCAAAAAATGACAACACAAACATACATATATTTTTTTTGAGTAAACTTAAATTTTTACTAAATAAAGTTGTGTATTTTGACTAGTAATTTAGATTAAATAATGATAAAAATAAATCATTTTAAAATAGCAAGGTACCTTTATAAAAACACTTTTTTCTTGGTATTATGTGTTTTAGGGTTTTTTAATACTTCTGAATCTTTTGCACAAAATAAAATATTTACGATAGTTTTAGATGCTGGTCATGGAGGTCATGACCCTGGCAATTTAGGTACTGGTCGCTATAAAAAAAGAGAAAAAGACATCGCTTTAGATATCACTCTTAAAGTGGGTAAGATTTTATCAAATAAATATAAAGATATTAAAGTTATATATACACGCACAAAAGATGTATATCCAGATTTGTGGCAACGTGCCAAAATTGCCAATGAGGCTAATGCCGATTTATTTGTATCAATACATTGTAATGCCTTCAGTAATAATGCCTATGGCACAGAAACTTTTGTTTTAGGTGTACACAGAAATAAAACAAATTTAGAAGTTGCCAAACGCGAAAATGATGTTATTTTACTAGAGAAAGATCACGAAAAACATTATTCGTATGACCCTAACTCACCTGAATCAATTATTGGTTTAACCTTGATGCAAGAAGAATATTTAGATAAAAGTATTGAATTGGCACAACTTGTAGAAAATTCATTTGTTACTGCCGCTAAAAGAAAAAGTCGCGGTGTAAAACAAGCAGGACTCATTGTTTTGCATCAGACTTATATGCCAAGTGTTTTGGTAGAAGTAGGGTTTTTAACCAACAGAAAAGAAGAAGACTATTTAAATTCTAAAGCAGGGCAACTAAAATCTGCTAATGCTATTGTGACTGCTTTAAAAAAATATAAAGACCATTTAATTCAGAATGAAGTTATTATTACGGCTGCTATTCCTGTAGTTAAAGATGTCAAAAAAAAGAAAGTTACTTCTAAAAGAGTAACAAAAATTAGAGCGATATTTAAAGTTCAAATAGCTTCTAGTACTAATAAACTAGCCCTAAAATCGTATAATTTTAAAGGTTTAAAAGGGGTTGAACGTGTAAAAGTTGGCGCTTATTACAAGTATTATTTGGGTAAAACGGAAAGCTATTCTAAAATTAAAAGTCTAAAACAAAAGGCACATAAAAAAGGATATAAATCGGCTTTTATTGTGGCTTTTAAAAAGGGCAAAAAAATAGCCGTAAGAGAAGCTTTAAAATAAGGAGAATTTGTAGCAATTTTGTAAAAAAATCAGTACTATTGTTACGTTAAAGAGAAGGTATGATAAAATTATCACGTGAATTCAAAACAGGTTTAATAGCGGTACTAACTATTGTATTATTTATATGGGGATTTAGCTTTATTAAAAATGACAATCTTTTTAAAAAAGAGCGTGTTTTTTATGCTGTTTATAAAAATGTTCAAGGCTTAGAACCTTCTAGTTTAGTGACAATTAACGGCTTTAAAGTAGGTAAAATAGACAATATAGCATTCCATCCTAAAAAGAAAGGCTATCTTATAGTACGATTAAGTTTAAATACAGATTTTCAATTCTCTAAAAAGAGTATTGCTAAGATTTACAGTTCCGATTTAATTGGCACAAAATCACTTTCTGTTATACCTAAATATAAAGGCAAGCTAGCGGTTTCAGGAGATACTTTAACAAGCGAAATAGAACCTGGTGTTTTTGAATTGCTCAATGATAAGGTGGCACCTTTGCAAGTTAAATTTGAAAGCATGCTGGCCAATACCGATTCTATAATGCAAACCATTAACAATATTTTAGATAAAAAAACAGAAAACAATCTTAAAATCTCTATAAATAGTCTTAAAAATATTTTATTAACCTTTGAAAATACAGCTAAATCTCTCAATTCTATCGTAGTTAGTAATCAAACAAACTTAAATACCATTTTAGATAATTCAAAAGATATTACAAATAATTTAAAGCAATTATCAGATTCTTTAAGTAATACTAATATAGCGGGAACTATAAATAAATTCCACGCGACGATTAATAGCTTAGATGACATGTTATCCGAGATAAAATCTGGTAAAGGCAGTGTAGGTAAGTTGTTAAATGACGATAAATTGTATCAAAATTTCACCAATGCTTCAAAAGAATTAGAAGAATTGCTTAGAGATATGAAATTACATCCTAAACGCTTTGTACATTTTTCATTATTTGGTAAAAAAGCCAAAGCTTATATAGCGACCCCAAAAGACAGTATAAAATAAATGAGTTTTATTGAAGTCATACCATATAAAAAAGCCGACAAAACTTTAAAACGTGTTTACGATAAAGTTAAAGGTAAGAATGGCGAGATTGATAATATTTTAAAAGTTCACAGCTTACGTCCCCATACCTTAACAGGACATATGAGTCTGTATAAAAATGTACTACACAACAACAATAACACTTTGCCTAAATGGTATTTAGAATGCATAGGCGTTTATATAAGTGTACTTAACAAATGCGATTACTGTGTAAACCATCATTTTGAAGGGATGCGTAGATTAGTAAATGACGAGACTAAAGCATTCAGTATAAAAAAAGCTTTGGAGTCCGATTTAAAATCAGATTTTTTAACACAAAAAGAAGTATTGGGTTTAAAATACAGTCGTATTGTTACAACCAACCCAAGTGCTGTCAATTTAAATTTAATTAAACAATTACACAACGACGGTTTTACCGATGGCGAAATACTCGAAATAAATCAGGTAACAGCTTATTTTAACTATGCCAATCGTACCGTTTTAGGACTTGGCGTCAACATAGAAGGCGATGTTTTAGGACTCTCGCCAAACGATTCTAACGATGAAAATAATTGGTCACATCAATAAATAATATCATAATGGACTACATTCCAAACATCATTTTTGCAATTTTACTCGTAATCGGGATTGCCTTTTTTGTTAACAATATCAAAAAAGTTATCCGAAATATAAAGCTAGGAAAAGATATCGACAGAAGCGATAATTCTCAAGCGCGTTGGAAAAATATGGCTATAATAGCTTTAGGTCAATCAAAAATGGTAAAACGCCCAGTAGCGGGTATTTTACATATTTTGGTCTATGCCGGATTTATCATCATAAATATAGAAGTGATTGAAATTATAATTGATGGGTTGTTTGGCACACATCGTATTTTATCTTTCGCAGGAGGTCTGTACAATTTTTTAATCGGCGGATTTGAGATTTTGGCTTTTTTAGTTTTAATATCTGTCATTATTTTTTGGATACGTCGTATGGTATTGCAAATTCCACGTTTTTGGAATAAAGAAATGAAAGGTTGGCCAAAAAATGACGCCTTGTACATTTTGTATTTCGAAATGGTTTTGATGAGTTTATTTTTACTGATGAATGCTTCAGATTACAATCTGCAACAACTAGGTGTAGGGCATTATATTAAAGCCGGCAGTTTCCCCATAAGTCATTTTATAGCCGCTTGGTTACCACAAGATGTCCATATTTTAGAATTGCTAGAACGCAGTGCTTGGTGGTTACACATCATTGGTATTTTTATATTTTTAAATTACCTGTATTACTCAAAACACCTGCATATTTTATTGGCATTTCCCAATACTTATTTTGCCAATTTAAATCCGAAAGGACAATTCAACAATTTAGAATCGGTTACCAATGAAGTTAAAATGATGCTAGACCCCAATGCAGATCCTTATGCCGCCCCTGCGGATGACGCACCCGAACCCGAAAAATTTGGAGCCAGTGATGTGTTCGATTTAAATTGGGTACAATTGATGAATGCCTATACTTGTACCGAGTGTGGTAGATGTACATCTGTTTGTCCAGCCAATATCACGGGTAAAGAATTATCGCCCCGCGCCATTATGATGAAAACGCGTGATAGGTTAGAAGAGGTTGGACGCAATATTGATGCGAATAAAGAATTTAAACAAGACGATAAACAATTGCTTAATGATTATATAATGCCCGAAGAACTATGGGCGTGTACAAGTTGTAATGCCTGTGTAGAAGCCTGTCCTGTAAATATCGATCCGCTTTCTATTATTTTAGATATGCGTCGTTATTTGGTGATGGAGCAATCGGCGGCACCGCAAGAACTCAATATGATGATGACGAATATTGAAAACAACGCAGCACCGTGGCAATATAATCAGATGGATAGACTCAACTGGAAAGACGAATAGATATATTAATTTTTAAAAATCAAAAACATTGAACAAAAACGAAGTAGAAAAAATTCTACACGATAAGGTAGAGAAAGGCACACACATAAGTCCAATTCTACCAAAAGGCGTAAAAAATTATTTAATTGACATCGATGGTACAGTTGGTGAAGATATTCCCAACGAAGAACCTGAAAGAATGGTGACAGCAACAGCTTATCCAGATGCAATTGCCACTCTAAACGGTTGGTATGACGAAGGACATATAATCTGTTTTTTTACGTCACGCACAGAAGCCCATCGTGAAATTACCGAAGCGTGGCTCAAAAAGCACGGCTTTAAATACCATAGTCTGCTAATGGGTAAACCACGTGGGGGCAATTATCATTGGATAGACAATCATGCCGTTAAAGCAACTAGGTATCGCGGAAAATTTACCGAATTGGTAAATAAAGAAGTGAAAATTGAGGTCTTTGACGACGGCAAACACTAATAAATTAATGTGTCACCCTGAGCAATGTCACGCTGAGCGAAGTCGAAGGGTATCTTTTACAAAATGAAAATAGAATTTTAAAATAAAGCAACAATTATGAACGTACCAACAATGGCCGAAATGATGGCACAAGGCAAACAACCCGAAGTTTTGTTTTGGGTAGGTTGTGCCGGTAGTTTTGACGATCGCGCTAAAAAGATTACCAAAGCATTTGTTAAAATATTACAAAAATCTAAAGTAGAATTCGCTGTTTTAGGTACAGAAGAATCATGTACGGGCGATCCGGCCAAACGTGCTGGAAATGAATTTTTATTTCAGATGCAAGCTATGACCAATATTGAGGTGCTTAATGGGTATGAAGTTAAAACCATAGTTACGGCTTGTCCACATTGCTTTAACACGCTTAAAAACGAATATCCCGAGTTGGGTGGTAAATACGAAGTGATGCACCATACCGAATTCCTTAAAAAATTACTCGACGATGGTCGTTTAAGTATAGAAGGTGGCCAATTTAAAGGAAAACGCATTACTTTTCACGACCCTTGTTATTTAGGACGTGCCAATCAAGTTTACGAAGCACCACGCGATTTAATCAAAAAATTAGACGTGGCTTTGGTAGAAATGAAGCGTTGTAAAAGCAACGGCTTGTGTTGTGGCGCCGGGGGTGCGCAGATGTTTAAAGATTCAGAAAAAGGCGATAAAGAAATATTTGTAGAACGTACAGAAGAAGCATTAGAGGCACAACCAGACATCATTGCTACAGGTTGTCCATTTTGCAATACTATGATGACAGACGGTGTTAAAAATAAAGAAAAAGAAGACAGCATAAAAGTCCTTGATATAGCCGAATTAATTGCTGATGCGGGGGATTTGTAATCTAAATTATTTACTTGTCTTTACCGAAAAAGCGGGAATCTATTTCAATTCATTATAAACAAACGTTTGTCAGACTGAGCGGAGTCGAAGCCTAACTAAGTAACGTAATAACAATCTTAAAAATTGATAAAACCTTATATCCAAGCCGCCCGTTTACGTACCCTACCACTTTCGGTATCGGGTATTATTGTGGGGAGTTTTTTAGCAGCTTCAGAAAATACTTTTAATTGGAAGATTTGCGTTTTAGCTTTAGCCACAACTATTGCCTTTCAAATTCTGTCGAACTATGCCAATGATTATGGCGACGGTGTAAAAGGTACCGATAACAAAGACAGAGTAGGGCCTGCACGTGCCTTGCAAAGTGGGGCTATAAGTCAGCAACAAATGCTCAATACCATAAAAATTACAGGAGCGATAAGTTTCATATTGGCCTTATTTTTAATCTATTTAGCATTCGGTCAAAAATACATGGGCTATTCACTTATATTTATGGTGTTAGGTATTGCTGCTATTGGGGCAGCTTTAAAATATACTATGGGTAAAAAAGCGTATGGTTACAGAGGTTTTGGCGATGTTTTTGTGTTTATTTTTTTTGGTTTGGTAAGTGTTTGCGGTAGTTATTTTTTATATACCAAACAGTTTAATTATTTGGTTTTATTGCCAGCATTTTCGGTGGGACTTTTAAGTGTAGGTGTCCTTAATCTGAATAATATGCGCGATTTTGAATCGGATAAAAAAGCACAAAAAAATACACTGGTTGTTAAAATCGGTGCCGAGTTTGCTAAATACTATCACTATTATTTACTTATTGCCGCTTTCATTCTCGCCTTAGTTTATACTATTTTTACTTTAAAATCGGCTTGGCAGTTTTTATTTGCCCTCTCTTTTATACCTATTTTCAAACACCTTTTAACGGTTTATAAGACCAAAGATTTAAAAAATCTAGACCCCGAATTAAAGAAACTAGCCCTTTCAACCTTTTTATTTGCGCTGCTTTTTGGTATTGGGATTGTTTTATAATTGATAAAAGATATTGACATCTTTTATATAAAAAATCACTAATTTTGTAGTCCAAAATTTAATTTTTGAAGAGGCTTTTTAGCATATTATTTTTATTCGTTTATTTTTCGATATTGATTAGACCTTTTGTGCCTATCTTAGATTATGCACTTCATTACAATTATATAAAAACAGTGCTTTGTGTCAATAAAGACAAACCCGAAATGCATTGTAACGGGCAATGTCATTTAAAACAAATGATTAAAAAAGAAACACAAGAAGAGAATGGTCAAAATTCAAAATTTCCAAAAATTGAAGTAAATAGGCTTCAATTTAATTGTAATAAGCAAGTCACATCAGTAAAAGTAGAAAGCATACTAAAAAATAAAAAACCAATTTATAAATCTTCATTAGTTCAACAGTTGGTTATCTCTAAGGTTTTTAGGCCGCCTATTTTTGTATGATTTATTATTCTATAGTTTACTAATAAGTAAACATCGGTGTGTTATAATCGTAATACACTCAGCATAAATTATATAAAAATAAAAATTATAACGATGAAATTAAAAAATAGTTTCGTTATGGTTGTGTTGCTATGTAGCATAACTTTAATGGCGCAAACTTCGGTTAAAGGCGTGGTGATTGATAAAAACACCAAACAACCTATTGCTTATGCCTTGGTAAAATCTGTAAACGGTAAAAGCGTTTACACCACCACAAACAAAGCAGGAAAATTCAATATCAATTTAAAAGAAAAAAGCGTAATAGAGGTGTCCTATTTGGGTTATAAGACTCAAGAAATAGCACTTGTAAATAACATGACTATTTTATTGGAGGAGTCTGAAATTGAACTCAATAATATAATTATTAATGCCAATCCGCTACAAGATATTTCTCAATCTGTCGTAATTAATGACGCTTCAAAAAGAATAAGTCAGCCGCGAAGTGTAGGCGAATTATTTAAAGATATCAAAGGGTTTGGTATTGCAAAAAAAGGGGCTTATGCCTCAGAGCCTGTTTTTAGGTCATTTAAATTTGAACAATTGAATATTCAATATGACGGTGGCATGAAAATTTTAAATGCTTGCCCTAATAGGATGGATCCTATCACAACGCATATTATTCCCGAAGAAATAGAGAAAATTGAAATAGTAAAAGGGCCTTTTACAGTTCGGTTTGGGCAAAATTTTGGTGGTATTATAAATTTAGTTTCAAAAAAGCCGTCAAAAAAGAAATTGGGGCTAAATGGAAGTATAGAAGGCGGGTATGAAACCAATGGCAATAATTTTGTAACAGGAGCCTCTTTATTTTTTGTAAAAGAAAAATACGATATCCATTTTAATGGTTCTTACAGAGATTTCGGAAATTATAAGGATGGAAACGGAATAGAAGTGCCTTCGTCTTTTAGGACGACAGATTACGCTGTTAAACTGGGTTTTAATCCAACAAATGAGCAAAGACTTCAATTTACTTGGCGACAATCTTTTGGTAGAGATATTGCCCATGCCGGTTTGCCTATGGACTCACCTTACGACGATAGTTTTTTAGCAGGAGTTGATTATAAAATCGAAGAGATATCAGATAAAGTGAGCAGTTTTTCGGCAAAGATTTACCATTCTTATGTAAACCACTTAATGACAAACGAAGGGCGTCCGAATTTTAGGATTGTAGATTCAAAATCGCCTGTAAAAGTTTGGACAACAGGCGGTAAAATAGAATTGGTATTAAGACCTACAGATAAGTCGAGAATCTATACAGGAATTGATGCAAATTTAACTAACAGAGCGGGGAATAGAACCAGAATTGTTAAGATGATGAACGGAGCTATATTACCAACACCAAAAACATTTATAGATAAAATATGGCAAGATGCTACATTAAATGATATCGGTGTTTTTGCTGAAGGTAAATTTAAAATTGCCGATTTTACAACTTTGACGACGGGTATAAGGTCAGATTTTATTTCTACTGGTATTGATGATCCGGAAACAGATTTTGAAGTATTATACGGCGGTAAAATAAAGGATAAAAATGAAACCAATATCAGTGCAAATATCTCAATAAAATTCCAAAAAGGTGGTTTTCAAACACAATTAGCCATCGGCAGAGGTGTGAGAACGGCCTCTATGGTAGAGCGCTATATCAATCATTTTAATGTTGGTGTTGACCCATACGAATATGTTGGCAACCCAAATTTAAAACCAGAAGTTAACAATCAAATTGAATTGTCTTTTAAAAAGAAATATAAGATTATAGAAATGGGAGCGTCGGTTTTTTATTCATTTTTAAGCGATTATATTACGGCTCAAGTAAATTCAAATATACCCCGTAAGTTCATGCCAACTACGCCTCCTGTAATAGCCAAACAATTTATAAATGTAAGCAAAGCTTCGCAGAGCGGATTTGAATTTTCATTTAGTATAAAAGCTTCGGATAAATTAAAGTTTACTTCTGATTTTTCTTACACAAGAGCTCAAAATATAGATTTTGACGAACCTCTTGCGCAAATACCACCCTTTATGACAAATTTAGGGGTGAAATATGAACGAGAAAAATTATGGGTTGCTTTGAGTTCGAGATTGATAGCGAAACAAAATCGTATTTCAACATCATTTATGGAAGAAAAATCACCAGGATTTGGAACGGTTGATATACGAACAGGGTTTGAACCTTATAAGGGACTTTCAATAGGGGCGGCACTCTTAAATGTTTTTGACAAAACGTATTATGAGCATTTAAATTTTTCTTATAGTAATTCTAATATTTTATCGGGTAAAATCTTTGAACCAGGTAGGAATTTTACAACCTATATTAAATACAATTTCTAATATTTGGTTTGCTAGTTAGTAAAAACTGTGGTAAAATTAATTTTATCACAGTTTTTTTATGCTTTTTTACTAAATTGCAAGAACAATTCAATCTATCTGTATTATGAAAATCACATATTTAGGTCACGCCGGATTGGCTATAGAAGTCGCCGGTAAAAATCTCATTGTAGATCCGTTTATCAGTGCTAATGAATTGGCTAAAGATATCGATATTGCATCCCTTAAAGCGGATTATATTTTAGTCACACATGCGCATCAAGATCATATTTTAGATATAGAAACCATCGCTAAAAATACAGGGGCAAAAGTGGTATCTAATTACGAAATTGTAACCCATTACGGTAACAAAGGAATTGAAGGACATCCTATGAATCACGGCGGCTCTTGGCAATTCGATTTTGGCAGAGTAACTTACACCAACGCCATACATTCCAGTTCTTTTCCCGATGGTAGTTATGGCGGGCAACCCGGCGGTTTTATTTTAGAAACCGATGAAGGTAATATTTACATTGCCGGAGACACAGCTTTGACTTATGATATGAAAACCATTCCGCTACAAACCAAACTCGATTTAGCCGTTTTGCCTGTGGGTGATAATTTTACTATGGGCTACAAAAGTGCCTGTATAGCTGCCGACTTTGTACAATGTAATCGTATTTTAGGATACCATTTCGATACTTTTGGATATATTGAAATAGACCATCAAAAAGCGATTGATCATTTTAAAGAAAACGGTAAAGAATTACTTTTGTTAGAAATAGAGAGTGGTTTAGAGGTTTAGTGGAAAATAAAGTTTTAAGATGGGTGATAAAAAAACAACAAAATCATTGATGCCAAATGAATTAATAGCTAGTAGAATATTGTTTATACGGAATCAAAAAGTAATGTTAGATAGAGATTTAGCAGCGCTTTATGGCGTTGAAACAAAACAATTAAAAAGGCAAGTTCGTAGAAATATTGAGCGTTTCCCTCCGAGTTTTATGTTTGAACTAAACAAAGAAGAGAATGAAATTTTAAGGAGCCAATTTGGCACCTTAAAACAAGGAGCACATAATAAATATCTACCTTTTGCATTTACAAAACACGGTATATTAATGATTTCTAGTGTTTTGAATAGCGAGTTAGCTATAAAAATGAGTGTGTAAATTATTGAAATATTTGTACAGTTACGTAAAATTGCTAATAATTATGAAGAACTTTTGGTAAAAATACAGCAAATGGAATCTAAGAGTAATAAACAATTTAAAGAGATTTATGAAGTCCTTAAACATTTGCTGGAAAACCCAAAAGAAAAATCAAGAACTAAAATAGGTTATAAAAAAGATTAGATTTTACAGATTCAGAAAAATTCAACTAAATTTTAATTTCTCTTCCATAATCCCACTAAAATAAAGGGTTTATAGGAGTATTGAAAAAAGAATCAATAATTTATTGTCAATTATGTTGCTAATTTAGTATATTTATGCAAAATTAATATATATGACTGTCGAATTTTGTCCAAATTGTGGCTCTAATGCGTATGTTAAGAGTGGTATAGTAAAAGATAGGCAGCGTTACAAATGTAAAAAATGCAATTATTTTTTTACTGTAAATAAAATGGGAAAGCAGATAGATGCTTACTACGTCAACAAGGCGTTGCAACTTTATTTAGAGGGCTTAAGTTATCGCGAAATAGAACGCATATTGGGCATTTCTCATGTTAGTATATTAAATTGGGTAAAAAAATATAATATTAAGCGTCCTTATAGTTTTGAATACCATTCTACTTATAAAATTCTTAATGCTAGAGAACTTTCTGAATACTTTTCAGAACATCAAAATTTAATTGGAGCTGGTGTCGTCGTTACAGAACTCGGCGATAAGTTTATGCTCATCCGTTGGGAGCGTTTTAAAGATTAACTATACCAATTAGCACAAAACTATATTAAATTTTTTTCCAGCTATTTATCTTTCCAAATTTAGGGTGCTAAAACAGTAATTATTTAGCAATAAAGGAATAATTAACCAATACTAATCTTTATGAAAAAACAACTCTCAGTTGTGTTAATTGCTTTGTTAGCAATGACATATCTTGGTTATGGTCAGGCTAAAAAAGCCGATCAAAAGTTTGGAATTAAATGGCATGGTTTTGTTAAAGCAGATTACATGTATGACACACGTCAGAATGTAACGGCTAGAGAAGGCCATTTTCTTTTATTTCCTTCAGGTGAAAACATCGATATTGCAACCGGTGATGACCTGAATGCTCAAACTAACTTTAACATTCTAGCAGTTCAAACCAGATTAACAGGAAAAATTACAGGTCCTGATTTTTTTGGAATGAAAACATCGGGTGTTATTGAAGGCGCCTTTTTTGGGCAAGCCAATGCAAACATCAACAGTTTCCGTTTGCGTCATGCTTTTATCAAATTGTCTAATGACAAAGTTGATATTATAATGGGGCAATATTGGAGTCCATTATTTGTAACGGCCGTTTATCCTGGCACCTATTCATTTAATACAGGTGTTCCTTTTCAGCCCTTTGCTAGAAATCCACAATTTAGAATTACCACTAAAGGTAAAGTGAGATTTATTGGGGTGATATATTCTGAACGCGATTTTGCCAGTAGAGGACCGTTAGGAACAACATCTACTTATCTCCGTAACTCAGGATTTGCGCAAGTTCACGCCCAGTTACAGTTTGGCGGTAAAGAATTTTTAGGTGGATTTGGTATTAATTTAAAACCTTTAAGACCAGAACTAGGAAAAGAAACAATCACAAATACAACTTTAATTGCCTATATGAAAGCAAAAGTAGGTAAGGCTACTTTTAAATTAGAAGGTATTTTAGGCGAAAACATGTCAGACGAATTGTCTATAAGTGGTTTAGCCGAAGCCGTAGGCGGTGGCTATACTGCTAACCAAACGTTATCTGTTTGGAGTGAGTTATCTGGTAAAGGTAAAAGTACCGAATGGGGAATATTTACAGGATATACCAAAAATAATGGATTTAATGACCCTGTAGGCGGTGCCATTTGGGGGTTAGCGCCTACAATGGATCACGCTTTTAGACTTTCTCCACGTATTGGGTGGTTTTCTGGTAAAATGAAATTAGGAACTGAATTTGAGTTTACATCTGCTCAGTATGGAGCACTTGCCTCAAATAAAATGGATATAGACACATCTGGAATTAATTCAGTGACAAACTTTAGAATTTTATTTACAGCAATTTACGGATTTTAAATAATTATATTATGACAGAAAAAAACAAAAAAGCGTATTGGAAAGAAAACCTTAGGTATTTAACAATTTTGTTAAGTATATGGTTTGTAGTTTCTTATGTGTTAGGTATTTTTTTAGTAGATCAATTAAATACCATTAGAATTGCCGGTTTTAAACTCGGTTTTTGGTTTGCACAACAAGGGTCAATGTATGTGTTTGTTGTCTTGATATTTGTCTATGTTAGATGGATGAATAAGCTCGACAAAAAATATGGTGTTGACGAATAATAATCTTTAAAAATTAAAATTATGGGAATATTAACATGGACATGGATACTTGTTGGATTATCATTTGCACTCTATATAGGAATTGCAATTTGGGCAAGAGCCAATACAAATAAAGAATTTTATGTAGCCGGTGGTGGTGTACCACCAATACTAAACGGTATGGCTACAGCTGCAGACTGGATGTCTGCTGCATCATTTATCTCTTTAGCAGGAATCGTTTCTTTTACAGGATATGATGGTACTGTTTACTTAATGGGATGGACAGGTGGTTATGTGCTTTTAGCACTTTTATTAGCACCTTATTTAAGAAAATTTGGAAAATATACAGTCCCCGATTTTATTGGTGACCGTTATTACTCTAACACAGCTAGAGTTGTAGCTGTATTAGCCGCACTTATTGTATCGTTTACTTATGTAGCTGGACAAATGCGTGGTGTAGGAATCGTTTTTTCTAGATATTTAGAAGTAGATATTAGTAGTGGTGTTTATATAGGTATGGCAATTGTTTTCTTTTATGCTGTTTTAGGCGGTATGAAAGGGATTACTTATACGCAAGTAGCACAATATTGTGTGCTTATTTTTGCCTTTATGGTACCTGCTATTTTTATATCTATCCAAATGACAGGTAACCCAATCCCACAATTAGGATTCGGTAGTACTGGTCATGACGGCGTTTACTTATTAGATAAATTAGATGGCCTCTCGCGTGATCTGGGATTCACAGAATATACTACGGGTAGTAAATCTATGATTGATGTATTTGCCATTACTTTTGCGCTTATGGTAGGTACAGCAGGGCTTCCCCACGTTATTGTAAGATTCTTTACAGTACCTAAAGTAAGTGACGCTCGTAAATCTGCCGGTTGGGCTTTATTATTTATTGCTATTCTTTATACTACTGTGCCAGCAGTAGCCGTATTTGCAAGAACAAACTTAATTGAAACTGTAAGTAATAAAGAATATAAAGGTTTACCACAGTGGGTAGCCAACTGGGAAAAAACAGGCTTGTTAACATATACTGATAAAAATGGCGATGGTATTGTACAATATGTTGCCGATAAGTCTAAAAACGAATTGCATATTGACCGTGATATTATGGTGTTGGCCAATCCAGAAATTGCAAACTTACCAAATTGGGTAATTGCACTAGTTGGAGCCGGTGGTTTAGCTGCAGCATTATCTACAGCAGCCGGATTATTATTGGTAATAGCCTCTTCTATTTCGCACGATTTAATCAAGAAAATTATCAAGCCAGATATCTCTGAACGTGGTGAGCTTTTAGCAGCTCGTATTAGTGCAGGTGTAGCAGTAGTTGTTGCAGGATATTTTGGTATTCACCCACCAGGCTTTGTAGCCGCGGTAGTAGCCTTAGCATTTGGTTTAGCTGCTGCCTCTTTCTTCCCAGCCATTATTATGGGTATTTTCTATAAAAAAATGAATAAAGAAGGTGCTATTTCTGGTATGATAGTCGGTTTAGGATTTATGGTATGGTACATGCTTAAATACAAATTTGGACTATTCGATGGTGGAAAAGCTGCTGTTGGCGCGCTTAAAGCTGACTGGTGGTTTGGTATTTCTCCAGAAGGATTTGGTACTGTAGCAATGATATTTAACATTATTGTGGCCTTAGTGGTAAATAGATTTACACCACCACCACCACAAGAAGTTCAAGATATAGTTGAAGATATTCGCATTCCATCCGGAGCCAGTGATGCACAGGCTCACTAATAATTAGTTAGTTAGTAATTAAAACAGCACTAAGTCAAATTAGTGCTGTTTTATTCTTTAATTAAGAAGTTGCCAGTTTAAAAAGGAATATATAAATTTATAAAAAATAAGTAATGTTTTATTTATTTTAAGTTTTAAGCCCTTTAAATTATGAAAAAACGACATCAACAAAAACTTATTATATTATCGTTTATTTTATTGAGCTTATTTAATTTCCCTTTACTTTTATTGTTTAATAGCAGTAACTCATTTTTAGGTTTTCCCGTTATTTACTTCTATATATTTTTTGTTTGGATAGTAGATATTATTGTTTCATATAAAATCCTAAAAAAATATTATGAGTAGTTTTTTAGTCATTTTTGTTATAGTAGTCTATTTGTCTGTAATTTTTTATGTGGCCTATTGGGCCGAAAAAAACTCAAAAAGTAAGTGGGTCAATAATCCTTATGTCTATACTTTATCTTTAGCTGTTTACTGTACAGCTTGGACATATTATGGTAGTGTAGGGTTGGCTGCAACATCTGGACTAAAATTCTTAACTATTTATTTAGGTCCCGTTATAATCATTCCTACTTGGATTGTCTTGATGAAAAAGATTATAAAAATAGCCAAAGCAAATAAAATTTCTTCGTTAGCAGACTTTATTTCATTGCGTTATGGTAACGATCGTTTTTTAGGAGCTTTAGTAACTATTGTGTGCGTATTGGCAATTGTACCTTATATTTCTTTACAGTTAAAAGCCATTTCAGAAACCTTTAATGTTATTACAAATCACAATTTAATTGCCAGTAATATTATTGATGACACTACTTTTTATATTGCTATTTTACTAGCCATATTCGCAGCGTTTTTTGGAACTCAGCACACTGATGCTACAGAAAGACATAAAGGAATAATTACCGCAGTTGCGCTTGAATCTGTAATCAAATTATTTTTCTTTTTGCTTGTAGGCTTATATGTAACATTTTATTTATTTGATGGACCGACTGATATTTTTCAACAAGCAGCCTTATTGCCAGATTTCAAAGACCATCAAACCATAACAAATGTAGAAGGGGGCGTAAATTGGTTCTTCTTGAGTATTCTTTCTATGATAGCCATTATGTTGCTTCCTAGACAGTTTCAAGTATCAGTTGTTGAAAACGAACGTGAAAAATATTTAAAAAAAGTCATTTGGCTTTTTCCTTTGTATTTGTTGCTTTTTAATGTATTTGTAATTTTTATTGCTTGGGCAGGTAACATTGTATTTCAAGGTCAAACTGTAGATGCCGATTTATTTACTTTAATGTTGCCTTTGGCGTATGATAATTCAACTATGGCTTTATTAGGCTTTTTAGGTGGATTTTCTGCGGCTATTTCTATGGTTGTTGTTTCAACTTTAACCTTATCTACAATGTTGAGTAATAATCTCATTATTCCTTATGGGTTTCTTAAACGATATAGTAAAGGAGAATCTACTAAGAATAATGAGTCTATTAAAAATATAAGGCGTGTTGCTATTTTTTCGTTGATAATTATTGCTTATTTCTTTTACAAAAGTTTTACTTTAGATAGATCTTTAGTCTCTATTGGTTTAATTTCTTTTGTTGTCATTGCACAATTAGCACCTTCATTTTTTGGCGGTTTAATTTGGCGACGTGGCTCAGCAAAAGGTGCTAAATGGGGTATTATAGTTGGGTTTTTAGTAACGGTTTACACACTTATAGTTCCTTTTACAATCGAATCTCAAATAATATCTTCATCATTTGTTAATGAAGGTTTATTTGGCATATCACTCTTACAACCGTATCATTTATTTGGCTTACAATTATTTGAACCTATTACACACTCTTTTTTCTGGAGTATGTTTTTCAATATTGTTGTTTATATGATAGTGTCTGTAAATGTATTGAGTAATTACAGAGAACGTAATTTTGCCGAAATGTTTGTCGATAGTACCAAATACGCAACCTTACACGAAGATGCTTATGTGTGGAAAGGGGAGGCTTATGTAAAAGATATCAAAAATGTTTTAACAAGATTTTTAGGCAATAAAAGAACTGAGCGCGCTTTGAATCTCTTCTTTATGAAATACAATATAGATAAGGATACGCAATACGCTGATGCAAGATTGGTAAATTTTTCTGAGAAACTTTTAACAGGAAGTATAGGAAGTGCGTCATCAAGAATATTAGTTTCGTCTGTTGTAAAAGAAGAAGAAATCAGCCTGACAGAAGTTTTAAATATTTTAGAGGAAACACAAAAAGCCAAAGAATCTAATAAAGAGTTAAAAGAACGCGATAAGCAAAAAGACGATTTCTTAGGTACTGTAGCCCACGAACTTAAAACACCTATTACTTCAATAAGAGCTCTTTCAGAAATATTATTAGATAATGAAGATATTGATCTTATAACAAAAGAAAAGTTTTTGACAAGTATTTTAGACGAAAGCGAACGCGTTAGTAGATTGATTAATAATATATTAGATTTAGAAAAATTAGCACAAGGAAAAGTTAAACTCAACTTGGCAAAAAATTCAATAAACCATACTATTACTAAGTCTGTAAATGCAGTAAGTCAGTTAGCGGCAAAAAAAGGTATAAAAATTTATTATAACGGTGTGTCAGATATAACAACCGAATTTGACGATGATCGTATCCAACAAGTCCTTATTAATTTACTGTCGAATGCGCTTAAATTTTCAAAAGAAAATAAAGGAGAAATCCATATAAATGCCAAAGTTAAGCAAGTTGGTCTCGAAATTTCAGTAATAGATAATGGAAAAGGTATTGAAAAAGGAGATTTAGTTTCAATATTTAGTAAATTTTATCAATCTAAAGATCAAACTATTCTAAAACCTGTAGGCAGTGGATTGGGCTTGGCTATTAGTAAACAAATTATTGAAAGCCATAAAGGAAAAATTTGGGCAGAAAATGTGAGTCCAAATGGTGCCAAACTAACTTTTGTTTTACCAATAAATAACTAAAAAAAATGAAAAAATTATTAATTGTAGACGATGAACCTAACATAGTTATGTCATTAGAATTTGTTTTTAAGAAAGAAAATTACAAAGTATTTATTGCTAGAGATGGCGCAGAGGCTATAGAAATTATAGAAAATAGTTTGCCAGATATTATTTTATTAGATATTATGATGCCAAAAGTTGATGGCTATCAAGTACTCAAACATCTAAAAGAAGTAGCGTCATTAAATAAAATAAAAGTCATAATTCTATCAGCAAAAAATAAGATTGCTGATATTGAACTAGGCCTTCAGCTTGGTGCTGATAAATATATTTCTAAACCATTCTCTACAAGACAGTTAGTAAAAGAAGTAAAAAAACTTTTAAATAAAAAATAATTATGAAATTAAGACTAAACCCATTGGCATCAGATATTTTTATTGCCGTTTATATAGCGCTCACTTTATTAGGGCGGCTTTACATAGAACCCATGTTAAATGGCAATTTTTTGGTCTCAATCTTTTTAGGCCTTTTTGCTTTATTAGTTATTTGGGTCTTAGTGAAATTAAAATTTTTAAATCCAAATTGGTTTGGATTAATTAACAACACAAAAAAATAATCATCATGAATTATATAGAACATCACAATAATAGTATACAAAACCCCGAAGCTTTTTGGGCAGAACAAGCAGAAAATATAGCTTGGTATAAAAAACCTACAAACATTTTATCTAAAGACGATAATGGTTTTTACCGATGGTATAAAGACGGTATCTTAAATTTAAGTTATCTAGCCATAGATAAACATATTGAAGATGGTTATGGCGAACAAATAGCCATAATATATGACTCTCCTGTTACACAACAAAAACTAAAATATACTTTTAATGACCTAAAATGGGAAGTAGAACATTTAGCAGGTGGATTGCGTGATTTAGGCGTTTCAAAAGGCGATACCGTTATCGTTTATATGCC
>JASFYX010000054.1:0-4906 GCA_045046885.1 Flavobacteriaceae bacterium
GTAAACGGTTGCTCTTATGTGATGGACGTCCAAGAAATGACTCGAGGCTTTAATCACATTGCAAATATACAAAAAAATGAGTAAAACAAATAAAATACCCGATTTCTTAGGAATGGCCGAGAAGCTAAACAAAGATGCTAGTCGGTTTGCTTCAGGAGAAGGTGTTACGTTTTTTCAAAATTCATTTTACAATCAAGGCTTTACTGATGTAGCTTTTGAGGCTTGGGACACCAGAAGTGGCGATGTAGATCCTGGACGTAAATTATTAGTACAATCATCGTTCTTATTAAACTCAATTCAGGTGTTTAGTAAAAGTAATGAGCGTATTGTTTTTGGATCTGATGCCGAGTATGCCGATATTCATAATAATGGTGGTACCATTTCAATTGCAATTACCGAGAAGTCTCGTAGGTACTTTTGGTACATGTTCAAATCAACTGGGCAATCAATGTGGAAAGCTTTGGCACTAACAAAAAAAGACAGCATTAAAATAGTCATCCCAAAACGTCAATTTATTGGCGAATCTGCCACTTTTATGAAGCAGTTAGATCAATGGCTTGTAAACACAATTTTAAAACGATTTAAACAATTATAATTATGGAAGGATTTAAAGGATGGGAGTATTTATATGAAGAGCTCTCACAAAAAGTAACAGACAGTATTACTGCAGTACAATGGATAGATTTATGGCACAACCAAGTTGGTTTTTTGCAAGAAGAGCATCCATTTACAACACCGGCATTGTTTATAGCTTTTAGAATGGTAAGTGCTGATGATCTTGGCGAGTTGGTACAAGATGCCAATGTGCAAGTTGATTTTTATTACTTCTATGAAACATTTTTAGACACCTATCAAGGATCTGTTAATAATACAGATGCATTAGACTATTTAAAAACGGTTACTGAGATTCACAAGCTATTTCATGGCTTTACTGGAGCCCATATTAGCGGAATGAGGCGAGTTGGTTTTGCACCGGTTGATACAGGATCTGCAGGTAACTTATATCGCATTAGTTTTGCAGGTAAAATAATTGATGCTACTGCTAAAAAAGTGTATCATGCTGCTACTCCTGGAGACGTGGTTATTACAGAAGGTGAAGCTCCAACAATCAATAATGACAAGCCTTTTATTGTGCCTTAATCAGCTTCAAATCTAATCTTGTATCCTAACATCATCCTTTTTTGAGATGTCGTAAATTCAGTAATTGGCATATAGCTATTAGCTTTATTATATAATTCATTAGCTTTTTCTAATATTGGAACAGCCAGTTCTTTATCTACACTGTATAATTGGTAAACAGCAGCATAATATTTATTTGATAATAAGAACAAAGCTGAAGCTTTAGCTTTATTACATTTTTCTTCAGGAGTTGTAGCGCATAAATCTTCAACTTTTTTAAATCCTATACGTAATTGTTCTGCAGTTGATCTTGGCTGTAAGTATTTTTTGAACACATCATTCAATGATTGAGATTGTGCTGAAACTGTTAATAAAATAACAATAATTAGTAGTAAATTTTTCATAAAATAAATTTGTTAAATATAAAAAAAACCCTCTAACTTTAGAGGGGTTTTTGTTTATAATTAATCTTTTTTAGAAAGATAAGGGTCTATTTCTTCAACAAACGTGTTTAAATAATGATAGCCTGTTGCAATTTCATCTATAAATACATCGTCATTAATTTCAAGACTTTTACTAACAACAGCGTTTAAAAAACGGCGCATATCTAAAGCAAATTCTTTTGGAGTTACATGATCCTGAAAAAACAAATCTATTTTATGAGATACTTCTAGGCTTAGTGGCTTACTCATTTGCAGTCCCTCCTTTCATATCTACAGCATTGCCATATACATTGCAAATTTTACATGTAATAATACGCTGTACCATCGTTTCGCCTGCATTTAAAATAACAGCCGTTCTTTTTTGGTTTAAAACATGGTCGCAACGCAACTTTGTTTTTACAAACCATCTATTGGTAGCTACTTCGCAAAATTGTTTGGCAAAAGCAAACATATCTTCCTTGGTTTTAAAATACTTGGTTGCTCTCATAATGCTAAGTTTAATTGGTTAACACTATTAAATTTTCTACTCCCTGCCAATAACAGTTGCAAACCTAATTGGTTGGTACACCATGCAGCATGGGTATTGCCAAAAAGCCATATCTTTTTTGCCAATACTTGTTTTGCATTTAATTTTTTAGAGAGTTGGTGGCTACCAGTACTGCTGTGTATTGCTTTGTTTACATCATTTACAACCACCCAAGTAGTAGTTGCCAAATCTATGCACCGCACATTATAACCATTAATTACTTTGGTGTAAAAAGGTACATCTCTAGCATCTATAAAGTCATCTTGTGGCTTGTGCATGGCATAATAGCCTTTTTTGCGAAGACTTGGCAGGACATCTTCCATCAACCAGCGCTCAAACTCTTGTGCCTTTGGTAGAGTTGAGCCAATAATTAAGCGATAAACATCACTTTCTGGAATAACTAAAACTTGTAAATTCTTTGTTTTAGATTGTGGATGCGGTATGTAACGTTTCGTTACATACCTACAATGATCTTTTAGTGCTTTTCTCGAATTTTTGTAAGCTAATGCTTTAGTAAGGTCTGAGCCGACAAAATATGGCTCACCATCTACAAAAATATTACGAATTGGATTTTTACTTTCAGAGAAATTGAAAGTGATTACTTCTTGTGGCTCATTTGTAGTGTTGGCTTCACTTTCTTTGTTGACGTACATAATAACAAAAATTATAATTAATAAAATGCCCAGAGGTGTACGTCAACCAAATTTGCGATGCAAAAGAAGTCCGCACATTCTCGCGATATGTGCCCTCTGGGTGTTTTAATGATTTCTGTTTGAAATGCATCTTTATTAACTTGATTAACGTACGATGCAAACATACAAAATTTAATTAACTAATTATTCTATCTTTGATGTTATGAAAACACCTTATAAAGTTAAATGCCTTGTTTACTTCTATGGCGACGAAATAATACACTCATTAATTTTAGACGACCTTTTAAAACAGTTGCAATTGCAAGGCAGTACGCAATATCATTTTAATAGAATACCTACCACAGCCAATAGAGATTTGCAAAAAGATTTAGATTTTTTGGTAGCAGAAGGTTTAATAAAAGCCTATATGGATAATTATTACGACATCACTAAAAAAGGCGATTTAAAACTTGCTTCTGGTGGTTTTGTTGCCGATGTTAAAACAAATAAAAACGCTTTATTTGCTTTTAAAATTAGCCTTGTAGCCATTACCATATCTATTATAAGTTTTCTGGCCTCTCTACTTTCTGACTAACTTGGCGCAAATGCCATTTTCTAAACCAGAGTCTATAAGCACCGTGTATCCACATAGCTGGTGCTAAAATTGGAAATAAGATTACAAGTAAAATAATTACTAATACTTCTTTGATTTTTGATTTTTTCATTGTCATTTGTTTTTGTTAAAAAATTAATCTTCTTTTTTCGGGTAACAACTAACTCTATAAAACACGATATTTTCAATAGTACGTGGTGCCAAATAAAACTGTTCAGAGAGTTTTTTAAAAATATAATCATTCGTGTAAATACGAATGCCTTTATAGCGTTTTTCAAAGAATTTAGAATATTCTTTACGAATATGAGCATATTTCTGAAGGGTTGAATCTGACATTTTAGTAGGAATTATTTTAGAATTAGTTTAATTATTTTTTAGTTTTCTCATTATAATTTGGTGTCTTACTATGGCATTTTTAAGTACTTTATCAACAACACTATAAATAAAATGCTCGATGCTGCAGCCACTAAAAGTAAAAAGCTAAGTACTATTTTGTCTATTGTGTTTAATTTTTTCATATTTACCGTTTTAAAAGATGGATATACGCTCTCTATTTCTGTCATTATAGCAGCGCTCAATACTAAATAAATACTCCTTTATTGATTGTCTCCTATCCATTATATTAGGATTCTGCTTTACCTTTTGTTTTAGCACATCTTTTTTAAACTTGCCTTTAATTTTAAGCTGCCTGTATGCCTCAATCAAATAGCCGTGGTTAAAAAACTCATAGCGCCCAAACACTTCAAAAACTTCATCAATTAAATCACACGACTCTTTATAGTATAAGCTCTTAAAATGAGATTCTCTAAACTTTTTAAGGGTAGCACCTTTAGATTTGCAATGACCTAGCATTAGAAGATCTGATGCCACAGAGTAAGAAACCTTATACACATTTATTAAGTCAGCAAGATCCTCGTAATCTTTTATTCCTGTTTTTACATAACATTCTAAAAAGTTTTTGTTTGTCCAATTACTACTATTGCTGTTTAGTTTTGCTATTTGAGTTAAAGTCAATTCTTTACAAACCACATAATATATTGGAGCCTCTAAGTCTATTGATGCGGTGTATCTATGCTGACCATCAATAATGATAAATTTATCGCCACTTTTATATACAATGATTGGGCAGTATGGAAACAAGTTTAGACCGTCCCTTACTTCATTCTTTATGTTTTCTATCTTCTTTTTATTAATTGGTCGGTTGCCTATTAATAATTCAAATTGATCGTATTCTAAAGTGTTTTTAATTTCCATTTTAGTTAAAATTTTAAAGGTTAAGTAGCTGTTTGAAAAATTTGATAAAAGACAGTAATAATGCAACTGAAACGATGGCTATTAAAAGCCACGTTGCTAAAAATTTGATTCTATTCCATATCATAATTCTAATTTTTTATACTGTTTTTTGATATATTTTTATACTGTTTTACTGCAACTAACTTCTCATAAACCTCATTAAAACGAGGTTTATCATGTAGTTAGATTGCAATAAGACTAACTCGCACTTCCCCATTGATCGTTAAAGTACTTTTGATTCAAATAAGTACTGGCATGTGCCTTTTCCATATTGCGTTTA
>JASFYX010000055.1:0-26624 GCA_045046885.1 Flavobacteriaceae bacterium
GGTAGTTTTAAAACTACCTATTTCCGCTAGTTTTTAAATTTACAATGATTTGTTTTTTAGGTATTTATAATTTTTTAATTTAAAAGTGCCATGCAAAAAACCTCTAAAGATTAGAGCGTCTAGCGATTTCGCTAGTTTTTGCAATTTTTACAAATGAGAAGAATTTCTTAAATTTAAAAGTGTTTAAATATTATTTAACTTTCTCAATAACAGCATCTATTGTTACTACTTTTTTAGGAAAAACACCTTTAACCACTAATGCCAATCCAAAGATAATGAGCAAGATTCCCATACCGCGTTTTATTTTTACAATCACCTCGGGCGTCAATTTTTTCTGAAGCTGTTTGGCTAAAAATATTTTTATTAAATCGACTAAAAAATAAGAGAGAATTACAACGGCAAAGAAATTGAAAATTCGTGTTGGTATCATCTCTACATTAGGGCCAATAACAACAACCATCCCAATCCAAAAAGCTAAAACACCAATATTTATAAAGTTTAGAAAAAAGCCTTTGAGTATGAGCTTTAAATATATATTTTTCTTAACCACTTTAAGATTGACATCCTCTATATCTATTTGTTCCTTTTTTTTGAGCAAACTAATTAAACCATAAACAGTAAGAATTAGGCCGCCAAAAACAAACAAGCTGGGCTCGTCTTTAATTTTTTCTAAAATCTGATGGCTTCCAAAATAGGCCATAGTAATAAAAAAAATATCCGACAAGATGACCCCTACATCAAACACAATAGCTTCTCTTGCCCCTTTTAAAACACTTGTTTCTAAAAGCACAAAGAATACAGGGCCAATCATAAATGACAGCGCTACACCTAAGGGAATTGCATTTAATACATCTTGTAGTTCCATTTTTATATTTTATTAAACGGCGTCATAATCTACAGTAATAGTAGGTGTTTTGGCTTGTGCCTGACAAGTTAGAACAATACCCTCTTCTATTTCGTCATCGGTTAAAATAGAATTATCTATCATTTCTGCTTTGCCTTCTATAACTTTAGCCATACAAGTTGTACACACACCTCCTTGACAAGAATATGGCGCATCTAATCCTGCGGCTAGCGCCGCATCTAAAATAACTTCATCTGCTTTTAGATTCAGCTTATGTGTTTCTTCGTCTAAAATGATTGTGAGTTCCAACGTTTTTTTATTTTTTTTAAGGTGTCAAATATACATTATTAGCCCTAATAAATAGTAATTTGTTTTCTTAAAATCTACTATTTAAAGTTGCTTTTCAATCTTAATAAGTTCTTGTTTTATGGCTTCTAACCTAACAATAGCTTCGTTGGCCGTTTCGAGTTTCTGTGGTTTTGCTCTCAACTTCTTTTTGGCACCTTCTAAAGTAAATCCTTGTTCTTTTACTAAGCGGTAAATGAGTTGTAAATTTTTGACATCTTCTTGGGTAAATAAACGATTGCCTTTCTTATTTTTTTTGGGTTTAATAATACTAAACTCTTGTTCCCAAAACCTAATAAGTGAAGTGTTTACATTAAAAGCTTTGGCTACTAAACCAATATTATAATAACGTTTTTTTGGTAAATCTATAAACATTAGTCTTCTGATTGTCCTTCTTGTGAGGCGATGCGTTGCATTTCTAAAAACTCTTCGGGTGTTAAATTGCCGTAATAAAAATTAATAGGATTTATAGCCACCCCATTTTTATGTACTTCATAATGTAAATGATGTCCTGCAGTTCTACCTGTCATACCTACGTAACCAATTACATCGCCTCGCTTAACACGTTGACCACGTCGCACTCTGTATTTATCTAAATGAGCATATAAAGTAACATAACCAAATCCGTGATTAATTTCTATGTGTTTACCGTAACCAGATAAGCGCCTGTCTGCACGTTTAACTATACCATTACCAGTAGCGTAAACAGGTGTGCCCACTATGGCAGAAAAATCCATCCCTTTATGACGCTTACGTGCTTTAGTAAAAGGATCTGTTCGCCAACCATAACCCGAAGCCATACGCAGTAAATCTTCTTTTTTTATAGGCTGAATAGACGGGATGGACTGTAAAAAACGGTCTTTATCTTTGGCTAATTTTACAATTTCGTCTAATGATTTTGTCTGAACATATAATTGTTTCGATAAAATATCTAGTTTTTTAGTGGCATCAATTATCATAGCCGAATTCTCGAAACCCTCTAGAGATTCGTATCTATTAATACCACCAAAACCCGCTGTGCGTTGCTCTGTAGGAATTGGATTGGCCTCAAAATAAGTGCGGTAAATAGCATTATCGCGTTGTTGCACTTGCGTTAAAACGTCCTCTACTTGATTCATTTTTTTTGAAAGTAAGCCGTAATTGAGTTTTAAATTGACCAATTCACGATTTAACGCTTTTTCTTTAGGCGATTCGAAGATTTGTGAAAAACCGACATAGCCCGCAAACATCAATACTAAAACACCCAGAATACCAAATAAAAATGTTTTGAATTTATCTCTTTTTTTGACCTTTATTTTATGATACGAAAGTGTATCGGGATCATAATAATATTTTACTTTCGACATAAGTTAAATTATCTTATTTTTGCATAACATCACAAAGTTCTTGAGTTGATTTGCTATAATTTAGCTGCAAATTTACAAAAACTTTGACAACTTTAATTAACAGGCTATAGAAAGCTGATTATTACGCTCATGACATCACAAGAAATCAGACAAAACTTTTTAGATTTTTTTAAAAGCAAGCAACATAAGATTGTAGCCTCTGCCCCTATTGTAATAAAAAATGATCCGACTCTAATGTTTACAAATGCAGGTATGAATCCGTTTAAAGATTATTTTTTGGGTCAGAAAGTTGCCACTGATGTGCGTGTAACCGATAGTCAGAAATGCTTACGCGTAAGCGGTAAACACAACGATTTAGAAGAAGTGGGTATAGACACCTACCATCATACTATGTTCGAGATGTTGGGTAATTGGAGTTTTGGTGATTACTTTAAAAAAGAAGCTATTGCTTGGGCGTGGGAGTTACTTACTGATGTATTTAAAATTGATAAAAATGATTTATACGTCACCGTTTTTGAAGGTGATAAAACAGATAATCTGGCTTTTGACCAAGAAGCTTTTGACTTTTGGAAAAAAATTGTTGCCGAAGATCATATTATTTACGGCAATAAAAAAGATAACTTTTGGGAAATGGGCGCACAAGGCCCTTGTGGTCCTTCGTCTGAAATTCATGTAGATATCCGCTCTAAAGCAGAAAAGGCAGAAACTAAAGGACGCGATTTGGTCAATATGGATCATCCGCAAGTGGTAGAAATTTGGAATTTGGTTTTTATAGAATTCAACCGCAAAGCCGATGGCTCTCTTGAAAATTTACCTCAAAAGCACATAGATACCGGACTCGGATTTGAACGTTTGTGTATGGTTTTACAAGGCGTCACTTCTAACTACGATACCGATGTTTTTACACCGCTTATTCATAAAATTGAAACCGTCACCAACACAAAATATGGCACACAAGAAAAAACTGATATCGCCATTCGCGTTATTGCAGACCACGTACGTGCTGTAGCTTTTGCCATTGCCGACGGTCAATTACCCTCTAATAACGGCGCCGGTTATGTTATCCGCCGTATTTTAAGACGTGCCATCCGTTACGGCTACACTTTTTTAAATATGAAAGAGGCTTTTATTTACAATTTGGTAAATGTATTGGCAACAGAAATGGGCACCTATTTTCCTGAAATCAACACGCAAAAGAAACTGATTTTAGGTGTTATAAAAGAAGAAGAAAATTCGTTTTTAAAAACCCTTGAACAAGGTCTTAAATTATTAGAAAGCATTATTAAAAATACCAAAGGCAACACAATTGACGGTGCCAAAGCTTTTGAATTGTACGATACTTTTGGTTTCCCTATAGATTTAACTGCCCTTATATTAAGAGAAAAAGGCTTAGCATTAGACGAAGCCGGTTTTAACAAAGCTATGGCTGCACAAAAAGAACGCTCTAGAGCTGCTGCTACTTTAGAAACAGCCGACTGGCAGGTGTTAAGCAACACCGAAACCCAATTTGTAGGGTATGATACCTTAACGGCTACAGCTAAAATTACACGTTATAGAAAAATTACGAGTAAAAAAGAGGGTGTGCAATTCCAATTAGTATTTAATACAACACCCTTTTATCCGGAAGGGGGTGGTCAAATGGGTGATACGGGTTATTTTAATACCGCTCAAGGCGATAAAATTTCTGTGCTTGATACCAAAAAAGAAAACAACCTTATTGTACATATTTGCAAAAAACTACCTCAAAAAATTGAGGATACATTTGAACTATTCGTTAATAAAAATGCCCGTTTAGAAGCGGCTAATAATCATACGGCTACACATTTATTGCACCAAGCTTTACGCGAAGTGTTAGGTACTCATGTTGAACAAAAAGGTTCTGCGGTAACACCTCAAAACCTCCGCTTCGACTTTTCGCATTTTGCCAAAATGACGGCAGAAGAAATAACACAAGTGTCTGACTTTGTAAACGCTAAAATACAAGCACAAATTCCGTTACAAGAACACCGTGATATTGCTATCTCAGCAGCGCAAGAACAAGGGGCTATGGCTTTGTTTGGCGAAAAATATGGCGATAAAGTCCGTATGATACAATTTGCCGATTCTAAAGAACTCTGTGGGGGGACACATGTACCCAATACAAGTGCTATTTGGTATTTTAAAATCACCTCAGAAAGTGCTATTGCCGCAGGTGTGCGTCGTATTGAAGCTATTACCGGACAAGCTGCCAAAGCTTATTTTGAAAAATTAGACACCGATTTCACTACTCTTAAAGCCTCTTTAAAACAAACAGGTAATCCTATAAAAGCTGTGAGTCGTTTACAAGAAGAAAACATCCTTTTAAAAAGACAAGTAGAAAGCTTACTAAAAGACAAAGCCAAAAATTTAAAAGCCGATTTAAAAAACAGTATTACAAAAATAAATGATGTTAACTTTTTAGCGACTACTGTAGATTTAGATGCCAATGGCATTAAAACTTTGGCTTTTGAATTGGGTGCCGAAATAGACAATCTGTTCTTTTTAGCGGGCGCTAATGTAAATGGCAAAGCCCTACTCTCTTTGTATATTTCTAAAGAATTGGTGGCAGGTAAAAACCTCAATGCAGGGACTATTATCCGCGAACTGGGCACGCACATACAAGGCGGTGGTGGTGGCCAAGCTTTTTTCGCCACAGCCGGCGGTAAAAACCCTGCGGGAATTACAGCGGCACTTAAAGCAGCAACCGCTTTTATAAAGTAGTCTTTTTTATACAGTTATCTTAATAATTTAGCTGATAAATAGTTATATTTGTTGGAGTATAACAAGTTGTAAGTAATTAAAGCCGATTCCAATGAAAAAAGAAAAATGGTTTGATAGAAAATTTGACTTTTCATACGATCAAAATATCCTTCCATCGATAATTGAACGTTTGGAAAAAACTCCATTGCTTTTAAAGGAGAAAATAAACGAAATACCAACTGAATATTTAACAATTAAGAGAAATGGGAAATGGTCTATCCAAGAAAATATTGGTCATTTAATTGACTTAGAACCGATTTGGCAAGGAAGACTTGAAGATATATTAAACAATAAAGAGGAATTGAGGACAGCCGACTTGGAAAACAAAAAAACGGATTTAGCTGAACACAACGAGAAAGATATTTACACTTTGATTGATGAATTTATAAATATTCGCTTTTTGACGCTAAAGAAACTTCATAAACTAACTGAAAAAGAAGCATATAATTCTGCTCTTCATCCAAGATTGAAAACACCAATGAGAACAATGGATTTATTTCTTTTTGTAGCTGAACATGACGACTACCATTTAGATAGAGTTATAGAATTAGAAACTACTTACAACACCTCATAAAATTTATGCTTACATTTAAACTAAATAACGAACTGATAAATATTCAACTAACGATTTGCTTCGTCCGAAAAATCTCCGATTTTTCAGTCGCACAAATCTTATAAAAACTCGTTGTATAGCTAATATAAAAAGCCTGTGGACTATTAATTAATTTCAAGACTAAACGATGATTGATACTGATAATAAAGAACTATTAGATATTATTGCTATTTTTATTTCGAAAGCTGAAAGTTCAGATAAAACAAAACAATTAGCCATTAATCTAAAAAATACGGGTTCTGACAATACTGAAAATAAAGCTATTCTATTTTTGAAAATTTCTGAGTTACTATACAACTCTTCAGAATTTTCTAGAGAGGAATATTATTTTTATCAATGGTTTTCAATTGAATGTTTAATTTTTGAATCAAGAGTTATCAATAATTTTTATGATTCAGAATTGAAACCAATTACTAAAAAAATGAATTTGATTGAAAAGAAATACGGACTTGAGACTGATGAATACTGGACTAAAGATGAATATCCTCTAGAATATCAAAAGTTAAACGATGATTACGAAAGAGTATTAAATACTAATACCGAATTATTATATAAAGAATATGCTTCAAAGGAAATATATGACCAATATATTAACAACAACATTGAGTTTAATAAAATAGCTGAAAAAGGGCGTATATCTAAACATATCAAAGACGAAATAGAAAGACTTATTGAATTATCCAATGTTTATCAAAAAGAAGCGGAAATAAGCGAAAGGAACGGAGCTTTTCTAGCTTCTACAATACTTTTAGGTTCAGCTATTGAGACTAAGATGATTATTAAATGTTTGAGGAATACAAATGAAATCAAAACTACTATTCGAAAAATGGGTATTCCAAACAAACAAATCAAATCTAAAAACCCACTAGATTGGACTTTAAATACATTAATAAAAGTATGTGATAAATGTGAATGGTTACCAAATATAGAATCCGAAAAATATACTTTTTCAACTAATGACATTAGTCATTTTTTAAGATTGACAAGAAATTTAGTTCATCCTGGAATTATTATAAAAAAGGAAAAAAAATTAGCTCTAGATTCTCAAAAATTTAGCAAAATAAAAGAATCATACAAACTAATAAGCTTAATTATTGACAGTTAAATACTAGCTAGAACAAAAAACTGAGTTAAAAAACACCTCTTTTTTAGTTTAATTTAGAAACAAAATTTTCATCATTAAGAATACCCGATTTTTCGTCTCACAAGTCTTATAAAAGTCCATTACCCGATATAAGTTTTCCGAAAAATGGCATTGATAAATAAGTTAAAATATTTTATCATTTGCGAAAGTTATGATAAGAAAATGCGATAATCTTATCATAATTAATTATCTTTGTAAAGAAAATTGATATTTCTATACATAATGGAATCAGAAAATTTAAAAAAATTACCACTTAAACAAGATGTTGAAACTAAAAAAGTACTTAAGAAACTAGCTTCAGCTCATAGAGCCTTAGCAGAGTTAAAAGGCATTGCATCAAGTATTCCAAACGAAAACATTTTAATAAATACTTTGGGGCTACAAGAGGCTAAAGACAGTTCTGCCATTGAAAATATTATAACAACTCACGATGATATTTTTAAAGCGGGATTAAATCTTGAAGGGTTCAAATCTTTAAATGCCAAAGAAGTTCAAAACTATATTTCTGCACTAAAAAAAGGATTTGGTTTAATTAAAAGAAATAAAATACTAACAAATAATGATATTATAGCTATTCAATCTGCGTTGGAAAAAAATAATGCCGGAATTAGAAAAGTACCCGGAACTGCCTTAAAAAATACAACAACCGGAGAAATTGTTTACACACCACCACAAAATTATGATACAATTCTAGATTTAATGAAAAATCTTGAACAATTTATAAACGATTCTACTATATCAGAGTTTGATATTTTAGTTAAAATGGCCATAATTCATTATCAGTTTGAAAGTATTCATCCATTTTACGATGGCAATGGCAGAACCGGGCGTATTATTAATGTTTTGTATTTAGTAATGAATGATTTATTGAATTTACCTGTTCTCTATTTAAGTCGGTATATCATTGAACACAAAGCTAATTATTACAAGCTTCTACAAGAAGTTAGAGAAACTGACAATTGGGAAAATTGGCTATTATATATGTTAGATGGTATTGAACAAATTTCGAAAGAAACAATTATTCTCATTGGAAAAATTAAAGACTTAATATTTGAATATAAAAACTTACTGAGAAATAATTACAAATTTTACAGTCAAGATTTATTAAACAATTTGTTTAAACATCCTTACACCAAAATTGAATTCATTGAGAATGATTTAGGCGTTTCCAGAATAACAGCTTCTAAATATTTGAATCTATTAGCTAAAGATAAAGTTCTTAAAAAAGAAAAGTTAGGAACTGGAAATTATTATGTAAATGAGAAACTGATTAAAATTCTAACATTTAAAGAATAATTATTTGGTTAACAACTCATAAAAATAATGCTTAATTTTAAACTAAAATTGAAACAACAAACATTTTAACAAACCCGCTCCACGAAGTATTCAGACTTAGTGGTATATTAAAATAAACCTTAACTTTATATTTTAAAAAGATAGAATATGAAAAAAGAAATAATAAAATCCTTAACTCAAAATTTTGAAGATTGTTCGTATTCTACAGATAACGGTGTTGAGTTTTGGTTTGCCAGAGAATTACAACACTTATTAGGTTATATTAAATGGGGTAATTTTGTAAAGGTAATCAACAAGGCGAAAACTTCTTGTGAAGTATCAGAAAACAACATTGAAGACCATTTTGCCGATATCGGGAAAATGGTTACAATAGGCTCAAGCACTCAAAGAGAGATTAAAGATTTAATGCTAACAAGATACGCTTGTTATTTAGTTACTCAAAACGGAGATCCAAAAAAAGAAGCCATTGCATTTGCTCAAAACTATTTTGCTATTAAAACTCGTAAATTAGAATTAATTGAACAGCGAATAAAAGATTGGGAACGTCTGCAAGCAAGAACAAAACTTTCTTTATCTGAAAAAGAATTAAGCACTTTAATTTACGAACAAACGGGCAATGATAGAAACTTTGGCATTATTAGAAGCAAAGGCGATCAAGCCCTATTTGGTGGACTAACAACCAAACAGATGAAAAAGAAAATGGGTGTACCTCTTACTAGACCTTTAGCCGATTTCTTACCAACAATAACTATAAAAGCAAAAGATTTTGCAACAGAAATAACTGTTTTTAACACCAAAGAAAAAGGATTAAATACAGGGAGAAAAATATCAACGGAACATATTGTAAACAATCGTTCTGTAAGAAAAATATTATTAGAAAGAGGTATTGCTCCCGAAAATCTACCAGCAGAAGAAGACTTAAAAAAATTAGAAAGAAGAGTAAAATCAGAAGAAAAGAAATTGGGTAAAAATCCTAAAAGTTTAAAATAACTATATTAAAACCATGAATCCTTCTAAAAACATAGAACCCGAAAAAAAGGACAATCGTAAGATAAACACCAAATTTTACAATAAAGAATTGGCTAATTTACAAGTTGAACTCGTTAAATTACAAGAGTGGATTAGCCTTAAAAAACTAAAAGTAGTCGTTATTTTCGAAGGACGTGATGCTGCCGGAAAAGGTGGTGTTATAAAACGTATTTCGCAAAGTCTTAACCCAAGAATTTGTAGAGTTGTGGCTTTAGGCACCCCTACAGATCGCGAAAAAAGTCAATGGTATTTTCAGCGTTATGTTACACAATTACCGGCTGCTGGAGAGATGGTTTTGTTTGACCGTAGTTGGTACAATCGTGCAGGTGTAGAACGGGTTATGAATTTTTGTACTGATGCCGAATATCAAGAATTTATGCGGACTTGTCCAGATTTTGAGCGTATGCTTATCCGCTCGGGCATTATACTTATTAAATATTGGTTTTCGGTTTCTGATGAAGAACAAGAACAACGTTTTCAGTCTAGAATAGACGACCCTACTAAAGGTTGGAAATTGAGTCCGATGGATTTACAATCGCGCGAAAAGTGGCTCGATTACAGCAAAGCCAAAGACGAAATGTTTAAATACACAGATACCAAACAAGCCCCTTGGTTTGTAGTACCTGCCGACAATAAAAAACGCGCCCGTTTAAACTGTATAAGCCACTTGTTAAGCAGTATTCCTTATGAAGAAATTGAGCATAAAAAAGTTGTATTAGCACCCCGAAAAGTTGAAGAAGGTTATATACGTCCCCCTTTTACTGATCAGACTTTTGTGCCCGAAAAGTATTAATTTATGACATCATTTAGAACAACTATAAAGCTTGAAAAGCAAAGTCAAAGTATAGATTATGATTCACATATTTTACTTTTGGGCTCTTGTTTTACAGAGCATATTAGTCAAAAATTAGATTATTTTAAGTTTGATACACTTACCAACCCACATGGCATTGTATTTAATTCAAGCGCCCTAAAAAAAGCTGTTAAAGATTGTGTTAATAACAAGACTTACACCAAATTAGATTTAATAGAACACGACGGTTTATGGCACAGTTTTAAGCACCATTCGCAGTTTTCTTCACCCGATTTAACAAAAACTTTATCGGCTATTAATACATCGATTAAAGAAGGACATGATTTTTTAAAAACGGCTTCGCATATTGTTATTACTTTAGGAACAGCTTGGGTTTTTACTGATAATGACACCCTAGAAATTGTGGCTAATTGTCATAAAGTACCGCAAAATAAATTCACAAAATCGTTGCAAAGTATTGCACAAATAAGTGCCGATTTAGAAGCCATAGAATTAGCTATAAAATCGGTAAACAAAAAGGCTCAAATAATTTATACTGTGAGTCCCGTAAGGCATTTACGCAATGGTTTTTCCGAAAATATGCAGAGCAAAGCACATTTAATTTCGGCTGTTCAAGAACACATTAATAAGTATAAGAGCCGTTACTATTTTCCTGCTTTCGAAATTATGATGGACGATTTACGCGATTACCGCTTTTACGAAGCCGATATGATTCATCCAAACAGCACAGCCGTCAATTATATTTGGGATTTATTTAAAACCTCTTGGCTATCCGACAAGGCAAAAGAAACAATGACTATTATTGAGGGGATTCAAAAAGATTTGCAACACCGTCCTTTTAATAAGAACACAGAAGCGCATCAAAAATTTGAAAAAAAATTGAATAAAAAAATAGCAGCATTAATAGCTATCTATCCAAATATTAAATTCTGATTATTTTATAAAACTGCTGCCACATTTTGCCAAGGACCTCCATTTATAACATCAAGACCTTGACGTTTTAAGTAAATAGCGGCGTTACCACTACGCGCCCCACTGCGACATACTGCAATAATAGGCTTACTTAAATCTTTTATTTCGTGAAGGCGTCCTTCAATAACTTGAAGTGGTATATTTAAAGACCCCTCTACATGACCTTCGTTAAATTCTAAAGGTGTTCTAACATCTAGAACCACGGCCTCATTATCTAAATATTCTTTAATAGTGTCATTCCCTTTTCCTGAAGGGCCAAACCAATTAAATAAACTCATTTTTTTTAATTTTTTTTAGTTTTTTATTTTAAAGGGCAAAAGTAAAAACTTTTAGCAAAATAGCACTATTTAAAATACGTAAATCATCGTATTGAAATACAATGGCTTATTATGCACTTTTGGCCATAACTAAATTCACTAAAAATAAACAGTAATCATAACAGCAAAAACAATTAAAATGAAAAAAAAAGTTATTTCAGTACTTAGTATTTTATGCTTTTTAACAATCAGCATCAATGTTTCGGCACAATCATCCGGTATTAAAAAACTTTTAGATAATCCAAAAAAAATGTACGGTAAAACATTTGTTTACGGAAGACTTGGTGACTCTAAATACATTAGAAAATGGCAGATAAAAAAAGGGTATGCCACAGAAGCAGACTATGTGCTCCCTAAAAAAGTAGGAATATTGACTTTTATAGTTCACGATAAAAGTTCTTCATCTTCCTATACAGCTGGAGGTTGGAAACACAGTACTACATCAAAGGCAACAAAAGATGGCGTAAGTATGCTTGCAAATCAAATCTACTTCAATGTAATAAAAGGTATGAAAGAATCATTTAGCCATAAAGGGATGAACTTACTTGAACCTTCTGAATATTTAGATACAGATACTAAGCGAGACTTGTATAATAACTATAAGTTAAAGAATCCGAAGATTCTTAAATTGTTTTCAGGAATAACTGGCTCTGGTAATTCAGGCCCTGCAATTGGATACCGAGCAATGCCTTTAGTAAGCTTTGGTTTAACTGCTTCTACCAGTACTAGCAAGGCAGGTAAAGCTCGAGACGCCTTTTTTAACCAACTTGGATTAGATGCTATTTTAACAGTAGAAATAGTAATGTCTATAACAGGTGACGCTGTTTTTTCTATTCAGTCTAATATATTGTATAAAAACCCTGCAAGTGGTAGCAAAACGTACTATGGTGATTATAGTGAAAGTATCAGTGTTAAAATTTCATCAAATCAATACGCAAAAAAGCCAGAATACAGAGATATTTTTGTATTTAAAAAAGTAGAATACAAAAACAAAAAAGGAAAGACTAAAACCCGAAATGAAGCCGTTGGTTTAGATCCAAACCTCTATAAATTAGTAAATGCAGTAGTTGGAGCCAACGTAGGAAGTTTAGAAAAGTTTGTATTAGGCAAAAAGTAAGCTTATGAAAAATATAAAATCCTTAATAATGCTATTGGCTTTCACGGCACTTACAACAGCTTGCGATGGTTATGGGAAAAAATTGAGTTTTGATAAAACTGAGGTCTATTACACAAACGGTGTTAGCAAATTAGAAGCTCAAAATTTGGGTAAATATTTAATCAGCTCGGGCTTTGCAGATGGCAACGCAAAATCTGTCAAACTGAGCAGAGATAAAGAAAACAATCGCTACCAATTTAGAATGGTAACCAATGAAAAAGCCATAAAAGACAGTAGTTACAATTTTATTTTTCAATTAATGGCCAGTCAAATATCCGATTCTGTTTTTAATGGTGAACCGGTAGATTTTCATATATGCGATAACACCTTTAAGACAGTAAGAGAAATAAAATTTAAAAATTAATCTATGTCTCAAAATACTGAAAACTCATTATTATTTCATTTTAAATATGACAACAACGAATGGCGAATATTTACAAAATTTCAGAGTAAACAAAAGAAAATAGACAATATTATATATGGGGCTCTCATCTTAATATTTGGTCTGTTAATTTTAGTTTTTGTTAAAGGCACTCCAATATTATTTGCACTTATTATTACTTTGCCTTTAGCCCTTTTTTTCTCATATATAAGATATAGAAAGTCTCAAAAATATTTTAAAAGGAAGGTTAAAAACCCTCAAATTAAAATATTTGAAAACCATTTAGAAATCAACGGTTTAAAAAAAATATTAATATCAAAAAAGTATTGGTTACTTTCTGTAGTATCAAAGAGCAAAAATGATTTAAATTATATCTGCTTTGAAATAGCTTGGAATGCTCATAAAGGACGTACGCATGATGAATTTAGAATTCCGATACCTTCTAATGAAGTGGCTAAAGCCGAAGAAATAGTCGCTTTTTATAAAAACCTGTAACCCAAAATCAACCAAAATGGTAGTGGGGAAATAGCCAAAATTTTAATTTCTAAAATTTTGGCTATTTATTATCTATTTTTGTAAACAAAGTCCGAAAAAAATGTCAAGAAGACTCCTCTTATTTTTAGTATTTAATCTAAGCCTTGTTTTTACTTATGCACAAAACGACTCTATTAGTAAATATCAAAAAGAACTAAAAAAAGCAAAAGGATTTAACAAGATAAATCTTCTTATCACTTTATCGCAACACACTGTGGACATTGCAGATAGTTTGGCTTTAGATTACGCTCAAAAAGCTTATGCCTTAAGTAAAAATTTAGATCAACCCAGCCTTATCTGTGAAACAGCTTACCAATTAGGTAAGGTGTACAAAAACAGTTCAGATAACCTAGCCTTAAAATATCTAAATGAGGCTGAAAACATAAGTATAAAAGAGAACCTCGCCTTAAAAACCGCTATTTACGAAACTAAACTAGACATTTACAGACGTAAAGGATGGTTTCCTAAAGCCCTAGAGTACGGTATTAAAACATTAAATTATTTCTTAAGCACAAAAGACAGTACAAAAATTGCCGACATCTCTAATAAAATTGCTTTTACCTACGACCGTATGGGTAATTATAAAGAAGCTATTAATTGGAATAAAAGGGCTTTAACTATTTTAAAAAACAATAAGAATAAAAAACTTAAGGGTTTGTGCTTAGGGGGTATTGGCATAGCTTACGATGAACTCAAGCAGTCTGACAGTGCTCTATACTACAATAAGAAAGCCGTTAAGATATTTAAAGAGCTGAAAAAACCTTCGTTATTAAGAGTGTGGTACTCAAATATTGGAAACACTTATTCTAAACAGAATAAATTAGATAAGGCTGAAGAATACACTTTAAAATCTTTAAGTGTCCCCGGATTTTTAGAAAGTAAAGGTGTTACTCTTGTAAATTTAGGGAAGATTTATTTAGAGAAGGGGCACTATAAAGAAGCCCAAAAAATATTAGACAGTGCCTTACAAAACACCTTAAAATACAGACAACGGCGTTTTGAATCTGAAGCTTATTACCGCTTTCATGAGCTAAATCTTAAATTAAAAAATTATAAAAAAGCTTTAACCTATTACAAAAAATACCAAACAATTGAAGATTCATTGATGAACAGCGGCAAGCAACGTCAAATTATAGAAATATCTACACGTTATAAAACATCAGAAAAAGAACGCGCTTTAGCCAAAAAAGATGTGGCATTAACAAAGGAAGTTTTAAAATCTAAATCAAGAAGTCTTTACGCTATTTTGTTAGGTTCAGCTCTTATTATTGTATTGATTTATAGCTATTTTTTTAGAAGACAACACAGATTAGAAAATCTTAGAATAAAAGAAGAATACAAACTAAAAGAAGCGCTATCTTTTGCCACTACCCAAAATAAGTTACAAGAGCAACGACTTAGAATTTCGAGAGATTTACACGATAATATTGGGTCTCAATTATCTTTTATTATCTCAAGTATAGAAAACTTAAAATTTCTTACCAACCCTAAAAACAATAAACTACTCGATAAATTATCGAAAATTATTACTTTTTCAGATGATACTATTTCTCAACTGAGAGATACTATTTGGGCTATGGATCAAAATGAAATAAGTTTAAATGATTTTGAAGGGCGGGTTTTAAACTTTATCGATAAGGCTAAGTCTTCTTATGAAAATGTAACCTTTAATTTTATAAACAACAGCAATATTAAAGTTGTTTTTAATGCTTCGCAAGGCATAAATCTCTACAGAATTGTTCAAGAAGCTATTAATAATACTTTAAAATATGCCGAAGCTGCTACGATAAACATCAATTTTGACAAAACTGATAAAAATTTAGTCGTAAATATTTCAGATGACGGTAAAGGTTTTAGCCTTACTGATGTTAAATTAGGAAATGGTCTAAACAACATCAAAAAAAGAACCGATGATATTGAAGCCTCGGTAAAAATAAAATCAGATAAAAATAAGGGCACTACTATAATTATAGAAATCCCCCTAAATACGCTAAATATCGTATTGTAATATATGTAATTTATGTGCTTCTTTACAAATACTAATAATAAACTATGACCTACAAAATTGCCATAGCCGAAGACAATTCTTTTTTAGCCAATACTGTAATTGAAAAAATTTCTTTTTTTAAAGATTTAAAATTCAAATATAAAGCAGCCAACGGCGCCGAATTAATAGGTAAATTAGAAGAAGATCACAATATAGATATTATTTTAATGGATATTCAAATGCCCGTAATGGATGGTATAAAAGCCACAGATATAATCCACAATAAATATCCTCATATTAAAATAATTATTCTCACAGTTCACGATTCAGATGCTATGATTTTTAATGCTATTAAAGCCGGTGCCAGCGGGTATTTGTTAAAAGAAATTGACCCCGAAAAATTACACAATTGCATTATAGAAGTCATAAATGGCGGTGCGCCTATGAGTCCGAGTATAGCTCTTAAAACACTAAAATTATTAAGAGACCCATCTGTTTTAAATAATGATCTAAAGGAAGAAAATATAAGTCTTTCTAAACGCGAGACCGAAATACTAGAACAACTTAGTAAAGGGCTGAACTATAATTTAATTGCCGACAACCTCTTTATATCTACAGGAACGGTAAGAAAGCACATAGAAAATATTTATAAAAAACTACAGGTTCACAACAAATTAGAAGCTGTTATAAAAGCCAAACGTCATAATATTATATAAAAAAAGCTGCCTTTTAGCAGCTTTTTTTATTTATAAATTACACGCAATTATTTAGCGTGCTTATTCATATAATCTAAAGTGAGATTAACCATAGCCTTTACACCAGTTTTCATACCACTTTCATCTATATAAAAACTAGGTGTGTGATGTGATGGCGCATCTTTCTCGGCAACATTAAGAGGTGTCCCTCCTACAAAAAAGTACAAACCGGGGACTTCTTTTTGGAAAAATGAAAAATCTTCAGCACCTGTAATGGCTTTTATTTCAACAAGTTTTCCTTTATCCACCGCTTTTTGTAAAGAGGGTAGCATTTCTGCAGTTAACGCAGGGTCGTTATAAGTAATGGGTAATCCTTCATCAATAGTAATATCTGCAGTAGCACCATAACTTTCGGCAATAGCTTTAACACGTTTTATCATAGTTTTATTAAGCTTTTTTTGCATATCGTAATCTAATGTTCTAATGGTACCTATTAAAGTAGCTTCTTCTGGAATGATATTATTTCTAATACCACTTTTTATCATCCCTACAGTTATAACAGCGCCTTCTTTTGTTAAATCTAAATTACGACTTATTATTACTTGTAATCCATTTATAATTTGTGCGCTAATTACTATTGGGTCTATACTCATCCAAGGTGTAGAACCATGGGCTTGTTTGCCGTGTACATGAATTTCAAATCGTTGGGCAGCTGCCATAGTGCCTCCCGGTTTATAAGTAATTTTACCTACATGGGTACCGGAACTGATATGCATCCCAAAAATAACATCCACATCGGGGTTTTTAAGGACGCCTTCTTTTACCATTAATTTAGCACCACCTTCTTCGCCTACAGGTGCGCCTTCTTCGGCAGGTTGAAAGATAAATTTGACGGTTCCTTTTAAGTCTTTTCTAATTTTAGATAAAACAGTGGCCGTTCCCATCATCATAGCAATATGCGTATCGTGACCACAGGCGTGCATCACTCCGGTTTTAATACCGTTATAAGTACTTGTAAATTTAGATTTAAAAGGTAAATCGACGCGTTCTGTAACAGGTAAAGCGTCAATATCGGCACGTAGGGCGACTACGGGACCGGGTTTACCGCCCTTTAAAATACCTACGACACCTGTATGAGCAACACCGGTTTGGACTTCAATACCCAAACTTTTTAGATAATCAGCTATAATTTTTGAGGTTCTAAATTCGCGGTTAGATAATTCGGGATGTTCGTGAAAATCGCGACGCCATTCTATAACTTTAGGCTCTACATTATCGATTAATTTTAATACTTTTTTGCTTTGTGATGTAGCTATACTACTTACCAAAACAATTACGAGAAAGAATAATTTTTTCATTGTTATAAGGTTTGTTGTTTACGGTTTTAAAAGTAGTACTTTTTTTGAATTAATCTAGCAATAAAAAATCCCGCTTAAAGCGGGATTTTATTTATCGTGTAAAGAGCATTTCTCTGTATTTTGTCAATGGCCACAACTCATCGTCAATCATCATTTCAAGTTTATCGCAATGGTAACGAATTTCATCAAAATAAGGTTTGATAATATTGCAATAATCATCTGCTTTTTTAACAGCGTCTTCAATCTTGTTTACCTTTTTTCTAGCCGCTGTCATAGCGTGAACCTTAGTAGAAATATTTTCTATATGCATTGAAATTGTTTCAATTAAAGCCAATTGTTCTTTACTGTACTTTTTAAATGAACCGCCATAGATATCTTTAAGACCTCTCACGTTTTTTATGAGTAAATTTTGATACGAAATAGCCGTTGGAATAACATGGTTTAAAGCTATATCGCCTAAAACACGTCCTTCTATTTGTATATTCATAATATACTCATCTACTTTAATTTCGTAACGGGCTTTGAGTTCCACTTCATTCATTACGTCCATTTCTTCAAATAAATCGATTGATTTTTGAGTCACTTTTGCTCTAAGGGCTTCTGGTGTTGTACGATTGTTACTTAAACCGCGTTTAGCAGCTTCTTTTTGCCAATCTTCGCCGTAGCCATTTCCTTCAAATAAAATAGCTTTCGATTGTTTGATATACTCACGTAACACATTAAAAATAGCTTCATCTTTTTTAAGTGATTTCTCTGAAATTAAAGCATCAACTTCAAGTTTAAAATCTTTCAATTGTTTGGCCACAACTGTATTTAAAATAATCATTGGGTCGGCACAATTGGCTTTAGAACCTACGGCTCTAAACTCGAATTTATTTCCTGTAAAGGCAAAAGGAGAAGTTCTGTTTCTATCTGTATTGTCTAAAAGGATTTCAGGAATTTTACCGACAACATTAAGCTTTAATTCGGTTTTTTCTTCGGGCGATAATTTGCCTTTGGTTACATTTTCTAATTCTTTAAGTACACGCGTTAATTGTTCGCCAATAAAAACTGATAAAATTGCAGGTGGCGCTTCGTTTGCCCCTAAACGATGGTCATTACTTGCAGAGGCAATGCCAGCTCGCATCAACTCTTCGTATTCTCTTAAGGCTCTAATTGTATTGATGAAAAATGTTAAGAATTGTAAATTGCGTTTTGGTGTTTTACTAGGTGCTAATAAATTAATACCCGTATCGGTACTCAAAGACCAGTTGTTGTGTTTCCCTGAACCATTAATACCTGCAAAAGGTTTTTCATGGAAAAGTATTTTAAAATTATGACGCGACGCTACACGACCCATAACATCCATTAACAGCGAATTATGATCGACAGCTAAATTGGTTTCTTCATAAATTGGTGCCAATTCAAATTGATTGGGTGCTACTTCATTATGTCTTGTTTTTACAGGAATTCCTAATAACATACATTCTGTTTCTAAATCGCGCATAAAATTTAGAGCACGACTCGGAATACTGCCAAAATAATGATCGTCTAATTGTTGCCCTTTAGCAGGTGCATGTCCTAAAAGCGTTCTACCCGTCATTATGATATCTGGTCTAGAAGCCGCTAAAGCTTTATCTATTAAAAAATACTCTTGTTCCCATCCTAAAGAGGAGGTGACTTTATTGACGTTTTTATCAAAATAACTACTTACAACATCAGTCGCCGCTTTATCTACCGCTTGTAGCGCTCGCAATAAAGGTGTTTTATAATCTAAAGCTTCACCTGTATAAGCTACAAATACAGTTGGAATACATAAAGTAGTGCCATAAATAAAAGCAGGAGATGTAGGATCCCAAGCCGTGTAACCACGTGCCTCAAAGGTATTTCTGATACCACCGTTAGGAAAACTTGAGGCATCTGGTTCTTGTTGTACCAACTCGCTACCGCCAAATTTTTCCATGGCACGACCATTTTCTATCGTTTCAAAAAAGGCATCGTGTTTTTCTGCAGTACCTCCTGTTAAAGGTTGAAACCAGTGTGTATAATGTGTCACACCTTTAGATAAAGCCCACTCTTTCATTGCTGGCGCAATCTGATTTGCCGATAAGCGGTCAATTTTTTTACCGTATTTAAAAGCATTAATAACAGCATTAAAAGCATCTTTAGTTAAATATTGACGCATTGTATCTTGGTTAAATACATTTTCACCAAATAAAACCGAACGTTTAATGTTTTCGTCAACATTAATGGGTTTTCTGTTAAGGGTTTCTTTTAAGGCCTGAAATCTAAGTTTTGACATAGGAATATTATTTTTGTTTAATTAACATGACAAAAATAATTATTTTTATGAAATAATTAGACATACCCCCTGTTTTTTTTATCAAAAAAAAATATTTTATATTTTTTAAATTATTTACCCCCTACTTAAAAGATGATATATAAAAATAAAATATAAGTCATTAACAAAAAAGCCCCCTTATAACGCGAAATTTTATAGCTTTTTGGCAGAAATACCAACGGAAGTAATATTAAAGAGAACCCTAAAAGCCAAACCATATCATTATTGAGTAACTTTTGATCTAAAAGCGGAATAGGACTCACTATTGCTGTTAGGCCTACAACAGAACCTATATTAAATATATTTGACCCTATTAAATTGCCCAACGAAATAGATTTCTCTTTTTTTACAGCCGCAATAATAGAGGTTGCTAATTCTGGAATACTTGTTCCAATTGCTACAACACTTATAGAGATAATTCTTTCTGAAATATTAAATTCTTTTGCCATGGTAATAGCGCCATCTATTAATAATTCTGCACCACCCCATAAAGCGACACCTCCAATTAAAAACCAAAGCCCAATTTTTAAATTAGACGACTCTGTTAAATCTTCATTTATTTCTTCTATACCAACACCTAAAACCTTGGCTTTTCTAACTAAAATATAAATAAATAAAATGAGTAACGACAATAAAATCAGCCCCTCAAAACGAGAAATTTGATTATCGTTATATAAAAACCAAAACAACAACACTGTAAAAGTCATCATTGTTGGCCAGTTGAGTTTGTAAAAATATTTATTGACAAAAAGTGGTGCAATAAGAGTTGTTACTCCTAAAACCAATACTATATTGGCAATGTTTGAACCTATTACATTACCCAAAGCAATATCGGAATGTCCGTTAAGAGCTGCTTGCATACTCACTAACAGTTCTGGTACTGATGTTGCAAAAGATACCACAGTCATACCTATAACCGCTTTTGAAATATTGAATTTAAACGACAAACCTACAGAAGCTTTAACCAACAATTCACCTCCTAAAACTAGTAAGACAAACCCTAATAAAACAAAAACTAAACTCATAAATTAAATGCTAATTTCTTAAAAAACAAAGATAGTATTCTCATTTTAATAAGCGATTTTTTATTAATTTTTTGTTAAATAACTATTTTTTTAGTTGTATAACTATTTTTTTAGTTATGTTTGCAATGTAAAATTTGAATTATGGAAAAATTAACACATAAAGAAGAAGAACTTTTACGCGTTTTATGGCAACTTAAAAAAGCCTTTGTAAAAGAATTGGTGGCGCAACTCCCCGACCCTAAACCACATTACAACACCGTTTCTACAGTTATTAGAAAAATGGAAGAAAAAGGTTTTGTGGGGCATACTCCTTTTGGTGCAACCCATCAATATTTTCCTTTGGTGACCAAAGAAGCTTATCGCAAGCAATTTATGAGTCGTACCATCCACAATTATTTTGAAGATTCTTATAAAAACGTGGTGTCGTTTTTGGCTAAAGAAGAAAAAATAAGTGTTGCAGAGCTCAAAGAAATCATTCAACTCATAGAAAAAAGTAAATCATGAATCTGTTCTTATTAAAATCGGCAGGAATAATTGCCCTATTTTTAGTCATTTACAAACTGTTTTTAGAACACGACACTTATTTTAAAAGTATCAGAATGTATTTTGTAACAGGTATTCTAGCGTCATTTATTTTACCTTTTATCAGTATTACCAAATATGTTTTAGCACCACAAACCCAACAATTTGTTTACAGCAAGGACTTTCAAAACTTTGCGAGTACTGGTTCTGAGACCCCTTTTAATTGGACGGGCTTTCTTTTTACTATATATATTATAGGTATCGCTTTAAGCGGATTGTATCTCATTTTCCAGATAGTAAATTTGACAAAAATATTAAACTCAAAATCTGTTAAAGAATTCAAATCGTATAAAATCATCGAAACACAAAAGGACGTTTCGCCTTTCTCCTTTTTTAAATACATTGTTTACAATCCGGCACAATTTAGCAAAGAAGAAATACAGCAACTTTTAAAACACGAAGAAACACATGTGTTACAAAGACACAGTATTGATATGCTTTTAGCGCATATGCTAACTTGTGTACAATGGTTTAATCCTTTTGCTTGGTATTATAAAAAAGCTATCACTCAAAATTTAGAATACATAGCTGATAAGGAAGCTAAATTTACCATTGCCCCAAAAAATTATTCTTATTTATTATTAAAAACAACAAAGCCTAATTATCAAATGGTTTTGGCTAATAATTTTTACAACTCACTTTTAAAAAAACGTATTATGATGTTACACAAAAATCATTCACCCCGTTTAAAACAATTTAAATTAGCTTTAATTCTGCCTTTATTGGTGGGATTTGTCTTTGCTTTTAATACAAAAGTCGTAGCGCAACATAAACAAGATTCTAAACCTAAGATAGAAAATATTGATGCTTTTTCTATACAATTTGAAAAAAATGCTACAAAATCCTTTTTAGATAAAATAAAATCAACTTTTAAAAATATGTTTGATTTTGATATAAAAATTAAAAACTTAAAGCGCAATGATAAAAATGACATTACAGCCATTAAAATAATAGCTTCTAAAGGTAATTTTAAAACCCAATATGTAATTACTAGGAGTAATGCAATACAACCCATTAAGATAGAATACAATGGTAAATCAGACAAAATAAGTATTTCTACTGGAAAAGATGAGCATAATAAAAATAGAAATTATTTTAGTTATAAAATCGAAAACTTCACAGGCGATCCTCAAAAACTGATAAAGTTACAAAACAGCCTTATGGATGATAAGGACGAAAACGATATTTTATTAATAAATGATAACGATACTATTCATAAATTAAAAGGAAATAATTTTATAGTTTTTTCTGACAAGATTAAAGACAAAGGTCAAAACACTTTTATGACTAAATCTAAAAACAAAATAAGTAAAGTTGTTTTTATAGACGATGACGGAACTAAAACAAATATAATAGAAGTTTTAACGGATGAAAAACTTCACAAGCTTCATAAGAAATATAAAATTATTAAAAACAATAGCAAATCTACTTGGAAAGATAAAGACGGAAATATCACAAAAGTAATTGCAGTTAAAACTGATAAAAATGGCGTTATTACTAAAACAATTGAAGTAGTCAAAATTCCTGAAGATATTGAAGTCATTGATCTTAAAACTGATGGTAAGCCTACAAAATCAAAAATGAGCTTTAAAATAGATAAAAATGGCGATATAGATGCCAGTAACCATAAAAAAGGATTCTACTTCAATACTAGAGATGATAATCCGCCACTTTTTGTAATTGATGGTAAAGTGGTAAAAGAGGGTTTTATGGAAAAAATCGATCCAGAATCTATCAAGTCAATATCTGTTTTAAAAGGTATTAAAGCCATTAACAAATACGGTAGAAAAGGCAAAAATGGTGTTATTGAAATCACATTAAAAAAGAAAAAGTAACTCTTCAAGTAAACTTATAAATTGTCCATTCGAGCGTAGTCGAGAATTATACTGTAATGATAAATAAATCGTCGCTCCCGAAACTTCGGGGGCGCTCGATGAGACAACTAATTAATTACAATTTTCTTTACAGTCTGCTTACCTTCTGAAGCTATTTTTATAAAATATACACCGCTTGACATATTTAAATCTATAGACGCTGTTTTATTAAGTTTTTGCTCTAAAAGCAATCGTCCTTCAATTGAATAAACCTCAATTTTAGTTGGACTTTTTATCCCACTAAAGAAAATTTTACCATTGGTTGGATTCGGATACATTTTAATTCCAAAAAGAGATTCCGCCTTAACAGCCAATGTTTGATCCCAGGCAGTGCCTACTTTTGTCCCCCAAATATATTCTATTAAATCTGGCTGATCTATAAACGGATTTCTATTAAACTGCCAAGTATAAACAATATTGTTACGATTCATTTCATAATCGTCTGGTGGGTCGTTTCTGTGCCAAGTTAATAAAGTTGCCAAATCGCCTAATTCTCCTACTTTAGTTGACAAACCATTAACAACCTCAAGTCCGTTATAACGCACAGCCATATACAAAACGCTGCGTGCCACATCTCCTTTAAAACTCCCTAAAGTGCCTGTTGGACCATTATATTCTATACCGTAATTCTTATTATTTCTAGCACTATTTTCGGGTCCATCAGCCGCGCGAAGCGCATGGGCATCAGAATTACCGTGACGCAAAGAATCTTTGTTTGTGGTCCAATAAATATCCTTACCATCTGCTACATCATCTAATAAATCTAAGCTATTATATCCAGCCAATGATCTAGGAAAAGTATGTTCTCTATTCCACTTTCCTACATTACTTGACGTCAATTGAAAATCGAGTTTTGCACGTCCTTGCTCGGTATAAAGCAACCAAACCTGATTGCTGTTTGCCGGATTTTGATCTGCTTCTTTTAAAATATCAATAATATCGGCATAAGTTTGTTCACGGACAACACTTGGATTAGCAATAATATTTTGTAACGCTTGACGTAAGTTCACATCAGCAAGACCATTTAAACTATTGTAATAACCATTTGGCTGTGTGCTCGTCACATTTCCAAAAGTTGGATTTACAGGCGTTCCCCATCCAGAAACAACAAAGTCATTGTCAACAATACGTATTTCAATATTATCATTAAGAGCTAAATACTCTGAGGGTAAGCCAGAAAAATGTATTTTTAAAACTTCATCTCCTTCGTCTAGAGCATCATCAACTAAAGTAATTGTTGTGCTTACAGTATTTTGCCCAATGGGAATAACAGGTGCTAAATTTCCTGTAAAATCTGCTGATGTAAAGCCACCATTATTCAACGTAAAATTAACTGTAAGAGCCGCTGTTACATTTTGTTCTGTAGTAAATGAAATATTAAAGACATCCCCCTCGTTGTATTGTGTTTGCGCTATTGCGATAGTTACACCGTTTAAAACAACACCGCTTCCATCATTTAGCTGTCTGGGTGTAGGTGTTTTTACAGAGTAAGACCCATCATTATTACGTTGGATTGATTCTGTTGTTTTCTTACCATTCTGATTTTCGTTAATTTGTTGTGTAAGTCCTAAAAGCCCCATTAATACAGTATCATCTGCATCACTGGTGTCATAAGCTAGTGCATCTATTAAATTAGTACTTGTTGCTAATGTTCCATCAGGAAAATCGAGTGGACTCGCAAAATAAACGCCTACTGCATCGGCACCATTTTGTATAAGGTTTTGTGGAATCAACAACTGAGGCACTGGAGAAACGGTGGTGCTTCCTATAAGTAAAATACCATTTATATCTGTTATGTATCCCGTTAAATCTATGGTTAAATAGCTACTATCCATTCCATTACTTGAACCATTAAAAAACACAACCACATAGCCGTCGAGAGAAAAGTTTGGGGTATTCGATTTTAATTCGATAAACTCAAGAGTATCTGTACTTGGTGTGTCTGAATCTAATTCGTTTATTACAATTTGACTCAGCAAAATATGACTCAGTAAAAGTGTAAAAGAGAGGGTTACTATTTTTTTCATTTTATGAATTTTCACAAATTTACGTATCATTTTCAAATTCCAGACTCATTTAACATTTATAAAATAAGTTTGCTATTTTTGTCGTTAATATTGAGAACTCTAAATGAAAAAGAACTGCTTTAAAATACTCGCCAAGCTCAACAAACTTCTTTTACCTAGTTTAGGCAAAGGAGGCATTAATATGGCCAAAGCTAAAAAATGGCAAATGGCACTCATTGGTTGGCGTTATTACGTCACAAAAAATAGTTTAGATTAATTTTAATTTTTCTTTTTAATTCGTTTTAAAAGAAATATATTTGCACCCCAATATAAAAATGGCCTCGTAGCATAACTGAATAGTGCACTTGATTACGGCTCAAGAGGTTGATGGTTTGAATCCATTCGAGGTCACAAATAAATCAACAAAAAGTTGAAATTGAGCAAGTTCAAAATAAAGAACTTGCTCTTTTATTTTTAAATTATTAGATTTTTAACAATTATTTTAAAGAAATTTACTACTTTTATCAGACCAAAAAAATCTAAACCAATTGAAAAATATCATTTTAATCTGCTGTATACTTGCAGTAACCCTAAGCAAGGCGCAAACCCAAGACGATTTAAAAGTTATTCTAAATAATGACGGTACTTGGACGACTAACAATGTCAATGCTACAGAGAGTGCTATTGTTCTTAATAAGTATACAAAATGGATTAATCCAAAAAAAGATATTTTAAAAGATAACAGTAGTGAGACTTACTCTATTCATAAATATATTGACATCAATAATGGTTTAGAAAGAGCTGTCACCATTAATCTGTTGTGGTTATTTGGCAAAACACCGCCGGCTATTAGCCTTAAAACAATTAACCTTATTATATTACAAGGTAATTTAGAGTCTAAAAAACTTGTTAGAACCCCCAAGTCTTATGCGCCCATTGGTTTTTACATAACCCGATCTGATAAAGAGAATAACGAAAAAGGGGCTTGGAAGTTTCATTCAAAATTCAAAGGGTTTAATGTCTATGGTAAGGTCGGGCAGTTTGATAAATTCTTTTTCTTTGATAAGGACGGTAAACTTTTAAACGACTAAGCTTAAACATTCTCTTTTCTACCGTTTTTTACTGACTAAAGCCTTCTTTAGGTAATATCTAGTATTTTTCAATTTCCCCATTTTTACGCTTGTAACGATTTCTTTTTCATCGCACA
>JASFYX010000056.1:0-34821 GCA_045046885.1 Flavobacteriaceae bacterium
CAAATCAATATCTTCACCATACATAAAATAGTCGGTATCAAAACCTTTAACAAACAAGTAAGTATCACGTTTAAGAAACATAAAAGCACCAACCAAAACAGCAACTTTACCCGTATCATTTTCAGAAACATGTTTAGCATAGTAAGCATGTTTTTGCGATTTAACACCCAGCATTTTATAAAAAGTAACTAAAGGCGTAGGGAAATTACGCTTACTTTCGGGTAAATAATAACCACCTCCATCTATGAGTTTTACACCTAAGGCACCTAGGTTTTTTGTATTATCGGCGAAAGCCAAACAGTTTATAAAAGTATCTTCGGCAACAACTGTATCGGGATTTAAAATAAGGACATAATCGCCATTAGCTTCTAAAACACCCAAATTATTAGCAGTAGCAAAACCTAAATTTGAAGTGTTGGCAATTAATTTGACATCCTTAAACTTTTCTTGAATCCTTTGGCAAGTGTCATCGGTAGAAAGATTATCTACCACAATAATTTCGGCATCTAGATTTTCAATTGCTTTTACGACACTATGTAAGCACAATTCTAAAAAGGGTACGGCATTGTAACTTACTATAACGACCGATAATTGCATTAGATGTTTAAAGAATTTTCGAAAGGAATGCGATTTACAATACTGCGCCCTAGTGTAATTTCATCGGCATACTCAAGTTCATCACCCACAGAAATACCACGCGCAATAGTAGAAATTTTAATGTCGCACTCTTTTAGTAGTTTAAAAATATAAAAATTGGTCGTATCGCCTTCCATAGTAGAACTCAAAGCGAAAATAAGTTCTTCAATTACTTCATTTTTTACCTTTTTCACCAAGCTGTCAATATTTAAATTCTGAGGACCAACACCTTCCATTGGTGAAATTTTACCACCCAGTACGTGATACATACCTTTAAATTGCATGGTATTTTCAATAGCCATAACATCGCGAATATCTTCTACAACACAAATAATTTTTGGGTTCCGTTTAGGATTGGCGCATATTTCACACACGTCAACATCAGAAATATTATGACAATTTTTACAATACGTTACGTACTCTTGAAGATTATTAAGCGCCAATGTCAATCTTTCGGTTTGCGCTTTGGGCTGTTTTAAAAGATGTAAAATTAATCGCAAAGCCGAACGCTTTCCTACACCAGGCAACTGCGCCATTTCGGCAACAGCACTTTCTACTAATTTCGAAGAAAAATTCATATTGCAAATGTACAATTAGCACGCTAATTTCTTATTTTTTTTTAGTTTCTTTGTTAAAACAGATTTTTATGAGCCCAATCTATATCATAATTTTAATTCTCGCGTACTTCGGTGTTTTAATACTCATCTCATTTTTAACTGGTAAAGACGATAGTAATGCCGTCTTTTTTAAAGCCAATAAAAATTCGCCTTGGTATTTGGTAGCCTTTGGTATGGTAGGTGCTTCGCTTTCTGGCGTTACTTTTATATCCGTTCCTGGATGGGTTGACGCTACACAATTTAGCTATTTGCAAATAGTAATGGGTTATGTGGTGGGCTATTTTGTTGTAGCCTTTGTTTTACTACCCGTTTATTACAAGCTCAACGTGACCTCTATTTATCAATATTTAGACCAACGTTTTGGAAACGTTAGCTACAAAACGGGAACCACTTTTTTCTTTATTTCGCGTATTCTCGGGGCTTCATTCCGCCTCTTTTTAGTCGCTTCTGTCTTACAATATTTTGTATTTGATGCTTGGGGCGTTCCGTTTGAAATAACCGTCATTTTATCTATCATTATGATTTGGGTTTACACTTTTAGAGCAGGTATTAAAACCATTGTGTGGACAGATACTTTGCAAACCTTTTTTATGATAGCGGCCCTTTTTGCCTCCATTTATTATATCAACTTGCAATTAGATTGGAGTTTTAGTGAATTCATCACTTCCGACGCTTTAAAAACCTATACCAAAACCTTCTTTTTTGATGATTTTTTAGCTAAAAACCACTTTATAAAATCCTTTGTTGGGGGGATGTTTATCACAATATGTATGACGGGTCTCGATCAAGATATGATGCAAAAAAATCTGACTTGCAAAAACCTTAAAGAAGCACAAAAAAATATGGTGTCGTTTAGTTTGGTATTATTTGTAGTCACTTTTATTTTTATGCTTTTAGGCGCACTTTTATTTATCTATGCCCATAAGTTTGGTATTGCCACACCTGTTGTTGACGGGCAAGTTAAAACCGATTTATTATTTCCCGAAGTGGCTTTAAATAGTAATCTCGGTATTACAGTAGGCGTCATATTTATACTCGGACTTATAGCCGCGGCTTACAGTAGTGCAGACAGTGCTTTAACCTCTTTAACCACTTCATTTTGTGTCGATTTTTTAAATATAGAAAACAAGCCCAAAGACCATCAAAAAAGCATCCGTAAGAAAGTCCATATTGGCATGAGTATTATGCTTGTTATCGTCATTATTATCTACAGGTATGTTTTAGAAGACAATGTGATAAACAGTTTACTTCAAGTTGCTTCTTATACTTACGGCCCGCTTTTAGGGCTCTTTGCTTTTGGGCTCTTTACAAAATACAGCATAAGAGATAAGTATGTTTGGATTATTGCTATCATCTCTGTTCTAGTAACTTATATGTTAAACAAAAATTCATCTCAGTGGTTGGGTGGCTACATTTTCGGATTTGAACTGCTCCCCGTTAACGGATTAATTACCTTTTTAGGATTGTGGTTAATTAAATCAAAAAAACAAAATAATTAAACCTAAAATCCTTATTTTTGAGCTATGGGAAAAGACTTGAGCAATTACCGCAAAACATATCAAAAAAGCGATTTGCTTGAAGACAATACACCCGAAAACCCAATAGAACTTTTCCAAACTTGGTTTTATGAAGTCGAAAATTTTGGTGGTATTGACGAACCAAATGCTATGAATGTGGCTACTATTGGCCTTGACGAATTTCCCAAAAACCGCATGGTTTTATTAAAACGCTTTACTTGGGAAGGCTTTATTTTTTATACCAATTACAACAGCGAAAAAGGCAAAGCTATTGCGGCCAACCCTAAAGTATGTCTGTCTTTTTTTTGGAGCAATTTAGAACGTCAAGTCATTATAAAAGGGATTGCCGAAAAATTACCTAAAAACCTGTCTGATGGTTATTTTGAATCACGTCCAGATGGTAGTAAATTAGGCGCTTGGGCATCGCCACAGAGCACTGTAGTTGCTTCGCGAAAAGCACTAGATGACGCCTTAAAAACACAAGAATTACATTTTAAAAATAAAGAAATTATACGACCAGAATTCTGGGGTGGTTACTTGGTAAAACCCCAAACTATTGAATTTTGGCAAGGCAGACCAAACCGTATGCACGACCGTATTCGGTATACTTTACAAGCCGATTATTCATTTTTAAAAGAACGCTTAGCACCCTAAATCAACCAACAAAAGGCTATGAAAACTTTATATATTGTACGACACGCTAAATCTTCTTGGCAATACGAGAATATAAAAGATATTGACCGCCCGTTAAAAAAACGTGGCATTAACGATGCATATTTTATGTCTAAATTATTGCAAAAAAAAATAGACAGACCAGATGTTTTTGTGGCAAGTAGCGCAAACAGGGCACTCCATACCGCTGTTATTTTTACCGAAGCTTTTAAGTTTCCACTCGCCAATTTAAAAATCAACAGTTCTCTTTACAGTTTTAGCGATGGCTATTTGGTAAAAACCATTCGCGCTTTAGACGACGGATTTCAATCGGCTATTATTTTTAGTCATAATCACGGGATAAACGATTTTGTAAATCAGTTTGGCAATGAGCACATAGAAAACGTGCCAACCTGTGGTATTGTCGGTATAAAATTCAATGAAGGACACTGGAAAAATATCAAAAAAGGAAAGATTGTTCTAAAAGAATTTCCTAAATTTTATAGATCCTAAAAAATTTAAATTATCGCTTTAAAAATATTAAAATATGCGGCTATAGATATTGGTTCGAATGCCACTAGACTTATAATTACCAATATAATTGAACAAGCAAATCAAAAAAGTCAATTTAAAAAAGTCTCATTGGTTCGTGTGCCCATTCGATTGGGAAGTGATGTTTTTTTTAAAGACAAGATTTCAACCGAAAACCGCGAACGTATGACACAAGCATTAATAGCTTACAAGTTATTGATGGATGTGCATAAAGTAGAGAAGTTTAAAGCCTGTGCCACATCGGCCATGCGTGAAGCTGAAAATGGTGAAGAAGTAGCCGACTACATTTTTAAAAAATCGGGTATAAAAATTGATATTATCGATGGTAAAACCGAGGCATCTATTATTGCTTCAACAGATTTAAAACAGTACATAGATAAAGATAAAAATTATTTATATGTCGATGTAGGGGGTGGTAGTACTGAGTTTAGTCTTTTTAAAAATGGCAACATTTGTCAGTCGAAATCTTTCCCCATCGGTACAGTACGCCAACTAGGAGATAATGTATCCAAAGAAACTTGGCAAGATGTGGAGAACTGGATAAAAACAAATACAAAAAATTTAAGTCAACTCAATCTTATTGGTTCTGGCGGTAACATCAATAAAATCTTTAAAATGTCGGGTAAAAAATTAGGACGTCCCATGTCTTATCTTTATTTAAACAGCCAATATCACTTGTACAATAACATGACTTACGAAGAGCGCATCAGTAAATTAGAACTCAATCCCGATCGCGCTGATGTCATTATTCCGGCGCTTAAAATATATCTTCTAGCGATGAAATGGAGTAAAGCCCGCAATATCTACGTTCCTAAAATTGGTTTGGCCGATGGTATTATAAAAAGTCTTTACACAGGAACTTTAAAATAATCTTAGATTAACATATTTTTAATTCAAAATATCATTCCGACAGAGGCGCAAAGCAACTACGAGCCCGCCTGCCTCGGTCAGGGAATCTCATATTCATAGAGATTCTTCACTTCGTTCAGAATGACAATTATTGATATCTTTAAAAAAAAATTGATTTATAATCGAACCAACTTTAAAATAAATGCTTTAACAATAGTTTTATACCTACAAAAGCAATTAAAATCGCCGTTAAACGCTTAATGGTATTCGGATTTAGGTATTTTAAACTCATACGCGTTCCTATTTGCCCCCCAACTAAAACCGTAAACAATAAAGTTAGAGTCAGCTTGGGTTCTATTTCAAAATTGGGATTCTGAAATTGTCCTAACAATCCGGCAATAGAATTGACTAAAATAAAAAAGCTAGAAGTAGCCGCGATGCGTTTAGGTGTATCCCATTTAGTAAGGTGTAAAAGCGGTGCGAGAAAAATACCCCCACCAATACCTACCAAACCCGAAATAAAACCGATAAAGCCGCCGAACGAGGTATCTTTAAACAAATTGCTTTCTTTAATTATTTCTTTTTCAGATTTATCAATATATTTAGACAACCACATTGTTATAGCAGCAATTGTTAAAGTAAATCCAAGTAAAATATAAAACAGCTTAAAGCCTATTTGCAAATACCCTCCTAAAAAAGCCATCGGAATACTCAGTAAAACCAAAGGCAGAATTTTTTTATAATTAAAATAACCATTTTTAATGTACATATAAGTCCCGCCACTAACCACCACAACATTACACAGTAAAGCCGTTGCTCTGATTTGTGTAAAAGCCAAAGTGGTTAATGCTAAGACGGCAAGATAACTTGAACCGCCGCCAAAACCCACCGAAGCATAAAAAACAGCAATAACAAAAAATAAACTGATTATTAACCAGTTATTCATAAATATTTGAACTAAATCATCTAATACCATTGCAAAAAATTAAGCTTTTAAATTTAAGTAATCTAAGCTAGATAAACTATTTAATCATTTAGCATTATATTTTTATGTGATTTATTCTACATTTTAATATTTTTTTTATAATTTTAAAAGCATTAAATCTTAATTGCTATTTAATTAGCAACAATTTAACCATTTATCTAATTATAATACAATAATATTATGAGTAATTACCACATCAAACACCTAGAAGAATATTTTCAAGTTTACAGAAAATCGGTTAGAAATCCCGAAGTCTTTTGGGAAGAAATTGCCGAAGAAAATTTTATATGGCGCAAGCGCTGGAACAAAGTTTTAGATTGGGATTTTTCAAAACCCGAAGTAAAATGGTATGAAGGTGCCGAACTCAATATTACAGAGAATTGTATCGACCGTCATTTATTGACACGTGGCGATAAAACAGCCATTCTTTTTGAGCCCAACGACCCTAATGAAGCGGCACAACACATAACTTACAATCAATTATACGAGCAAGTAAACCGCTTTGCTAACGTCCTTAAAAATCAGGGTATAAAAAAAGGTGACAGGGTATGTATTTACCTCCCTATGATTCCAGAATTAGCCGTTTCTGTACTGGCCTGTGCCCGTATTGGCGCTATTCATTCGGTTGTATTTGCCGGATTTTCGGCAACAGCCTTGGCTACACGTATAAACGATTGCGATTGTAAAATGGTTATTACATCAGATGGCTCATATCGCGGTGCTAAAACAATCGACTTAAAAGGCATAGTTGACGATTCTTTAGAGCAATGTACCGGTGTTGATACCGTTTTAGTTGCTAAACGTATTAATTCTGATATTACTATGCAAGAAGGACGTGACCAATGGTTACAGCCTTTACTAGATGCTGCTTCAGCAGATTGTGCTCCCGAAATTATGAAAGCCGAAGATCCTTTGTTTATTTTATATACATCGGGTTCTACAGGAAAACCCAAAGGGATGGTGCATACCACAGCTGGTTATATGGTTTACACAGCTTATACATTTAAAAATGTCTTTCAATACCGCGAAGATGATGTGTATTGGTGTACCGCCGATATTGGTTGGATTACAGGACACAGTTATATAGTTTATGGCCCATTGGCCAATGGTGCCACTTCTGTTATGTTTGAAGGTGTCCCTACTTACCCTGATTGGGGACGTTTTTGGAAAATCGTTGCCAAACATAAAATCACTCAATTTTATACAGCACCAACAGCCATCCGCGCTTTAGCCAAAGAAAAATTAGATTTTGTAGATAAACACGATTTATCTTCTTTAAAAGTGTTAGGAACAGTAGGAGAACCCATAAACGAAGAAGCTTGGCATTGGTATAACGACAATATTGGTAAAAAGAAAAGTCCGATTGTAGATACCTGGTGGCAAACAGAAACAGGAGGCATTATGATTACACCTATTCCTTTTGCAACCCCTACAAAACCCACTTACGCCACCCTGCCTTTCCCCGGAATTCAGCCTGCTTTAATGGATGAAAACGGACAGGAAATTAAAGGCAATCAGGTAGATGGTAGGTTGTGTATAAAATTCCCTTGGCCAGCTATGGCACGGACTATTTGGGGCAATCATGAGCGCTACCGCGATACTTATTTTTCAGCTTTTAAAAATAAATATTTTACAGGTGATGGCGCTTTACGCGATGAAGTAGGTTACTACCGTATTACAGGACGTGTAGACGATGTGATTATTGTGTCGGGTCATAACTTAGGCACCGCTCCAATAGAAGATGCCGTTAATGAACATCAAGCTGTAGCCGAAAGTGCTATTGTAGGCTTCCCTCACGACATTAAAGGAAACGCTTTGTACGGTTATGTTATTTTAAAAGAAACAGGCGAAGGCCGTGATCACGACAATTTGCGCAAAGAAATCAATCAGATTATAACAGAGCATATCGGCCCTATTGCCAAACTAGATAAAATTCAGTTTACAAAAGGTTTACCAAAAACCCGAAGTGGTAAAATTATGCGTCGAATTTTGCGTAAAATAGCTTGTAAAGATGCCGAAAATTTAGGCGATACTTCTACCCTTTTAAATCCTGAAGTGGTGCAAGATATTAAGGATAACGCCTTGTAGATTGCTGAATTTTGATTTATAAGTAAAAATATTCAGGGCTTCACTTTTAGTGAAGCCCTGAATAAATTAAGTACTCCTCCTATTGTTATTTTACTGAAAAACAAGTAAATTCGTTTTTTATAAAAGTCCTTTTATGACACGAGATTATTTTAAACTCAAACAGAACAACACCAATCTCAAAACTGAAATTATTGCCGGTATTACAACCTTTATTGCTGGTATGTATATTATTGTTGTTAATCCTGCTATTTTAAAAGATGCCGGCATTCCGTATAACGCCGCATTAACCGCAACGGTATTACTCAGTGCTTTTCTTACCATTGCCATGGGATTATACGCTAAAAACCCCATTCTTGTAGCACCCGGTATGGGTATCAATGCTTATTTTACTTATAGCGTGGTTATCGGCATGGGCGTCAGTCCTTATGTAGCATTAGGCGCCATTTTTTGGGCAGGTGTTTTCTTTGTTTTGATTTCTATATTAAATATTCGAACACTTATTGTTCAGGCCATCCCACAAAGTGTGCGTATTGGTGGTGCTGTGGGCATCGGTATTTTTATTGCACTTATCGGATTTCATAATTCAGGTTTTATCGTTGTAAAAGAGCCTTTTGTGGGGCTTGGAAAATTGAGTGCTACTACCGGAATTTTTCTTCTGGGACTTTTTACTACCATTGTTTTGGTACAAAAAAAAGTAAAAGGGGCATTGATTTTCGGAATGATAATTACCACCTTATTGGCTTGGCCAATGGGTCGCTGGATTGGCACAGAAACACTGATCAAACCTAACGGGGTTTTTGCAGTACCAGATTTTAGTTGGTTTTTTAAAGCCGATTTAATCAATTCGTTAAAATTCAGTTTTATCCCCATTGTGTTTGCCTTGCTGTTTGTAGATATGTTCGACAGTATTACCACTTTTGTGGGTGTTGCCGAGGCAACAGGTTTAAAAGATGACACAGGCAACCCCAAAAACATTAAAAAATCTATGATAGTTGATGGATTTGCCACCTTATTTGCCGGATTGTTTGGCACGACTTCGGGCACGGCATTTATAGAATCTGCTGCAGGAATTGAAGCTGGTGGTCGTACGGGATTAACCGCCGTAGTAACGGGCTTGTTATTTTTGCCGTTTTTGTTTTTTGCACCTGTGGCTGGGTTAATACCGCCGGTAGCTACCGCCCCTGTATTGGTTTTGGTAGGCGTATTTATGGCAGCTCCTTTAAACGCCATTAAATGGAAAGATATGACAGAAGCCATTCCTGCATTTTTAACGATGGTACTTATTCCGCTTACCTACTCACTTACACAGGGCATTGTTTACGGCTTGCTTTCTTATACGCTGATACAAATTGTCAATAAAAATAGCAAAGACATTCCAGTTATGTTATGGGTTATAGATATCTTTTCGCTACTTATGTTGGCTATTGAATATAAAATAGTGTAAATATTTAACTTTCAGAATTTGATGCTTGTGATTTAAATTTTCTCTCTTTCCGCCTCCCACTCGCGTCTAAACCTAAGCATTTCGGCATCTATAACTTTTTTAGATTGGCTGATAAGATAGTCCACATCATCAGATAAAATAGGCTCTAGATAACTAATTTTAACTTCGGTACGCCATTTACCGAAACAACGTATAAAATGCGGTACAAAAGTATCATTGCCAATCCACGCGTCGTTTATATCTTTAAAGTCTATGGCTACAGGTAGAACAGGAATACCCAATTGGGCGGCTACAATAAAGCCTCCGGGTTTAAAGGCAATAGTCGTCGGTTCTATATGTGTGGTGCCTTCGGGTGCCAACAAAATGGAATAACCGTTTTTTAAAACTGCACTCATTTTTTTTAAGGTATCTTTTCGGCTGTATCTACTCTCGCGTTGTACAAAAATAACCCCTGTTGTTTTACAGACATCGCCTATTAAAGGCCACGATTCGACTTCTTTTTTTCCTACCGGATAAGCCAAAATATTCTTTAAAATAACAACAGGATCATAATAACTACGGTGATTAAAAACTATTAAACCCGATTGGGTAAATTCTTTACCATATTGGGTTATTTTTGTCCCCAATAACACTATAATTATTCTGATAATAGAACGGCGATAGACAATACCTCTGTATAACTTTTTATTTTTATCGCTGTAAAAAAGATTGGTAACTAAAATAAAGGCATAAATAATGCTTGCTACCAATAAAAAAAGGACGAGTCTGATAAGCGCCAATACCGTTCTTAAAATACCCATCTATTTAAAATAACTAAAACTTTTGTTGGGATTTATTTCTAATAACAAATTATAAATAAGCTTAATAACATTTTCAACATCGTCTTTATGAACCATTTCTACTGTAGTGTGCATATAACGCAATGCCAATGAAATTAATGCCGATGGCACACCGCCATTACTGTAGGCAAAAGCATCGGTATCTGTCCCTGTAGCACGTGATGACGCTAAGCGTTGAAACGGAATTTTATGTTTTTCGGCTGTATCTAATATCAGTTCTCTTAAGTTATTTTGAACTGCTGGTGCATAAGTTATTACTGGTCCGGCGCCACATTTTGTTTCGCCTTCTTTCTTTTTTTCTATCATAGGTGTTGTGGTATCATGACATACATCTGTTACAATAGCCACATTAGGATTTATGGTATGTGTAATCATTTCGGCGCCACGTAAACCAATTTCTTCTTGAACAGAATTGGTTATGTACAGACCAAAAGGCAAAGTTTTTTTATTTTCTTTTAACAATCTGGCAACTTGTGCAATCATAAAACCGCCCATACGATTGTCTAAAGCGCGACACACAAAATTGTTTTTGTTCAAAATCATAAATTCATCTGGATAGGTAATAACACAGCCCACATGAACGCCTAATTTTTCTACTTCTTCTTTCTTTTGACAACCCACATCTATAAAAATATTATCTAGTTTAGGCGCTTCTTCTTTACCGCCAATTCTTGTATGGATAGCCGGCCAACCAAAAACACCTTTCACAATACCTTTTTTTGTGTGGATATTCACGCGTTTAGCAGGTGCAATTTGATGATCGCTACCGCCATTACGGATAACATAAATAAGTCCTTCTGGGGTGATATAATTTACGTACCAACTAATTTCATCGGCGTGACCTTCTATAACCACTTTAAAAGGCGCATCGGGATTTATTACGCCCACTGCTGTTCCGTAACTATCTGTTATAAAAGTATCAACATAAGGTTTGAGATAATTCATCCAAATTTTTTGTCCTTCGCTTTCGTAGCCAGTAGGTGCGGCATTATTTAAATATTTTTCTAAAAATTTTACAGCGTCTTTATTTAATACTGATTTCATTGTTTTATTAATTTTGATGTTCAAAAATACAATTATTATTAAGGATTTTTTCTTGTATTTTTGAAATATCATCAAAAGAAGATTATGCGCTATTTATTTTACATTTTATTACTGAGCCTTTTAAGTGTACAAGCGCAAGAAAGAGAGGAGTTTAAACAGGATTCGCTTCTTAAAAAATATAATTTTATCGTCATTCAAAACGATTCGGCTACTATTAATTTAAAAACGGTTTTTGTTTTAAAACACTTAAAATTCAAAACTAAGCGTGAAGCACTATACTATTATTGGTATCGTAAAAAAGTGCTTAAAACCTATCCGTATGCGACGCTTGCCGCCGAAAAACTAACCGATTTAAACAGAGACTTAGAACGTATTAAAAGAAAACACAAACGCAAGAAGTACATAAAAAAGATGCAAAAGTACATGCAGGGTGAGTTTACCAATCAGCTTAAAAAAATGACGCGTACAGAAGGACGTATTCTTATAAAATTGGTGTATCGGCAAACCGGAAAAACTGTTTTTAACTTGATAAAAGATTACCGCAGCGGTTGGAAAGCTTTTTGGTATCAAACTACCGCCAGATTGTTTAAACTGTCGCTTAAAAAAGAATACCACCCTGAGATATCAGGTAAAGATTTTATTATTGAAGACATCTTACAAAGGGCTTTTATAGATGGCAGATTAATTAAACAAGCGCCTAAATACCCTATTGATTTTGAAAAGTTAAGTGCCCAATACAATAAAATTGGCTACGAAAAAGAAATTACTTCAAAAGAATAAAGATGTATAAAGTCTGGAGTCGGGAGCCAAAAGTAAGAAGTTTATAATACTATATCACTTATTTCAAACTGCGACAGAACAAATCAGCGAAAAATCATCACAAATCAGCGTTATCTGCGTGCCTTTATTTATTAAAGCATGTTTTACCTCCGTCCTACTTACTATTCTTCCAATCCCAAAACTTTAGCACCTTGTTCAAAAATAACATCTACAGGAATATTAGCCTTGGTCAATCTGTCTAAATCTTTTTGTAATTGTGCGTCTATAATGCCTTTTTGTTGCACTAATTTTTCAACAGCCTCAAAATCACCTTCACCTTGCAAACTCAAAATAAGTTGCGATAAATCTTTCATGGCTGTGGTCATTTTATCATAATTTACACTGTAAGTGTTATCTTCATTTCTGGTAAAAGCGCCTTTTTCTTTAAAAAAATTAAAGCGTACCATATTGGCAATACCATGAGCATCGGCAGCCCCGAAACGCACAGATCTAAAAATACTGGCTAAAAAAGTAGTCATATAATCTTTCATATCGCCACCCAATTCGCCTTTAGCGTGCAGTTGTTGTACCATATAGAGTCCTAAAATATCGGCTTTGCCTTCTTCTAAAGCTGAGTAGTATTTTTTTAAAGCCTCTCGTACCGTACCTTTACCGTTTATGGTATTTTTTATACCCAAGCCGTGCGCGACTTCATGAAACATAGTATTGGCAAAAAAAGCATCGAATGTTATGTGTTTTTGCTGGTCTTTGGCGATTAGTTCTTTTGCAATAGGCACAAGAATTTTATCGAATTTGGCACGCATAGCATTCTTTAACTGCAAACGACGTGAGCCCTTTTGCAATTGTACTTTTTCGTCATTTGGTAAGTTAATGGCAATGGTTTTACCCCCCGAATTGGCTTCGCCGGCATAGTACACAACGTCATAAGCATTTAAGTCTGATTTAGCAGCAGGTTTTTCTTGTTTGTATTTGGCTTGTACGGGTAAATTGGCTTGAAGCTCCGGTAAAAAGCTGACGAATTTTGCCAATTTTTTACTCCAAACCATATCTTTAATAAGGACGTAACCTTCGTGAGCGGATTTGTAACCAAACATTTTATCTTCATAAGTCTCAATAGGACCTATAACAATATCCAATTGATTGGTTTTCATATCCATCCACGCCATATCACTCTCAAAATAATCATCATTCAACAAGGCTTTAGCACGTAGATACAAATACTTTTTAAGTCCTCTATTATCGGCTAATTTAGCCGCCTGACCTAATAATCCTGCCACTTGCTTAACCTGTTTTTCAAACATTTTATGATAAGGCACAGTGTATAAATTACCCGTTTTCTCATCACGTCTCACAAAAGTATATAAGTCGGCTTTATCAGCAGATTTAAATTTTTCAAACTCTTCTTTTCGCATATCTTGCGGATAAAAATTAGCTCCGTCGGGTTTTGGCCCTACCCCTTCAATAAAGGCCTTATTATTGTCTAGTCTATCCCAAGGCCCATAATTAATTTCAACAAACTCTTTGGTATCTTTACCTTTAACAGTCTTCATCAAAGCCTTTTTATCGCCGTAAGTTTCTTGCCAAAATAAGTCGTTCATTATATCGGCTGCTTTTATTAAAATAGGCAACATTTTTTTCTGATTGGCACTCAGTTTACTCAAATCGCTCGTGAGTTTAACCGATACATATTTTTGAATATTTTTTTCCATATCCGATTTAAAATCAGTTGTAGTTACTTGTTTTTTAGGATTGCGAGCTGTATCAGTTTTACAACTGTAAAATCCTAAAAACAAAACGATGATTGCTAAATACTTTGATTTCATATTAATTTTTAGTTTTTATTAAAATCTTCTATTACTTTTTTGATGGTCTTATTTAAGTCTTCTGGATTGGTTTTATAAGCCATATCAAATCCTTTTTTCTCAGGAAATTGTTCTATCATAACCGTTGTAGATGGAAAAGCAAAATCGACACCTAAACCTTTAGCCAATTTAACAATGGCAATATGTAAACGGTGTCTGGCTGATTGTTCTTGATTCCAATCTAAAGATATAAAATAAGTATTCATTAGAATAAGTAAAGCCGAATCGCCAAAGCCAGAAAATTCTACATTATAAGCATCACTTCGTGTATCTGGATGTGCTTTTATAAGCTCTCTAATACCATCAACAAAAGCTTCTATCAATTCGGGTGGCGTATCATAACGCAAACCCAATTGCGTATTATAACGGCGGTATAAACGCAAACCTTTATTATTAACAACTATTTCTGCCAATGAGCTATTCGGAATTTGAAATAACGATGTATCGGCAGCACGTACGCGTGTTGATCTAAAACCAACAGCTTCTACAGTTCCTACAACGCCACCCGCTTCAATCCAATCGCCAATCTGAAAAGGTTGGTCTAAGAATATCATAAAAGTACCTATCAGGTTTTTAACCGTATCTTGAGAAGCCAAAGCTACCGCCAAACCACCAATTGACATCCCTGCAATAAGGGTTGTTGTATCTACTCCGAAGAGTTTTAACACATTAAAAATACCAATTATTATAACCAATCCACGTAGTAAATTATTTAGAATAGGCACTAATTGATCGTCTAATTTACTAGCCGTTCTAGAAGCAATATCTGCATAAATTTGCATCACAACTTGTACCAATTTTAAAAACACATAAATCCAAAATACAGTTCTAGCAATATCTAAACCCAAGAATAAAAAGCTATTGATATTTATGGGAAACTCTAAAATGGGCAAGCCTTTTTCTATAAACCAAAAAACTAAAATTAAAGTTATAGGACGCGATAATTTTTTAATAGCAGCGGTAACTTCTTCTGATGTGTTTTTAACCAATACGGTTTCAATGCTCTTTAAAACAGCAAAGATGACACGCTTAAATAAGTGGAAAAGAAATACAGATATAATTAATAAGATTAAAAAACCTACAATTTGCCAAAGCTCAATACCCAGAAAATTTTTGTGCATAGATACGGGTATGAGTCCTTTTATAAAAGTACTTCCCCAAGGAAATACTTGATTGTATAATTTATCAATATTTTCTACAGTACTTTCTGAATAATACCAATTATCGCCCACTTTTTCAAGATAAATTTCAGGCATTTTAACAGGGAATAAAGGATAAACATGTGGATTTGAAACTTGCGTTGTATCTTTAAAATTAGGATTTTTTGGTAGTTTATCCATATCGACAAATAGACCACGACCATCTAATATCTTTTTAAGTTTTATAGCTTTTTGCGCTGCTTTTTTACCTTTTAATCCAAAAATAGTTTTAGCTGCTAACTCGGGTTGATAAGAATCTTGTTGCAAAAAATACAGATGTGTATGTACAGTTGCGTAAGGAGAATTTAACTTAGCTTGGGTTTCATTTGATTGTTGGGCAAAACCAAAAAAACCAATGAATAAAAATAGCGATAATAGATATTTCATGTTAAATAATGTTAAACACTTGTTAAATGCTTTTTCAAAAATAAACCTTTTAGCTTTAGTTTGGTCATAGCAGTGTAAATAAATTATAAAATTTCTAAAATATAAAGTTATGAAAAATTTAATAGCACTAATGGCACTCATTTTAAGTTTAAATATGTCTGCTCAAAAAATGAATAACACACCTCAAAGAGGAATGTTACCAAATTTCACACCCGAACAACATGCCACTATAAAATCTAAACAAATGGCATTACACCTTGATCTAAACAAGCAACAAGAAAAACAAGTGTACGGTCTTGTTTTAAAACAAGAAGAATCTAAAGAAAAATTTAGAAAAAAACGACGTGCTGCATTTATTAATGGCGAAAGACCTACAGAGGCGCAACAATTTGACAGAATGAATAAAGGTTTAGATAGTAAGATTACTTTTCAAAAAAATCTTAAAAATATACTTAGCAACAAACAATACACTCAGTGGAAAAAAGAAGCTGGAAAAAGAGCCCAAATGCGCCAAAAAATGAAAAATAATCATCCAAGAAAAAAAGGAGGTTCTAAAAAACGCCAAAGACAAAGATTTTAGTAATTAGAGTTAGTTTTAAATATTTTGTTAATCAAGGCTGCCCGAATTGGGTGGCCTTTTTTATTTTTTAATTTTTAGTTCTTGACCTATTGATAGGGCAATAGAAGATAGGTTATTCCATTGTTTTAAATCAGCTACAGAAATGCCAAATCTTTTTGATATTGAATACAAAGTATCCCCTTTAACTACGGTATAATTACGCGTTTTAATTATAATTTTTGTTTGTTTTTTTATTTTTGGGACAGTGTTGTTTTTAACTACCGGTACTATCTTATCTACATCTTTTCGTTTATATCTCCTAGGATGTAAAACCTCATCATCATAACGGTATAACTGATAATCTTCTATAATCTTAATGAGCTTTTTAGGATATTTAGGGTCGGTAGCATAACCTGCTTTTTTTAAGCCTCTTGCCCAACCTTTGTAATCGTTTTTTCTGAGTTTAAACAAAAACGAATAGCGCCCTCTTTTGGTTAAAAAAAGAGAATGGTCTTTAAAAGATCCTATGGGATGATCGTATTTTCTGAAACACTCATTTTTTCTATCATCATCGTAACGCACATAATCACCTTTCCATTCCTTATGACATTTAACGCCAAAATGATTGTTAGATTTTAAAGCAAGTTCGCTCTTACCACTCCCAGATTCCACTACGCCTTGTGCTAAAGTGATACTGGCAGGAATTTTATACTTCTTCATTTCGATAATAGCTAATGGCGCAAAATTTTTGATATAATTAAGTGTTGTCAAGCGCGGATTTACAGCCTTGGCTTTAACCTTTCTAAAAACTTTTGAGGCTTCTTCTATATCTTCTTTAGGAATAACAACTACCGCTTTGTTATGTTTTTTAGGTGTATAACGTTTGTACTTTACGGTTCGCTTATGAGAGCCACAACTCGCTAAAAATAAAATACTTAATATCCCTAAACTTATTTTTTTATAAAACATTTATGTCAATTCTAAATTATATTTTTTCTTTAAAAGGGTGTTCATGCCAATATTTCCTTGCATACCACCTGTATGAATTGCTAAAATTTTACTGCCTTTTTTAAAATAATCTTTTTGTAACAAATCGGCTATTCCAAACAACATTTTACCGGTGTAAATAGCATCTAACGACAAGCCTGTTTCACTTTTAAAATTATTGATAAATGTAACCAATTCTTTAGATATTTTGGCATAGCCACCAAAATGGTAATCGCAAATAAGTTGCCAATTGTTTTTTGGTCTGATTAACTTTTTGATATCATTATTCAAAAAGTCCCCTTTCAAAGCCGGAAATCCCAATACTTTTTGATGACGCTTACTACTATTTATCAAACCCGAAATCGTCCCTCCTGTACCTGCAGCCACACAGATAAAGTCGAATAAATCATCTTCAGGTTTTAGAATTTCTTCACAACCCTTTATGGCTAAATTATTTGTACCACCTTCCGGAACATTATAAAATTTCCCAAATTCTAAATGCAATTTATCTATAAATTCTGATGTAGTTTTTAAACGATAATCACTTCGTGAAACAAATTTAAATCGCATGCCGTATTTATGGGCTAATTTTAAAGTCGGATTTTGTGCTAAAGTTTTTTCTAAATCATCTCCCAGTTCGTTTCCCCGAATGACCCCTATCGTTTTAAAGTTAAATAAATTACCCGCTGCCGCCGTAGCGGCAATATGATTTGAAAAAGCACCTCCGTAAGTCAACAGCGTATCATAACCATCGGCTTTAGCTTTAATAAGATTGTATTTAAGTTTTCTAAATTTATTACCCGAAACTTCTGGATGTAACAAATCTTCGCGTTTAATTACCACAGTTACCCCCTTATTTGAAGCTAAAGACCAATTAAGCGGTTCGTTTAAAACTGAATTGCTGTTAAAAAACTGTTGCAACTTATTACTTTTAAGTATTTTTGGTAAAAATAATTTTATTTTCTCTAACTATGGGTACTCGTAGAATTTTTATCGCAATCTTTTTAATTGGCTTTTTTAATCTCTCTCAAAGTCAAAACACCTATATTTTAAAACCCGACAGGGTATTTGACGGCTTTACAATGCACAATAATTGGGTTGTACAGATTTCTAGTGATACTATTGCATTTGTTGGCCCTTTAAATAAGTTAAAGAATTACAATAAAAGAACCCTCCAAACACTCAAAGGCACCACACTTTTGCCGGGGATGATAGAAGGACATGGTCATATGTTTTTGTACCCTTACAATCAAAAATCTTGGAATGACCAAGTGCTTAAAGAATCGCAATCTTATCGTGTCGCACGTGCTACCGTAAGCGCAAAAAAAACACTTTATGCTGGTTTTACAAGTTTTCGCGATTTAGGAACAGAAGGAGCCGGCTATGCCGATTACGGATTAAAAAAGGCCATAAATGACGGCATTATTGAAGGGCCTAGAATGACTATAAGCAGTAAAGCCATAGTAGCCACAGGTAGTTATGGTCCTAAAGGTTTTGCTCCCGAAATAAAAGTCCCACTCGGTGCCGAAGAAGCCGATGGTGAAAATCTTATTCGGGTTGTACGCTCACAAATTGCTGCAGGTGCCGATTTTATTAAAGTCTATGCCGATTACCGTTGGGGTAAGAACAAAGAAGCCATGCCTACTTTTAGTGTAGATGAACTCAAACTCATCGTGAAAACAGCCGCAAGTAGTGGGCGTTATGTGGCGGCTCATGCGGGCACTGCCGAAGGGATGCGTCGCGCCATTTCTGCCGGTATAAAAATTATAGAACACGGCGACGGTGGCACTCCGGAAATATTTAAACTGATGAAAGATAAAAATGTAGCTCTTTGTCCTACAGTAGCAGCCGGTTATTCTATTGCTACATATAACGGATGGAACCCTAAAACAGAGGCTTTACCTAAACGTATCATTCAAAAAATAAAGAGTTTTAAAGAGGCTTTAAAAGCAGGTGTTACCATTGTAGCAGGTGGCGATGTAGGTGTTTTTGCTCATGGCAACAATGTATTAGAACTCGAAATGATGTCAGATTACGGTATGTCCAATTTAGAGGTTTTAAAATCGGTGACCTCTACAAGTGCTAAAGTTTTAGAACTGCCAAAAGTTGGCACTCTTAAAGCCGGAAACTTTGCAGATATAGTGGTGGTTAGCGGTAATCCTGTTAAAGATATATCGGATTTAAGAAAAATTAAAATGGTCATTAAAAATGGCAAAATAGTTTTGAAAAACTGAGCTAAAAGCTATTTTTGCACACTATGAGTACCGAACAAAATAACAACTCTGACCTTTATTATATTTCTGATGAAGGCTTTAGAGTTTTTACAAAAAAATACCATTTGCAACGCGGGTATTGCTGTACCAATAATTGCCGTCATTGTCCTTATGGATTTGACCCAAAAACAAACAAAATTAATTTAAAAAATAAGGTAAAATGAACGCATTTCATCAAGCCATCATACAAGGTATTCCAACAGAATTACCACGAGTTAAAGCTTATAACTCCAATATGAATCACGCCCCAAAACGCAAGGATATTTTAAATACTGATGAAAAAAAGTTGGCTTTGCAAAACGCCTTACGCTACTTTGAACCGCATCATCACGCTGTTTTAGCTAAAGAATTTTTAGAAGAACTCAATACTTATGGCAGGATTTATATGTACAGATTCAGACCTGATTACAATATTTATGCACGATCTATAAACGACTATCCTGGCAATTGTACAGCCGCCAAAGCCATTATGTTGATGATTCAAAATAATTTGAATCCGGCTGTAGCCCAACATCCTCACGAGCTGATAACTTATGGTGGTAACGGCGCCATCTTTCAGAATTGGGCTCAGTATTTATTGGTAATGAAGTATTTATCAGAAATGACCGATGAACAAACTTTAGTAATGTATTCTGGACATCCATTAGGTTTATTTCCATCACCAAAAAATGCACCACGCGTAGTCGTTACAAATGGTATGATGATACCTAATTACTCTAAACAAGATGATTGGGAAAAATTCAATGCTTTAGGCGTGACACAATACGGACAAATGACGGCAGGCAGTTATATGTATATCGGCCCACAAGGCATAGTTCATGGCACAACAATTACGGTTTTAAACGCTGGTAGAAAAATAGCAAAACACGGCGAAGATTTAGCTGGTAAATTGTTTGTTACTTCAGGTTTGGGTGGTATGAGTGGCGCCCAACCCAAAGCGGGTAATATTGCGGGCTGTATAACTGTTGTAGCCGAGGTCAATAAAAAAGCGGTACACACACGTCATTCTCAAGGGTGGGTTGATGAAGTTGTTGACAATACAGATGCGCTTATAAGTCGCGTTCAAAAAGCTAAAGCCGATAAAGAAGTCGTTTCTATAGCCTATTTAGGCAATATTGTAGATGTCTGGGAAGCTTTTGCAAGTGCCAATGTCTATATAGATTTAGGAAGTGATCAAACTTCTTTACACAATCCTTGGGCAGGTGGTTATTATCCTGTTGGATTGACATTTGAAGAAGCTAATAAAATGATGGCAGCCGAACCTGATAATTTTAAAAAGCATGTTCAATCATCCTTAAGGCGTCAAACGGAAGCTATTAATAAACATACAGCAAAAGGGACTTACTTTTTTGATTATGGCAATGCCTTTTTGCTAGAAGCTTCGCGTGCAGGAGCCGACATTATGGATGAATCGGGTAAACACTTTAGATACCATTCGTATGTAGAAGATATCATGGGACCAATGTGTTTTGATTACGGTTTTGGTCCTTTTAGATGGGTTTGTAGTAGTGGTAATCCAAAAGATTTGGCTAAAACAGACCAAATTGCCACGCAAGTTTTAGAACAACTCAAAAAAGAATCGCCTCAAGAAATTCAGCAACAAATGCAAGATAATATCACATGGATAAAAGGGGCGCAAGAAAACAAATTGGTTGTCGGCTCACAAGCCCGTATTTTATACGCCGATGCTATTGGACGTATTGAAATTGCCAAAGCTTTTAACAAAGCCATCAATAACGGAACAATTTCTGCTCCGATAATTCTTGGAAGAGACCACCACGATGTATCAGGCACAGATTCACCCTTTAGAGAAACGTCAAATATTTACGACGGTTCTAGCTTTACAGCCGATATGGCGATACAAAATGTTATTGGCGATAGCTTTAGAGGGGCTACTTGGGTTTCCATTCATAATGGTGGCGGCGTTGGCTGGGGCGAGGTTATAAATGGCGGATTTGGTATGGTTCTTGATGGTAGTGAAAGGATGCTAAACAACTTAAAATCTATGTTATTTTGGGATGTTAACAATGGCATTTCAAGACGTAGTTGGGCAAGAAATAAAGAAGCTATGTATGCTGCACGACGCGCAATGACACATAATAAAGACCTAAAAATCACGCTACCTAATTTGGTAGAAAACAGTGTTTTAAAAAATATATTTTAAAACCTATTTGTGTATTTAAAATTATAACTGTTCCGTTTTTTGGAACTTAAAATGTAAAGAAGATGAAACTTTTTAAAACAACAGCAATACTATTATTATTTATTGCAAGCTCTTGTGTATCTATAAGAGTAACCTCAGATTATGATACTAAAACTGATTTTTCTAAATTTAAAACTTTTGCTTTTTACAAAAAAGGTATAGAAAAGGTAGATTTATCAGATTTAGATAAACGCCGTATTTTACATGCTATTGAAAATGAACTTTTAGCAAAAGGCATGACGAAATCTGCACATCCAGACGTGTTGGTAAATATCTTTACTAAATCTCGTGAAAAAATTGATGTTTACGACAATAGTAGCTATTATGGTTGGTATCCTTGGTACTATGGCTATGGTTTTTATGGTAATGGCATGTACAACAACAATGTTATTAAATCTACAGAAGGGACTTTATTTATAGACTTAATAGATGCAAAAAAGAAGGAATTGGCTTGGCAAGGTATTGGTATTGGTTTGCTAAATTTCACGGCTAATAAAGCTAAAAAAGACGAACGCGTCAAAGAATTTGTGACTGAAATAATGAAAAAATATCCTCCAACTGATAGTAATCATTAAATATTTATCAATATGAAAGTTTTAAAATATCTTTCCACAATTCTTCTTTTTACAATTTTTTCATGTAAATCTGTAAAAATTACCTCTGATTATAACAGAAAAATTGATTTTTCAAAATTTAAAACTTTTGCTTTTTTTGAAAAAGGCATAGACAAAGTTGATTTATCTGACCAAGATAAACAACTCATTTTAAACGCTATTGAAGATGAATTAATGGCAAAAGGCATGACGAAATCTAATCATCCTGATATACTTGTAAATATTTTTACAAAGTCTAAGGAGGAAATTAATCATTATGACAGAAACAACTATCTTGATGTGTGGACTTATCAGCATTACGGTTTAGGAAATGGCCCAACGTATAACAATGTTTCTACAGCTATTGTGGGAACTCTATTTATAGATATAATTGACACCTCTAAAAAAAAATTAGCATGGCAAGGCGTTGGTGTGGGATTTCTTAATTTTGTTGACAGTAAAGAAAAAAAGGACAAACTTTTTAAAGAATTTGCAACTGAAATAATGAAAAAATACCCTCCCGCAAAATAATTTTTGAGGAGGGCAATTTAAGTAGGATTAGTAAATTAATCTATTAATTCTATGCTTATGGTATCAGGCATTTTCACCCTGTAACTCGGGTTAATTTTCAATTTAGATTTTACTTTAAATATAACAAATTTTCTACCGCGTTTAGATTTATTTAAAATACTAATAGCTCTAACAGTTAATTTGTTGCCATATATTTTAATAGCTGGTTGGTTAGAGGGTTTAAAGTAAAATTCAGACACTATTGCTTCATAATCAGAATTTGGAAAAACGACGTCTATTGTAGCCGATCTAAGACTTGCTTTTTTAATTTTAATAACACCTCTACCATCTGCTTCTCTACCTCTTATACTTATAAGAGGTTTTGGCAGTACGCCAATATCTTTATTTGATAATACTTTTTTACCATTTTTAGCATCATTAGAAGCTACTTTCTTTTTAATTTGAGCTTTAGGCTTTGTTTTGGCGACAACCTTATAAGATTTATTAAAGTACAAAACCACATCAAGATCCCCTTGTTTAATACTCATTTCTCCGTCAACGGGATGCGTTCCAACTTGTTTAGCAGCTCTAAAAGAAATAGCAACTTCTCCATCCTTATAATTATTTTTAGCAATATTGTTGCCATTAACAATTACGTCATTAGGTATTAAATTTTCTGTAGTTTTACTTATAAATAACTTACCGTTAATCCTTTCTCCTGGATAATATTTAGATTTATCTAAGACAACATCAACACGATAAGCATTAGCATTAACTTGTTCGTCTCCCATTATGGTTGCTAACAAATGCTTTTCTATTGTAACGATGTTAGACTGAAGCAAGGTTAAATTAGCCAATGCCCCCACATTTGATACTGATTTAAATTGGTAAGCTAACCAAGGTTCTTCTTTGTTATTTAGTACCTTAACTGGTTTTACACTAAAAAGAGAATCGAGTAAAGCTTGTGTTTCAAGAAAATCTTTATTTAAAACAAATAAAACTTTACGTTTAAATGACGTTAAACTATCTAAAAACTGAAGTCCTTGTTTTGTGACTTTTTTACTAGAAAAATATTCTTTTTGTAAAGAATTAATTACTTTTTCTTTGCCAGTATTTGGTTTAAAAGTCTTAACATGATTTTTAACAGTACCGAGATAATTAAAATAATCATCGGCAATAGCCAAAACTTGAGAAGCTACATCAAAATCATTTTTAAAAGTATCATCTAATTTAGAAGTGTTTTCTAGAGTAGTAATATCATTTTTTAAACCAGCTTTTTTAAGTGTGTTTAAATTCTCTGTTTTTAAAGTAAGCTGCTGTAATGTACTGTCTGTCTTTATATTATTACAAGACACCATTAACAACAACGCTATAAATAAAGCGTAAATTTGTTTCATATGCAATATGTATTGAAATGAAATCTAAATAAATCCCCCGATTATCTCTAGATCAAAAATCATTTTGAAATGTAAATATACATAAATACTTACAAATTACATATTTGCAAACTTGTTTTTTTTAACAAAATATTTAAAATCTATTTCTATGACCTCAAAAGCTTATAAGCTTCGTCAACAGAGATTGGAAGTGTTTTTGAATAATGAGAAATAAAATATTCTAAATAGTGTTTTCCTTTACTTTTATCAAGATTGTTTTGAAGCGCTATTTTTCCATATTGGTAATAAAAACGCAGGTCGTTTGGATATTTTATAATGGCTTTATCTAAAACACTAATGGCTTTTTGAGGTTGTTTTAAATAAATATCATATAATTCTGCTAATCTATAAAATGAATTTCTTGAACCGCCAACAGCAACAGCTCTTTTAAAATACACTTCGGCAATTTTATACTTTTTTGTATATTTTGCAATACGTCCTTTAGCTAACAAGCCATCTATTTCGCTTATTTTCTCAAGTTCATCTGCATAATATTTTGCTTTTGTCTTGCTCCCACCTAGTAAAAAAGGGAGTCTTAAATAGGTTTCAATCAAAGCCCAACGCGTGTCTATATGACGTTTATCTAATTTAGCCGCAATCAAAAACTGTTTTTTCACTTTCCCAATATAAAAAATAGCTTTTAGCTTATTACCTTCCAATAAATCAAAACCTAAAGCAGCGCCATATTTATAATGATAATCGGCAATTTTATTATTCTGATTTATAAGATTTTTATAAATGGATTCTGCAGAACACCATTTTTTTTCTTTTAAGGCTTCTTCCCCCAATTTTTCATCTTTATAATAAGGAGATGAAGTTTTTACATCTGAATGCAAAAACAAAGAATTTACAGCCTGATTTTTTTCAATTACAAACGATGCGTCATTGGGTATCTCAATATCAGTTTGTGCAATAGCTAAAGATGTAAAAAGTAATAAAAAAGCTTTTGTAAACCAGCGCATACTAAATTTCTATTTTAGAATTGTAGTCGGATTAATTTGTAATTTATTACTTGGCGCCAACTAAAATGAATCAATTTTTTCTTGAAGTGTTTCCCATTGGGTCATAAATTTTTCTAATTCTGCTTTAGCATTTTTATAATTATTAAAAAAATCAGATTGTGAAACCTCAAAATTATTATACTGGATTTGTAGTTCGAGTTTTTTTATAGCTTCTTCTTTTTTTGTTATCTTTTGTTCTAGCGATGCTAACGAATTTTTGAGTTTTTTAAATTCTTTTTCGTTGTTTCTTTTGTCTTTAAAATCAGAATTGGTTTTCTTTTTTGGCTTAGCAACCTTCTCTTTTTTTTCTAAAGCTCTTAAATCTTCTAAGTTGTGTTGCTCTAAATAGTAATTAATATCGCCTAAATATTCGCGTAATTTATGATTCTTAAATTCATAAACTTTATTGGTTAAATCCTGTAGAAAATCGCGATCGTGCGATACAACAATCAAAGTCCCTTCAAAATTAGAAAGTGCTTGTTTTAGGACGTTTTTCGATTGGATATCAAGATGATTTGTAGGTTCATCCATTACCAAAACGTTAAAGGGGCTCAGCAACATTTTACACAAAGCCAATCTATTGCGCTCGCCACCTGAAAGCACTTTGGCTTTTTTATCAATAGCCTCAGATCCAAAAAGAAAAGCCCCTAAATAATCGCGAATTTTAATGCGATTGGTGTCATTGGCAGCGTCTTCCATAATTTGAAGAACCGTTCTTTCTCCATCTAAATAATCTGACTGATTTTGAGCAAAATAACCTATTTCTACATTATGTCCCAATTTAAGAAATCCGTCATGTTCTAATTCTTTTACAATTATTTTGGCTAAAGTGGTTTTACCTTGCCCGTTTTGACCGACAAAAGCTATTTTACTATTGCGTTCTATCAATAAATCAATGTTTGATAAAACAATATTATCGCCATAACTTTTTGACAAGTCTTTGGCTTCTACAATAATTTTACCGGGCTGTTTAGACAAAGGAAATCGCACACGCATAACCGAAGTATCTTCAGAATCTACTTCAATGCGCTCTACTTTATTGAGCTTTTTTATAAGCGATTGTGCCATTGAGGCTTTAGTGGCTTTGGCTCTAAATTTATTGATGAGTTTCTCTGTTTGTTCAATAGATTTCGCCTGATTTTTTTGTGCTTGTAATTGTTGGGTTCTTATTTCGTTTCTTAAAACTAAGAAATTTGAATAATTTTTTTTGTAATCATAAATTTTACCTAATGAAATTTCTATTGTTCTGTTAGTTGCGTTATCCAAAAACATTTTATCATGAGACACCAACATAATAGCCCCAGAAAATCCTCTTAAAAATTGTTCTAGCCATATTATAGATTCAATATCTAAATGGTTTGTAGGCTCATCTAACAACAATATATCGTGATGTTGCATAAGCAGTTTTGCCAATTCTATACGCATACGCCAGCCACCAGAAAGGGTATCTGTCTGTTTATCAAAATCGTTACGTGTAAAACCTAAACCTATAAGTATCCTTTCGGCTTCGCCATGATAATTATAACCGCCTTCTATTTCGTATTGGTGCTGATAATCTGATAAATCGTGAATGAGTTGTTGGTAATAATCGCTTTCATAATCGGTGCGCTCCGCCAATTCTTCATTAATTTTATCAAGCTTTTTTTCGAGTTTTTTAATAAGAACATAAGCCGAATGGGCCTCTTCTAAAACTGTTTTGCCAAACTTAAAATCAATATCTTGTCTTAAATAACCTATTGAAATATCTTTATCGTAAGCAATAGACCCTTTTGTGTAAGGGTGCTGCTTTGAAATAATTTTTAACAAAGTAGATTTACCTGCGCCATTTTTGCCTATAAGTCCTACCCTATCACCTCCGTCTAAGCGGAATGAAATACCCGAAAATAAATCCTCTCCAGAAAATGAAACTGTAATATTGTGTGCGTTTAACATAAATGCAACCCTATTTTTATTTTATAATTTTAACTTTGCAAACTTAATTATAATGATTGGTTTTTTGATGTTTAAAAAAGGTTCAAAATTATACAGTGTTTTTAGCAATAAATGTCCGCGTTGTCAAGAAGGCGATTTCTTTAAAACCGCTAATCATTACAAATTAAAAGATACTTTTAAAATGTACGATAACTGCCCCAATTGTAATTTAAAATATATGATTGAGCCTTCATTTTTTTATGGCGCCATGTACGTAACTTATGCCTTGACTGTTATTATTGCCGTATTGGTTTTTGGTATTGATTACTTAATGGGACTGAGCTTTATTCAAAATATGGCTTTTTTAACAGGTGTCTTAACCCTTCTAACACCGATTAGCTTACGTATTTCACGTCTTATTTATATCAATATTTTTATACATTTTGACGCTTCAAAAGCGCAAGACTCTAAATAAAAAAACTCCTACTAAAAAGCAGGAGTTTCTTATAAATTTCTTTAGGCTAATACTGCCACATATCTATTTCTCTATTCCTGATATCTTCTTTAATTCTACGCGATTCTAAAACTTGGTACAGTGCATTACCTTTAATATATTCGGCTATTTCACGATTGTCATAAACGTTTTGCTCTTTGTAAATACTCGAGCTAAAACGACGGGCATTTATAATTAAATCATACGATAAAGGATGCGCCGCATTTTTAGGATTAAATACTTTCATTTGATACAGCGTTTCGCGTGCATCTGGAAACCACACCCAAAACAATTCAACTAAATTGTCTTGTGCATCTTGACTATCAATAAAGTTAACATCTGGTGCCACAGGAGCTAATCCTAATAATCTGTATTTAAGTTCACCTTGACGTTTGTCAAAATACCAAACCCCTTTAATTTTAAAACCTTCTATATCGGCAGATGTTATTGTTCTTACATCAATATCTTCTTTTGTAAGGGTTTCGCCAGCATTTAATTTATCAAAACCTACATTGGTTGTGTCGCGTCTTGTAAGGCGCTGTTTAATTCCTTTAAGCGTTAAACGATCTTGAAAATAGGAATCGTCATACACATCTACAATTTCTTGTTTACGGATACCTTTCATCAAAGTATCGAATAACGAACGACGCTTGTTACTTATATTAACCGTATCAATAGGATAATAATAAGGCAAGTTCATTTTTTCGTTCAAATCAATATATTCCCAAACAACCTTAGACCATAATATATCACGATCGTCAATGTATTCATAAGGTAAAGGATGGTCGTTATCGGCAGCTACTTGAGCAGCCGTTTTAACTCCAACTTCTTCTGGGAATAATGCATTTAATAAATTAGCTTGCGCAAAAGAGCTCTTTGAAGCTAATAATACCAAACACAATATCAGTATTTTTTTCATTGTTATTAATTTTTATTAATTAGTAATTTCTATAATAACTGGTGCTATTTTTTTGAGGTAATAACCTTCGTTACCTACCAATTTAGCTTTAATATTTAAAATCATAACATTATCACCACGTCTTGCACGTCCTAAAGCGCGTCTTCCTGCTTCGTTAAGTTTTGTACCTCTAATATTTAAAGTCGGTTTGCCAGGTACTTTAATACTAAAACTTAAAACTCTAAGCGTCAAATCAAAATCAAAATCGGGTAAAGTAGCGCCAATAGTTGCTCTTCCTAAACTTGTTTTTGGCATTTTTATGACATCATTACCCAATTCTCCACGAATAGTGCCTACTGGAGCTGGAATATCTTTTATTCTAAATGTTTTTGAACTGTTAACTTTTTTACCGTCGGAGCGAATTCCTAAGACTTTAATTTCTATTGAACGTCCTTTACCAGGATTCATCATATAATTTTCAGAATTCCCAATTCTCTTTAAACCTACAGCTGTTGCTGTTAATTTATTATTAGAAATACCTGGCATAGATATGGTTATAGGGTTTGGCACACCGCGATAAACCACATTCATTTTATCAGCAGAAATAACAGCACTATTTGGCGCAGGCACAACAGCATAAGTACTATTAATAGGAATACGTATTATAGAGTCTCCTTCTTTAAAGAAAAAGTCACCTTTTATAGTTCTTGTACCAATTCTACCCGCAGGAAAATTGAGTACTACTTGTCCTTTTTGAATATCTCTATTTTTTACTTTTCTACCATTTATAACCACAGACTGTGCTTTTAAAGTAGGGTCTTTTCTACCTAAGTATATTTTCCCTTTAAAATGTTCTCCTGCAAAAAAGGCTGTCTTATCGGCAACAACAATGGCTTCATAATTTGTTAAAGACACATCACTTTCTAATTGGCCTTGTAACATAGCCGATAAAATATCTGATTCTGTTTCTTTAATATCGGCTTGAATTTGGGTAAAACGTGTAATTGAAGCGATAAGCGGATAGCCTTCAAAATGGTGTTTTAACCAACTTTGAGGGACACCTGTCTCTCTATCTTTGACATCTTCTGTTTGAAAACGTTGGTAAACAGTTGGATTTATAGCGGCATAGTCTTTACCTAAAACGGTATTTACGGCGTCGCGATATGTTTTTAAATTATCCAAAAATTCTTGTCCTTTTTCGTTTATGCCACCTCCAGTAAAAAAGTATTGATCTAAAATGTCTGTCCCATCCATTTTTTCAAAATCGGTTGGATCATCAATATCTTTTAACAAAGTTGCTTTTAAATTGTCTATATACGTATAAAAAGTATCAGATAATTTTTTAACTCTATCAGCTTTTTTCTTTAACGATGCATATTTTGCACTTTGATCTATGGCTTTTGTTGCCAAACTCTTAAATGCAATATCATTTTTTTGAGTTATAGTGGCATTGCCATCTTCTAACTTTACATTCATATAACCAAATGCAGAAAGTACTTCTTTAGACATATTCATAGCCAACATGGCAATGAATATTAAGTACATTAAGTTAATCATTTTCTGCCTTGGTGATAAATTGCTTTGTGCCATAATTCTTTGTTTTAGCTTTTAGTTGAGACTAATTAGAATTTGACATTGCTGAAAGCATACCACCATAAACACCATTTAACGAAGAAAGGTTTGTAGCTAAAGACTCCATTTGTTCTTGTAATTTAGAGGCGTTATCTAAAATTGCTTCATTTATTTCTGTTTGTTTTTCTGATGTTTCTACTTGTATTTTATATAAGTTATTTAAAGATTCCATTTGATTAGAAGCCATAACCAATTGCTCGCTATAGTTATTAGTAGCGGCAATAGATTCAACAACAGGTGCTACATTCACACTAGCATCTTGAAAATTTCTAATACTTGTTGTTAAATTACCTACAAGCTCTGCATCTAATTTTGCTTCTTCTAATATCGCATTGAGTTTTTGTGCTAATAAACCTTCGACATCTTTTGGAGCACCTCCTTTTAATTCAGGATAAGCTAGTGTCCAATCGTACTCTTCATCTACAGGTTCAAAAGCCGAAAATGCAAAAACCAACGCTTCTGCAACCATACCAATTGTTAGCATTAAGCCACCAGTAATGATACCAAATTTGAAATGCAATATTTTAAACAGTGCACCAATAATTACGATTGATGCGCCTATACCATAAGCAAATTGATATATCTGTTTTTTTCTTTGTGATTGTGCCATAATAAAAATATTTAATAAAGGGGGTTTTTATGTTATTGATTATTATTTGTTTGTAAGTCGTGTTCCTGTAAAATCTTGTACAGTTCTAAAGCCAATATAGCTACGTGCAGAATCGGCATATTCATAATCGCGGGTACTTACTTCTAAAAAGTAAGCGACATCTTTCCAAGAGCCTCCTCTAATTACTTTACGTTTATTTTCTTCGTCTTTAACATCTGGATTTAGCGTTGAACTAAAATAATAAGATGTTGGGTTATAGGATGTTTCTGTCCATTCTGATACGTTTCCAGCCATATTATACAAGCCATAATCATTGGCATTATAAGAATAGGCTTCAACTGTATAAAGCGCCCCATCTGCGGTATAATCGCCACGTACAGGTTTAAAATTTGCCAAGAAACAACCTTTATCACTAATAATGTATGGACCACCCCAAGGGTATTTAGAATAGGCTAATCCGCCTCGAGCGGCATATTCCCACTCAGTTTCGCTTGGCAACCTAAAGAAAGGTACTTTATCGCCTATAGCACCTTTACGTCTGCCTAATAAAAACTTATTCTTTTTTACTGTTCGCCAATTACAAAATGCCTTGGCTTGATGCCAATTAACTCCTACAACAGGATATTCGTTATACGCTTTGTGCCAAAAATAATCTTGGTGAATTGGATCATTATACGAATAGCTAAAATCTTTTACCCAAACTGTTGTATCTGGATAAACCGTTAAAACCTCTTCTTTAAAGAAATCTTTTCTACGGGCTTTATTATTTTTTGCAGCTGCATTTTTATCAAACCAATAATAACGGTATTTTATTTTTTTAGTATCAAGTAAGCGTAAAGCATCAAAAGAATCTTCTATAGGTATGTACATAGAATCCATTACTTCGGCATAGTATTGATCTGGAAATCTTTCTGTTTCCCATTCTAAACTGATATTCCAGTTTAAAAACTTGCCTTCTGTAGGAGAGTTTAAATCGCCTAAGCCACCATAATTATTCATCATGTATTTGTAGTAAGGTGTCGTTTTACTAGTATCTATAACTTTAAAAGCATAACGTTGAATACCGATTGCTCTATTACCTTTTTTAACAGTATTATCGCCAAAAGACAGCTCTTCTGCGTACAATGCTAAATTGGTTCTAGTAATAGAATCTCTAACCCAAAAGACAAATTCTTTATACTCACTATTGGTGATTTCGGTATCATCCATGTAAAAGGGTCTTACAGTGGCTGTTCTTGATGGAGCATCGTAAGCACCAATACCATCTTCTACTTCTTTACCCATTGTAAAACTACCACCTGGTATAAATACCATGCCAAATGGTTTTTCTGGTTGCCATTTTTCACCAAATTTCACGCCGACCAACTCACCTCTTTCATTTGAACCACAACTGTATACCACAAATGCTAGCAGGAGATAACCTAGTATTTTTTTCATATTTTTTATAATCTTTTTTGCAAACCTTTAAAAGTGTAAACCTATTAAAAAAAAATAACTTTAGCAATTTCTTCATAGGCTAATGCCTACGAAAATAAGCTTTTTAATTTTGCTTTAAAAATTTAAGTTAAATTAAATGTTAAATTTAACGTTAATTCAATTTCTTATGAGCTGAAAACCACCTATTTGGAATATTTTGATTACACGCTTCTAAATAGTCCTGATAGGTACACGGAATTAACGTTGTTTTTTGAGGATTATTGTTTACTAAAACCTCCATCCACCATCTATCGCTTTTGGGGCTTTTATAGAAATTTATATTGTATTCTTCTAGAGGTACTATATATTTTTTATATTTTTCTTTACTTTCAAAAGGATAGTCGTTTGTTCTAAAATTGGCACCTTCTATAAAATACCAAATTAACTGTGCAATTAACTTAGCCGATTGCAAATTCTTATCCAATTTAGCATTGTATTCGTAAATACCAAAAGAAGACACTTTATCGCTCAACCCTGCATAACGGGCTAAAGTACACGCTTCAACACCTGTTAAACCATTTGGTGAAGCATTATTATTAGCCTTAGCTTCGCTATATTTTATAGCGCCCATATCTAAACTAACAATATCTGCATCTCTTAAAACGGGTTCGGTTACTGTAATATTTTGAGAAACCTCACCTAAACGATAAGCTTCAAAATAAAGACTATTTATTAGGTTTATTTCGTCTTGTGAATTAAAAAAAGTCTGAAATCCAATATTGCTAAAATTTAGTAAATTATTAGGTTTCTCCATAATAATTTTATGCAAATATGTTTCGGAAGACATATCGTCATCTAATTTCCCTAAATCGAATTTACTATCTATACTCACTAAATTAACAGACTGTTCTAGAGCGTCATAAGCACGATAATTTGGATAAACCAAATCGTTACCGCCACCCAAAATAATGAGAATTACATTTTTTTTAAGCAAATAAGTGGCCATTTCTTTTAAGGCGAAATAAGTATCTTGAATATCTTTTCCTTTTTCTAAATTGCCAAAATCAACAATAGTTTTATGCCAATTCCCGGGAAATAATTGGTAAAATTCTTTTCTAATTTTTTCTAAACCTTCTCCGGTTCCTAAATTATTAAGGGCATTTCTATCTTCATTAACACCAATTATAACAATTTCACCTCCTTTAATTTCGGGAAGTCCTTCTTCTTTTGAATGTATTTTTAAAGTATGTCCTAAGCTCAATTCAGGATGCAAAACTAAATGTGCAAGCGCAACAGTACTAACGGGTTTTAAATAGTCTGAAAACATTATTTTTAAGCTTATTTTTTAACTTCTCCTTTTTGCGCGCTTCTTCTTTTTCGGTGTTTTTTTCGCGATGATATCTTTAACTTCGTCTAAAGAAAGTTTTGTAGCATCAACGGTTTTGGGCAATTCAATTTTGAGTTTTCCTTTAAGGATATTTGAACGTCCCCAACGGGCTTTTTCAACGCGAATTCCTTCTTCTTCCCAATTATGGATAACCTTATCAATATCTTTTTGTTTCTTTTCTTCTATTAAAGTTTCGATATCTTCTTGCGATAAATTATCAAAATCATACTTTTTGTTGACGTTAATAAACACACCATTCCACTTTAAAAAAGGGCCAAACCTTCCAACTCCTTTTTGTACAGGTAAATTTTCGTATTCGGCAATAGGCGCATCGGCTTTTTGCTTTTCTTTTATCAACGCTATAGCGCGGTCTATATCTACCGTCATAGGATTTTCGCCTTTAGCCAAAGACACAAACATCTTATCAAAACGGATATAAGGACCAAATCTACCATTTGACACAATTACTTCATTACCTTCAAACTCACCCAAACTTTTAGGTAACTGAAATAAATCCATAGCTTCTTCATAGCTTATATTACTTAGAGTTTGGTCTCCTTGCAAGCTTGCAAATTTTGGTTTTTCTTCATCAGTCGCTTCACCAATTTGTATCATCGCACCGAAACGTCCCAATCTGGCATAAACATTTTTACCAGAACTAGGATCAACGCCTAAAAGACGTTCTCCTTTAGCACGTTCGGCATTAGCGGCAACATCTTCTACAGTTGGATGAAAATCCTTATAAAACGATTTTATCATCTTTGTCCAATCCTTTTTACCTTCAGCAATAGCGTCAAATTCGCGTTCAATATTTGCCGTAAAACTGTAATCTAAAATATTAGTAAAATGTTCAACTAAAAAAGCACTGACTACTTTACCAATGTCAGTCGGAATCAATTTACCTTTATCGGCTCCTACCATTTCAGATAAATCTGCTTTTTTAAGGACGCCTTTTTTAAGAACGAGACTTTTATAAGAACGAGCGCGTCCTTCAATAGCTCCTTTTTCTATATAACCACGTCTCTGAATAGTAGAAATTGTAGGTGCATAAGTAGAAGGGCGTCCAATACCCAATTCTTCTAATTGCTTAACTAAAGAGGCTTCTGTAAATCTATAAGGCGCTTTTGTATAGCGCTCTGTGGCGGATATAAATAAATTTTCTAAGGGTTCTTTTACACTTAAAGCGGGTAACATTCCAGCTTGATCTTCTTCGTCAAAATCAGTTCCTTCTAAATACACTTTTAAAAATCCGTCGAATTTTATGACTTCTCCGTTTGCCACAAACTGTTTATTGGATTTTGAATGGTTTATTTTAACATTGGTACGTTCTAATTGCGCTTCGCTCATTTGTGAGGCAATTGTCCGTTTCCAAATTAAACTATACAATCTATCTTGATCAAAATCTACCGACACGCTTTGCGTACCCAAGTTTGTTGGGCGAATAGCCTCATGCGCTTCTTGA
>JASFYX010000057.1:0-22236 GCA_045046885.1 Flavobacteriaceae bacterium
GTTTTGGTTGGTGCTTTTATGTTTCTTAAACGTGATACTTACTTGTTTGTTAAAGGTTTTGATACCGACTATTTTATGTATGGTGAAGATATTGATTTGAGTTATAAACTTAGCAAAAAAGGCTTTCAAAATTATTACTTAGGCTCAGAATCAGTTATCCATTTTAAAGGTGAAAGCACAAAAAAAGATGTTAAATACCTAAAGTATTTTTATAAAGCGATGTTTATTTTTTACAAAAAACACCTCGACAATAATTTTGTATTTGAATTGTTTTTAGAAATGGGTATGACGCTGTGGTTTGTCATAAAATATGTTCAAATTAAATTTAGTTTTTCTAAGAAGATAAAAATATTTCAAGGTGTTTATTTAGGAACAAATACAGCAGCTTTAATGGCGCTTAAAAAGCATTATTCTGATTTTAATTTTGAAAGTCGGAATGAGTTAAACGAAAACTTTAAGGGTTTAGTTGTGTTCGATTTGTCAAGCACTTCGTTTAAAAAACTCATTCAATTTTTAGAAAAGTTTAAACATCCGCAAAGACGGTTTAGGATTTTATTACCAAAATCTAAACTTATAATAGGCAGCGATACTGCAAATGACAGGGGAGAAGTTATCACTCTAAACTAACGCTGACTTTTTATTTTTAAAACGACATAAATAAAAGTAAGCTACATAGGTTATGATGACTACCTATTCTTCAATGATTTATATAATTGGTTCTTGTTTTTATGATATTTATCAGCTTTTTATTTGAAGGTTAATTATAATTTTATTTTTTTAATTGGTTTATTATCAATATTAAACATAAATATTTTTATGAAAAAATTATTATTTTCCTTAATGGTAGTCTCACTTTTATTACCGGCGAGCACTAGGGCAACGAATACGGTAACAGTATTAAAATTACCCAAAAATGTTACAACTGACTCCAATGCATTTATCACAACATGGGAAACAACAACAAATAACGAAGACATCACAATACCCACTACAGGTACAGGTTATAACTATAATGTAGATTGGGGAGATGGCACTATTTCAACGGCACAAACAGGTGATGCTTCTCACACATATAATGCCATGGGGACTTATATTGTAGGTATAACAGGAGATTTTCCTCGCATAGATTTCTCTAATACAGATGCAGATAACAGAACTAAAATTAAATCCATTGAGCAATGGGGTGATATCGCTTGGACTTCAATGAGTGCTGCATTTTATGGTTGTGAAAATTTAACAATCAATGCTGCCGATGCGCCTAACCTAAGCAATGTGATTGATATGAGTTATATGTTTTTTCGAGCTACAGGTTTAGATGGAGATTTAAGTACTTGGAATACAGCTAATGTAACAAATATGAAAAGTATGTTTAATGGAGCTACTTCTTTTAATGGGAATGTAAGTACTTGGAATGTCAGCAATGTAACAAATATGTGGAGTATGTTTTTTGATGCGACTTCTTTTAATCAAGACTTAAGTACTTGGAATGTTGGTAAGGTAACAAGAATGAGAGTTATGTTTAATGGAGCCACTTCTTTTAATGGGGATGTAAGTACTTGGAATGTTAGCAATGTAACCGATGTGGGGGCTATGTTTGAAGGGGCTACTTCTTTTAATCAAGATTTAGGGGCTTGGGATGTAAGTAGTGTCACAAATATGAGTCGTATGTTTAAAGAGACCACTTCTTTTAATGGGGATGTAAGCACTTGGAATGTCAGTAACGTAACAAATATGCAGGCTACATTTGAAGGGGCTACTTCCTTTAACCAAGATTTAGGGGCTTGGGATATAAGTTATGTAACAGAGATGAGTAGAATGTTTACCGATGTTACTTTATCTATATCTAATTATGACAACACGCTAATAGGCTGGAGTACTTTAAGTACAGGAGAAACAGCAATACCAACAGGTATTACTTTAGATGCTTCCAATTGCAAGTATAGTCAAGAAGCTGCAAGAAATACCCTTATAAATTCATATAGTTGGACTATTAATGATGCGGGCTTAGATACTTCTTTAGGTGTTGACGATTATCAATTGTCAGGTTTAACAATATATCCCAACCCTTCGGTAAATACAATATACCTCAGGGGTGCTATTGATAAATTACAACAGATAACTATTTATTCAATATTAGGTCAATCAGAACTAATCCTAAATAAAAACTTTAAAGAAATAAATATTAACTCATTAAAAGAGGGTATTCACTTTATAAATCTTATTTCAAAAGAAGGTAAAAAGACTGTAAAATTTATTAAGGAATAAAGACAATAATAGAGGCACGCTCTTTTAATGAGTGTGTCAATTAAAATAACTTGGGTCAGATTTTTAATTAAAATATGACCCTTTTTATAAATAGTTAAAAAGGGGCTAAGCTAGTGTACAGTAGCGCTTGGTAAAATAATCGTCCTAAATTAATTATTTATACTAAATAATTTATATATTTGTGAAACTCCTCAAAATCAGTAATATGATTAAAAATCATATTATAATACTGTGACAAGTGCATCTATAAAGTTTGCTTCTTGTAACTCTTTTTATGGTGTATTTTTAAGTTTAGAAAAAAATTTGACTTTTCCAATTTTGGAAAATATAAATAATTCAACAGACTTTTATTGGGAACAATAAACTGTTTGTAGTGTTTATTATTTTGATAAAACTTTAAATTAAACTTATGAAAAAATTATTAAAAATTCTAATACCTATTTTCATAATTAGTTTTCTTATTTATTATTATTATCAAAGAAATTCAAAAATAAATGAAAACAAAAAAAAAATAGATAAAACAGATTTAGTTGAAAAAAAGACAACCAAAGAACAAAAAAATGATAGTTATGACAGTATTAAACCAAAAGAAACTATTGTACTGAAAGAGGATTACATTTTGATTGAACAGGAATTTAAAGGTAATGAAAAAGAAATCACTAGTGAAATATTTGACGTTAACCTCAATAATAGATCTTTTTTCTCATTATCTGCATATACAACTATCAAAAAAAGCACTATTACTTTATATTTTAGGTATTATCATAATAATAATTGGACCGAATGGAAAATTTTGCCAATAGATAAAGAAATTAATAACCCCAAAAGATTAGTATTTGGGCTAATAAACATTTTTGACGATATCGAAAAAATTCAATTTAAGTCAAATCAACCAATCGAACAAGTAGTTTTTAATATATTCATACCTAAAAATTAAAATTATGAATAAAGTTTATTCGTTTTTCTTCGTTTTTCTTGCATTTTCCTCATATTCACAACAAGGAAATTGCCCACAACCAAGTTATTGTGATAGATATTGTTGGGATTCTTCTGGTACTCACCCTGCTGATTCGACACCAACATATACGGATCCAACTCATATTATCGTTCACCATTCAGAAACAAATTATCCGTCTAATCAAGATTATTCAGATGTAATAAGAAGTATTTGGAATTATCATAAAATCACTAACGGATGGGATGATATTGGGTATAATTGGTTAATAGATCCCAATGGAGTTTTATATGAGGGTAGAGGCGATGGAGTTAAAGGTGCTCATTTTAGTGGAATGAATAGTAACACTATGGGAGTTTGTCTTATTGGTAATTTTCAAACAGCTACTCCTACGAATAATGCAATAAATAAACTCCAAGATTTAATAGCTTGGGAAGCAACTGATAAAAATATTAATGTTTTAACTAGTAGCTACCTTAGTAATACGGGGCTTTATCTTCATCATATAGCTGGGCATCGTGATGGAGGTACAGGTACAGTATGTCCTGGCAATAATTTATACAATTTGCTCCCCTCAATAAGAACAAATGTTTCAAACTACCCTTGTTATGATGGCTCTTCTTCTCTATCAAATGATGAATGTAATAATGCTATTGTTTTGCAAAGTTATCAGGATTGTAACTCGACTAATGGAACAGTTGATGGAGCAACATCTGATAGTAGTTGGAATGATGCTACTTGTGACGATTATTCAGGAAATTCATTAGCAGCAGATGTCTTTTATAAATTTACTGCAACAAACAGTTCACATACTATTACGGTTCACCCAACAGGAAATTTAGATCCAGTTCTTTCTCTATATCAAGGTAGTAATTGTTACAATCTAAATGAGATTGGGGGGGGGTGTGTTGATAGTGGAGGTGGTTATGGTTATGATGAGATATTAAACGCAACAAATCTCAATATTGGTCAAACTTATTGGATTAGAATTTATGACTATGGTAGTCAACCACCTTCAAATGGTAGTTTTGAAATTTGTATTACACATTCAACTTCATCTGGCTTACCAGATATAATTGTAGAAAATGAAAGCATTAATCCTACCTCAATTCAAGCAGGAAATACTATATCTGTTTCTTGCCGAATTAGAAATAATAGTTCTTATGATGCAACAAATTCAGGTCGTGTAGGTTATTATTTATCATCAGATGCTACATATGATGCTAATGATATATTATTAGGTTCTTCATTTTTTGGCACTTTAAATGCAAATCAATATAGTGATGAAAGTGATAGTTTTACAATTCCAACTGGCACCTCTTCTGGAAATTATTACATATTATTTTACTCTGATTATCAAGAATATATTGATGAAAATATAGAATATAACAATATTGAACCTGTCACTTTTATTATTACAAATACAGTAAATTTAACATATGTCCCCGACAATAATTTTGAACAAGCTTTAATTGATTTAGGATATGATGATGTGTTAGACGGTTATGTGTTGACAAGTAATATAAGTTCTTTAACTTATCTCGACGTGTCTAATAAAAATATTACTGATTTAACAGGTATAAAAGATTTTACATCTTTAACCACATTATGGTGCGTAAACAATCAGCTTATAAGCCTAAATATAAGCCTAAACACTACTCTAACTTATTTATATTGTTATCTTAATCAACTAACAAGTTTAGATGTAAGTCAAAATACTATTTTAATTAATTTATTTTGTGCTGTTAATAGACTAACAAATTTAGAAGTGAGTCAGAATGCAAGATTAAGCAATCTATCGTGTTATAGCAATCAATTAACAAGTTTAGATGTGAGCCAAAATACTTCTTTAACTTTTTTACAATGTAATAACAATCAACTAACAAGTTTAAATTTAAAAAATGGCAACAATACTCTAATTACCACTTTTGATGCTTTTAATAATCCGGATTTATCTTGTATTGATGTAGATAACCCAACAGATGCAGATACAGGTCTTGGTAATTATGCAAATTGGAATAAGGATGTAACAGCAAGCTATTCTGCAGATTGTCAGAGTAGTTTAATTGTGAACGATGAATTATTAGATAAATCTGTTAGAATTTATCCAAATCCGATGACAGATATATTATCAATAAAATCAAATTATGTACCCATTAAAAAAGTTGAAATCTATTCAGTTTTAGGTAAAAAGTTAAAAGAAATAAATACAGATTTTAGCAAAATAAACATCAGTAATTTATCAGTTGGTATATATGTAGTTAAAATATATTCTGAAAAAGGCATTACGTCAAGAAAATTAATTAAAAATTGACACTATCCTAAAAAAGAGCATCAATTAAAATAACTAGGGTTAGATTTTTAATTAAAGTCTAACCCTTTTTATAAATAGTTAAAAAGGAGCTAAGCTAACGCACTGTAGCATTTAATAAAATATATAACTCTAAACAGTTTTTTCTATTTTAATACGGGCATCAACAGCCACAATTTTATCGTTATTAGCTATAAGTGGATTGATATCTAACTCTGATATTTCTGGCGCAATGGTTACTAACTGAGATACTTTGCTTACAAAACGTGCAAAAATTTCTGTATCGACACCTTCTTGTCCTCTATAGCCTTTTAGCAAAGGGTAGGCTTTGAGATTTTGGATCATCCTTAAAGCTTCAGTTTCGTCAAAAGGCGCTAATGCTGATTGGAAATCTTTTAAAATTTCTACAAAAACACCTCCAAAACCACATAGTATTAAATGCCCAAAATCACCTTCTTTTTTAGCACCTATAAATAACTCTACACCTTTAACCATGGGTTGTAATAACACTCCTTCGGCATTTTTAATTTGTATGAGTTTTAAGAAATTATCAAACAAATCGGTCATAGTTTCTACATTGAGTATAACGCCTTTAACATCTGTTTTATGTACGGGCCCAACTACTTTCATAACAAGTGGAAATTCAATGCGGTTTGTTGCTTTTAAGAGTTCTAGCTTTGTTAAAACAATTAATTCTCTGTTTGTAGTAATTTCTGAAAGTTCTAAAATTAATTTAACGCTTTTAGAGTCTAAATAACCATTATGAGCATTGTCTATTACTTTTCGTATTTCTTTAATCTTGATTTTATTTTTACTAAAATCAGGCGTAACAGGTGTTGGTGTATTGTGAATTTTTGTAAGAGCTTTACCAAATAAAACTTCGTCGTTAAAAGCCACATGTCCTTTTTTAATAAAGGTTTTAATTTCATTTTTTACATTTACAACCGAAGGTAAAATAGGGTAGATAGGTTTTATAGATTTTTTTATATGATTGTTAATTACCTCATAAGCTTCGTAAACATTGCTTAAACCGGGGCTTCCAAAAATGACAGCGACGGCATCTATATTTTCAAATTGCGTTTCGCAAGCATTTAAAATCTCATCTAATTGTTCTGCCGTACCTGTGGCTAAAAAATCAATAGGATTGCTTACAGAAGAGCCATTGTATAGTTTTTCTAAAAGTATTTTGGCTTCAGTGCCTTCAATTTTTGGGATGTTTAATCCGTTTTTAGAAAGGACATCTGTCAACATTACCGCAGGCCCACCCGCATGCGTTACTACGGCAATATTTTTACCGCTAAGAGCGGGATAAGTTAAAACGCCTGCCACTTGAATCAACTCGTTTCTACCATAACAACGTATAATACCTGCTTTTTTAAAGAGTGCGTCAACAGCCATATCAGAATTTGCCATAGCGCCAGTATGCGATGTAGCAGCCCTACTGCCAGCATCTGTACTGCCTGCCTTTATAGCGGCAATTTTACAGCCTTTTTTTATAAGTGATTTAGCGTGTTTTAAAAGTTTTTTAGGGGTTTTAATATTCTCAATATAGAGCAGTTTAATTTTAGAATCTATTGCGGCATCATAGGTTTCATCCATGTGTTTTAGGACGTCTTCTACACCTATTTGAGCAGAATTACCAACCGTGTAAATACTAGAAAAGGGTAAGCCTATTTGCATAGCAGCTTCAATAATAAAAACTGCTGTAGCCCCAGAACCCGATATAAAATCGACACCCTTTTTGTCTAATTTTGGAATGGGTTTTGTAAAAACACCTGCATAATTATTATTTATGAGGCCAATATTATTGGGGCCTAAAAGTGTGCCGCCCACAGCGTTTATGACTTTTACAATTTCTGATTCAATTTTAGCACCTTCTGCATCTTTTTCTGAAAAACCAGCCGAAAAAATTATAAAAGCTTTGGTGTTTTTAGTGTTGGCTAAAATTTTTACAGTTTCTAAAGTATATTTTGCTGCAATGGCAATTATAGCCAAACCTACGTTTGGTAATTCTGTAACATTATTTACACAACTAAGACCTTGAATAGATTTATTCTTAGGGTTGACAACAAAAATATCGCCAATAAACTTATGTGTTAAAAGGTTGTTTAAAACACTACCACCGGGACTTTCAAGATTGTCTGAGCCTCCTATAACGGCTATACTTTTAGGATTTATTAAACTTTGGTGTAACATAAAATTACAATTAAATATACCTATCAAAGTAAAGAAAATAGCAACTTACTAAGTATGATATATGTCAAATTTACTTTTCTAAACTTTTTCTTTAACGCTTAATTCTCTGCCTCTATTAAAAGCATTTATATTCATATCTATAATACGACCTCCTTTTTTGTCAAACAGTGTTTTTATAGCTTCTATAAATACCGTATCCGAAAGTGGCAAAAGATCGGCTGTAGCGCCTAAAACAACCATATTCGCGGCCTTAGAATTACCTAGTTTTTTAGCGATATTCTCGGCGTCAATTACACGATGATTTTTAAAGGCTTTTATTTTGGCTAACACTTTTTCTATTTCTGGATAATTGTCAATATTTACAAACGGATTAGCTTCTGTAACTAGCCATCCATCCTTTTTTAAGAAAGGTAAATAGCGCAATAATTCCAAGGGCTCTAAAGAGATGATGACATCTGCTTTTCCTGTTGGAATTAAATCAGAAAAAATGGGTTTGTCAGAAATGCGTACATGAGATTCTACGGCACCACCTCGCTGACTCATACCGTGAACTTCAGATTGCTTGACGTATAAATTTTGTTGTAAAGCAGCTGTATCTAAAATAGCGGCAATACTCAAAATACCTTGTCCGCCAACCCCTGCTAATATGATATTAATTTGCATCTGTTTTAATTTTGAGTTCTTTCTAAAATAGTTTTTTTTATTCTATCCTTTTGTAATTTAGGAATCCTAACACAAGCACGCTGTGCAATGACGACAGAAATCCCTTTATAAAATAATTCCTCTCTAATAATAGCCACGTTTTTATCGTGATTTTTATGTAGTGGATTTATAACTTTTAAATGTTCTTCTGGCACACCAATACCTTTGCAAATATTAATGAGGCGTCCTAAAGCAGCAGAGTCTTGAGCACCTGTCATCGCAACAGCAGAATTATCAGAAATAATAACTGTTATAGGACTGTTTTCATTAACAGCATCGAGTAAGCCTGTCATCCCCGAATGGGTAAAAGTAGAATCGCCAATAACGGCAATGGTAGGGAAAAGCCCCGCATCACTCGCCCCTTTTGCCATGGGAATAGAGGCGCCCATATCTATTAAAGCACTAATGGTATTATAAGGCGGTAAAGCACCTAAAGCATAACAGCCAATATCGCCAAAGACGTGTTTTTCGCCAATTTCTGGAATCAAAGTATTGATAGAATCAAATAAATCGCGGTGCGCACAACCTACACATAATTCGGGAGGTCTGCCTGTAACCAAGTCTGGTACATTATAAGTGGTTTCGTCAATTAAATTGAGGGCTTTGGCAACCTTATTCGGATTCAATTCGCCCGTTCTAGGAATGTCGCCACTTAAACGACCAATAACTTTAGTGTCTATATCAAAATAATCTTTAAGGCGTTCTTCTATAATTGGATAGCCTTCTTCTAAAACCAAAACCTTTTTGCATGCCAAATACAATTCCTTTATTTTCTGTTTTGGAACAGGATATTGTTGCACTTTTAAAACAGGATAAGGACAGGGTTTGTCTTGAAAATTTTCCATCAAATAATTATAGGCAATTCCGGTAGTTACAATGCCAATTGACGTATCTGTTCCTTTGTAAAAAGTATTAAACTTAGAATTTTCTGATTCTTTTAAAAGTACTATTTGTTTTGAAACTAACTTTTTATACTGCGCTTTTGCGTAAGAAGGAATTAAAGTAAAGTGTTTTGTAATTTCGGGTAAGCTCAAATTATTTTCTTCTCTAGCTGTTACAATATCTATTATTGAACGCGAATGAGATAAGCGTGTAACCATTCTTAAGATTACGGGTAGCTCAAATTTTTCTGACAAATCAAAAGCATAGCGTGTAATATTATAGGCTTCTTGCTGATTGCTGGGTTCTAAAATAGGTACTAAAGCAAATTTACCGTAAAAGCGAGAGTCTTGCTCATTTTGAGAAGAGTGCATTGAAGGATCATCGGCAATAATTAAGACCAAACCGCCATTAACACCCGAAATAGCCATATTCATAAAAGCATCCGAAGCCACATTTAAACCCACATGTTTCATACAAACCAGTACACGTTTCCCCGCATAAGACATGCCAAGCGCTGTTTCTGTAGCTGTTTTTTCGTTAGCAGACCATTCTGTGTGAATATTACTTTCTTGTGCTTTTTTAGATTTTTGTATGTATTGTGTAATCTCTGTAGAGGGCGTGCCCGGATAGGCGTAAACACCAGATATGCCCGCATCTAATGCGCCTTGCGCTACAGCTTCGTTTCCTAGAACCAATCTTTTCATATCGGGATGTTTTTACATTTTTAATTTAGCACGAAAGTAGCTAGAATAGCTGTTTTATTTTATGACTTCTATCATAAAACAGGGTAATAATTTTAGTAATTCTTATTTATTTAAATCGATATTTAAGAATTTTATAAAGCATTACTTTTAAATACTAAAGTTATTGTCAATATGTAAATTAGAGATTACTTATTATCTTTGTCCCAATCGTTTTTAGCACGGATATTTTTGTAAGCTTTGATGCCTAACATCAGTAAAATTGAGACACCTACAATACCTGCCACTCCAAAGACCCAACCAATACTATTTTTAAGGACGACTAAAAAGACACAGGCAAATAATATGATGGTCGCTACTTCGTTCCAAATTCTAAGACCAAAGGCAGAAAATTTAATTTCTCCCTGTGTCATTTGGTTGTAAATAACCTGACAAGAATAATGGTAGCCGTAGAGTGCTAAAACAAATCCAAGTTTTATAAGCATCCAAGGTTGGGTTAAATAAACGGGCATTATAAATAACATCCAAACAGCAAAAACTGTTGTTAAAATTGCCGAAGGCCACGTTATCATATAGAGCAAGCGTTTACTCATTAAAAGGTATTGTTTGCGTAAAATAGCACTTTCTAATTCGGGTTTATCTTCGGCTTCTTTGTAATAAATAAAAAGCCTGATAATGTAAAATAAACCTGCAAACCAGGTGGTTACAAAAATTATGTGTAAAGATTTAATGTATAAGTAATCCATAATATTATTAGTTTAGTTAGTAATCCAGTTTGCTAAAGTTTTTGCCCATTCGGTATCGTCATTTAGACACGGAATAGTATTAAATTCTACACCGCCATTTTCTAAAAAGTTTTGTTTGGCTTCCATACCAATTTCTTCTAAAGTTTCTAAACAATCAGATACAAAAGCGGGTGTAACAACAGCTAATTTTTTTAGTCCGTTTAGGGCAAAATTTTCAATAGTTTTATCTGTATAAGGTTGTAACCAAGGGTCGCGTCCTAAGCGCGATTGAAAAGAAACACTGTAAAAATCCTCTTTTAAGTTTAATTTTTCGGCTACTAGCTTAGTGGTTTCATAACATTGATGGCGGTAACAAAAATCATGGGCAGGCGATTTAGTTTTACAACAACTGCCATCAATTTTACAATGCGATTGTGTGATGTCAGATTTTTTAATATGTCTTTCGGGGACGCCGTGATACGAAAATAAAAGGTGCTCTGGTTTTAGTATTTCTAATTGCCTTTTTATACTGTTACTTAAAACTTCAATATAATCTTGTTTATTGTAAAAAGCAGGTAATGACCTTAATTTAATATTTGAGAAATTCTTTTTTACAATTTTTTGGGCTAAAACATTTATGGTTTCTGTAGTAGCCATTGCAAATTGAGGGTAAAGTGGTATAAGAAAAATTTCTGTTATGCCTTTATCTACTAATTTTTTAATACCACTTGCCATAGAAGGATTGCCATAACGCATGGCTAATGCGACAGGAATAGTGGTATTTTCTTGAACCTTTTTGTGCAATTTTTCTGAATAAACTATAAGTGGAGAGCCTTCGTCTGTCCAAACTTTTTGGTAGGCTTTAGCCGATTTTTTAGGACGCGTATTCAAAATAATACCTTTCACTAAAAGTAATCGGCCTAAATAAGAAATGTCTATAACGCGTTCGTCCATTAAAAATTCACCTAGATATTTTTTCACATCTTTAGGATGTGGGCTATCGGGAGACCCGAGATTTACTAAAAGGGCGCCTTTTTTAGTCAATTAATTCTGATTTAGACAATGCGTATTGTTTAGGTGTAATACCAAATTTTCTTTTAAAAGCCGCAATAAAATGCGTGGCAGAACTGTAACCTACTATGTTAGCCACCTCGTTTATATTTTGGCTATTTGCGTCTAATAATTTACGCGCATAATCCATTTTGTAATGATAGAGATAGGTAAATACAGGCATCCCGTAAAGGTCTTTAAAACCCTCTTTTAGTTTTCTAACATTAAGGCTAATAGCCTTAGACAGGCTGTCTAAAGTAGGCTCGCTGTTGAAATCTTTAATGAGTAAATCGCGGGCTTTTTTAATTTTAACAACTTCGTCAGAGTTTTCTACAAAAGGACATTGTTCTACATTTTCGTTAAATGTTTCGTTAAAATAAAGACTTAAAATCTCAAAAACTTTACCTCTTATATAGAGTTTTTGAAATGAAGTATTGATTGAATTTGAAATGAGTTGTTCTACAGAATTGACAATCTCAGTCGAAATAGATTTTGTTTGTAGTATGGTTTGATTAGTGTCAAAATTTTGAATAGGGAAATCTGCACTATCTACATCAGAAAATAATTCATGAAAATGATTGACTTTAAAAAGAATACCGACTAAAATTGTATTGGGCTGTAAATCAAAAAAAAGATTCATTTTATCTGCTTTAAAAAAAGTAAAGCAAGAATTATAAGCTTTTAGTTCAACGCTACAATGAGGCATGTTAAAAGCCACTTTAGAAGCTCCTTTTAAACAAAAATAAAATTGAATATAATCGGCGCTTATAAGGCGTTCTTGGTGTAAAGTTTCATCGGTATTGTTTTCTATAACTAAAACCGATTTTTTTTCTAAATCTTCGTAAAAAGAGGTAGGGTTTTTGTCGCTATATTTGTTGTATTTCATGAAAGCTGATATTTATCATATTTTATTTTGTAAAATAGTGTATGTACTATAAACACTGGGCTTACGAGACAAATATACGAAAAAAAATGAATACCAAATGACGCTATTAAAAGTTCTTTTAGCGCTATTTTTAAAATATATATAGTTGTAAATTTGCAACGTAAATAATAATAATTATGGACAAAAATAATGCTATGAAATTCTATAACGTTGGCTTGAGCTACAAAAAAGCAGATGTTGCTATGCGCAGTCAATTTAGTGTTTCTAAAGAAAATCAAATAAAACTTTTAAAAGCTATAAAAAATAAAGGAAGTGAAGGTGTCTTAATTTTATCAACTTGTAACAGGGTCGAAATATTTGGATTTGCAAAACATCCTTTTGTGTTGATTGAAGAATTGTGTAATTATTCTAACGGCACTGTAGATGATTTTATAAAAGTGTCGCATGTATATACAAGCAATCAAGCTATAAATTATGCTTTTAGAATTGCAACAGGTTTAGACAGTCAAATTTTAGGTGATTACGAAATAGTTGGCCAAATTAAAATGGCCTTTAAACAAGCAAAAGAGTTGGGCGTTACTAATATGTTTTTAGAACGTCTTTTTAATGCGGCATTACATGCTAGTAAAGAAGTTAAAAATCAAACAGCATTGAGTTCTGGAACGACTACCGTATCCTATGCTGCTATACAGTATTTACAAGAAAATATTGCCGATTTAATGTCTAAAAAAGTTGTGTTATATGGTATAGGTGAGATAGGAAAGCACACGGCCTTAAACATAAAAGAATATATCCATTTAAATGACGTTACTATTATTAACAGAACTTTTTCTAAAGCGCAACACTTTGCAGAACAATATAATTTAGTCGCTAAAAAAGAAACAGATTTAAAAGACGAAATAGCTCAAGCAGATGTACTTATTGTAGCGACAGGCGCCAATGTGCCAACAGTGAAATTAGATACTATTCCTGCTGATAAAAAACTGACAATTATAGATTTATCTATTCCTAGAAATGTAGAAGTAGCTATAGCTGATAATAAATATATAACGCTTGTAGATGTAGACGAATTGTCAAAAATAACTGATAAAACTATTGCTTTAAGACAAGAACAAATTCCTTTAGCCGAAGCCATTATCGAAAGAAATAAAGCCGAATTGCTCGAATGGATTGGTGGTAGAAAACATACACCAGCCATATTAGAATTAAAAAAATCTTTAGAAACATTGCAAATTGAAGGTATTGATTATTATAAAAAGAAAAATCCTAACTTTGATGCCGAACAAGCTGAGATAATTACCGCTCATTTAATTCAGAAAATAACAACAAAATTTGCAAAACATTTAAAGCAAGACAGTACTCAAATAGGTAAAAGCATAGAGGTTATGCGGCAAGTATTTGAGTTTGAAGAAGCAATATGAAAGAAAAAATAATTAGAATAGGAACCCGCTCTAGCGAGTTGGCAATGTGGCAGGCAAACTTAGTACAATCGCAACTAGCCGACTTAAATATAAAAAGTCAAATTATACAAATTGATTCTAAAGGCGATAAAGTTTTAGATAAACCCCTTTACGAATTAGGTATTGTTGGTGTTTTTACAAGAAACCTAGATGTAGCGATGCTTAACAACGAAATTGATATAGCGGTTCATTCTCTAAAAGATGTACCAACAATTTTACCAAAAGGCATTGTCCAAGCGGCCGTTTTAGAACGTGCCAGTAACAACGACATTATAGTTTTTAAAGAAAATTTAGAATTTATGGCCCGTAAAAAGGCCATTATTGCTACGGGTAGTTTGCGTCGTAAAGCACAATGGTTAAACCGTTTTCCAGAACATACTATTGTAGGTTTAAGAGGGAACGTTAATACACGTTTAAAAAAATTAGAAGAAAGTAATTGGGATGGCGCCATATTTGCCGCCGCTGGTTTACAACGCATCAAAAAAACACCTCAAAATAATGCAGGCCTCGGTTGGATGGTTCCAGCACCTGCTCAAGGCGTCATTATGATTACAGCGCTTGGTAAAGACACAGAAGTTTTAGAAGCAATCGCACAACTCAATCATAGAGAAACAGAAATTTGTGCAGGGATTGAGCGGGAGTTTTTAAATACGCTCGAAGGCGGATGTACAGCACCAATTGGCGCTTTGGCTTATATTAACGAAGAAGAAATTACTTTTAAAGGTGTTTTAGTGAGTACAGATGGTCGAAAAAAAATTGAAGCAGATCGTGTATGTAAAGTAGATGATTATAAAGATTTAGGTAAAAGATGTGCCAAGGAAGTTCTGATGAAAGGCGGACAGAAAATTCTTTTACAAGAGGGTTTAAAAGAATCGTTTGATTATAAAATTTACGCTACAAAAGCTTTGTCTAAAAAACAATTAGAGTTATTTTCTAAAGATATAAAAGTGTCATATGGCGATTTTATTCGTGCTAAAAGCAACCGCTTAAAACCCGAAATTGCAAAAAAAACCTATAAACATGTTGTGTTTACTAGTCAGAATGGGGTGCAATCTATCTTAGATAATTTTGCTGTAGCTGATGTGCATTTCGAAAATATTTATTGCGTGGGGCGTCGTACAAAAAAAATGATAACTAATAATTTTGGAAGCGTAAAACATGTCGAGCAATCAGCTTTAAAATTAGCTGAATATTTAGTAAAAGAGATTCCAAATGACGCAGAAATAACCTATTTCTGTGGCGATATAAGACGAGATGAATTACCCGAATTGTTATCAAAAAAGGGAAAGAATTTAATCGAAATAGAGACTTATGCAACGCAGCAAAGCCCTGTTGAACTCGATAAAAATTACAATGGTGTCTTGTTTTTTAGCCCCTCGGCTATTGACAGTTACTTGTCTTTAAATAATACAACAGAAACAATTGCTTTTTGTATTGGAAATACCACAGCAAACCACGCTAAAAAATATTTTAATAAAGTAGAAACAGCCAAAATGCCAACTGTAGAAAATGTCGTTCAATTGGTAAATGAGGCCTTAAAATAGAAAGATTATGTTTAGAACGAGACGCTTACGGAAGTCAGAAAGTATAAGACGCTTGGTACGTGAAACCAAATTGAGTATAGACGATTTTATTTACCCTTTATTTGTTGAAGAAGGTAAAAATATCGCGACAGAAATAAAATCAATGCCCGGTATAAAACGCTATTCTTTAGATGAAATTGATGTTGAATTAGACGAAGTTGTAGCCTTAAATATTCCCGCTGTAATCCTCTTTGGTATTCCTGCAGAAAAAGACGACAGTGGTACAGAAACGTGGAATGACGAAGGGATTATTCAAAAAGCCATCAGACATATCAAACAGAAATACCCTGATTTATATGTTATTACTGATGTGTGTTTTTGCGAATATACAAGTCACGGTCATTGCGGTATAATTCACGATAATGATGTAGATAATGACGCTACGTTGCCAAATATAGCCAAACAAGTTCTTTCTCACGTTAAGGCTGGCGCCGATATGGTTGCGCCATCTGGAATGATAGATGGTACAATAGAAACAGTTCGTGAGGCGCTAGATGCTGCGGGTTATTACAATACGCCCATTATGGCTTATTCTGTAAAATACAGTTCCGCTTTTTTCGGTCCTTTTAGAGATGCAGCCGATTCTGCCCCAGCTTTTGGCGACAGACGTACCTACCAAATGGATCCTGCAAACCGTCGTGAAGCGATGATTGAAGCCAATTATGACGATTTAGAAGGTGCTGATATTTTAATGGTAAAACCCGCTTTATCTTATTTAGATATTATTCGCGATACCAAAGAAAATACCGAAAAACCAGTAGCCTGTTACAATGTTTCAGGTGAATATGCTATGATAAAAGCCGCTGCTCAAAACGGTTGGATTGACGGAGAACGTGTTATGATGGAAAGCCTTTTATCTATGAAACGTGCTGGCGCCGATATCATCATCTCGTATTTTGCCAAAGAGGTTGCTAAAGTATTGAATAAATAAAGTAGAATATGTCACATTGAGCGCAGTCGAAATGTTTCAATAATAAAACACAAATGTCACCCTGAGCGCGGTCGAAGGGTCTCTAATAAACTAAATATTACCCTGTTTCCTTTCCCTTTGGGAAGGGTTAGGGATGGGAAAATCAAAAAACATGAACTTTAAAAACTCACAAAAGCTGTATAAAAAAGGTCTTACCCATTTGGTAGGCGCCGTCAATTCACCCGTTCGCGCTTTTGCTTCGGTAGGTGGAAATCCTTTGTTTATCAAAAAAGCCAAAGGCAGTCAGATTATTGATGTCGATAATAATAAGTATGTCGATTTTGTTTTGTCATACGGTCCTATGATTTTAGGACACCGTCATAATAAAGTACAGAAGGCCATCAAAAAAGCTATTAAAAATGGCTACACTTTTGGGGCGAGTACCGAAAATGAAATCAAACTAGCCAAAATAGTCTGCGATGCTTTTCCAGAAATGGATAAAGTCCGATTTGTAAGTTCTGGTACAGAAGCTGTTTTAAGTGCTATTCGTTTGGCACGTGCTTTTACAGGACACGATAAAATCTTAAAATTTGCAGGGTGTTATCACGGTCATTCCGATGCTTTATTGGTAGCTGCTGGTTCAGGATTGGCTACTTTGAGCATTCCTGGAAGTAAAGGCGTTCCAAATGACGCAGTTAAAAACACATTGATAGGCGAATACAACAATCTTGAAAGTGTAAAAGAACAAATTAAAAAACATAAAGACATTGCTGCCATTATTATTGAACCTATTGGAGGTAATATGGGCGTGGTTTTACCTCAAAATAATTTCCTTAAAGATTTACAAAACCTAGCCAAAGAAAACGGTATTCTGTTGATTTGTGATGAGGTTATGACAGGCTTTCGTTCTAAATTTGGTGGCGCACAAGAATTGCTAGATGTTACTGCAGATATTACTTGTTTGGGTAAAGTTGTAGGTGGCGGTTTTCCTGTTGGCGCGTATGGGGCACGGAATGAAATTATGGAAATGGTGTCACCTTTAGGGCCTATGTATCAAGCAGGAACTTTATCGGGGAATCCTATTGCTATGGCTTCGGGCATTGCTACTTTACGTGAATTAAAACGTCAGAATCCGTATGATATTTTCGAAAAAGTAGGCGAACGCCTAAAAGCGACTATGTTAAAAGCCGCCAAAGAAAACAATATCGATTTGGTTGTTAACCGATACGGTTCAATGATAAATCCATTTTTCACCAAAGAAGTAGTAACCGATTTTAAATCGGCTCAAACTAGCGACACTAAGAAATTTGGCATTTTCTTTTGGGAAATGATTAAAAACGGTGTGTTTTTACCACCTTCACAATTCGAGTCATGGTTTTTGTCATCCGCTTTAAGCGAAGAAGATATTGTTAAAACAGAGAAAGCGATTTATGCAAGTATGAAAATGGTAGCAGGTAGCTAGTATCTTGGAATTTGTAACTTCAAAATAATTTATTATGCATAATTTTAAAGAATTAGATATTTGGAAAGAGTCGAAAGATTTTAGTGTTGCGGTATATAAACTGACAATGAGTTTTCCTAAATCTGAAACTTATGGGATTATCTCTCAAATTAATCGTGCTGTAGTATCAATTCCTTCTAATATTGCTGAAGGTGCTGGAAGAGGGACAAATAAAGATTTTTCAAGATTCATTAGTATTGCCTTAGACTCTTCTTTTGAGTTAGAAACACAACTAATAATAGCCTTAGAAATTAACTATATAGACAAAATTTCTTTTGATAATTTGATTGAAAAATTAAATATTATTCAGAGGAAACTTGTCAATTTTAATAAATATTTAAAAAATAAGTAACCTGTACCAGATACCAGATACCAAATACCAGATACAAAATACTAGATACTAATATGATCAAAAACAATTTATATTTAAGAGCCTTAAAGGGCGAAATGGTAGAGCGCCCACCAGTGTGGATGATGCGTCAGGCAGGTAGATTTTTACCGGATTTTCGCGCTTTACGCGAAAAATACGACTTCTTTACACGCTGTCAAACGCCTGAATTGGCTACAGAAATTACCATTATGCCTGTTAAACAAGTGGGTGTTGACGCGGCTATTTTGTTTTCGGATATTTTGGTCATTCCACAAGCTATGGGCATCGAAGTACAGATGAAACCCAATTTTGGCCCTTATATTCCCAATCCCATTCGCACACAAAAAGATGTTGACGCAATAGTTTTACCTGATGTAAATCACGAATTAAAATACGTGATGGATGCCATTAAAATGACCAAACAAGAGCTCAATAACGAAGTGCCATTGATTGGTTTTGCAGGATCACCTTGGACAATCTTATGCTATATTGTACAAGGTCAAGGCTCAAAAACCTATGATAAAACAAAGGAATTCTGTTTTACAAATCCGGTAGCAGCCCATCAAATGTTGCAAAAAGTAACCGATACCACTATTGCCTATTTAAAAGCTAAAGTAAAAGCGGGTGTAGATGCCGTTCAGATATTCGATTCTTGGGGTGGTATGTTGTCGCCAGTAGATTATCAGGCGTTTTCTTGGCAGTATATCAATCAGATTATTGAAGCTTTAAAAGATGAAGCACCTGTTATCGCTTTTGCAAAAGGCTGTTGGTATGCATTAGAAGAAATGGGGCAGTCTAATGCCGCTGCTTTAGGTGTTGATTGGACAGTTAACCCAAAATTGGCACGGCAATTGACAAACGGAAAAACATTGCAAGGCAATTTAGATCCAGCCAGATTGTTATCGCCAATTCCAGAAATTAAAAAAATGACCAAAGCAATGATTGACGCTTTTGGAAAAGATAAATATATTGTCAATTTGGGTCACGGTATTTTACCCAATACGCCAGTTGACCATGCCAAAGCGTTTATTGATACAGTAAAAGAGTATGGAAGCTAGTTTATGGTTATAAGTTAATAGTTATTAGAAAAGAATTAGACTAACTTATAACATTTAACAAAAAACATATAACAAATAACTAAAAAATGAACACGACTTTAATTCAAAAATACAATATCCCAGGACCAAGATATACCAGTTACCCTACTGTTCCTTTTTGGGATGCAGAAGGCATTGCTTTAAGCGATTGGCGCAAAACCGCCAAACGTGCTTTTGATGAAAGTAATGACAAAGAGGGTATTAGCATTTATATTCACCTACCTTTTTGCGAAAGCCTGTGTACTTTTTGCGCTTGTCATAAACGTATTACCAAACAACACAATGTAGAAACACCCTATATTGAAACTGTTTTAAAAGAATGGCAATTGTATTGCGATTTATTTGATGCAAAACCAAGGATTAAAGAAATCCATTTAGGCGGGGGGACACCTACATTTTTTGCGCCTAAAAATTTAGAACAGCTCATCAATGGTATTTTAAAAACAGCCGAAAAAGCAGAGGGTTTCAGTTTTAGCTTTGAAGGACATCCCAACAATTCATCAAAAGAACATTTACAAGCCCTTTACGATTTGGGTTTTAAACGCAGTAGCTTTGGTGTTCAAGATTACGATCCGATAGTTCAAAAAGCCATTCATCGTATTCAGCCTTTTGAAAAAGTAAAAGAAGTGACAGAAAATTGTCGCGATATAGGCTACGAATCTGTTAGTCACGATTTGGTTTTTGGATTGCCTTTTCAAACTGAAAACAGTATCCGCAATACTATAAAACACACCATTGAATTAAAACCAGACCGCTTAGCTTATTACAGTTATGCACACGTGCCTTGGATAAAAGGCGTAGGGCAACGCGGTTTTGAAGATAAAGATTTACCTAAAGATGACGAAAAACGTCATTTGTATGAACTCGGCAAACAACTCTTTTTTGACGCAGGTTATGTTGAGGTCGGTATGGACCATTTTGCCTTGCCAAGTGATACTTTATTTGAAGCGATGAAAAATAAAACTTTGCATCGTAATTTTATGGGTTACAGTGCTGGAAAAACAAAATTAATGGTCGGTTTAGGAATGTCATCTATTAGTGATTCTTGGTATGCTTTTGCACAAAATGAAAAAACAATTGAAGATTATACTGCCAGAGTCAACGAAAATAAATTACCTGTTTTTAGAGGTCATTTACTCACAAAAACCGATTTAATTATCCGCAGACATATTTTAAATTTGATGTGTAATCTAGAAACAGAATGGAACTTAGGATTACCTTTAAATGTAAGAGAAGAAATAATTGAGAGACTTCAAGAAATAGTTACAGATGATTTAATTGAAATAACTGATGATAAAATAATTGTCAAAGAAGCTGGACGTATGTTTATCAGAAATATAGCTATGGCTTTTGATTTACGTCTGATTGAAAATAAACCAGATACTAGAATTTTTTCAATGACAATCTGATATTAAAACAAACTTTAATTCCATAAAATATTTAATATCTACAGAGCTAACTCTATTTGTTTGCGAATCTGCTAGTTTCAGTCCGATTATAAATAAAAGTTAAATTTATTTATAAATTACATTTTTTTGTAACTTCGCATCCTATTATTTAAATGACGATATGGCCAAATTTGAATTGAAATTGCCAAAAATGGGTGAAAGTGTTGCAGAAGCAACGCTGACTTCTTGGTTAAAAGAAGTAGGAGATAGGGTTGAATTGGACGAACCTGTGGTTGAAATAGCTACAGATAAGGTTGATAGTGAGATCCCTAGTGAAGTTGAAGGTACTTTAATTGAAAAACTGTATGATGTAGATGACATTATTAAAGTGGGTCAAGTTATTGCCATTATAGAAATAGATAGTATCGAAGAAACAGAAGAAATCATTGAAGAAGATGATTTTATTCGTGCTTCTGATATAGCAAGAGAAGAAAGTAGTAATGAGCCAGATGAAATAACAATCATAGAAAAATCGACTCAGATTATCGAAGAAATGGTGGTTGAAATGGTTGATGATGTTCAAGAAATCAGCAATACTTCAGACAAATTTTATTCTCCTTTAGTTAAAAATATTGCCAAACAAGAAAATGTTTCTTTATCGGAACTCGATAAAATTACAGGCACAGGAAAAGAAGGACGTGTTACTAAAAATGATATTTTAGCTTATATAGAAAACCGTCCTAAAAATGGGGTTTCCCAAAAAATTGAAGTAGCACCAAAAACTATTGTTCAAGAGCCTACAGTTCAAACTGTAACACCCACACCTACAAGAGCCGAAGATGAAGTTATAGAAATGACCCGTATGGGTAAACTTATTGCCAATCATATGGTTAAGTCATTTCAAACGGCAGCGCATGTGCAATCGTTTATTGAAGTTGATGTGACTAAAATTGTCAATTGGCGCAATAAAGTAAAAGACGCTTTCTTAAAACGCGAAGGCGAAAAAATTACTTTCACACCCATCTTTATGCAAGCCGTGGCGACAGCTTTAAAAGAATTTCCGATGATTAATATCTCTGTTGAAGACGATAAAATCATCAAACACAAAAATATCAATTTAGGTATGGCTGCAGCATTAGCCGATGGCAATCTTATTGTGCCTGTTATTAAAAATGCCGACCAACTCAATTTGGTAGGTATGACCAAAGCGGTAAATAGTCTGGCGCAAAAAGCCCGTACCAATAAATTGAGCCC
>JASFYX010000058.1:0-23019 GCA_045046885.1 Flavobacteriaceae bacterium
ATCCCTTTTAGAATAAATGGCTTAGATTTTTTAGTTTCAAATCTTTCTTCTAAAATTACACTAGCAATCTCTTTGTGCTCTTATTTGGTAATAATTTATACAATCTATTTGTTTAAGAAAATATTGCGTTATTTTAAAAATCTTAAAATATTTGATAATTATGTCATTGTGCAACTTAATAAAATAGGCTATTTATTAATTATCTCATCATTTTTAAATGCTGTACCCCTATTTATTTATCGCTTAATGGTCAAACAAAAATTCAGTATCAATATTGGTATTAGTTCTTTTATTTTGTTAATTTCATTAGGATTATTTTTTATGATTTTAAGCGAAGTTTTCAAAATTTCTCAAACTATGAAACAAGAAAACGATTTAACTGTTTAATATGGCTATTATAATTAATCTTGACGTCATGCTTGCCAAACGAAAAATGAAAAGTTATGAGCTATCAGAAAAAATAGGGATAACAAAAGCTAATTTGTCAATTCTTAAATCGGGTAAAGCAAAAGCTATTCGCTTTTCTACTTTAGAAGCAATTTGTAAAGCTTTAGATTGTCAGCCTGCTGATATTTTAGAGTATATTCATGATTAAGTTAATTTGTGCAAGTTAAATTATCAACAAAAAATTTATATGTGTACCTACGGCACAATATTACATTGTTCAATTTTATTGTTATCCATATTAAATCCCTAAAGGGATTTTTAGCCGCACTAAGTTTAACGTAGTTTTATAACCTGAGTTTATAAGTAGATTTTGTCCCAAAGGGACAATATATTTGTAATTAATATAATGATTATTCAACTGTGCCTTTAGGTACAGCATATGATTTAACCCATTATTAAAAGGACAATTCCCATAATGATAAACAATCCTATAATAACAAGGTATTGCCAAATATTGGTAAAATAAGGATAGTATTTTTGCCATGTTTTTTTAAAACCCATCTTCAAAATAGTTAAAATGGCAAATTGGTTAAATCAACATTTCCGCCCGATAAAATAACACCGACTTTCTTATTTTTAAAACTCACATTATCTTTTAAAACAGCCGCAAAAGCAACTGCCGATGAAGGTTCTACTACAATTTTTAGACGCTCCCATATTAACTTCATGGCTGCTATTATTTCAGCTTCTTCAACACAAATTATATCTGAAACGTATTTCTGAATGATTGGAAAATTATTATTACCAAGCTGTGTTCTTAGACCATCAGCAATAGTATTGGTTGTTTTATTAGTTTCTATTTTACCCGATTTTAAAGAACAAAAAGCGTCATTGGCTTCTTGTGGCTCGCCTGCAAAAGTTGAGCAATTTTTACCAAAATAATGTGCTGCCAAAGCTGAGCCCGCAAGTAAACCACCTCCACCAACAGGTGTAATAATCACTTCTAAATCCGAATGAACTTTTAACAATTCCATTGTAGCAGTTCCTTGCCCAATAATAACGGGGATATCGTTTGACGGATGGACAAAAGTAGCACCAGTCTCTCCCATTACCTCTTCAGCTTTTTGCTCACGTGCAATAGGCGTTGATGCGCTTTCTATAACAATACCACCATAACCTACAACCGCTTGTTTTTTAACTTGTGGGGCATTTCTTGGCATCACTATGTAGGCCTTTATCCCAATATTTCGTGCTGCTAAAGCAACGGCTTGTGCAAAATTTCCGGAGGAATGTGTTACAACGCCTTTAGCTTTTTGTTCGGATGTTAATTGTAATAAAGCATTGGTAGCACCACGCATTTTAAAAGCACCCATTTTCTGAAAATTCTCACATTTAAAGAACAATGATGCGCCTGAAATGTCATTCAATAAATGAGACATTAAAACAGGTGTATTGTGAATAAAAGGACTTATACGTTTTTGAGATTTTAGCAATTCTTCTTTAAAATTCATTCATTAAAATAATTAAGTCCCTAAAATTAGTCATAATTTCAATTAAATCTCTAAATTTGAGTACTAAGATTTATAAATATGTCTGCTATCAATACTTCAATAATATCAAAATTACCAAACGCTCAAACCAGTATTTTTGCCGTGATGAGTGGTCTGGCAGCCAAAGAAAAGGCTCTAAATTTATCGCAAGGCTTTCCCAATTTTAAAACCTCAGAAACTTTAATCAATTTAGTGAGTGAGGCTATGAAAAAGGGCATTAACCAATATGCGCCTATGCCAGGAATCTTTAGCTTACGCGAAGCTATTGCAGAAAAATTAGAAAATTCTTATCACGTAAAATACAATCCCGAATCAGAAATAACAGTTACTGCTGGCGCTACTCAAGCTATTTTTACCATAATTGCCGCTTTTATAAACAAAGGCGATGAAGTGATTATTTTTACGCCAGCGTACGATTGCTACGAGCCAAGTGTTGAATTGTTTGGCGGAAAAGTGCATTCTGTAGCCTTAAAAGCGCCTGATTATAAAGCAGATTGGCAACAGATGAAATCTTTAGTAAATGCTAAGACTAAAATGATAATTATAAATACACCACATAATCCAACGGGAAGTATTTTACAAAAAGAGGACTTGATAGCACTACAAAATATTGTAGCCGATACTGATATTATCGTTTTAAGCGATGAAGTTTACGAACATATCATTTTTGACGGCGAAAAGCACCAAAGTATTGCGCTGTTTCCTGATTTAATTCAGCGTTCTTTTATAGTCAAAAGTTTTGGTAAAACATTTCACCATACAGGTTGGAAATCGGGTTATGTAGCCGCCCCTGATTATTTGATGAAAGAATTTAGAAAAGCACATCAATTTAATGTGTTTTGTGTAAATCATCCTATTCAAGTAGGCTTGGCTCAGTTTTTAAAAACACCTGATAATTATCTCGGTTTGCCCGATTTTTATCAGCAAAAGCGCGATTATTTTTTAAGCCTTATTAAAGATTCTCGTTTTGAGTTTAAACCAGCTGGAGGTACTTATTTCCAGCTTTTGAGCTATAAAAATATAAGTGATGAAGGCGATTATGATTTTGCGGTAAGACTGACTAAAGAACACAAAATAGCTTCAATTCCTATTTCTGTATTTTATAAGGACAAGTACGATGCCAAAATGTTGCGTTTTTGTTTTGCTAAAACAAGCGAAACTTTAGAGCAAGCGGCAGAAATTCTGAATAAAATTTAAAAGAGATTCTATCAGACTCATAAAAATGTAAAAAATTATTTAACTTAGTAGGGTATAAAAATTAAATTATGAAAGCCCTTAACATAACATTTTTACAATCTAATTTGATTTGGGAAGACATTTCTGCCAATCTCAATGCCTTTACATTAAAACTAAATCATTTCAAACAAGCTGTAGATGTAATTATTTTACCCGAAATGTTTACTACTGGGTTTTCTATGAATGCTGAAAAATTAGCTGAAAAAATGACCGGTAAAACTGTGACTTGGATGCGCAGAAAAGCTAAAAAGTTAGATGCTCTAGTATTAGGAAGTCTCATAATTGAAGATAACGGATATTATTACAATAGATTAATAGCGGCTTTTCCAAATGCTACAGTTCAGTATTACGATAAGCATCATTTATTTACCCTATCGGGTGAGCATAAAGTTTACACTGCGGGACATGAACACTTACAAATTAACTATAAAGGGTGGCATATTTGCCCGTTAGTTTGTTATGATTTGCGTTTCCCTGCTTGGGCTAGAAATACAACTAACTACGATATTTTAATTTATATTGCCAGTTGGCCTAAACCTAGAATTGATGCTTGGGACACGCTTTTAAAAGCACGTGCTATAGAAAACATGAGTTATGTAGTAGGTGTTAATCGTGTGGGGATAGATGGTAATAAATTAGAATATCCTGGTCATTCGGCTATTTATGATGCGTTGGGTAATAGATTAATTTCTTCTGAACCTCATAAAGATGAAATCGTCCAAATAGGCTTAAACAAAGCCTCACTCATAAATACTAGAGAGAAGCTTCAATTTTTAAAAGACAAAGATAACTTTGGTTTTATCAACTGATACCCAAAAGGCTCGATATACAGTTTCAAGTCTCATTGTAATCATTAAATACTGTGCTTCACTTTAAGTGAAATTCTGAATAAATAAATTAAAAAAACCTAACGAGTTTATCGCCACAGCTAGAGAAGTTAAAACTAAAAGACCTAACAGGTTTTCAGCCAAAGGCAGACAGGTAAAAACCTGTTAGGTCTGGATAAGATAACTTTTTGTAATTAGCTTGCTGTAGAAAACCAAGCGTGCCATGGAATTTTTGAAAGAACCAACAATAAGGCTATCCCATAAAATACAGCAACTGTTTTAAATTTTGCCAAGTTTGTTTTTTTCTTTTTGTGTTTAGAAAAGCCTATAGTGATAAAAACAATAGCTAAAATCATCATTAAAGGATGTTCTACAACAAACAAACGTGTTGTAGGGTCTTTCATAGAAGCCCCCATACCAATCTCGCGCATGTGTTCATAAAAGGGCGACACGTAGTACATAATAAATCCTAAGATTAATTGAATATGTGCCGCAATAAGCGCAAATAAAGACAATCTTAAATCTTTATCTTTAAAATCTTTGTCTTTTATGGCTCCTATTAAAGCATTGACAAAAGCTAATATCAATACTAAAAGGACAATGTAAGCCCAACCAGAATGCAAGTGTTTAATCATAATTGTGTTTTTAATTTTGGGTTCAAATATAAATAAAAATCCCGCACCTTAGGTGCGGGATTTTAAGATATCTAAACTTTAACTCTTAGAATTTAAATCTAAATGTTAAGTTGTAAGTTCTTCCATAACCCCAATATACACGGTTATCTACATTAACACCTCTCCAGTTAGTAGTAGAGCTTGTAGCTTCTCTACTTGTAGCAGATTCTGCAATGTAGTGTGTGTTTAATACATTATACACGTTTAAACGCATAATTAAAGTATCAAATATTTTTTGATGCTTAGTATTAAATGTGTAAGACATACCAGAGTTTATCAAATCATAGTCTGGTAACTCAAGTGCTTGTTTACCTGCTGCTGTAAAATCTGTTGGATCTAAAGCGGCATATAAATTGCCGGCATGTCTCCAGTTAGCATCCATTTTAAATGTTTTTGACATTTTAAAAGTGAAACCTATATTAGAAGTGAATTGTGCAGCATCACCCACTTTTACACCATCTAAAAATAAAGTTGCAGACCCTAAAGGCGCTTGATCTCTATCAAATACGTCGGCTGTTATATTGTTTTTATAATGCCAGTTACCCACAGATACCATACCATAAACGTTAAATACATCAGCTGGACGGTATTTAAAGTCTAATTCCAAACCAGAGTGAACTTCTTCTACATCTCTAAAGTTGGCAGTTCCTCTATCTGCTCCTATTGTAATAGATTTTGTTATCCAACGGTTTTTCCAAGAAGTGTTGTAAGCATTAAAGTGTACAGATAATTTATCATTTCTGAATGTGTATCCAAATTCTTGCGCAAATACTTTTTCGTTTTGAACATCAGGATTTAGGTTGTTACCAAAGTTAATATAAACAGCGTCAAAATTAGGTTGTCTTGAATAATAGCCGGTGTTAACGAATATAGTATTATTGTCATCAAGATTGATATTCAGACCTCCTTTAATATTTCCTCCAGATAAAGTCTCCCAATCAGTTTCTTGAGTTGCAGGTGGTTCTTTAAAGTATTCAATACGTTTGTACCCTTGGCTTGATAAAGCTCCTTGAATAAATCCTGTGAATTTATCTTTAGTGTATTCTATTTGACCAAATACTCCAGCCCAACGGACTTTACCGTCGTTGTAATATTCAATTTTTTCTTGATCAGTTATACCTTGGAAAGGATTCCAGCTGGGAGAAGCTTCAACATAGCTACCAATTATTCTGTTAGGATTGTTTGAATCTCTATTATCAAGATAGTCATCTGCTCCCAAAATATCATTAACTACACGGTAGTGAATACCTTTATAAGCACGTAAATCAGCACCTACAGAGTAAGTTAAATTTTCGCTAGCTACTGTTTCGTAATTAATAACAGTACCATACCAGTTATGAGAATTCATAGAAGCACGACGTGTAAAACCATTGTTACGGTCATTAATAAATTGCCCAGAAGCATCTGGTGTTCTAACAGCTCCAAAAGCAGGTACATTCCCACCTGAATTCCATTTAACATAGTCATCAAATCTCAACAAGCCTGTATTAGGGTCTCTAAATTTGCTGTAATAATCTCTACCACCATTTATTTTACCAATAGGACCTGTTCCGCCACCACGACCCCAAGAGCCATATACTACTGTAGAAAAAGTTGATTTATCATTAACTTTATAATCCCAGTTTACAGACATTACGGGTTTGTGATAGAAGTTACGTCTCCAAGTATATTCTTTACCATTTAAGTAACCCCAGTTGTCATTAAATTTAAAATCGGGTTGCCCATCTTGAGCAGGGTTGAATTTGATAGAGTTTTTAATTTCGTAAGCACGAGAGTGTTGGTTGTGCCATTGAGGTGCTCCTGTAAATACAAACTGAATATTACTTTTTTCGTTAGATTCGTAACCTAAACCAATAAAGTAATTACTCGCTTCAAATTCTGTACCGTCAATATAACCAGAGCCGGTAGTGTGGCTAAATAAAATAGAGGCTGCAAAACCATTGTCTAATTTACCCGTATTGTAAGAGTAGGTAGCTTTTAAATAATCGTCATTACCAACAGAGGTAACAAAACTACCCCCTTCTTTTTGTTCGGTTGTTTTTGTTACAACGTTAATTGTACCTCCAACAGAAGAAATGGCTAATTTAGAAGACCCTAAACCGCGTTGCACTTGCATAGCTGTTGTAACATCAGACAAACCTGCCCAGTTACTCCAATATACCCAACCATTTTCCATATCATTAACAGGAACCCCATTAATTAATACAGCTGTATTACGTTGATCAAATCCACGAATATTGATACGCGCGTCACCAAATCCACCACCTTGTTTTGTGGCATACACAGAGGGTGTTGTGTTTAAAATTTCAGGGAATTCTTGAGACCCCAATTTTTCTTGAATGTCTGCAGCTCTAATAGTTGATACAGCGACAGGTGTTTTTCTTTCTGTTGCTAAATCAATTACACCAGTAACTACTACCTCTGTTAAAGTTTCTGAATCAGCTTCAAGCATAATAGTACCTAAATCTACAGTACCCCCTGATACACTAAAAGAAACTTTTTTTGTTTTGTAACCCAAAAATGATACCTCTAAAGTACCACTAGCGGTTTTTACATTTAAAGCAAATTTACCGTCAAAATCGGTAGTTGCACCTACAGTAGTCCCTGCAACAAGCACACTAGCTCCTGGCAATGCACCACTGTTGTCTTTTACTACTCCTGTAAGTTTTCCTTGCGAAAACATTGCTGTACTTGTTACCATAACTATAGCAACTAACAGCCATTTTGTAATTTTTTTCATATTAATATTTAGTTTTAAATTATGTTTCAAAACTGACACAAAAAACACTAAACAGCATTAAGGAATTGTTAAGAATTTTTGGTCAATTTCTATGCGAAAATACAAAATTTTTAACAAAACATTAACCCTTGTTGTAAACTTTGTGTTAATTGTTAATTACTAGTAAATTATATCTAAAAATATTTATTTATATAGGTAGTTTTGAGCCAATTCTTTACCGAGTTCTACCCCAAATTGATCAAAGCTAAAAATATTCCAAATAACCCCCTGTACAAAGGTTTTATGTTCGTATAAAGCAATTAATTTTCCTAAAGATTTAGGTGTTAATTTATTGATTAGTAGCGTGTTTGAAGGTTTGTTGCCTGTAAAAGTTTTAAAAGGAAGTAATTTTTCTACAGTCTCTTTTTTACTAACTATTTTAAGTTCTTTGTTTACTTCTTGTACTGTTTTTCCTTTATAGAGCGCTTCAACTTGCCCATAAAGGTTAGAAAGCAATTTATTATGGTGATTTAAATCACCATAAAGGGGCTCTAAAAAGCCAATAAAGTCAGCAGGAACAAGCTTTGTCCCTTGATGTACCAATTGCATAAAAGCATGCTGTGCATTTGTACCCGTACTGCCCCAAACTATAGTACCTGTTTGATAGGTAATTGGATTGCTATTTCTATCAACCGATTTACCGTTACTTTCCATAACAGTTTGTTGTAAATACATAGGTAGTAATGAAAGGTATTGTGTATAAGGCAACATCAATTCAGTTTCAGCTTTAAAAAAGTTGTTATACCAAATACTTAACAATGCCAAAATAACAGGTAAGTTTTTATTAAAAGAAGTTTCTTTAAAATGCTCATCCATTTGATGAGCACCTGATAAGAGTTCTTTAAAATTTTTAAATCCAACCGCTAATGCTATTGACAAACCGACAGCACTCCACAATGAATAACGACCACCAACCCAATCCCACATAGGGAAAATGTTGTTAGGAGCAATGCCAAAATCTTTAACTGCTTTCAAATTGGTTGAGACAGCTACAAAATTATTCGCAATATCCTCTTCGGAAGCTTTTTGTAAAAACCACTTTTTAACCGTCAAAGCGTTTGTAAGGGTTTCTTGAGTGGTAAAGGTTTTTGAAACTATTATAAAAAGCGTGGTTTCTTGATTTAAGTCTTTGAGTGTTTCATACACATGATCGCCATCTACGTTTGATATAAAATGACATTTAAGATGGTTTTTATAAAACCTTAAAGCTTCTACTGTCATTTTTGGCCCTAAATCTGAACCCCCAATACCTATATTTACAACATCAGTAAAAGGCTTGCCAGAAAAAGATTTTATTTTTCCTGATATAACACCCTCAGAAAAAGTTTCCATTTTTTTTAAGCAATTCGCTACTTCTGGTTTAATGTCTTTTCTATCTACCAAAATAGGTGTTTTACTACTATCGCGTAAAGCGGTATGTAACACAGCTCTGTTTTCAGTTATATTTATTTTTTCTCCTGAAAATTGTGCCTTAATGGCCTTTTTTAAACCGACCTCTTCGGCTAAATCTAACAATAAATTAAATCCTTTTTTATCAATTCTGTTTTTAGAAACATCAAGCGTAAAATCGGCTTCTTTAAAAGTAAAATCGGCTTTTCTATTGGCATTGTTTTTAAACATGCGCTCCATTCTAACATCTTTTATTACATTAAAATGCTTTCGCAGTTTTTGCCAAGCTTTAGTTTGGGTGGGATTTATATTTTCAATACTCATTTTATTTTCTAATTAGGATAAGAAATGTTATCCAATTGCTCTTTTAAAGGTTTTATATTAGCGAAAAAGCGAGGCCTTTCAGATTTTTTCATAGGTGCTGCAGCAGGTAATTTTTGCCTTAACGGATTGACTTGTCGGCCATTTTTCCAAAACCTGTAACACACATGTGGTCCAGAGGCATGCCCCGTCATACCGACATAACCAATAATGTCTCCCTGTTTGACATAAGTACCTACATTAACCCCTTTTTTAAATTTATTCATATGTAAATATTGGGTTGAGTAAGTGGCATTATGTCTAATTTTTACATAATTACCATTGCCTCTTGTGTAGCCTCTTTTGGTTACGCGCCCGTTAGCTGTTGCCATAATGGGCGTGTTGGTTGGTGCTGCGAAATCGGTTCCCAAATGGGGTTTAATGCGTCCATAATATTTTATGTAACGCCGCATATTATAACGCGATGAAATACGGCTAAACTTGAGAGGGGCTTTTAAAAAAGCACGTCTTAAATTCTTGGCATTGTCGTCAAAATAATCAACTACACCATTCTTTTTATTTTCTACAAACGCAAAAGCGTAAAGTGGTTTTTTATTGTGTTCAAAAACAGCTGCACGCACTTTACCCATGCCTGCTAAAATAGAATCATTTACATATCTTTCTTCGTAAACAATTTTAAATCTATCATTTTTTTGAAGTCTAAAAAAATCAATAGTCCAAGCGTAAATTTCTGATAAATCGTTTACAATTAAGTAATTTAGACCCTGTTCGTCAATTGCTTCCGATAAGGATGTCTTGATAATTCCAGAGGCTGTTTTTATAACTGTTTTTACTTTTTTCTTAGCGCGATACGCTTTAATGGTGTCTTTAAATTTAAAGACTATATAATTTATTTTATCGGGTTGATAGATAAAAACCTCGCCTTTATCTAAAGAATCTTTAGATTTTAAAATGACATAAGGATTTCCCACTTTAAGGCGTCTTATATCGAATACTTTCTTAGTTTTTTTAACAATTTCGTAAACTCTAGTGGGCATTATGTGTGCTTGGTCTAATATATTGCCAAAACTATCGCCCTTTCTAATAGTGTCTCTTAAGTAGTTATAATCATTAAATGTAAATCCAAACTCTTTTATAATTTTGGGAACAACTGGAGTAGGTTTCGGTTTTACAGTAGATTCATCGACATCTTTTTTACAACTAAAAGTTACTAATAAAATTAAAATTATTGAAAAGTATTTCATCTAGTCTATTTATTGTTTTAGAGGTCGCGTTTAGTTGCCAAAGCTACTAATTTTAGGCTATTTTTAAGTGCTCTTAATTAAAAATAACAGGAAAAGCATTTGCCAAACCCTTAAAAGATTCTAACTCTGCTTTTAAAGAACCAACTACTAAATCGGCTTTTATTTTTAATGGTATTTTATTTTCGTCGTCGCTTACCCATACTGTCACACTGTTTTGTCCTTTAAAAACACGACCCGATTCAACAATGGGTTTAAGCATAATTGCTTTTATCTTTCCAAACTTTGTTTTAATAATTTCTCTTCCTAAAAAACGGACTTTAAACTTATTTATTTTTTGATCGTAAAATAAATTCACCTCGGCTTCTTCATTTAGTTTTAAAGACGATAAATCGGTATTTCTAAGATAGTACATAGACGAAATCATATCTTGAATACCTTTTGGGATTGAATAAGTCTTTGAAGTTTTGTATTTGTAATTTTCTACGCGCGCTTGTAGCGTAGTATGGTTAAAAATGATGTCCTTTTTTTTGGTATATCCGCCTTCATCAACGCGTCTTATAAAATAATTGGGGTACAAGGTGTTTTTATCGACAATAGTCTGATACACATCTTCTACTTTAAAAAAAAACTTCACCATACCTGTTGTCCAACCTTTTCCTTTTATAAAATAATTTGGTTGGTTATTATAAATAGTGTCTTGTACTTCTAAGGTTGCATATCCGGCATTAATGATGCCGTATCTGAGTTTGTATTTAAACCACTCGCCTGTTTTAAAAGCGCCGTGATTATTTTGCGTAAAAGCATGCGACGATATCGTTAAAATTATAATTATTAAAATTTTATGAAATGCTTTATGATAGCTCAATACGTTCTTTTTAAAGTTTGGCAAATATAAAAAATAAACAGCTTTTTAAATACTTTTAAAAAGCTGTTTATTTTTGTGTGATTATATATTATTTTTTAAAATTTTTAATCCCTTCTTTTAACCAGTTTAAATACACTTGAACATCTGGGTTATAGGCCATATATTTATTCAGGTTTTTACCTTTATGATTTATCAAAACATAGTAAGGCTGGGCATTAGCTTTGTATTTAGTAATCTGAAAATCACTCCATTTATTACCAATAGTTCTAATTTTCTTTCCTGTTGTTTTAGAGGTATATTGTTTTTCTTTAGGTAATTGCTTTTGAAAATCTACATAGAGTGAAATCAAAACAACTTTATTGGTTAAGATATTTAAAACACGTTGATCTGACCAAACACGTTCTTCCATTTTCCTGCAATTTACACAGGCTTTTCCTGTAAAATCTAACATTACAGGTTTACCTACTTTTTTAGCATAGGCCATGGCTGTGTCGTAATCTAAAAATACTGGAATATCGTGTGGTCCATATTCTGCCCCTTCTGGTAATTCTGTTAATTGTGCTGTGCCGCCTCCTAATTTTGTAAACCCGACACCGTGAGGCGATTCGCTATAAGTCATAGGTGGCGGAAAACCACTAATTAATTTTAATGGGGCACCCCATAAACCCGGAATTAAATAAATTGTAAAAGTCAAAACAACAAGTGCCATACTTAAGCGTCCTACAGAAAGGTGGGGTAAATCTGAATCGTGTGGTAATTTAATTTTACCAAATAAATACATAGCTAACACACCAAAAATAGCAATCCAAATAGCGATAAATGTTTCGCGTTCTAACAAATGCATATCTAAAACTAAATCGGCATTCGAGAGGAATTTAAACGCAAATGCCAATTCTAAGAATCCTAAAAACACTTTAACAGTATTGAGCCATCCACCAGATTTTGGGAGTGAATTGAGCCATCCTGGAAAAGCTGCAAAAAGTGTAAAAGGTAACGCAAGGGCTAATGAAAAGCCTAGCATACTCACCACCGGTGCTATACCAAAACCAGATGACGCCGCTACAACTAAAACAGATCCTACTATAGGTCCTGTACAAGAAAATGACACAATTGCTAAGGCTAAAGCCATAAAAAAGATTCCTATTAGCCCGCCTTTATCGGCTTTAGCATCTACTTTATTAGCCCAAGAATTGGGTAACATGATTTCGAAAGCGCCTAAAAAAGAAACTGCAAAAACAACTAATAGTATAAAAAATATCAAATTAAACCACACGTTGGTAGAAAGAGCGTTGAGGGCATCAGCCCCAAAAATCCACGTTACGGCAAAGCCTAGAAATACGTAGATAACTACGATAGCAAATCCGTAAATTAAGGCGTTTTTTATACCAGCTGCCTTGGTTTTACTTTGTTTAGTAAAAAAGCTCACGGTCATAGGAATCATAGGAAACACACAAGGTGTTAACAAAGCTGCAAAACCCGAAAGAAATGCTATAAAGAAGATACCCCACAAGCCTTTTTTAGATTTAGAAGGTTCTGTTTCCTCTTTTACTACTTCTTTTTTGTCTTGATTTTGAACTACGTCATTTTTTAAATTTGTATCTTTTAAAAAGCTCCCCGCCTTACCTTGAATGGTAAAAGTTAAATCGACATCTGTAGGAGGTAAACAATTGGCATCATCGCAAACCATAAAATAAACTGATTCGTTTAAAACCAATTTTTTATCGGTTAACAGATTGATACGTTGTCTAAAAACAGCTTCTTTTTCAAAGAATTTAATAACCATATCAAACACTTTATCGTGTAGGGTATGCCCTTTTCCCTCTCTTGTTTTACCAATTAATTGATACGTGTTTAAAGAATCTTTAAAACTGAAAGCTGTAGGAATGGGACCATCATCGCCTTCAATAAATTGAGAATACAAATGCCATTTATCATCTAGCTTAGCGGTGGCCACCAAATCGTATTGTGAGTCTGATATTTTTTCTACTGAAGTTGTCCATTTTATAGGGTCTAATATTTGGGCTTTAGCGTTAAAGCCCAAAATTAAAATCAGTAAAATTATTATTTTTTTCATGAGGTATAATTTATTTTTAAAATCTTTTTTGTGTTTTCTGATATTCTAAATCTGTTGTCCAATCTCTGGCCAATAATCCAAATAATATTATTGTCGTTACAAAGTAACCAAGTGTTTTCTTTATCTAAAAGCGACATTTTTTGATCTTTAAAAAAGGTACTAATTTTCTTTTTATTTTGCATCCCAAAAGGGTAGAAATAGTCGCCTTTTTGCCATTTTCTTACTATTAAAGACCCTTTTATTTTGTCTTCATCAACAAAAATACACGCTTTGTTTGTGTTGCTTTTAAAGTCCGTTTTAATTATGTTTTCAAAACTTAAATTTAAGCCTTCCAAAGATAGGCCTATTTCTAAATTATTTATAGTGTAACTCTTCTTTAACTCTTTTTCTGGTTTCAACGGACTTAAAAATAATGCTTCTCTATCTTTTAATAAGCGATGTGTTTTACTAAAAATTTGTTTCCCAGATTGTGCTGTTAGCAAGTCTGAAATATCATCCCAAGCTGTAAATCCGTAATTTCTAAGAAGCTCAAACAAATACACTTTTGGATTTGACAAACTCAAAATTTTAGCGATATCAAAACTTAAAGTACTCTTTCCTGTTTGCCTTACAACTTCTTTTTTTACTACTTCAAGACGGTCGTTTAAAATATTTTCAATACCTTTTAAATAAGCCTGATTTTTAGTAAAAGAATCTATTAAATTGGGGTTTAATTCTTGTAAAACAGGTATTATTTGATGTCTGATTTTATTACGAGAATATTTATCTGAAGCATTACTTTTATCTTCGCGCCAAGCGATATTATTTTTTTTAGCAAAGGCTAAAATCGTTTCTCTAGAAAAAGGTAAAAGAGGTCTGATAATTTTATCGTTTTGTTCGGGGATTCCTAACAAACCTTTAAAGCCTGTACCTCTTGTTAAATTTAACAATACTGTTTCTAAATTGTCATTAGCGTGATGTGCCGTAATTATATAATCATAGTTTTCTTGTGCCAATAAATCGTCAAACCATTGATAGCGCAATTCTCTAGCTGCTAACTGAATTGAGATTTTTTTATTTTTTGCATATTGCGCTGTTTCAAAAGAACGCGTATAACAAACAATGTTATTTTTGTGTGCCCAGCCTTTAACAAAGACTTCGTCTTTATCAGAGTCTTTTGCTCTTAATTTAAAATTACAATGCGCTAAAGCGATATTATATCCCAAACTATTTAAAATATAAGAAGCCACCATACTGTCTACACCTCCAGAAGTAGCTACAAGAATTTTAGCCCTTTTTAAAAAAGGAAAATTCTTATTAATATGTTCTGCTACTTCTTTTAACATTTAAATTGTAAAAAACCCTAATATATTTTTGCAAAAATAAGTCTTAATTTTTAACATCTAGTGCATCGCGTAAAGCATTTCCCATCATCATAAAAGCCATCACCAAACTCATAATAGCTAAACCAGGAATAATAGCTAAAAAAGGCTTTCCTAAAATTATATAATTGTAATGATCTTTAATCATAGCCCCCCAAGATGGTGTGGGTGGTTGTGCCCCAATACCTAAAAAACTCAAACCACTTTCTATAAGAATTGAAGCCGCAAAATTTGCCGCAGAAATAACAATAATTGGTGCTAAAATATTGGGTAATATATGTTTAAAAATAATTCGTAGATGCGAAAATCCTAAGACTTTAGCTGCCTCAATGTATTGCTTGTGTTTTTCGCTTAAAACTTGTCCTCTTACCACTCTTGCCACCTCTACCCACATTGTTAAACCAACTGCTATAAAAACTTGCCAAAACCCTTTACCTAAAGCTAGTGTAATGGCTATTACCAAAAGTAGGGTCGGAATTGTCCACGTAACATTTATCAACCACATTAAAAAAGCGTCTATTTTACCCCCAAAATAGCCTGCCGTTGCACCTATACTGATGCCAATTACCAACGATATAAATACGGCTATAAAACCAATAAAAAACGAAATACGCGTACCAATTAATAACCGACTTAACAAATCGCGCCCATAACGGTCTGTGCCAAATAGAAATCTTTTTTGTTTGATGTATTTTTCTGGACTCCCTTTAAAAAGTGACTTAGAAAAAAATTGTGTTTTGTTTAAACTTTTAGGATAATTAACCACTTCTAATCCTTCCTTTTTTAAGACAAAGCTTTCTATTGGAATTTCTGTTACATTCGATTTTTTACCAAAAAACCATTTGTCAAAAAAAGTTTGTTCTTCTTTTATTTTTGATGGAATATTCAAGATTAACACTTTAAATCCTGGTGGTTTTGAGTGAATTTCTAAATGCATCTGATTGGCATTAGTCGTATTATCCGGTGCTAAAACATAGGCAAATACAGCTACAAAAGCACAAAAAACAATATACCAAAAACTCAAAAGCCCCGAGCGATTTTTTTTAAATTTACTCAGAGCAATTTGGGTTAAAGATTTACTGTTTTGTGTCATTTAATTTTTAACTAAATGTTCCTTGGGCTTTAATTTAAGAGCCGCTAAAATATTGAGCGCTTCATCTATATAAGCGTCTTTGGCTAAATTTTTATGCCATCTCTCTCTTTTTTGTTCTAAAATAGAATCTTTTTTAAGTAAAGGCATTTCGTATAAAGGTGATTTAAAAACAAGATTCCCATTAAATTTATTGAGATCTTCAAAAGTCTTACTTTCTTTTATTCTCTTTTCTAAATCGGCTTCAAACGATTTATAATTAAGCGATACATAAGTGTCTTTTCGTTGTTGTTTTAACCATTTGGCATTTTTATTGGCCAATTTAAAATAATCGTTATTGCGAACACGTATTTTACTTTGGTTTACAACTTCGTCAAAATTAGCATACTCGTTCCAAGGGGTATATTTTGCGGGTTCAATTTTATCCCAAGCTAAGGGGTTTTCCTCATCACGCTCACCAACATCCATAAAGGCATATCTATCGGGTAAAGCCACGTCAGAGGTTACGCCTTTTAATTGTGTAGCCCCACCATTTACACGATAAAATTTCTGAATTGTCATTTTTAAAGCACCCAGATCTTTAGGGTAATTAACATAATTATTTAATGTTAAAATGTTTTGAACTGTCCCTTTACCAAAAGTTTGTTTACTGCCAATAATAACAGCACGATTATAATCTTGCATCGCTGCAGCAAAAATTTCTGAAGCTGAAGCAGAAAATTCATTGACCAAAATGACTAGAGGTCCATCCCATTGAATTTTACTATTATTATCTTCTCTTACTTTTGCTTTTTCGCCTCTATACCTTACCTGAACAACTGGCCCTTTTTTTATAAACAAACCCGCAATATCTATAGCAGTTCTTAAAGAACCGCCGCCGTTATTGCGCAAATCTACCAGAATACCTTTGGCATTTTCTCCTTTTAAATAGGCTATTTGTTTAGCCATGTCTGTAGCGGCATTCCTCGAATTGGCCGATTTAAAATCTATGTAAAATTTAGGCAAATTAATAACACCATATTTTTTACCATTCTTTTCTACTACACTCGATTTAGCAAAAACTTCTTCTAGTTCAACAATATCTCTTATAACAGAAATAGTTTTTATAGAACCATCTATTTTTTTAACCGTCAAGCGGACTTCTGTGCCTTTTTTACCTTTTATAAATTCTATTGCATCGTCTAAACGCATACCCACAATATCTACAGGTTCTTTATCGCCTTGTGCTACTTTTAAAATTAAATCGCCTACTTCAAGCTCTCCTTTTTTCCAAGCTGGTCCTCCAGAAATAAGTTCAACGACTTTAGTAAAATCGCCTTTCTTTTGAAGTCTAGCACCAATACCTTCAAGTTTTCCTGCCATACTTATATCAAAACGCTTTTTGTCTTGCGGAGCAAAATAGGTTGTATGCGGGTCGAACCCTAAAGTAATAGTATTTAAAAACACCGCAAAAGCATCATCTTGATTGAGTTCTAACATGCGTTTAAAAAACTCTTCCATGTTTTTACGCGTACTCTCTCTGGCTTCTTTTTCTATTTGATCAAAACTTTTTATTTTGTGTTTAGAGTCTTTTTTATAATTTGCTTTTTCTAAATCCATTTTGTCTTTTATGCGCGAAATGGTATTTAATTTAAGCCCTCTTTGCCATTTTTTAATACGTTCTGCCTGATTTTTAGGAAACTTAAGATCTTCATATTTTAAAGCTATTTCATCCCTAATTTTAAAATCAAATTTATTGTTTAATAAATCGGCGTAAAGCTTGCTAGCTTCTATTAATCTTTTGTTATAAATGGCATAAACCTCATTAAAAAAGCTCAAATCTTCACTTTTTATTTGGTCGTCAATTAAATCTTTATACTTAGCTAAATAGTTAATGTCTGTTTGTGTAAAAAAACGCTTTCGCGGATCTAAATTTTTGATGTAATTTTTATAAACCAGCTCAGAAAACGAATCATTAAAGTCTTTTGGTTCGTAATGACCTTTTGTCAATGCCAATTTTAAAAGACTTATTAATACGCGGTCTTTTTCTGGATCTGGTTTTGGGTTAATGGTAAAGCTAATAGTAAAAGCCCCTAATAAAATGGCTATTATAAGTACTTTAATTGTCTTGAATTGTCCTAATTTTTTCATAGTCGTCATAGTATCTCGTGAATCAAAAATAGTGTTTTTATTTAATTCTTTATCATTTAAACATAATTCTATACATATTGTAAAAAAATTTATTAATCCTTTTTTAAATTAAACCAATCTATCCTTGATATTTTAATACAAGATTAGTTAATATCTACAACTATTTCTCTTTACAAAATGTTAAAGTTAAGTCGTAAAAAGTCCCAAAAAATAACCTTAGTTTTGTAATAATATTATTGAGAACAGCTTTATGAAAAAAAGACCTTTAATTTTAGTTACAAATGACGATGGTATTACCGCGCCAGGAATTCGTGAACTTATAAAAGCTATGAATGAACTGGGCGACGTGGTTGTTGTGGCACCAGAAAGCCCTCAAAGTGGTATGGGACATGCTATTACTTTAGACTCTACACTGCGTTGTAACCCTATAAATATTGATATAGAAAGTCCGCAAATTGAGTACAAATGCTCTGGTACGCCTGCCGATTGTGTAAAATTAGCTGTGAATGAAATTCTAAATCGCAAACCCGATTTATGTGTTTCGGGCATCAATCATGGGTCTAATGCTTCTATAAATGTCATCTATTCTGGCACTATGAGTGCTGCCGTAGAAGCGGGTATTGAAGGCGTTCCTGCTATTGGTTTTTCGCTTTTAGACTATTCTTGGAAAGCCAATTTTAACGGCTTACACACTTATATTAAAAAAATTGCTAAAAATGTTTTAGAAAGAGGTTTGCCCGATGGTATTGTACTCAATGTGAATTTCCCAAAAACCAATGATGGCGTTTTTAAAGGAATAAAAATTTGCCGTCAGGCACGCGCTAATTGGAAAGAGGAATTCGACAAACGTGTCAATCCTCAAGGGAAAGAATATTATTGGCTTACAGGCGTATTTTCTAATATGGATCACGGTGAGGATACCGATATTTATGCGCTTGACAACGGATTTATTTCGGTCGTACCCGTACAATTTGACTTAACCGCTCATCATTTTATGCAAAAAATAAACAACTGGGATTTATAAATACATGAAAAAAGAAATAGGCATCGGTTTTTTAGTAGGATTACTAGCAACGTCGTTTGGATTTTTTGTCTTTATGGAATTCGTTGTCAATATGGATTTTAAGGAAATGTTCTCGTTTCTTTTCGAAAAGAAACTCTTCGGAAAGCTTTTGGGGTTAGCTGCCTTACCTAATTTATTTGTATTCTTTATCTTTTTAAAAAAGAAACAAGATTACCGTGCTCGTGGTGTTGTTTTGGCTAGTTTTGTAATAGCTTTTATGGTTTTAATAGCTCAATTTTTGTAAGTTATGAAATACTATATTATTGTTGGTGAAGCTTCGGGCGATTTACACGCATCAAACTTGATGAAAGCCTTAAAAAAACAAGACGCTAAAGCCAATTTTAGGTTTTGGGGAGGCGATTTGATGCAAGCCGTAAGCGGTACTTTAGTGAAACATTATAAAGATTTGGCCTTTATGGGATTTTTAGAGGTTTTGTTAAACCTTAAAACTATTACAAATAATCTTAAATTCTGTAAAAATGACCTCTTAAAATACAAACCTGATGCACTAATTTTGGTGGATTATCCGGGGTTTAATATGCGCATTGCAAAATTTGCAAAAGAACACAATATAAAAGTCCATTATTATATTTCGCCGCAAATTTGGGCGTGGAAAGAAAATCGCATCAAAAGTATTAAGCGCGATATAGACAACATGTATGTTATTCTACCTTTTGAAAAAGATTTTTACGAAAAGAAACATCTGTATAAAGTCCATTTTGTAGGACATCCTTTGTTAGATGCTATTGCCAACCGCAAACCTACCGATGAAAAAGCTTTTAGAAAAGCCCACAAACTAGGTGATAAACCTATTATTGCTTTGTTACCAGGCAGTCGTAAACAAGAAATAAAAAAAATGCTACACGTGATGCTCAGTCTTTCTGCCGATTTTAACGACTATCAATTCGTTATTGCGGGGGCGCCAGGTTTAGAAACGCCCTTTTATAAAAGTTTTACAACTTCAAATAATATCAGCTTTATAGCTAATAAAACTTATGATTTGTTAAGTGTTGCCACAGCCGCTTTAGTTACTTCGGGAACAGCCACATTAGAAACAGCCTTGTTTAAAGTGCCTGAAGTGGTCTGTTATAAAGGTAGTTGGCTATCGTACCAAATTGGTAAACGGGTAGTCAATTTAAAATTTATTAGTTTGGTAAACCTTATTTTAGATAAAGAAGCTGTAACCGAACTCATCCAAAATGACTTTAATAAAAAAAGTCTAAAAACCGAATTGAAGTCAATATTAGAAGCGGATAAACGTGAACAAATCTATACAGATTATTACGATTTAGAACAAAAATTGGGTGGTACTGGTGCAAGTGACAATACTGCTAAACTAATTATTGGCCAACTTTAAATACTTCTTTTTAAATTTTACCATTAAAATCCCTGCTCTAAACAACATCCATATATAAAAGGCAATCCAAATACCATAGAGTTTTAAATTGAAATAATCGGCTATGAGCAGAGCAGGTAAGAAGCCTAAAAATGTGGCTATAAGTAGTGTGTTGCGCAAAGCTTTGGCTTCGGCCAAGCCTTTAAACAGACCATCAAAAACAAAAGCAATAGCATTTAAAGGTTGCATCAACAAAACCATCCAAAATACAGCTTCAAAAGTTTGAATGACTAAAAGGTCTTTGGTGAAAATTGGGGCGATAAATTTATAAAAAACAGCACATATCAATGCTAAAATACCCGAAACCATAAGGGCGTATTTCATTAAATCTTTACTCAATAATTTTAAAGATTTGTAATTGCGTTCACCCAATAATTTTCCCGAAATAATATTCCCTACACTAGAATAACCATCGATGAAAAAAGCAAAAAACAACCACAACTGAAAAGCAATAGTTTGCGCAGCTATGTAATTATTACCATATTTTGTGGCATAAGCATTTGATAAATAAAGCGCCACATTTAAAGCTAAAGTCCTAACAAATAAATTCAAGCTCAGATTTACCAAACGCCTGAGTTCTTTGTTAAATGGCAACTTAAATCTAAAATTAAAAGGTGTTTTTTTAAGCATCAATACCAAAGCCATAATTGCCATAACTAATTGGGCTAATACGCTGGCAATGGCAGCTCCTTTGATATTCATTGGTTCTATAAAACCATCAATACCATAAACCAAAGCAAAATCTAAAACCACATTTAAAAGCGCCCCTGTAATGCTAATTATCATGGGCCAATAAGTATTTTGCATCCCCCTAAAAACACCAAAAACTGAAAAAACAAATAAGGTTAACGGAAAGCCTAAAGCACGAATTTTGTAATACTCAACAGCATAATTTAAAATAAAACCATCTGCGTTATAAAGTTTAAAAATAAATTGGACAAAGAATAAAGTAATTGCATAAATACCAAAACTTATAATGAGGTTTATGACGATAATTTGAGCGGGTAAATCTTTAATTTCATTTAGTTTTTTGGCTCCTAAATATTGCGCAACAATAGCTGAGATAGCAGAGCGCGTTTGGGCAAAAATCCATACAAGGGCAGCAATAAATGAGCCCGCGATCCCTACAGCCGCTAAAGATTCGATGGGGTTGACATCAATATTTCCCACAATAGCTGTATCGGTTATAGACAATAAGGGTTCTGCTATACCGGCAATAATAGCCGGAACGGCTAATTTATTGATGTATTTAAACGAAATACGCTGACTCAAAACAAAGCTTATTAAAATTCCGCAAGGTCGGTATTTTTAAAACAAAAAATTGTGGTAAATTTTTAAAAATCCACCGAAGTTTGACTTATTAATATGAGTTCGACTCAAGAGATATAGATTAAAACATAAATATATAGTAATCTTTAAGTCTTTGTCCGTTCGAGCGCAGTCGAGAACTATTTAAAAACCTCTCGCCTGCACTCTAGGAGACACTATTATAAGTATCAATTTATTTTTAAAATTTAGATTTTCGAAAAAAAATTACTATATCGAACTCGCCTTATTACTAAGCTGTTTTTATTTTTTGAAATTTGTTATTTATACCTGCTTACTCCGTTATACTTTTCAACATGTCCTTAATATCGCCAGGAGTGCTCATAATACCCATAAAAGTCCCCATAGATAATTCTGGCCAACTTAAAGCCAAGCGGTATTTGCCGTGTAACATAGTTACTTTATTACCCTGAAGTATAATTTCGTAAGGCATGGCGGCTATATTTTCTATGCCAATTTTAGGAAGGAAATAAGGTTCACCATCTTCTGTATTTAGTAAAGCTACGCCATAAACTACCGTGTTTTTATCAGAAAGATCAAGTTTGTAAACCAATTTAGTATCGCTTTTATTATTGGCTAAATTGGCTTCAATAATTTGACGTCCTTCTTCAAACGACGTATAAGTATTTAAAGTTACAGGATCAGAAAAATAAGGCATCATCATTTTGTAGTGGTATTTCCACAGTTTTTCGGCATAAACACCCCCGCCAAATCCAGTTGATTCGGTGCCAACAGTAGCTAAAGCATTTTTAACGTCATTACTGATTGAATTTAATTCTGTTGCATAATTAGGCATTTCTTTGCGCAAAAAAGCATTAAAAATATAATTAGGATTGACGTAAGAAACGGTTATTTTTTCGCCTTCTGTTACAAAACCTACTTTCAAAATAGCAGCCAAGGCACCACGATCTTTTACTTTAGAAACAGTATTTATCAAGTCGCTTCTTGTAAAAGCTATAATTTTTAAATTGGAATTATTCCCGGGATTATAAGCGCCTAAAATTTCGAAATCAGCCGTTTTTAAAGCTTGTTCAATTGTGCTAGAAAGGGCACTTATATCTTCGTTAAATTGACCTATTTTTATATAAGGTGCTAATTTTTGTTCTTGCGCATTTATAGTTCCCCCTATCGTCAAAAACAAAAGTGATAATATCAATAATTTTTTCATAATAATAGTTTTAAAATCAGCACAATTTACGGCTGTATTTTAAATTGTTCTGTGATAAAAATCAATTAAATAGCTGTTATTTGTCATAGATTGGTTAATTTAGAAACTCTTAAAAAAAGATTTTGTTTAAGCATCTGTC
>JASFYX010000059.1:0-49606 GCA_045046885.1 Flavobacteriaceae bacterium
TCTACTCTGCGGTCTAGGTTAGTGTGGTGCTCTTGGCTAACTGCTACAAGTGCAACAACAGTCTTATCGACACTCTGGACTATATCACGAAGGGCATTCTTTTTAAAAATACCTATTTCCGCTAGACGCATTTTTTAAAAAATGACGTATGTTTGGATAAGAATTAACACTATTACTTTAAATTGTTTCATGCATTGAAGTAAGGGAGAAAGGTAACCCCCCTAATCTACTATCACCTTTCTCCTTTTACTGTATCTAGGCTTCACTAAACTTTAAAATTGTCCTTTATAAGCATACCAGTTAGCTTTGGAACGGACTCTACAGGTATTTACACTAAAATCCTTACATTTTAGCAACTTATTTTTTTAAGGCATTTACGGGTGCTGTTTTTTGTCTTTTTTATGCTTGAAAAGACTAAAATATTTATCAGTTTTGTCAAAAAGGAATGTTTTTAGAATTTGCAAAAAATGCAAAAACTAGCGGAATCGCTAGAAAAACTAGCGATTCCGCTAGTTTTAAAAATACCTATTTCCGCTATTGATTTGATTTGGTTATTAGAATACTTTTGAAAAGTAATTTATCAAAAGTTAGAAAATTACATTATTTTTTAGCTTTTAAAATATTTTTTAACAATTAGAAACAACAAAAATTATATAACAATTTAAACAATTAAAATCTATTATTATGAAAAAATTAGCAACAACATTATTCGGACTTTTTTTAGTAGCCACATCTTTTGCAAATGTTAAAGGACAAGAAGTAACTAAGACACAAAAATTTGACACAACAACTCAAATTACTCATAAAACCAATGCTACACTTAACCAAATTAATAAAGTAATGGCAATGCAAAAAACGGCCAAAGGTGGACCAGTATTAGTTGTAGAAGGCTGTGCTTCTAAATGTCAAGACGATTTATAGACCTCTTTTGTATAAAAACAAATAAAAAAGTCCGAGGTTAGACATAACTTTTCGGATTTTTTTTATCTTTACTAACAAAAATTAGAACAATTAACCCCCCTCTAAAAATTGTTTAGTTAAAAACCGTATATATAATGGGTAGAAATTTTACAATAAAAGTGCATTTGGCAGATGATCATCAAGTATTAATTGATGGTATAAAGGCCGTTATTAGTGGACAAGACGATATAGAAGTACTTGGCTTTTCACTAAATGGAGAAGAAGTTTTAAATTGGTATAAAACCAATTCCTCTGATGTTTTGGTTTTGGATATCAATATGCCTATAAAAGATGGTATTCAGGTTTTGCGCGAACTCCATTATATACCACACAAACCCAAAGTAATAGTATTGTCTAGTTACGACGATGCCAAGTTGGTTAAAGAAGTTTTAAAACTAGGTGTCTTGGGTTTTGTACCAAAAAAGTCGGCCGGAGAACATATAGTGCATGCTATAAGGACTGTTTTTGACGGAGAACAGTATTTTACATCAGAGGTTAAAGAAAAGATGATGCTTACCTTATTGGGAAAACCCGTTGAAGAACATATAGGGCAAGAAGGTATTTTAAAACATTCTTTAACGGCACGTGAATATGAGATATTAAAAATGATAGCCCAACAATATTCTACCAAAGAAATAGCCGACACCCTATTTGTAAGCGAAAGTACCATTGACACACACCGAAGGAATTTAATGCGTAAACTCAAGCTTAAAAATTCTGTAGGCCTGGCGCTATTTGCCTTAAAAAACGGCATAAGCTAGAAGAATTTTATTTTATGAATTATTTATTTAAAAGGCTTTTTTATTTAAAAAAGACGGCATTTTGCTTGTCTTTTGTAATGCTATTGGTTTTTTATAATTCCTTATTAAACGCACAAACAAAAAATAGTGATAGTATAAAATCATTAAAGTATCAATTAGCCAAAGTGGACACATTAATTGAGCAAAAAGCATTTAAAGCAGCCAATTTATTATTGACTTTTCTTAAAAATTCTAAATCCAGCAAAAACAAAAACACACAATTAGAAATTGATTTTAGAGAAGCAGAGTTGTTATATGCATCCAAAAAACCAGAAGAATCACTAAATTTATTACTAAGAAATTTCGATAAGATTGAAGATAATCCAAAATTATATGAGCTTTATGCTAACCAATTGGGAAGGATGTTTTATGCGGCTAAAAATTACCCTAAAACTGTTGCCTATTATAAAATAGCTTTATTAAGTGCTACAAAATCAAAGAAAACTGAAGACATATTGCGTTACAATTTAAGTATTGGCCGCGCTTTTTATAAAAATAACCAATTAGATAGTGCAGTTGTCCACTATAAAAAAATAATACAAAACCCTTTGACAAAAAAAACAAGCACCTATATTTCTAAAGCCTATAACAATTTATTGGTTATAGCTATAAAACAAAACAATTATGATAAGGCTAGTAAATACAGTCAAGAATCAATTAAAATAAAAGAGCAGGACAAAGATACCTTGGGTATAAGTTATGCCTTGGTAAATTTGGGAAATATTTATTATGGCAGTAAAGATTTTAAAAAAGCAGAAAAGAGTTATTTAAAAGCTTATAATCTAGTTGAAAATGACTCGTCAAAAAGTGCCAAGAAGCTTAAACGAGATGCTTTGTACAACGCCTCTTTTGCTTATCAAGAGATGGGTAATTATAAAAAAGCCTATGCGCTTTTATCACAATCTAAAGATTTAGCCGATAAGATTGTAAAAGAAGATCAAGCCGAAAACCTATCTGAGGTAGAAGCCAAGTACAATGTGGCACAGAAAGAAAAAGATATTGAAATTCAGAAAGCTAAAACTAGAAATACTCAAATTTTACTATACAGTTCAGGAGTGTTTATTTTACTTTTAATATTTTCTGCTTTTGGTATTTACAAAAACTATCAATTAAAGCAAGAAAACAAACTAGAGGCTGTTTTAAATGAGTCGCAGGTTAAAATACTTAACGCTACTATAGACGCTAAAGAACAAGAGCGCAAAAGTATTGCCGCTATTTTACACGATAGCGTGAGCGCTTTATTGTCTTCGGCAAATTTGCATTTACAAGCCAGTAAAGACCAACTAAAAGGTAAATCGCCTGTAGAAATTCAAAAAGCTCAGAATATTGTAAGCGAAGCCTCAGTTAAAATACGCGATTTATCTCACGATTTAATTTCGTCTGTACTTCTTAAATTCGGATTGGCTTTTGCTGTGCATGATTTGTGTCAGAAATATTCAAATTCTAAAATCTTTATTCACAGTAAAGACAATAATATAACGCGTTATGATCAAGATTTTGAAATTAAAATTCACAGTATAATAGAAGAACTTATCAATAATGTTTTAAAACACAGTAAAGCCAAAAATGCCAATGTTATTTTAATGCAGCGTGCCGATAAAAAATTAGTCGTTCAAATAATAGATGATGGTATTGGCTTTGATGTAAAAAAAGCAAAACTAAAAAATGGTTTAGGGTTAAGTCATATTGATGCACGTATTAAAATGCTTAAAGGGCGCTTTATTATTAATTCTGAAATAAACGAAGGGTCAGATATTTCTATAATTGTACCAATAAAATTTAAAACTTAGGTTTAAAAAAACATGAGTTTTTTAGCCACGTTTTCCCAATTCAATAACTTCTAGATTTAATATTTCTTTATTGTTTATTTCAAAACGCAACATTGTTCTTACGTGATGATAACCTTCTATGCCAACCGCCCCAGGATTTAAATGTAAAAACCCTAGTTTTTTATCGTACATAACACGTAAAATATGAGAGTGTCCTGTAATAAATAAATTAGGAGGATATCTTGTTACAATAGGCTTGATGCTTTTGGTATATCTGCCTGGGTATCCCCCAATATGCGTCATTAAAACCCTTACTTTTTCGCAAGAAAAACGCTTTTTAAGGGGGAATTCACTTCTTATATCTTGCCCGTCAATGTTGCCATAAACGGCTTTAAAACGTTTAAGTTCTCTTAATTTGTCTACAACTTTTATAGAGCCAATATCGCCTGCGTGCCAAACTTCATCAGCTTGATCAACATATTTAAGGATAGCTTTGTCTAAATAGCCATGCGTATCAGACATTAATAATATCTTTTTCATTTATTAGGAATTTGAGGGGCTTAAAAATAAAAAATACTCTTGTATCTTTGCCCGATAAAACATTTTTTTTTGAGGTATTTTATAAGTTTAGCCTACAAAGGCACCGATTTTCATGGATGGCAATTGCAACCCAATGCATTAAGTGTTCAGCAAGTTCTTCAAGAAGCGTTACAAACCATGTTACGACTTCCTATTTCAATTGTTGGCGCGGGTAGAACTGATGCTGGTGTTCATGCCTCTCAATTTTTTGCCCATTTTGATTTTGAAAACGAGATTGATGCAAAAGAATTGGTTTTGAAAATGAATGCTTTTTTACCTGACACTGTTGTTGTTTACACTATTTTTAAAGCAACAAACGACGCTCATGCTAGATTTGACGCCAAAAGTCGTTCATACGAATACCGTATTTTTTTAGGAAGAAATCCGTTTTTAAACGATACAGCTTGGCAGATACACAATCAGAAAATAAATGTAGCTGCAATGAACGAGGCTGCCAAATATTTGTTAGCATATAAAGATTTTAAGTGTTTTTCTAAAACAAAAACAGATGTTAAAACGTATCTCTGCGATGTGACAGAAGCTTATTGGAAACAAGAAGGCAACAATCTTACATTTTATATAACCGCCAATAGGTTTTTACGCAATATGGTGCGTGCCATTGTAGGAACTTTAATAGATATTGGTTTAGAAAAAAATACCCCACAATCTATTAAAGACGTCATTGAAAGCCGCAATCGTAAAAAGGCTGGCTTTTCTGTCCCTGCTAAAGGTCTTTTTTTAACAGAAATTACTTATCCAAACGACATATTTATGTAATTTTACACACTTCTATGTCAAAAGAAAATACTACAACAACCAAAAAAGTAACAGGGAAAGCCTTTGATGCCAAGCTTTTTTTTAGACTCATGCAGTTTGTGAAGATCTATAAGATTCAATTTGCAGTCGCTACTTTTTCTACAATTACTTTGGCTTTAGTAGCTGTTGTAAGACCTTGGTTATTACAACAAATAGTAGATAATTATATAACAAATAAGAATGCGCCACAGCTTTTAAAATACATTGTATTTATGTTTGTGGCATTGTTTTCTGAGGTGCTTTTACAATTTCTGTTTATCTATTTTGCTAATTGGTTAGGACAACACATTATTAAAGATTTACGTATTAAAATTTATAAGCATTTGCTGAGTTTTAAGATGAAATATTTTACAACTTCGCCTGTAGGTAAATTGGTGACACGCGTTGTAAGCGATATTGAAACAATTGCCAGTGTTTTTGGACAGGGTTTATTTATGATATTAAGCGATTTGTTAAAAATGTTAGGTGTCATAATTATGATGTTTTATATGAACTGGCAACTGGCATTGATAGCTTCAGCTGTTTTACCAATTATTGTCTATGCAACTAAAGTTTTCCAAATTAAAATAAAAGAAACTTTTCAAGATGTCCGTAATCAGATAGCAAATCTAAACAGTTTTGTGCAGGAACGTGTAACAGGAATGAAGATTGTACAATTGTTTACCAGAGAGGATATTGAATTTGAAAAATTTAAAGTAATAAACGATAAACATAAAAAAGCTCATGTAAAAACAGTTTGGTATTTCTCTATTTTCTTTCCAATTGTAGAGATATTAACGTCAATAACTTTAGGCTTTATAGTATATTATGGCGGTATAAAAGTCGCTACAAATAATAGTGTAAGTATAGGGGATATTACGGCATTTATAATGATGAGTCAGATGTTGTTTAGACCTTTACGTCAAATAGCCGATAAGTTTAATACGCTGCAAATGGGGATGGTAGCTGCCGATAGGGTGTTTAAAATTCTTGATGAAAACGAAAGTGAAATTGACGAAGGTGCTTTTACAGCCCCACATATTAAAGGTACTATTTCTTTTAAAAACGTCACCTTTAGTTACATAAAAGATGAGCCCGTTTTAAAAGGGATTTCTTTTGATGTAAATCAAGGCGAAACGGTGGCCATTGTCGGCGCTACTGGTGCCGGAAAATCGACAATTATAAATTTACTCAACCGTTTTTATAGTATTGATAGTGGTACTATTTTAATTGATGGGGTTGATATTTCTGATTATAAACTCACCGTTTTACGCAATAATATTGCCGTTGTTTTACAGGATGTGTTTTTGTTTGCCGATACCATTTACAACAATATTATTTTAACAAACACCAATATTAGCAGGGAAGAAGTGTCAGAAGCTGCTGAGAAAATTGGTGTGAAGAGTTTTATTGATTCTTTACCTGGCGGATTTGACTATAACGTAAAAGAGCGTGGTGCGATGTTATCATCCGGTCAACGCCAACTCATTGCTTTTTTAAGAGCGTATGTTACAAAACCAAGTATTTTGATTTTAGATGAAGCCACCTCGTCAATTGATTCACATTCTGAAAAACTCATTCAAAAAGCCACTAATAAAATCACGCAAGGGCGTACTTCTATTATTATTGCACATCGTTTGGCAACGGTTAAAAAAGCCGATAAAATTATTGTACTCGATAAAGGAAAGATCGTAGAGCAAGGCACACATAAAGAGCTCCTAGCCAAACAAGGCTTTTATGCCAATCTTTACGAAATACAATTTGTAAAAGCTACAGGGTAATAATTATGCCGCTAAATCTTCACGGATTTTAGTTTTGAGTTCCTCTAAATTTTCAAAGAGCACAAATTCGCCGTCTTTTATATAAGAAATTTCACCCGTTTCTTCAGATACAACAAGTGTCAATGCATCAGTTTTATCAGAAATACCAATGGCAGCTCTATGACGCAAGCCAAAACGCAAAGGAATATTAGCTTCTTTAGCAATTGGTAAAATAACACGAGTAGCCACAATTTTATTGTCTTCAATAATTACCGCCCCGTCGTGTAAAGGCGAATTTTTAAAGAAGATACTTTTAAGAATGGGTTTATTGACTTCAAGATTCATCAAATCGCCGGTATCTTTAATAAAATCGAGACTGTTATTGCGTTTAATTACAATGAGAGCACCTGTTTTGGTTTCGCTCATATCTTTACAAGCTTCTAAAATGCTATCAGCATTTATAATTTCAGAAATTTCTGATTTTAAAAAATTGAGTTGTCTTAGAAAACTCTTTTTTGAAGTAAAATTGGTTGAGCCCAACATCAACAAAAATTTGCGAATTTCTTGTTGAAACACAATGATGAGTGCAATAAAACCACCACCAATAAACTTGCCTAAAATATCACTTAAAAGCTCCATTTGAAGCGCTTCTGTAAGTTTCCAAATAAGGTAGATTATGGCAATCCCTAAAAATATATTTATGGCAACAGTTCCTTTTATCAATCTGTAGACATAATAGAGTAAAACCGCTACAAGAACGATGTCTAAAAAATCTAAAAAATCGAAGTTTAAATAATCCAAGGTCTATATTTTACGTAAAAATACTAAATAATTGTTGTTTTAAAAGGATGCTATTTAAAATAAAAATCGGTGGTGTTTTCTAAACCTTTTAAAAAGGGATAATTATGCAAGCTGATTTTAATATTTAAGTACGTATCATAACTCAGATTGTCTTTGTAATAAAACTGTACGCCCTCTTTAAAGGCCATTTTTTTTAGTTTTATAACCGAATCAAATTGTGCATAATTAAACGACGCGTCATTTAATTTAAATTGTGTTTTGTAAAATTGAAAAACGACGTGAGTCGTGTCATTTAAAAGAGGCTTTTTATATAGGATATCTTTTAATTTAAACTCTAAAAATTTATTGTGTTTGTCTAGTGTGTCGGCAAAACTAAAATAGTTTTTCATCCCCTCAACATGATGTGGTGACTTTTTTTGACGCTTAGCTAATATCTTTTTTAAAGGTTTGTAAAGATGTTTAAGTTGCAAACGACGGTCAATATTATACAACCAATTGGTTGTAGAAATACTGTTGTTGCGGTTTAATGTGGCAACTGTGTCTTGTCCTTTGAGTGTATAAAAAATCCAAATATTAGAATTATTTAAAACTTCTGTACTCGCCTTGGTGTGAGATTTGGGCAATTTTAATGCTTTTTTAGTACAACTACTTGCCAATATCACCAAAAGTAAAAGGATTCTAATTTTCATTTTAAACTGCTAATTGATTGACAATTTGAATAGTTTCGTAAGCTTCTTTTACATCGTGAACCCGTAAAATTGACGCGCCGTTTTGAAGTGCTAAAGTGTTGGCAACACTGGTAGCGTTTAAAGCCTTTGTAGCATTGGTGTCTAAGACTTTATACAGCATAGATTTTCGCGATAAGCCAGCCAATAAAGGCACTCCGAAAATATTAAATAAGTTGAGGTTTTTTAAAAGTGTGTAATTGTGTTCAATTGTTTTGCCAAAGCCAAAACCGACATCCAAAATAATATCATTTAAACCTAATTGTCGTAGCAGATTAATTTTTTTAGAAAAGTAAGAACGTATTTCAAAAATAATATCCTCGTAATACGGATTGTTCTGCATGTTTTGTGGCGTCCCTTGCATATGCATTAAAATATAGGGCACTTGCAAAGAGGCAACAGTTTGAAACATATTTTTATCTAAAGAACCCCCCGAAATATCATTAATCATACAAGCTCCTGCAGCTACAGCTTCTTGGGCGACTTTACTTCTAAAAGTATCGACAGAAATAAGCGTTTCGGGAAATTTTTTAGTAATTAAATTAATGGCTTTTAGACTGCGATACAATTCTTGACCTTCGCTAACATCATTAGCATTTGGTCGTGATGAATAAGCGCCAACATCAATAAAGGTAGCCCCATCTTTAAGCATTTTTTCTACTTTTAAAAGGATGTCTTTTTCAGAAGTATATTGGCCACCGTCATAAAAAGAATCGGGCGTAACATTGAGAATCCCCATTATTTTAGGACGACTTAAGTCGATGAGTTTCCCTTTACAATTTATAAATTGTTTCATTTTGAAGCGACTGTATTAACTACTTTTCCCAATTTGGGTGGTGTATAAGCGTGCATTTTTACGATGAGTTTTTCAATAGTATCACTCACTTGCAACATATCTCTATTGGCTTGTTTTAAAAAACCTTCGGCAACCATTACATCTAATTGTTTTAAAGTATTATCAAAAAAACCATTGGTATTTAATAAACCTACTGGCTTATTTTCAATACCTAATTGACCTAAAGTTAAGGCTTCAAAAAGTTCGTCTAAAGTGCCAAATCCGCCAGCAAGAGCAATATAACCATCAACCATTTTGCTGATGACTACCTTGCGCTCACTCATCGTATCGGTTACAATCATTTTGTTTATGGTACTGTGGAAAACTTCTTCGTGGCGCAACATATGTGGAATAACACCTGTTACATGACCTCCTTTTTCTAACAAAGCATCCGCTAAGGCACCCATCATACCAATTTTACCGCCGCCATAAACCAATCCTATATTTTGTTGAGCTAAATAATGACCTACTTTTGTTGCAGATTCTTTAAAATGAGATTTAAATCCGATGGCAGACCCACAAAATATGGCAATATTTTTCATAGAATTAATTTTTAGAGCAGTCCTTAATAATTATTGTTAAATTTGTTCGAAATTTACACAAATAATTAAAGTTTTATGCAAAAAACCTCAAAACAATACGATGCTGTAATTGATAAATGCAGAAGATTATTTATAGAAAAGATGACAGATTACGGTTGCGCTTGGCGTATTTTACGTTTGCCGTCACTTACAGATCAAATATTTATTAAGGCACAGCGCATAAGACAATTGCAAAATGAGATTGAGCAAAAAATTGACGAAGACGAAACTTCAGAATTTATAGGTATTATAAATTACGCTACTATGGCGCTCATTCAGTTAGAATTAGGCGTAGTAGATCAACCCGATTTAAAGCGTAAAGAAGCCGAAGCATTGTATTTAAAACACATTACCGAAACCAAAAATTTAATGCTTGATAAAAATCACGATTATGGCGAAGCTTGGCGCGAAATGCGTGTGAGCTCTTTAACCGATTTAATTCTTCAGAAATTATTACGCGTCAAAAAAATTGAAGATAATAAAGGTAAAACTTTGGTATCTGAAGGTATTGATGCCAATTATCAAGATATGATAAACTATGCGGTTTTTGCACTTATTTTAATGGAGGAAGGTAAATAAAAAACAATTTTAGACATGAAAATTCTCACCCAATTATTGCGCTTGTTAGTCGGTATTACCTTTGTCTTTTCGGGCTTTGTTAAGTTGGTAGATCCCATTGGTTCTATGTACAAATTTCAAGAATACTTTGGTGCAGATGTCTTAAATCTTACTTTTTTAGATCCTTATGCCCTCGAATTTTCAATCGTTTTAATTATAGCCGAATTGATGCTTGGCGTGATGTTATTGGTAGGCTATAAATCTAAATTTACAAGCTATAGTTTGTTGGCACTTATCAGTGTTTTTCTATTCCTAACTTGGTATTCGGCCTATTATAACAAAGTAACCGATTGTGGTTGTTTTGGCGATGCCGTAAAATTGACGACTTGGGAAACCTTTTATAAAAACGTCGTTTTAATTTTTATGATTTTGTGGTTGGTTTTAAAAAACAAGGATATTAATCCTTTGATAAATAAAAAAATAGCACAAAACTTAAGTGTTTTAAGCTTAGTTGTTTCAATCGCTGTAGTTGTTTATGTCCTCAATTATTTACCCGTAATAGACTTTAGACCTTATGCAATCGGTAAAAATATTGAAGAAGGCATGCGTGTACCAGAGGACGCTCCTAAAGCTATTTATAAAGACACTTGGATTTATAAAGTAAACGGTGTAGACAAACAATATACTACTGCAGAGAAACCTTGGAATATTGAAGGTGCCGTTTTTGTAGATAGAAAATCTGAATTAATTCAGGAAGGTTTTACACCATCTATTCATGATTTTACAATGGAAAAGGATGGTGTGGATTTAAAAAGTCAGCTACTTCAAGAAGATAATTTACTTTTAGTTGTAATGTACAATTTAGATTTAGCTTCTAGTAAAGGCTTGCGAAAAATTAAAGAGACAACGGATAATGCGCTTAAAAACGGCTATAAAGTTTATGCAATGTCGGCTTCAACAGAAGATGATTATCAAAAAATTAAAACCCAATATAATTTAAATTTCGATTTACTTTTTTGTGATGAAACAACTTTAAAAACAATTGTCCGTTCAAATCCAGGATTGGTAATGCTTAATAATGGAACGATTAATGGCAAATGGTCTTGGCGCAGTGTTTCAAATATAAAATTTAAAAAATGAGAATAGTTGCTTTAGTCGGAATAGGAAGTTTTATAGGTGGTACTTTACGTTATTTAATAGCGCAAATGGTGCAGTCCAAATTTCTATCTGCTTTTCCTTTTGGAACATTAACTGTAAACATAATTGGTTGTTTAGTTATTGGTATTGTTTTTGGTTTGAGTGAGAAGCTAAATTTATCTCCAGAATGGCGTTTGTTTTTAGCTACAGGAATTTGTGGTGGCTTTACAACTTTTTCGGCTTTTTCGTTAGAAACGATGCAGCTTCTGCGTGATGGACAAATTTTTTACGGACTACTTTATGTTGCAACAAGTATTCTTGTTGGATTAATAGCTGTATATTTGGGTATGACTCTTTTAAAATTGATATAATCATGGAAAATAATCCGAAAGCAAAATTACTCCGTATTTTTATTGGAGAGTCTGATAAATTAGGCAATGTACCTCTTTATGAAGCTTTAGTTTATTCTGCTAAAAAACAAGGCTTATCTGGTGCGACAGTAACAAAAGGTATTATGGGATTTGGCGCTAATTCTAAAATTAGTACGGCTAAATTATTTACTATTTCAGAAGATTTACCGCTCGTTGTAGAAATTGTAGATGTAGAAGATAAAATTCGTGCTTTTGTTAAAATAGTTGAACAAATGTTTGAAGATGCTAAATCGGGAGGCTTAATAACTTTAGAAAAGGCAGAGATTATTCGATACCGCTCTATGAAGTAGTCTCAAATATGAAAAAAGGTTATTTTGCTATAAGTTTTGCTGATAGAGGAAAACATACCAAATTAATTGATCATTTGGTAAAACATTTGGTTGGGAAAGATATTGAACTCTTAGTTTTTGTAGATAAATACCATTTTGATGATAATCAAGAAAGTAAAATGATGGAAATAGCTTTTAAAGAAATAGATAATTCCGACTTTCTAATTGCAGAACTCACACATAAATCTATTGGTGTGGGTATTGAAATAGGCTATGCTTATGCCACTCAAAAACCAATTATTTATATAAGACAAAAAGGGTCTAAATATTCAACTACAACAGCGGGTTGTGCCCAAGCTGTTATTCAATATGAGAATGAAAAAGAGTTGACTAAAAAAGTAATAATCGCTATAAATAATATTAAATCAGTTTGAGTCTCTACAACAAATACGTCTTGCCAAAAGTAATAGATTGGGCTTGCAGTCAAAAACCCAGCATGAAACAGCGAGCCAAAATTATTCCGCATGCCCAAGGAAAAGTGCTGGAAATTGGTATTGGCTCGGGACTAAATTTGCCTTTTTATAATTCAGAAAATTTAAAACATTTAACAGCTATCGACCCATCGGTAGAAACTTGGCAAAAAAATAAGATTGATACACAACAATTATCTTTCGATTTTGAGTTTATTAAGGCTTTCGCCGAAGACATTCCAGCCGATAATAATAGTTTTGATACTGTTGTAATAACTTATTCGCTGTGTACAATTCCTGGTACTGAAAAGGCGCTTGAAGAAATTAGACGCGTCCTTAAATCGAACGGAAAATTATTATTTTGCGAACACGGTAAAGCCCCCGATATTGCTATTCAAAAATGGCAAAACAGATTAAATCCGCTTTGGAAACGTGTAGGAGGTGGTTGCCATCTCAATAAAGATATTCCGCTACTCATCAAAGAAAACGGCTTTAAAATAAAGACGTTAGACAGTATGTATATTCCGGGTTGGAAGCCCGCTAGTTTTAATTATTGGGGAGAAGCCGAAATAAGATAGTCAGGAGTTCACTCAAAGTGAAACCCTGAGTAATTAAGGCATTATCTAATGTCCCTTATAAGCTTTAACACCTGCCGGAATTTCTATATCCAATACATTGGCATCGGGTGGAATAGGACACGAAAATTTATGATTATAAGCGCAATACGGATTGTAAGCTTTGTTAAAATCTATAACCATAGTTGTAGCATCTTTTTTGGGCAATTTTAAATCTAAAAAACGTCCACCCGCATAACTTTCTTTACCATTGGTTAAATCCTTAAAGGGCAAAAATAAATAATCTACATATTGCGGATCGGTCATTAACTCTTGACTTTGATAAATGGGTATTTCAAATTCTTCTCCTTTTAGTGTAAACTTGGCTAGCAAATAAGTTTTATAAAGAGGGAGCCTGTCGGTAGTGGTTTCCATTTTAAAAACAGGAGCCTCTTTTACATAAGTTATTGTTGCGGTGACTTTATACGTAGTGTCTATCGGGAAAAAATCAAGCGATTTAAATGTTTTAAAATCCTCTTCTGTTAAAGGAGATGTTTTTTTATCGGCATACTCAACATTTAAGCGGTATTGGAATTCTTTTATTTGAGATTCATAGTTTTTCTTTTTGTCAGCATTCGAGCAACTTAGAAGTGTTAAAAATACAATTGTTAAGAGCGATAATCTTTTCATAAGACACTTTTTTTAATCGGTTAAAGATACCAATTCTTAGAAGATTATAAATAATTTTGATTTTAAAATTGCTTATTAAAAAAAGAATAAAACTACATTTGGCAAATGCTTAAAAAACTGACGCAACCCTACAAAGGGCTCTCAAGAGAAATTTGGTATTTGGCACTCATAACCTTGGTTAACAGAGCAGGTGCTATGGTAGTGCCTTTCTTGTCGTTATACCTTACCAAGTATATGGGTTACAGTTTGGGGCAAGTGGGCTGGATTATGACTTTTTACGGTTTGGGCTCTGTTGTGGGGGTGTGGTTAGGTGGTAAATTAACCGATATCATAGGCTATTACAAGGTTATGGTTATCAGTTTATTTGCGGCAGGTTTGGTACTTGTTAGTTTGCAATTTTTACAAAGTTTTTGGTTGTTATGCAGTGGCGTTTTTATGCTCACATTCGTAGCCGACGGCTTTCGTCCGGCCATTTATGTAGCTGTGACTGCTTATAGTAAACCCGAAAACCAAACACGTTCTATTACCTTAATAAGGTTGGCAATAAACCTTGGTTTTTCGGCCGGCCCGGCTCTAGGCGGATTTTTAATTGCCAATGTGAGTTATGCAGGTCTTTTTTGGGTTGACGGTATCACTTGTATAATTGCGGCTATTTTAATGATACGTTTATTGCGTCCTAAAAAAGTGACTCAAAAAGAAGCTGTAAAACTAGAAACCAAAGCCGATAAATCACCTTATACCGACTGGCCTTATCTTATTTTTATAGGAAGTATGTTTTTAATTGGCTTTACCTTTTTACAATATTTTGCAACAATTCCGCTTTTTTACAATAAAGTAATGGGCTTAGACGAACAACATATTGGTTGGCTTATGGCGATGAATGGCTTGCTGATTTTCCTTTTCGAAATGCCTTTAGTGGGCTATTATGAGCGTCATAAAACAAAAGCCATAAAAGCGATGTTACAAGGTATGGTTTTACTCGCTTTAAGCTTTTTGGTTTTAAATATTTCTAATTGGGTAGGCATAGCTATTTTAGGCATGTTCTTTATGACGCTTGGCGAAATGTTAGCATTTCCGTTTTCAAATACCTATGCTATGAATCGTTCTAAGCGTGGTAAGCAAGGCGCTTATATGGCTTTGTATAGCATGTCATTTAGTTTTGCACATATTCTAGGGCCCAATATAGGATTGCATATTACCGATAAATATGGCTTTAGCACTACTTGGTACGTTATGGCCGCATTAATGGTCTTGTCTGGAATCTTATTGTTTAGTGTCTATAAAAAGATGGAAAATTAATTTATAACTAAGACTTTTGTTGTTTCCCCGTCAGGATATTTGATTTAAATATTTAGTATTAATTCCTTCTGTTGATTATGTAAAAAAATAACATTTTAGGAGTAATATTTTTATACTTTTACTCCTTTAAAATATTTAAATTTTAAGCCATCATGCAAATTATAAAGGCAATCGACACAAAGAGCCGATTAAATTTAACAGAAGCCGAATTATGTTCTGAAATAAATCGTCTTAAAAAAGAAAAAAATGCTGTAATTCTTGCTCATTTTTATCAAGAACCAGCAATTCAAGATATTGCCGATTTTGTTGGAGATAGTTTAAAATTATCGCAACAAGCTGCTGAAACAGAAGCTGAAGTTATTGTATTTGCGGGAGTCCACTTTATGGCTGAAACCTCTAAAATTATAAATCCAGAAAAAAAAGTATTGCTCCCAGATTTAAAAGCTTCTTGTTCTTTAGCAGAATCTTGTGAACCAAAGGATTTTAAAAAATTTGTAGAAGCCCATCCAAATCATATTGTAATTACCTATATAAATTGTTCAGCAGAAATTAAGGCTTTAAGCGATATTGTCTGTACTTCGTCTAATGCAGAAAAAATTATAAACGCGGTTCCTAAAGACAAACCTATAATTTTTGCACCAGATAAAAATCTAGGACAATATATGATTCAGAAAACAGGTCGCGATTTATTGTTATGGAATGGCACCTGTATGGTTCATGAAGCATTTAACATAGATAAAATTTTAGACTTACATAATGAATATCCTAATGCTAAATTTATTGCACATCCAGAATCAAGTCCACAGATTTTAAAAGTAGCTTCTTATATTGGTTCAACATCTGGGTTAATTAATTTTGTTAAAACAGATACCGCTTCAGAATATATTATAGCAACAGAAGCTGGTATTTTGCATCAAATGCAAAGAGAAGTCCCTCAAAAAATATTGATTCCTGCGCCCATAGCAGAAAATAATTCTTGTGCTTGTAGTGAGTGCGGTTATATGAAAATGAACACGTTAGAAAAATTATATTTGTGTCTAAAAAACGAATCACCAGAAATTCAAGTTTCTAAGGATGTGATTGAAAAAGCGATAAATCCTATAAATAGGATGTTGGCATTATCTAACTAAATAGTCATGTTTAAATTTGATTTTCTTGTTATTGGATCAGGTATTGCAGGTTTGACTTATGCTTTAAAAATAGCTCAAAAATTACCTGAAGCAAAGATTGCCATTGTTACAAAATCTGACGAAAATGAATCGAATACAAAATACGCTCAAGGCGGCATTGCAGTTGTATTAGATCAGATAAAAGACTCTTACGAAAGTCATATTCAAGACACCTTAAAGGCTGGAGATGGTTTATGTAACTTAGATACTGTAAAAGCGGTTATTACAGAAGGTCCACAACGTGTTGATGAATTAGTGCAGTGGGGGGTAGATTTTGATAAAAATAAATCGGGTAATTTCGATTTCGGATTAGAGGGAGGCCATTCTAAACACAGAGTTGTACATCATAAAGATATTACGGGAGCCGAAATTGAAAAGCGGTTACTGACTCAGATTCATTCTTCTTTCAATGTATCTCTTTTTTCACAACATTTTGCGGTTGAATTAATTACTGAACATCATTTGGATTCAGAAAACACATCTTCTAAAAGTGGCTGTTTTGGAGCTTACATTTTTAATCCACAAACAAAACAAATTGAAACTTTTTCGGCTAAAATAACAATGTTAGCTACAGGAGGTGTAGGACAGGTTTATCAAAATACAACAAATCCTGTTATTGCAACGGGTGATGGGGTGGCTATGGCTTATCGTGCCAAAGCTACTGTAGAAAATATGGAATTTATCCAATTCCATCCTACTGCCATGTATCATCCAGAAATGAATCCTTCATTTTTAATTTCTGAAGCTGTAAGAGGTTTTGGTGCTTTATTACGTGATAAATCGGGTGAATTATTTATGCATTTATATGATGAACGTCACGAGTTAGCTTCACGCGATATTGTATCAAGAGCTATTGACAGCGAATTGAAAAAGAGCGGCGATGATTTTGTTTATTTAGATTGTCGTCATTTAAATAAAGATGATTTTAAAAAGCATTTTCCAAATATTCTTCAAAAAGTAAATGACGTTGGTGTATTTATAGAAAAAGATATGATTCCAGTTGTACCTGCGGCACATTATTTATGTGGTGGTATAAACGTGAACTTATTAGGTCAAACTACTGTTGATAATTTATATGCTTGTGGCGAATGTTCTAACACAGGTTTACACGGGGCAAACAGATTGGCATCAAATTCTTTATTAGAGGCTTTGGTTTTTGCACATCGTGCCTATAAAAAATCTATTGAAGATATAGAAAGTATTGAACTTCCAAAACAAATTCCAAATTGGAATGAAGAAGGGACTTCAAATCCCCAAGAACTGATATTAATTACACATAATCAAAAAGAATTAAAAAGTTTGATGAATGATTATGTAGGTATTATTAGAACAGATGAACGCTTAGAAAGAGCTGAATCTCGTTTGGATATTTTATATAAAGAAACAGAAGAATTATATAAGAAGACTAAAATATCGCCTCAATTAATTGAATTACGAAATATGCTGACAGTAGCGCATATTATTGTTACACAATCTAAAATACGAAAAAGTAATAAAGGGGGATTTTATAAATTATAACAATTTAGATGTAAATTTTTAATGAAAGACTTACTTAAAACGAAAGCTGTAAATACTTTAATTGATTTAGCTATTGCCGAAGATATTTACACAGGAGATATTACTTCAGATGCTATTTTGGCACATAGTAAAAACCGAACAGCTTTTTTGGTTGCTAAAGCCAACGGCGTGATTGCTGGGTTACCTTTGGCGGCACTTATTTTTAATAAAATAGATGCTACAATTCAATTTGAATCTTTGGTAAATGAAGGGGGATTTGTTAAATCTAAAACCAAATTAGCCAAAATTATTGGGAACTATAAATCATTGTTAGAAGCAGAGCGTATTGTGTTAAATTTCACACAACGCTTAAGCGGTATTGCTACAGAAACAGCACAATATGTGGCTCAAACAAAAGGTTCTAAAACGCAAATTTTAGATACACGTAAAACCCTGCCAAGCTTTAGATTACTTGATAAATATGCTGTTAAAATGGGAGGTGGGACCAATCATCGCATGGGTTTATTCGATATGGTGATGCTAAAAGAAAATCATATTGAAGTTTCAGGAGGTATAACCAATGCTGTAAGTCAGATAAGAAAAAAAATCAGTCCCGATATAAAAATAGAAGTTGAAACTAAAAATTTAGCTGAAGTTAAAGAAGCTTTAATTAATAAAGTTGCTATTATTATGCTTGATAATATGTCTCTTGATCTAATGAAAGAAGCTGTTAAATTAATTGAAGGACAAATAAAAGTAGAAGCCTCTGGAAATATGACATTAAACCGCATTGCAGAAGTCGTTAAAACTGGTGTCGATTTTATTTCGGTAGGTGCCCTAACACATTCGGTTACTGCCCTCGACATTAGTATGCTTATTGAAGAATAGTCTAATTCTTAGTTGGTAAAAAAGACGCGCCTCCTAATTTTTCAATTTCTTTTGCTGATAATTTCAGCACTCTTACTTTTAAAGGAATTGCCTTTAACGGTGTATCTAAAGAATCGATTTTAACAAGAGCAATGGTTTCTAAAACATCAAATCCTTTAAAAACTTGACCAAAAATCATATAATTATCGTCTAAACGTTTAAGGCCGTCTTTATTTTGGACGATATATAATTGGCATCCAGCTGATAATTTTTCTGGATTATTATCGCGGCCGGCACCTACAGCACCATAGATATGTCTTAGTTTCTTGTTAAACTCTGGTTTTATCAGGTATGGTGAATCGCTAAATCCCGCTGGCGTATCGGGGCAACCACCTTGAATAACGAAATTATTTATAACCCTGTTAAAAGTAAAATCATCCCAATAATGGGCATTGGCCAATTTTATAAAACTGGCTTTATGGTTGGGTGTTTCGTTATACAACCAAAAAAGCATTTCACCTTGAGGTGTTATAATCTGACCAATTTCATAAATTATCGTGTCTTTTTTTACACCTTGACAATAGAGGATTAATAGGCTAAAAAACAACATTAATTTTCTCATAGATTTATATTTTTAAATTCCAAATATCCAAGATCCTAAATAATAGGTTGCTAAAGTAACAATGACTATTCCTACAAAATTTAAGAATAATCCTGTTTTCGACATGTCTATAACTTTAAGACGTTTTGTGCCAAAGACAATGGCGTTTGGCGGGGTGGCTGCTGGTAACATAAAAGCCAAAGAAGCAGCGATGGTAGCAGGTAGCATAAATAATAACGGATTTACTTCTAAACTCATAGCCAATCCTGCTATGACGGGTAAAAAAGTTTCTACGGTTGCTGTGTTTGAGGTTACTTCTGTTAAGAAAGTTATTAAAGAGGCTATTACTAAAATAATTATAATAGGATGAACACCTTTTAACCATATTAGTTGTCCTCCTACCCATTCTGATAATCCAGAAATTTTAAAGCCATTTGCTAAAGCAAAACCGCCGCCAAAAAGTAAAATAATACCCCAAGGTATATTTTCGGCTGTTTGCCAATCCATAATAAAGCCTCCTTTTACTTTTTTTGATGGAATTAAAAACAAAAGAATACCTATTGTAATAGCTACTGTACCATCAGTAAGATATTTTGGATTATTAAAGATGTTTGACCAACCTTTAAAACTAAAAGAACCTAAATTTATATCGGATCTGGTAAACCATAACAAAGCCAAGAGTATAAAAAGAAAGGCTAATATTTTTTGTTCAGAAAGCCATTTTCCTAATTTCTGATATTCATTTTTTATTGTCGAAATATCTATAGTTGTCCACTTAGCAGTATCTTTTTTTATAAAAACAAAATATAAATAAATAAAGGTTATTATAAAAAGCATAACTGCCATCGGAAATGCGTAAAAAAACCACGAAGCAAAAGAAATTTCGGGTGCTTCAGGAAAATAAATGGCATAGATTCTTGCAAACGACAGATTTGGTGGTGTGCCAACTAAAGTAGAAATACCACCTATTGAGGCGCTATAGGCTACAGCTAAAAGTAAACCAGTTGAAAAGTGTTTTACAGATTTTTTACTATTGATTTCCTCAAGTTTCATAATTATAGATATCAAAATAGGCACCATAAGCATTGTTGTTGCTGTGTTTGATATCCACATAGATAAAAAGGCTGTACTCAACATAAAGCCCAACATTATTTTTGCAGGACTATTACCTACAATTAGCAATAATTTGAGTGCAATGCGTTTGTGTAAGTTCCATTTTTGCATCGCCAAAGCGAAAATAAATCCGCCAAGGAATAAAAAAATAATATCGTTTATATAGCTTGCAGCAACAATTTTGCCGCCCATAACGCCTAGCATAGGAAACAAAACCAAAGGCAACAATGACGTCACGGCAAGGGGTACAACTTCGGTAATCCACCATAAAGCCATTAAAACTGCTACTGCAAAAGTGTAAGTTATAATGGGTTTTCCTGGCGCTAAATCAACAAAAAATACGATGTATAAAAACAGTATTGGCGCTGCTAAAAAAATAATTTTTTTTAAAGATGCTCCTTCTTTTATCCATTTATAAAAATTCATATCTAATTCATTATGTTAAAAATAATTTTTGAGTCTTGGTACACACTATGCGTTTGCGTTTTAAAGTCAGATTTCTTGGCTTTATAAATATTCTCAACAAAGGTTTGCGGATTTAAATCTATTAAAGGAAACCAAGTACTTTGAATCTGAATTTGTAAACGATGTCCTTTTTTTAGGGTATGATAGACATCTTGTAAATGAATGTCTATCTCAGTTTTTTTATTGGGCACCATCGCTTGCGGATGACTAAAGGAATTTCTGAATTTGCCACGCATTACTTCGCTGCGTAACAACATAAAATAATTACTCATTTTTAAATGACTTTGCATGCCTTTATTTTCTTTGGTATTAGCTGGAAAAACGTCGATTACTTTCACAACCCAATCGGCATCTGTACCTGTGGTAGCCACTTGTAGTTTAGCCCAAATATCGCCAGCAAGTGTCAAATCATTTTCTAAAACGGGTGTTTGATACACCAAAACATCTGGACGGCGCGCAGCAAAACGTTGATCGTCTGTCATATATTTACGAGGTGTAAATACGGTTTTAATATCTTCGGAATAAGGAACAGGTTTTGTTAAATCGCTTACAAATTTTAAAGGTTTTGCATTTCTAGCTACAGTCGATGTGCTTAAAGTCTGATTGGCTTCTAAATAAAAGGTTTTTTTGACAGCGCTTTTTGGAGGCCACACAGGATATTTATGCCAGTCTAAATTACCGGTATCAAAGACATAAGCTTCGGGTAAACCACTTTTGTTGTCCCCTTTTTCTTTTAGAAAATGATGGAAGAATTTGGTTTCGATATTTTTTTGGTAAAAGGTCGATATGGAATCGCCAAAATACACATTACCTACGGTTTGTTTACCGCGTTCGCGTGCCCAACCCCCATGACTCCAAGGCCCTATAACCATGGTGTTATAACTATGTGAAGGATTGGCTTCAAGATGTTTATAAGTTTCAAAAGTGCCAAATAAATCTTCGGCATCATACCAGCCACCAACCACCATAGTGGCCACCTTAGAACTGTCTTTTTTAAGATATCCTACCAAGCTCTTTTTTTGCCAATTACTGTCGTAGTTAGGGTGGTTTATAATTTCATCCCAAAAGAAATCTTTAACAGAAGTTTCATTTAATTTAGAAGTGTTATCAAGTTTTTTATATTCGTAATATTTATTCAAATTACTAATAGGACCAGCGTCTAAAAAGAATTGGTATTGGTCTTTTGTAGGTAGTTTTGGTAGTTTGTACCAAGCGGTATCGGTAGGTGTGTCTTTAGGAGCACCAAACAAACCGATAGCTCTAAAATAACTCAATAAAAAAGCACCGTTATGATGGAAATCGTCAAAAAAGAAATCGCCAATGGGTGCTTGTGGTGAGGCGGCTTTTAAAGCCGGATGTGCGTCAATTGTAGAGTAGGAGGTATAAAATCCGGGATACGAAATACCCCAAGTACCCACTTTACCACTGTTATAATTGACGTTTTTCACCAACCAATCAATAGTATCATAAGTATCAGAACTTTCATCAATTTGTGTACTGTCTTTTTTGTTAGGGATATACGGACGCATATTGTCATAAGTGCCTTCGCTCATCCATCGGCCACGCACATCTTCGTAAACAATAATGTAGCCTTCTTTCATAATAGTAGGGTTAGGGCCAATGCGTCTTCTGTATTTGTCGGCACCATAAGGACGGCAGCTATAAGGCGTACGTTGCAATAAAATGGGATATTTTTTATCTTTTGTTGCGTCTTTTGGGGTATAAATACTGGCAAATAATTTAATGCCATCACGCATTTTGATTGTCACTTCTTGTTTGTTGTAATTTTGTTGAACGTAATTGGGTTTTTTTGTTTTCTGTGTCGGATTGCAACTAAACAGACTGATAGTCAATAAGCCAACAATGAGCTTGTTAAAATGGGACATTTTGTTTGTGTTAAGTTTAAGCGTAAAGCTACAAATATTTTGGTTTATATCGAAAGTTTGGCCAGATAATCGGAATGTGTGCCGTCTAATACTTTATGGCATTTTAAGCCATATTGTTAGGTATGTTTTTATAAGTTGTCAAAATAGAGATATAACCAATTAAACTGGGGTGTAGTTTTCTTTTTATTGATACGATGACTTCAAACCATCGTATCAGTAATTTTAAAGAATAAATATTCAGGGCTTCACTTTGAGTGAAGCCCTGAATATTAGAGTATCACTACGAGATGAATACCTTATAATCTTAGGTCGAACTCAGGTTTATAGTAAAAATACTAAAATTTAGCACTCTTAAATTTACCAGCTAAAGTTAGTCTATGCTAAAGAAGTATTGAGGTTACTCCCTTTAGGAAAGAAGGCGTGTTTTAAACCAAATTAATTAAGCCTTTTTTATTTAGTGATAATTGCTAATTAAAAATGGTTTTTATTGTTACTCCCGCACGTCCGGCCGGCCCCAGAATTGTTATGATTTTTTCTTCTTGAGGTCGCCCATAATAAGATGGAAATAAATTATAATAGTCTAAAGTTAACCTAATTTCTGTTCTTTCAGGGTTCACGCTATAATCATAATTATTAGAAGACTTAATGAGAAATACGCTGCCATTAGAAGGTATTGCAATCATATCTGTTAAATTGGATCCTGTAATAATTAAAGTGTCATTTCTTTGATATATATTTTTATTTAACGCAGTAGGGTTAGGAACGTTTTGGGATTGGATATCTAGATAAGTTTGTGTTTCACCTTTAAAATTGCCAATTTGGAAAGTGACTTTATAAGTGCTGCTGGTTAAAACATTGTCGGGTATTTTTGAATATAAATTATATATTTCGGTGTTATTAGAATTATAGGTCTCACTTCTTATAATGGGTAAGGAATAACTGTTGGTGCCATCAGAAAGATAAAAATCTGAAGTGGGAATATCTTGATTTAAATACTTACCCGAAATAATTATTTCAGCCCCAACGTATAATAACGTCGGGTTTGCGGTAAACACGCCTCCTATAGATGACAATCCAGTTATTTGAGGAGGGTTAGCAATTACTTGATATTCAGTCATATTGCCATTTTCTGCCGTCACAAAATAAGAAATAGCATTGTTAAAATTTTGGGGTATATTACTTTGAGGCGATATTGAAGCATATTCTGATATTGTGACAGATGGCTCCAATGCAGTATTACCAAATAAATCGGAATCGAAAGTTATGAGTTTTGTATCTTGATCAATATTAGCTACTATTGTTTGGTTGTTAACAGTAACAGAAAAAGATAATATTTTATTTTCTGTACTTAAGGGTCTATTATTAACAACGACACGATAAACATTAGGATTACCATTTTCTGCATAAACAGTATATGTAACTTCGTTATTAAAATTTTGAAATACATTTTCTGAAGGAGATAGGGTTGCTTTAGCAGAATAACTAACAGTTGGTTTTAAAGAGCTCAGTTCAGCTCCGACAGTGTTAAAAGAAATTATTTTGCTATCTTGATTAATATCCCCAGTTACAATTTCATTATTTATAGTAAGTTTGAATGATGAAATTGCGTTCTGATCACTTAAAACAACCGGTACAATTGGATCCTTTTTAGAACAAGAAATGAGTGTTAAAGCTAGTAAGTTGAGAATGATAATTATTTTTTTCATGAAATATTCTTACAAATGAATTTTATGATAATTGAAATAATAGTATGCAATTTTACACTAAAACAGGATGTGTTTATATCTAAATTAATCTCAAAACTCATTAATTAGGGAAAGATCAATAATATATTAAACAATTAGATTTACTACTAAAAAAGGTCAAATATAGAAAATAAAAGTTGAAATTAATTAGCTTTAAAGTTTTTTTAAACAAAGTTTAGTATAGGTTTGAGATAGCGTTAAGTAGTCAGATTAAAGCTTCATTTAACGGAGGAACTACATATTTCGTCGGTATTGTCCACCCACTTTAAACAAGGCTTCTGTAATCTGACCTAACGAGCATACTTTTGTGGCTTCCATCAAACAGTCAAACATATTCTCGTTTTTAATGGCGGCTTGGTGTAAATCGGACAAAGCCTGAGCACTTTCTTTTGTGTGGCGCTTGTTGAGGTTTTTAACTACCTTAATTTGGTATTTTTTCTCTTTTTCTGTAGCACGAATCACTTCTTGTGGCAAAACAGTAGGCGAGCCCTTACTGCTTAAAAAAGTATTGACCCCAATAATTGGGAAATCGCCGTTGTGTTTCAGGGTTTCATAGTACAAACTTTCTTCTTGTATTTTACTGCGTTGGTACATAGTTTCCATCGCACCCAACACACCACCACGCTCGTTTATACGATCGAATTCAACATAAACGGCTTCTTCTACCAAGTCGGTTAATTCTTCAATGATAAAAGCCCCCTGAATGGGATTTTCGTTTTTAGCTAAGCCCAATTCCTTATTGATAATAAGTTGAATGGCCATTGCCCGGCGTACCGATTCTTCGGTGGGTGTGGTAATGGCTTCATCGTAAGCGTTGGTGTGCAACGAATTACAATTGTCGTAAATAGCATACAAAGCCTGTAATGTTGTACGGATATCATTAAAGTCGATTTCTTGAGCATGTAAAGAGCGGCCGGAAGTCTGAATATGATATTTAAGCATTTGAGCACGCTCGTTTGCGCCGTACTTTTGTTTCATCGCTTTAGCCCAAATTTTTCTAGCCACACGGCCAATTACGGCATATTCTGGATCGATGCCATTTGAGAAAAAGAAGGATAAATTTGGTCCAAATTTATTGATGTCCATACCACGAGATAAGTAATATTCAACGTAAGTGAATCCATTAGACAAAGTAAAAGCCAATTGCGAAATAGGATTAGCACCCGCCTCAGCAATGTGATAACCTGAGATAGACACAGAATAGAAATTACGGATTTTATTTTGAATAAAATATTCTTGTACATCACCCATTAAACGCAAGGCAAATTCGGTAGAAAAAATACAAGTATTTTGTGCTTGATCTTCTTTTAAAATATCAGCTTGAACTGTACCGCGTACTTTTGATAGTGTTTCTTTTTTAATTTTTTGATAAACATCATTTGACAAAACGGCATCACCAGAAAGACCTAAAAGTAAAAGACCTAAACCGTTATTGCCTTCGGGTAAAGTGCCTTGATATTTGGGTTGATCAATGCCTTTATCTTTAAAAATGGTCGCTATCTTTTTAGCTACTTCTTTTTTTAAACCATTTTCAATAATGTGTTTTTCGCATTCCTGATCTATAGCAGCATTCATAAAAAAGCCGAGCATCATAGGTGCAGGGCCGTTAATTGTCATAGAGACCGATGTCAATGCATTGGTTAAATCGAAACCAGAATAGAGTTTTTTAAGATCGTCTAAACAACAAATTGACACGCCAGCATTCCCAATTTTTCCATAAATATCTGGGCGTACATCAGGGTCGTTACCATACAAAGTCACACTGTCAAAAGCAGTAGATAATCTTTTTGCTGGTAATCCGGCACTGACGTAATGAAATCTGCGATTGGTGCGTTCTGGACCACCTTCGCCAGCAAACATACGAGCGGGATCTTCGCCAGAGCGTTTAAAGGGGTAAATGCCAGCAGTAAACGGAAACTTACCTGGGACATTTTCTTGTAATTGCCATAAAAGAATATCACCCCAGCCTTTGTATTTTGGCAAAGCAATTTTTGGTATAAGCGTATGCGATAATGATTTAGTATGTGTTTTTATATTTATTTCTTTGTTGCGGACTTTAAAACTAAATACTTCATTTTTATAAGACTGTTTTTGAGAAGCCCATTCGGTTATTAGTACCCAATTGTAAGGACTTAAATCCATTTTAACACGGTCGAATTCTGCTTTTAGAATTTTAATGATGTCAATTTTGTCATTTTCAGTATCATTAATTAATTCTTCAAAATAGTTGTTGAGATTCTTCACTTCGTTCAGAATGACACCAGAGAATGTTTCTATAGTTTTATAGATACTATACAATTTCTGAGCAATCTCAGCTTGTTCTTTAGCCCACTTATTGTATTGGCGATTACCTTCGGTAATTTCAGATAAATAACGCGTGCGGTTTGGCGGAATGATAAACTGCTTTTCTGACGAGCCACTTTCTAGATTGTGTTTAGAACTGAATTGGGTTTGTGTTTTGTTGTTTAAAGTATCGATTAATTTATCGTATAAAGTATTAGTGCCCGGGTCGTTAAACTGAGCGGCAATACTGCCATAAACAGGCATATCTTCAACAGATTTATCCCATAAATTGTGGTTGCGTTGGTATTGTTTTTTAACATCACGTAAAGCATCTAATGCCCCTCTTTTATCAAATTTATTTAAAGCTATGACGTCTGCAAAATCTAGCATATCAATTTTTTCGAGCTGAGTAGCCGCACCATAATCGGGTGTCATCACGTAAAGCGAGACGTCAGAATGGTCTATTATTTCTGTATCAGATTGGCCGATACCTGAAGTCTCAAGAATAATTAAATCGTATGCGGCTGCTTTTAAAATAGCCACGGCATTTTTAACGTATTTAGACAAAGCTAAATTAGATTGACGTGTAGCTAAAGAACGCATATAGACACGGTCATTTTTAATAGCGTTCATTCGGATGCGGTCGCCTAAAAGTGCGCCGCCTGTTTTCTTTTTAGACGGGTCAACAGATACAATGCCAATAGTTTTTTTAGGAAAATCTTGTAAAAAACGGCGGACCAATTCGTCTACCAATGACGATTTCCCTGCACCACCCGTACCGGTAATGCCAAGGACAGGAGCTGCCTTTAATATCCCCGAAGGGGGAAAAGAATTGTTAAAGATTTTTTTAAAATCATCTGGATGATTTTCGGCTATAGAAATAAGACGGGCTATAGTGTTGATGTCTTTATTTTTAAGTCCATTCTCAATCCTTCCCGAAGGGAAGGAGGTCACTTCCGAAACATCGAAATCTGATTTTTCAATCATGTCATTTATCATGCCTTGTAAACCCATTTTTCTACCATCGTCTGGCGCGTAAATACGGGTGATGCCATAAGCCATTAAATCGGCTATTTCTTCGGGAAGAATAACGCCTCCGCCACCGCCAAATATCTTTATTTGTGGAGCCCCTTTTTCTTGCAATAAATCGTACATATATTTAAAATACTCATTATGGCCGCCCTGATAAGAGGTCATAGCAATAGCTTGTGCATCTTCTTGAATAGCTGTATTGACAACTTCTTCTACACTGCGGTCGTGACCGAGGTGAATAACTTCTACACCAGTACTTTGAATAATGCGGCGCATGATGTTTATGGCGGCATCGTGACCGTCAAAAAGAGAGGCAGCTGTTACAATTCGGATGTTATTTTTGGGAATATAAGGTTTGATAATTTCCATTTTGATAAGGTACTTTTAAAAGTACTGCAATTTACTCAAAATAATAATATTTACCTGATCCTTAATAGGAGCTTTTTGTTAAAAATAAGATTAATCTTATTAAATAATTAAGCGCACACCGCCTAATTGTTCTACACGGTAAGGGAATTTATCACCTGGCGATCCAATAAACATAAAGTTTACAGGGATATCCCATTCTTTAGACAGTTTGTTGATGAGTTTGGGACCGAAAGTATCGTGCATAACCACAAAATCAATATCAATATCGGGATACTCACGATCTAAAAATTCGATATCAGTTTTTAGTTTAATACTGACGTCTTCGCCTTTATTTAATACCGTGACAATCTTAATTTTTCGGGTGTGCTCATTTTGTTTTATATAGAGCATTACACGGTTTAAATTAGAAAGGTGGTCTCCTTTAGTAAAAAAGACAAATTCTTGTTTAACAATGTCATTTATAGTTCTAATGATTTTACTGTTAAAATATTTTACTATTTTTAATATGCTTCTCAGTATTATTATACGGTTAAGCATAATAAAAATAAAGCCCATTGCTACTAAGAAGTATGGCATAAAAATGGTTATATTACTGGGCATACCATCTCTGGGGACCATTAGTACATTCCCCGAAAGGGCAAATCCAACAGCAATAATGGCAATTATAACGGCTATCCAAGAAGCTTGTTCGGGACGCGGTAATTTGGCACGTTTTACTTTTAAGAGGATGTTGCCAATACCAAATAAGGCCATAACAGATAAGAAAGATATGGTATAAACACCTGCTAGTAATTTTACATTACCTTGGGTGATAAGTAAAACAGAAACGCTTAACAAAAAGAACATAATTATTATGCGGTAAGAACTTCCTTTGCTATTCTTCTTTAGAAAATAATTGGGTAAAATGCGGTCTAAAGTCATACGTTCTAATAATCCCGAAACACCTACATAACTGGTTAATACAGCACCACTCAATACCAAAACAGCATCAACAGCAATTAAAACACCGAGCCAATTACCACCCACATGTTCGCCCATTTCTATGAGTAATGTATTTTGATAGGCATCACTTTGTAAAACAGGTAAGGCAAATAAGGCCAAAGCAAATAAGGCCATAAGTGGATTTATGACACTTACAACACCCCACATATTTCTAAGGGTTTTAGGGAAAACGCCATCGGCTTGTTCTTCTACAAAGTTGGCTGAACTCTCGAAGCCCGAAACACCTAACATTGAAGCAGCAAAGCCAAAAAAGATAGCCATCCCTATACTACCTTCGCGTAAAGGGGCCTCTTGATTTTCGAAAAATTGTGAAAACCCGTTTTGTGACAAGTAATAACCTATAAATAAAGTTAAGATTAGCAATGAAAATAAATGAAATATAAAAATACCAATCGCTACTTTAGATGATTCTGTTATACCGCCAATTGTGAGCACAGCAAATAGACCCAATAAAACTATTGTAGCAATTATTACGGGCATATTAGGAATGAGATGGTGTAAATAATGCATCGCTTCGTTACCCGAAATAACGGCTGTTGCCATATAAGACAGCAGTGTTAAAGTAGCTGCCAAAGAGGCCATTTGTTTGCTGGTTGTATTCAATAAAGCGTTATAAGCTCCACCATTTAAAGGTAGAGCACCTACAACTTCACCATAAATTTTACGAAAAAGAAATAAAACAAAGGCTACAATAAGTAAAGTTATCCAAGCGTATTGACCTGCATAAAAAATTGATAAAGCTGATACGTATAAAACTGAAGAACTAATGTCGTTACCGCAAATGGCGGTCGAAGCTAATTCGCCTAGCTTCTTATGAACTTTTGTCATTTTTGTAGTTAAAAATATTCAAATCAATGACAAAGGTATTATTTTTTCTTTAGTATATTTAGGGTTTATTTTACAAATGGACAATAAAAAAGAATATCAAGGTATTAAATCTTGGCATGAAGCCGATAGACCGCGAGAAAAATTACTAAAAAAAGGCTGTTTTGCCTTATCGGATGCCGAATTAATTGCCATCCTTATAGGAAGTGGCAGCAGAAATGAAACAGCTGTAGATTTAGCTAAGCGAATTTTAGCTTCTGTAGATTATAATTTACAGACTCTTGCTAAATTGAGTGTTGAAGATCTTATGCAATTTAAAGGAATTGGTGAGGCTAAGGCCATAAGTATTATAACGGCATTAGAATTGGGTAAAAGACGCCGACTTGAAAAAGCACTTGAAATTAAAAAAATTACAAGTAGCAAATCAGTTTATGAGCTAATGCAACCCTTATTGGGCGATTTAAAACACGAAGAATTTTGGGTTTTGTTTTTAAATAATGCGAACGTTGTTTTAAGTAAACAATGTTTAAGCAAAGGAGGTTTAACGGGCACTTTGGTCGATACCAGATTGGTGTTTAAACCCGCTTTGTCGCAATTGGCTACTGGTATTATTTTGTGTCATAACCATCCTTCGGGCACTTTAAAACCAAGTGACTCCGATAAGCAATTAACACAAAAGATTAAAGATGCTGGCCTAACCTTAGATATAAAAATTTTAGACCACCTTATAATTACAGAAAAAGCGTATTTTAGCTTTGCAGACGAAGGCTTGATATAATGCTATTAATTTACACTCATAAAATTACACCCCGACTAACTTATACGTTTAATCAGATATTTAAACGCATATTGTTAATTCCGATAAAATTTACAACTAAAATTGATGATTTTGTAGCTCATAATGGCTCTAAAATAACCTATACCAAAGCACCGCTTGGCAATGAATTCTTTATTAAAAGCAACGAATTGCTCTTTGAACAAGGTTTTAGCGATATGGAAATAAATGTCGCTATGTGGGAGAATGTTCCTTGTTTTTTTAAAACAGGAAATAAATCTGCTATACCTTTTGATGTTTTTGCCGCTAGTTTTTATTTGTTGAGTCGCTATGAAGAGTATTTACCCCATGTTAAAGATACTTTTGAACGCTTTCCGGCTACAGAAAGCTTGGCTTTTAAAAATAATTTTTTAGAACAGCCTGTTGTAGATATTTGGGCTTTAAAACTAAAAGTATTATTACAAGAAAAATTTGAGATAATAGAATTTGGTAAACGTGAATTTAAAGCTATTTCTACAATTGATGTTGATAGTGCTTATGCGTTTAAACATAAAAATATTGTGAGAACAATAGGCGGATTTATAACAGATACTTTTTCTTTTAAATTTAGAAATTTATGGTTGCGTTCTATGGTGTTATTTAATTTTAGAAAGGATCCTTTTGATCAATTTTCTAAACTTTTAAATCTCCAAAAAACTTATGATGTGTCCACAATTTTCTTCTTTTTAGTGGGCGATTATACCACTTACGATAAAAATGTATCACACAATAATTTAAAATTTAAATCGCTAATAAAATCGGTAGCCGATTATGCTCAGGTAGGTTTACATCCATCCTTTTTTACAATGAAAAATGAAGTTACCTTAAAAAAAGAGATGAAACGTTTAGAAGAGATTTTAAATACGCCTGTCAGAAAATCGAGACAACATTATCTTAGGATGGATTTACCTGACACGTACCAAAAACTAATAGATTTAGAAATTTTTGAAGATCACACAATGGGATATGCCCAGCACTGTGGTTTTAGAGCAGGGACTTGCACACCGTTTTATTTTTACGATTTAGATTTTGAAATTCAGACCCCTTTAAAAATCTATTCTTTTGCCGTAATGGATGGCACATTAAAAGATTATCTGTTTTTGTCTAACAGAAAAGCTTTGTTAAAAATTAAAAGTTTGGCCGATAAAGTAAAAAGTGTGGAAGGCACTTTTATTAGTTTATTCCACAATGAAACTGTAAGCGAAATGGGTAGATGGAAGAGTTGGTCCAAAATTTATACAGAAATGCTTAAATATGTTTCTACCAAAGAAACAGCCACTCATGATTAGGTATTTAAAAAACAAAGACATTGATTATACGAAATACGATGATTGTGTTTTAAACGCCATACAATCTAAAGTTTACGCTTTTAGTTGGTACTTAGATGCTGTTACTGAAACTTGGGATGTTCTGGTTTTAGGTGATTATGAAGCAGTAATGCCGTTACCAAAACGAAAAAAATACAATATTAATTATATTTTTCAACCAAGTTGGATTCAGCATTTAGGAACTTTTTCTAGAAGGCATTTAACAGATAATCAATCAGCTATTTTTATAAAAAAAATTCCTAGAAAAATTACACTTATAGATTATAATACCAATTTTAAAACACCAAATTCTCAAGAACAAACAAACTATATTTTACCTTTAGAAAGGGATTATAAAACAATTTTTAAAACCTTTTCTAAAGGTCGTAAAAGTAGTATTAATCAGGCTAAGAAGTGTGGCTTAGAAATTAGAGAAATAGAAGATTGGGCGTCAATTATAACTTTATTTAAACAAAATAAAGGTCTAAATGTAGAACTATCTAATGATGCTTATAAAGTATTAGAAATCCTTTTAGAAAAATCTAAGACTCTTAAGAAATTAAAAATATTAGGAGCCTACTCTAAAAGTAATGAATTGCTTGGCGGTGCTTTTTTTATAATTTCAAAAAACAGAATAACCTATTTATTTTCTGCTGTAAATCAGAAAGGAAGAGATTTACAAGCGATGTCTTTAATATTAAACACAGTTATAAAAAATTACTCGGAATCTGATTATATCTTTGATTTCGAGGGTTCTATGTTGCTAGGTGTTGCCAAGTTTATAAGAAGTTTTGGCGCTCAAAAAGAGTTTTATTACCACTTTAAAAAATGGCGTTTATTTTAAAGCTTTGTTGTGTAAAATTTTAAAAATAATGAGTGTTGCCAAACTAGAAAACCACATTAAAACAGATGAGGTAATAGCGGCTCCTAAAATTCCGTATTTGGGAATTAAATAATAATTAGCAGGAATATTGATCAGTAAAGCTACAAAAGCAATCCAATAATTGACGTGTGCTTTACCCAAAGCCGATAATAAGTTACCGTACAATCCTCTAAAAATTAAAATACCAAAAACACCTCCTGTTAGAACTAAAAACGTTGTTGTGTATTGTTGGTATTCAGTATCAAAAAGACTTAAAATAAATCCCGATAAAGGATAAAACAAAAGGCCAATAATTACACAAAACAACACAAAAAACAAATGATAGTTCTTACTGTAATTCTTTATGTAGGGTTTGTCGTATATGCGTTCGGTCAGGTTAACAAAATCTGTTGTGAGTAAAATACCTGGTAAAAACAACAAACTAAACGGAATTATAGAAACATATTTATAAGCTGTTACCAAGCTAGAATCGTTTAAAATACTGCCTATTAATAAAATATCTATGGCGAAAAGTAATTGTGTGGTTACGTTGGCTAATCCTGCAAAAAAACCGTATTTTAAAAAAGTAAAATCGAGTGGGATAGGCTGTTTGGCCGCTTTAAAATTTATTTTAAGCGATTTAAAAAACCATAAAAAAGTAATAAAAGGGGTTACAATAAGCGCCAATGTATAGCCCCATTCTTTGTAGAAATAGCTCAAAATAAAAACAGCGATAACCAATAAGCTGTTGTAAAATATTTCTACAAAAGCAAATTTTTTGTTGTTGTGCTCTAAGCGGAATTGAATTTTTACAATTTCAAGCAAAAACATAGAGAGCATCATTACAGACAATGCTCTTAAAAAATAAGCCGACTCTGTAAATTTTAATGGCACTAAATAACTCGCTATAAAAATAAGCGCACTCAGCAGTAAGGAAAAGACCAAACCTTTTTTAAAAACATGTGTAAAAAGTGCTTTTTTCTCGGCTACAGAATCCAGTCGAGCCCCAAAACGCAACAAACCTTGCTGTACACCTAAACCACTTAAAGGTAAGATAAAAGCCATTATGCTCATCGCGAAAAGCACATAACCCAAATCGGTCTTATCAATCAGTTTTAAAGCGATAACTGAAGCCAATAATGAAAATAATCTGGCTATTACAGTTGCTACAAAAACATAATTGCCTTTGCGCCCTATAAATCCTTTAAAAAACGATATTAAATTTTGCATATTACTTTTTAAGTGCTGACAAATATACTTCGGTAAATTGTTTTGTTATGGCTAGTGGACTAAAATTTTGTTCAATATAATGGTGCATGACCTTTTTATCAAATTTTTGAGTCTTTTTAGAATAGCTAATTAAAGCATCGAGCAGAGCTGCCGAATCGTCTTTTGGTATTAATGTGCCAAAACCTTTTGGAAAATGTTCACTCACACCCCCTACGTCTGTCGCAATGACGGGTACTCCACAGGCAAAAGCTTCTAAGACGACACAGGGTGCGTTTTCTGTGGTACTAAATAAAACCAACACATCGGCTTGTTGTAAATGTTTAACTAAAACATTCTGCGGAATTTGATTTATAAAAGTGATATTCATTGCCTTTATTTTTAACGATTGAGTAAGGGGTTTAAAATCGGTTGCATTGTTACCTATTAAAGAAAAATTGAAATCTGAAAAAGTTTCTTGTAACTTACTAATAACTTTTAAAATTGTAGGCACATTTTTAACCTTATCCATAGAGGAAATATGGATTATTTTAAAGGTTTCATCTTCTTTTTCGGCCGGTTTAAACAGCTCTGTATTAACGACGTTCGATATTTTGTGATAGTGTCCTTTAAGATCAAAGTTTTGCATAGCTAGACCAAGATTATCGGTTACAGGGCAAATAGTTGTCGCATTTTTAGCACATAGTTTTGATAAAGTCTTTTGAGTCCATCGAATTTTTTGACAAAAAGGCTGATGATAGCCGTGCCAATGTTCTGAAATAATAAAATGTTTATGTTTAAACCATTTTAAATAGAGCGCTAAAATCCCAGCAGGGAAAATGACATTAAGATGTACCATATCGTATTCTCCAGTCCTTTTTAAGAGTTTTAAATAGGTCTTTAAAAATATGTAAAATTTGACAATAGGATTAGTGTTTTCTTTTATATAAGCGACTAAAGTTGTAACATTATTTAGCGTATTATTGGTAATTTCTATGTCTGTTTTAAGATTGTCATCGCTAACAACGTGAATAACTGTAACCTTGTGGTTTAAAGCAACGGCTTCTGCATGGCGTTGAATAAAATCGCCATTGTCAGGTAAAACTCTTGACGGATACCAACTACACAGAAATAAAATGTGAAGACGTTTTTTCAAAAAAGATATTTTATCAAAAGTAACAATAATTTTGCTTGATTATTTAGATTTTAAATTGCTATTTTTAGCGAATGAAAATTAAGCACATTTTTTTTGATTTAGACCATACTTTATGGGACTTTGACGCTAATTCTAATAAGTCTTTTAAATATATTTTTAATAAGCTAAAAGTTGAAATTGATTTCGAAAAATTTAAAAACTATTATTATCCTATAAATGCACATTATTGGAAGTTATTTAGAGAAGATAAAATAAGTAAAAAAGATTTACGCTTTGGTCGTTTAAACGATACTTTTGTTAAATTAAACTATAGGGTAAATTCAGAGAAAATTGTTTTATTATCAGAGGTCTATATTGATAATTTATGTAAATACAATGCTTTAATAGAGGGTGCTATAGATATATTAGACTACTTAAAACCAAAATATAAAATGCACATTATCACCAATGGTTTTGAAGAAATACAAGATAAAAAAATGACTAAATCTGGTTTGGCACCTTATTTTGAGACGGTTATTACATCAGAACAAGTAGGCGTTAAGAAACCAAACCCTAAGATATTTAACTTTGCCTTAGAATCATCTCAAGCAGAAGCCCATGAAAGTATTATGATTGGTGATAATTACGAAGCCGATGTTATGGGGGCTTTAGACTTTGGATTAGATGCTATTTTTTGTAATTTTAACAAACAGCCAAGTGCACAAAATATTAAATCTGTTACCAATCTGATACAATTAAAACAGTATCTTTAACGTTTGTATATCTTAAATAAGCTTATTATAAAATGTTTAGACTAAATAAAGTTTTTTTAATATTTTTTGTTTTAACACTTTTTTCGTGTGTTAAGAAAGATACTGTAGATTTTACTCAGGTAGATAATCTATCTTTTAATCAGCAATTAAAAGGTTCTTTGCTAAAATTTAATGCTACTTTACCCGATTTTGGTGATGTTAATAATTTACCTTTTACAACCTATCAAATTAATTCGCCTATAGATGCTTTTAGCAATGCTACGATTCAAAGTGCCTTACAAAAACTGACATTTCATTTTAATTTTGACAATACCTTTAACCGTGATTTCGAATTTCAATTCAATTTTTTAGATACAAATAACAATCAAGTTTATAGTACAACAGTAACTGTTAATAAATTAGCTGTTACAAATAAAGATGTTATTGTTGAAGGTGCCGACTTGGTAAACTTAAAAACAACTACTCAGGTTAATATAATTGTATCGCTTTTAAACAGCACTTCAATAGACAACACACTAGGTGCATCTTTAAAAATAAATCTTAATGCAACATTAGATTTAAATACGGGTCAGCAAGTAGAAGCCTCATTAATATCTATAGACGCTTCGTTGCCCAATTTTACAGATGTAGATAATTTACCTTTTACCACTTTCGATTTTAACACACTATTAGATGTTTTTAATAAGAATGAAATAAAAGATAATTTACAAAAAGTTGAAGTTCATTTTGAAATTGACAACACTTTTAACCGCGATTTTGATTTTGTATTAGATTTTTTAGATGCTAATGACAATATTACATATACCATTTTTATAAACTTAGATAAAACAACTCAAACCACTTTCGATCAAGTTATAGAAGGAACAGATTTACAAAATTTAAAAAACTCTAGAAAAATAAATGTACATATAAGTGTGGTTAACGCAACAACAATAGATAATACGCCCAACGCTTTTATTGATTTTAAATCGAGTGCAACATTATTCTTTTAAAAAGAAATTTCCAAATGAAAAAAAGCATTCTATTTATTTTTATTGTAATGAGTTTATTTAAAGGGTTATCTCAAAATAAGCCTATTTTATACGATTTTACAGAAGTACCACAATCATTGATGCTCAATCCTGGGGCAGAAGTTAATCATAAATGGCATATAGGTGTACCAGCCCTTTCGGGAACATCTTTATCTGTAGGCTTAAGAGGTTTTAGAGTTACAGATTTATTTGCAAAAGATGGTTTAGATATAAATGCCAAACTCGAAAAATTAATTTTTAAACTTAATCCGTCAGATAATATTGTCATAAACCAGCAAATAGAGTTTTTAAATGTTGGCATTAGATTACCTAACGAAAAAGATTATTTGAGCTTTGGTTTTTATGAAGAGCTTAATTTTATAGGTTATTACCCAAAAGATTTGGCTATTTTTCTTTTCGAGGGGAATAAAGACATTGGACGTGTTTTTAATGCAGAATCTGTTAGGCTAAAAGCCGATTTAGTGGGTGTTTTTCATATAGGTATAAATAGACGTTTTAGTGATAAATTTATTGCAGGAGCTCGATTTAAATTATATTCAGGTGCTTTAGATATAAAGTCTATTAAAAATACAGGCTTATTTTTTACAACAAAAGGTATAGATAATATCTACCGTCATAATTTGCAAAATATAAACTTAAAAGTCCAAACATCAGGATTCTTTATTGGCGATGATTATGATGAAAATTTTTATAAAAAGCTATTCAGTAAAGTTTTTTTTGGTGGTAATTTGGGGTTTGGTCTCGATATGGGTTTAACGTATAAACCAAATAAGCAAACAAAAATAACGGCTAGTGTGCAAGATTTAGGATTTATAAAATATACAAAACAAGTTATTGGCGCAGAAGTTAAAGGTAATTTCGCAACAGAAGGTGTTGAATTACAAACACCTATCGTGTCGGGCATAGATTATTTTAAACAAATTATAGACGATGTAGAAGCCAGCCTAGACAGTCAAACTATTTATGATAGCTATATATCTTTTAGAGAACCTAAAATTAATGCTTCTGTGGGCTATAGTTTTGGTTTGCCTCATTTAGAAGAATGTTTTAAACCAAGATTAGACAACCCTTATCGCAATCAAATAGGGATGCAATTTTTCTCAATTGTAAGACCAAAGCAACCGCAATTGGCTACAACTATTTTTTATTATCGCCGTGTTAATAAATACTTGCGTACCAAATTAACTTATACTGTTGATTCTTATTCGCCTAGTAGTGTAGGTTTTGGTTTATCATCTCACATAGGGCACTTTAATTTATATGGTAGTTTTATTAATCTTTTTGGGGCTAATAATTTTTATAATTCAAATTACAATGCTTTTCAGTTTGGTATGAACGTAATATTTTAAAAATGAAAAAATTATTTTTACTAGGATTTATCTTTATCGGATTTCAATTTATATCGGCTCAAGAAGCCTTAAATAATTATAAATACATTATTGTCCCTAAATATTTTGAATTCCAAGACAAGGCCGATAGTTATCAAATAAACTCGTTAACACAATTCTTATTGAATAAAAAAGGCTTAAATACTCTTTTTGACGATACTATTTATCCTGACGATTTAAAACACGACAGATGTTTGAGCTTAAAAGTTAATCTTTTAATGACCTCTAATTTTTCTCGTATAAAAATAAAAGTCACTTTTTTAAATTGTGATAACGAAAATGTTTATACAACAGAAGAAGGAGTAAGTAAAGAAAAAGATTATAAAAAGGCTTATCATGAAGCCCTAAGAGGAGCGCTTAAAAGCCTAGATGGTTATGTTTACACTTATACGCCTAAGACTGTTTTAACTGTAGTTAAATCTAAACCAGCAATTAAAACTTTAACAAAGCCAAAAGTAGTTGTAAAAAAAGTAATTCCTAAAAAAGTTGTGCTAGTTGAACCTCAAAATAAAGTTAAAAAGCCTAAACCTCTTAAAAAGAAAAGAGGAATTAAGAAGGTTCAATTTAAAGAGGCAAAGTTTACGAAAAAAGCTAAAATTGAATCCCCTTTAGTAGGCTTGTACAGTAACAATGCAATAACTTTTGAAATAGCCAATTTTAAAAACTATTATATTTTTTCAAAACATATTAAAAAGGGCAATACGTTTCAATCATTCCCTTTAGGTTTTATTTTCAATACTTCTAAGAAGGACTATTTTTTGGTTAAAATATCAGGAACTTTTACAGGATATCAAAAAAATAATGGCGATTTTGTTATTGATATAATAGATGATGAAGGCGTTTTAAAGACAGTAACATACAAAAAACAGTAGATTAGTAATTGTATTTATCTTTCCAAAGACTTTTTAAATAGGCTCGTAACTGATTTTCACGCAGATTATCTCCTGGCTCATACAAGGTTGTATTGCTAATTTCTTGAGGTAGAAATTCTAACTCTGCAAAGTTGTCGTTGTAATTATGGGCGTATTTGTAATCTTTGCCATAATTTAGGTCTTTCATCAATTTTGTTGGGGCATTTCGTAAGGCTAAAGGCACAGATAAATCGCCTGTTTGTCGTACCAATTCTTGAGCTTCTTTTATGGCTTTATAACTAGCATTACTTTTTGGTGACGCAGCTAAATAGGTAGCACACTGACTTAAAATTATACGCGATTCGGGGTTGCCTATTACAGAAACAGCATTAAATGTGTTATTGGCCAAAATTAGCGCAGTAGGGTTGGCATTGCCAATATCTTCGCTAGCTAAAATAAGTAACCGGCGGGCAATAAATTTAACATCTTCGCCGCCTTCTATCATACGTGCCAACCAATATACAGCTGCATTAGGGTCGCTACCACGAATAGATTTTATAAAAGCCGAAATAATATCGTAGTGTTGCTCGCCTGTCTTATCGTATCTGGCAGGATTTTGTTGTACAGCCTGTAAAACTAAAGCGTTTGTAATAGTCACTTTTTCTTGATTGCCAATTATTAATTCAAAAATATTTAACAATTTACGCGCGTCACCTCCTGATAGTTGCAATAAAGCATCGGTTTCTTTTAAGGTGATTTTTTTATCTTTTAAAACAGTGTCAACTTTTAAAGCACGATGAACAAGTGCTATTAGATCGGCTTTATCAAAAGCATTTAAAATATATACTTGACAGCGTGATAATAGGGCAGGAATGACCTCAAAACTCGGATTTTCTGTAGTAGCACCAATTAATGTTACCCACCCTTTTTCTACAGCTCCTAAAAGTGAATCTTGTTGCGACTTACTAAACCTGTGAATTTCGTCGATAAAAAGAATTGGATTTTTTGTAGTGAATAAACCGCCACTTTGTTTGGCTTTATCAATAATCTCTCTAACGTCTTTTACACCAGAATTAATAGCACTTAAGCTGTAAAAAGGACGCTGAGAAGTTACAGCAATAATATTGGCCAAAGTAGTTTTACCAATGCCTGGTGGCCCCCAAAAAATAAGTGAAGGTATAATGCCATTTTTAATATGCTGTGTTAAAGCACCGCTTTTACCTACCAAATGTTGCTGACTTATAAAGTCTTCTAAAGTTTTTGGTCTAATTCTTTCGGCTAAAGGGATATCCATCACGTAAAAGTAGTAATTTTAAAGGGTATTTTAAACATTATAAAAACTATTTATTAATGACAAATAGCCATGCAAATCCTTTTAAATTTAGGTTGAGAACATTGGTAATTCCTTTGTATTCTGTCTTGTTTTTGTGGATTGTATTATTGCTAGATTTTAGGTTTAATTTGCACTTATTGTATTACGGTATTTATCCCAGAACACTCAACGGAATGATAGGTATTATTGCCTCACCTTTTATTCATAAGGGTATCACTCATCTAGCAAACAACTCGTTACCTTTATTTGTTTTACTTTTATATCTGTTTTATTTTTATGACAGGATAGCTTTTAAAGTTTTAATTCAAGGAACACTTCTCCTAGGTTTTTTAACGTGGCTTATAGCCCGACCGGCTTATCATATAGGGGCAAGTGGTGTTGTATATTTATTAGTCAGTTTTATATTTTTTAGTGGCTTATTGAGTAAAAATATGCGTTTGATAGCTGTTTCTATGATAGTTGTGTTCCTTTATGGAAGTTTGGTTTGGTATATGTTTCCAAAACAACAGGAGATGATGTCTTGGGAAGGACATTTATCGGGGTTTATAGCGGGTCTTGTTTTAGCTCTAAGATATAGAAGAACATTACCAAAACCTTTTAAATACAATTGGGAAGAGAACGGTTACGAAAATGATGAATTTGATAATCTATTTGATGTAGATGGTAATTTTAAGCCACCTAAAGAAGATCCACAATAAACTTACAGACGTTGCCTTACAGCTTCATATAAAAAAGCACCACAAGCTACCGATACATTTAACGATTCTATTGTGCCTAGTAATGGTAATTTAGCTTTAATATCGGCAATTTTAAGTACAGAAGGTGAAATCCCTTTGTGTTCAGAGCCCATAATTACGGCTGTTGGTTTTTTTAAATCAACATTATAAATAGAGGTATTTGTTTTTTCTGTAGTTGCTACTAATTGTATAGCTGAGGCTTGTAACATATAAACAGCATCTTTTATATGATTTACTTTACAAATAGGTACTTTAAACGCAGCTCCGGCCGATGTTTTAATAGATTCAGCATTCAAAGGGGCACTTCCTTGACTGGGTATAATAATAGCTGTTACACCACAGCATTCGGCCGTTCTAATTATGGCACCAAAATTTCTTACATCGGTAATACCGTCAAGTAGTAACAATAGCGGTGTTGTATTTTGAGAATTTTCTAAAACGCTTTCTAAATCGGCAAAGTCAATAGCAGCTATTTTGGCCACAATACCTTGATGGTTGTTATTTTTAGAAAGTTTGTTCAGTTTTTCAATCGGTACATAACTGCTAGAAATATTGTTATTTCTAATCAAGTAATTAAGCTCGTTAAATAAAGCTCCTTTTAAATCTTTCTGAATATAAACTTTTTCGAGCGTTTTATTGGCTTGTATAGCTTCAATACAAGCTCTTATACCAAATATTAGTGTATTTGTAGTCATGCTGCAAAGCTAATTAAAAATAAAACCAAGTTAAAGAGGCGTTGTAATTATTCTTTTATAATTTTTTTTGTACTAACACTATTCGAAGAAAATATTTTTGCAAAATAAATACCTGTTGTCAAATGACTTAAATTGATTGTTTTTTGTTTAGAAACTCTTTTAATCATTTTACCAAGTGGGTTATAGATTTCAATTTTTGTGATTTCCTTAGATGCTGTAACAGTTAAAACATCTTTTACAGGATTAGGAAAAATACTTGTATTTAAATAAGTTTCATCTTTAGTTTTTAATATCTGACAGGCTCCTGTGTTAGGATTTAACTCTATAGGGTTACCAGGCGTAAGCGTTTTACCTGTAAAGGCAGCATAATCTAGTGGATATTTGTGGGCTCTAAATAAAATACGGGTTTGAATACTTGGATCATCGCCTTGTGTCATTATTACACCTGATACAGCAGCCGGATTGATGTATTCCCAAACAATATTTTTATTACTGTCAATTTCAAATAGTTTTCCAAAATCACCTTCATCAATTAATATATTACCATTAGGTAATTGTTGGGCACTTGAGAGTATGGGTGTGTAGAAATCGGTTTGAACCGGAGCACTGTAATTAAAATCTGGATTGCTGGGGCCATAAGCAGAATTGCTAATGTAATTATAGACACCTAAGCTTGTTGACGGAGGAGTGATTTTAAATATTTCTGAAAAAGAAGGTGTCCTATCAAAACCATTGTTAAAAATGAGCAATTTTCCAGCATCGGGTAGTCCTGACGGAATCCAATGAGGGTAATGTTGTCCAAATAGTTTTTGGTCTGATGCTGTTCCTTGATTGTAAGCCGCCGCATTTCCCCATCTGTAAAGAAAATCGCCACCTTTGCCATAGCTTCCTCCCGAAGAAGTAGCCGCTTCTGCTGTTGTAGTACTATGGTCGATAATATAAAACTCACTTAATTTTCGTGCACTTAAAATTATTTGATCTAAGCTAGCATTATATTGAACAGAATTACAATGCATCCAATTAGCTGCCCCACCTGCTGTGCCTAGGTAATTTATATCTAGGAGCTGAGGATTTTGACTTACATCTCCAAAATTTGATTTTGTATTATCGGAATCTTGTATTAAATGATCTTTAGTTTCCCATTGCCAAACAATGTTTGCACTATTTGTACCAACGGGTTGTATTTCTAATATTTGTTCATTGTACAATTTATTGTCTGTTAAATTTGCTAAATTTCTACCTAACTGTAAGGCTTCTGTTTCAGATAATACTGAAGCAACTATCATTAAAATATTACCATTTGGCATAGGAAATATATCATGATGTTGGGTATGATTGTCATCAGAATATTCATATGCCCATAAAAGGTTGTTATCCCAGTCAAATAGTTCAATTCTACCTGCTTTTCCTGGGAGGATAATTGAAGATGTTGAATTTAGGGCATTAGCATTTCTTAAAAGATTACCATTTTCTAAAAGGTAAACCATTTTTGTAGAACTTGAAGTACTTGTCCAGCTATGAACTACCTCACCACAATTATTTATTAGATAAGTATTTTTCTCTGCTGTAAAAAGTGTGTAGGCATTATAGGCATTGGCAGTGTTTGTTATTATACCGACTGTGTTTTGTGACTTAATATTTAAAGATAATAGTAATAGAATAGATAAAAAAAGTAATTTCATTATTTTTTTTATTTAAGTCGTAAAAATACTCTATTCCTTAAAATTTAATATTTATAATAAAAAAACCCGAAGAAATAAATCTTCGGGTTTTAATTATTTTAAAGTCACTCTCTAAAAGAGAAGACTATTGTAATGATTTTTACAATTTACATAGTGTAATAGGTAATAAACCTGGAGATCCTTCTCCAAGACCAACAGCTAAGAGCAATGTTCCATGAGGACCATAAACTTCAAATGATATTTCACCGTATTGGTCACCTGGGAAATTCCAAGTTGCTTGTACAGTACCTACAGGAATATTTACTACAGTCTCACCATCATAACCATTGTTAGGAGTACAGTCACCAATATCTAACCAGCTTCCGTCACCGTAAGGAGTACATAAACCTACTTCTGTAACTGCACCATCAATAGTAACTTGAATACCGTTACCACCATTACCACCATTAGTTTGCCATCCGTCACCGTAAGAATCGTGCATTACTACACGGTAATCTCCTGGTTCTGGAGAACACAATAATAAGGCATTGTATTTAAAAGGAGAAGAAAAATAACCTCCAGTAATAATACCTGCTGCACTATTGGCACCAAATACACGTCCATCTGTTAAGTTAAGTCTTAATTCGAATACAAAAAGGTCACCAGGTGACATTTGAGCTGCTGTTAAGCCCATAGCGCTTGCGGCTTCTCCAAAAGTAGCCGATACAATACCTCTTGGAAGGGATAAAGGTCCAGTACTAAATGCAGAAGCATCTATGGTTTTAATTTTAAAGTCATTGGCTACCGTTGTGCCATTGTTTGGTGTAAGGTCTCTAAGAGATACATAGACATCAACACTTTTAAATAAAGCGCCATCTTGTACGTCTTGTTCTTCAACTTCTACAGACCATGTAGAAGAATCATCACTTGAATTAAGTGTGTTACCTATTACGTTAACGGTTCTTAAAATAGCCCCGGTTTCGTGAGTAGATAAAACAGTATCAATTGTATTAGTTGCATCTTTACAAGAATTAAAAGAGAAGACTACTAATAGCGATAATAAAATTTTAATTATGTTTTTCATAATGTTTTGTTTAATATTTATTAATTTGCTGGATTAAGTACACCAGTATCCCAAAATGTTTTGGTACTGTTATCAGTTCTTTGGTGAATACTAGGATTCGAAGCAATTTCTGATCCAGGATATAAAAGTGTTCTTGGGAATAGTCCTGAACCGGCTTCAATTTCTCTTGAAAGAGTTCTAGGATAGCCCGTTCTTCTTATAAAGTTATAAGCGTCTCCTGCACCACCAAACATAGCTACAAAATATTGTTCCCCTAAAATATCCATTTTATCTTTAGCTGTAGGGAAACCAAATCCGTCAACACCTGTAGTCATATCAGCCGCATTAAATTTGGCTAGCATATCAGCAATAAATGTTGCTTTTTCTAAACTGGTTGGAAAATAGTTACTATCTGCATCAGGATCATTACCACCAAATGCTGTTACTTTATCTATAGAGGCTGTTATACCCATTTGGAAATGCGTTGCAGCAGTTGGAGCATCACCTAGATGTAGCGCTGCTTCAGCTTTCATAAAATGAGAATAAGAGGCTAACATAATAGGCTCTATACCGCCACCACCAGCTCCGTTACCTAAACCTACAGCACCGTGAGGTATATTAGACAGACCTGAACCACTTACATAATTAGGAATATCGTCTTGATTGTCAAAACTACCACCGGCAGGATAAACACCAGAGGCTGTTCTTGTAAAGTTATCTGGAGGTGTTCCTTCATCATTACCGTGAAATCTACCCCAATACCCTAATTTTACTGAACACCATATTTCTTCATCAGGTGTAAATTCTAAATGAGTAGGGACAGATTGTAAAGAACATTGTAATGTTTCGCCATCTGAGTTATCGGCACCAAAGTCATCAGGATATATTACTGCAGCACCTACACCAGAGTGTTCCATAAGCGAAATAGCTCCAGGAACATTCCAAGATTGTCTGTAAAAATAAAAACGACGTCTTGGGTCACTTTGTGGATAAGGATCACCATGAGACCAAGCAAAGTCTGTTGCTCTCCAATCTGCTGTACTTCCTGACATAAGTTGCATCAACCAGTTAGATTGGTAAATATTAGCTCCTGAAGAAGTATAATCTTGAGCGTAATCAGGATGTCTGGTATCAGGTTGTAAAACATTGGTTCCGTATCTATATTCGAAATCATCTGCAGTACTAGAAATCACATTTGAAGCATCTAGAACAGCTTGCCAGTTACCAACTGTGAGGTCGGCTCTCATTTTAAGCGTGTTTGCTAATTTAATCCATTTATCGGTATCACCTTGGTAAAATAAATCAGTAGCACTTTGTACAGAAGCTCCGTTAAGAAGTCCTTTGGCTTCGTCTAATAAAGCAATTGCTGCTGTATAAACATCTTGACCACTATCTACTGTTGGATTAGGAAATTCAATAGGATTGTTTCTCTCAGTCCAAACAACATCTCCTAAAAAGTCAACCATTTGCATCATTAAATGTGCTTCCATAATTTTAGAAACACCTAAATGAAAGGATAGGTCAAGATCAGGTGAATTTATTGCTTCAAGATTGGCAATATCAGGAATCATACCGCTGTAAAGTCTATTCCAAGGGCCATTAAGTGTACCTGGACCAAAAGCACTAAAATAATTTCTACCAAATAGATAGTCTATTCTAGAAAGTTGTCCACTAAGGTTATTAAATGTAGTTATAGAATTGACATAATCTAACTGAATTGAATTCAGTAACAAGTCTGCATCTGATAGAGTAGGAGACAATGCGTTTGGACTAACTTTTAAATTAAGGTCAGTAGTCTCACAAGAGTAGAAGATACCACTCGTTGCAATCATTGTCAATAATAAAAATTTATATATTTTTTTCATAATAATTAATGTATTTAAATTTTAAAATGAGGCTCTTATACTTAGACCAAATCTTTTAGAACTAGGGCCATTTAAGTAGTCAAACCCTCTACCGTTACCAACACCAACACCGGCAACGTTAGGATCGAAGTTTGCTCGACTGGGTGTGTTATAAGCATCATACCATAAATTATAACCACTAGCTGTGAATGTTAAAGCACCAAAAGGTGTTTTTTCTAATAGTTTTTTAGGCAGTGAATATCCAAGCGATACTTCTTGTAAACGAAGTACAGAAGCGTCGTAAACAGTTAACTCTTTAGGGCCAAATAAGACATTACTGAAATAAAAGCTTGAGTTATTAATTTGCAATGTATTTGGTTGTCCATTTTCTAATACACCAGGAAGAACAAAAGAGTTCTTTCTGTCTGTAACAATACCACCACGACCTAATAATGTGGCTACTGTAGTAGAAGCTATATCGCCCCCTACTGTATGGTTAATTAAGAAACCAAAAGTAAAGTTTTTATAAGTCATAGAACTATTAAAGTTCATTATATAATCAGGATTAGGGTCTCCAATAATTGGAGTAATAGATCTACCGTCTGGTAAAACTATATTACTTTCAGATACGTAGTTACCATCGCTACCTACAACTAAGTTGCCGTTGGCATCTCTTTTTATTCTAGTACCTACAATAACACCTAATTGTTCGCCTTTTATAGCAGCATTACCGCCTAAGAAAGCTTCTGTTCTTCCTGCATATATTATTTGATCATCAGCTTGTTCTGTAACAATTTGCTGATTTTGAGTAAAATTAACGCGGAAATTCCAATTAAAGCCGTCACTAGTATTTTTAAAGATATCGTAACCTAAATCAATTTCCCAGCCACTACCTTCAACTTTACCAATATTGGTTTGAGTTTGTGTAAATCCTGAAGAAGAAGGTAAAGGTTTAAACACAATTAAATCTTTAGTAGTTCTGTTATAATGAGAAACACTAAGATTAGCTCTGTTGTTTAAAAATCTGGCATCAAAACCAACTTCAATTTCACTTAAAAGTTGTGGTTTTAAATTAGGATTAGCTTTTGTATTACTTACAGTGTTAGTAACAAGCCCTCCAGATCCACCAAAGAAACCACCGGCAACTTGGGTGTTTTGAACTACAGTACCTATAGTTGGATAACCACTAGGGAAACCAGCAGATTGACCAAGACCTGCTCTTAATTTTAAATAATTAAGACCTTTGCCATTGGCAGACTTTAAGCCATCAAAAGCATCTGTTGGTACAAATGAGCCACTTACACTAGGATAAAATTGGTGATTATTTTTAGAAGGTAAATTAGATACCCAATCCTCTCTAGCAGAAAGGGTAAGGAAAGCATAATTGTTATAGTCAAAAGTTGTTTCACCAAAAACTCCTAATACATTTTTCTTGAGTAAACCTTGAATGGGTGTTTGATTTTCAAAATTAAAGTGTCTTAAAATACCAAATACGATTTGACCTGAACTGGACACACCTTGTTGGTCGAATGTTTGAGAATCACTTTCTGCACCTACAACGAATGTCATTTTAACTTCGTCAGATAATTTATAATTACCATTAAGAGTAAAATAGTGGTTCCAAACTTCTTTATTATTATCGTAAGTATCTAAGAAACCAAATATAGCGGCGTTAAAGTTAACCCCATCCTTATTAGAATAAGCTGTATTTCTTTCATTATAAAAATCAATACCTAAACGGTATGTAGCACTTAAATTATCACTAAGTTCATAAGTTAATTGTGCATTACCATATACACGGTTGGTTGTTTGACCGTTTTGTGCGTTTTTAATAGTCCATCTTGGATTGATTATGTCGTTACCATTTCTATAGTAAATACTTCCGTGGTTTTCTGGTAATTCAAAGGGTAATCCCATTAAATCAACACTTCTAGGTGTAAAGAATACATTACCAAAAGCAGACCAACCTAAAGTACCATTACCTCTACTGGCCGCAACCGGTGGAGAAACAACTGAGTTTTTACTGAAATTTAAAGAAGCATTCGCTGTAAACTTGTTACTTAATTTAGCACGGCCTCCTACAGAAAAGTTATTTCTAACCATTTTGTTACCGGGAGTAAATCCGGTTTCGTTTAAATTACCGTAGTTTACATTATAAGAAATTTTACCATCGTCAGAAGAACCACTTATGTTAATAGAAGTGTTTGCAACAGAACCTTCTCTAAAGAAGTTTTCAAAACTTTTGTAAGGTTTATATTCGTATCTCTTATCTTGATAGAAATTATTAAATTGGTTATCACCTCCTAAGTAATTGTTTAAGAAAGCAGAAGAACTATAAGGATGTTCAACTGTACCATCGGCTGCAATTTTTCCTCCTGGGTCATTTAAATAACCATCAACACCGTTTGGATGGAAGGCAGGTCCCCAGTTAGAGAAGAACCAACCAAAAGATTGATCAAAACCACCACCATATTGATTTTGAAAATCAGGTGTAGATGCAATTTCACTTACAAAATAAGATTGACTAACAGTTATTTCTGTTTTCTTTACTTTGTTAGAAGAACCACCGCCACCAGATTTAGTTGTTATTACAATTACACCATTTCTACCTTCAGAACCGTAAAGAGTGGCTGCTGCCAAACCTTTAAGAACATTTACACTAGCAATATTGTTAGGGTCTAAATCTAAAAAACGACTAGAACCAACATTACCACTAAGGAAGTCACCTTGTGCATTTGTTTCACTACTAAATTTAACACCGTCAACTACAAATAGAGCTTGGTTACTTCCATTAATAGAAGAATATCCTCTAATAACTACATTTGTTGCAGAACCAGCAGTACCACTTTGAGACGTGATTTGAACACCAGTGGCTTTACCAGAAAGAATCCTAGCAACATCGCCATCTGCGCGTTGTTCAATCTCTTCTGATTTAACAGAACTTACAGCATAACCAAGAGCTTTCTTTTCTCTTTTAATACCTTGAGCCGTTACAACAACCTCGTCTAAGACATTGCCGCCTGTCATTACTACATCAAT
>JASFYX010000060.1:0-28852 GCA_045046885.1 Flavobacteriaceae bacterium
CAATCTTATTGTGTAAATTTTTTAAAATATCTAGATATTACTTCAAATTTTACACTTCAAATCTCACCTTTTCTTGAGATTCTGTAAATTAAACCTTAGATCGAACTCAGGTTCTAATACTTTAAAGTTTTGTCAAGACTACTTTTTCTGTTTGTTTTTCTATTACTTGTTTAAAAAAGTCTTTTAAATCATTATAATAGTTAGGGGGTATTATGGCTGTATTAATTCTAAAATTCATCAAAACTTGTAAATTGTTATTGACATTAGAAATAATATATTTAAAAGTACCCATATTGTTTGGCAATCCAATACCAAGGTTTTCTGGGGTGCTGGTAATTGTGTAACCTTTTGGTATTTTGATAGAAACATTATAGATTTTTTCACTTTTTGTTCCAAAATCGATAGGATATAATCGTTTATCAAGAGTAAAGGGGTTTTTGTTATTTGCTAAAAATAATAAAGGAGAGAAATAAATTTTATCATTTATAACATCACATAAATCATCAGAGCTAAATTTAAAAGATTCAATAATAGGTTTATATATATTTTGTTTATTGGTAATTTTTAAATCACTAATTTCAACATCATTATTATTTTCTTCTTCAAGTAATGATTGCAAATCATTATCGGATAAGGCAATTTTTATTTTCCTATAATTTAAGGCGTAATTTGTTTCATAGGTACTTCTTTTAAGGCCCCTTATCTTTCCAACAGAATCAATCATAGCAAAAAGATTAACACGTTTCGTTGAAGGTTTCCCAGAAAAAAGACTTATTGATGTAGAAGTGCCGTCTTTTCTAACTAGCCTTCCTTGCCAATTTATAACTCTTGTAGGTAATACATTTGGAGCACAGTAAGGCTCAGTAGCATCAAATAAAAATATTTCGTTTTCGTTTTCAACTGCGGCAATAACGTAATTAAATCCGTTAATGGTTGGAAAAAGTGGGATGCCATGTTTTTTTGTGCTTATCAAAACGGGATTTGCTTTAAGACCAGCTAATCTAAACAAAGCAACCAAACATAAATTTATATCTGCAACATTACCAGCATGATCTTGATAGGCTTTTCTAATTCCGTTGTCTGTATATTTTCCATATAAACCATTCCACCTAATTTGTGTTTTTAAAAAATTGAATAGGGCAACCATTTTTCCCTGATTTGTATTCAGCCCTTTAATTAGATCTAAAACATCCTTTTTTAAAAAATTTGACGATTCTAATTGTGTTCCAAAATAAGAGTTCTTATAAATTGTTTTTGTAACATCTTCCCAACTATTAGTATAATATTCGGCCATACTATTTGGAAACTTTGTAGAGAGATGTTCAAAATGAATTTTGGCTATATAATTATTAAGATTATTTATGAGAGGTTCAGCTTTAGCTGCAGGTATATCTGTTTCATTTACTCTATAAATATTTTGATAGATATTTTGTCTTGATATTTTATACCGTGTATTTTGTTTATCAAAAGCATTTTGACTTAAAGCCTTTTCTTTGTAGGTAAATTGTAGCATTTTATTTTCTCTACTAGAAACAACATTTATAGGATAATAAAAATTAGGTAAATATTTAAAAGTAAAATATTGAGGAATTTCTATTTCAACTTCTATTTTTTTTAGTGGAATTTTATACTGGCAAATGACGTCTTCAATGCGTCCAGAAAATGGTGAAGTAATAGTATATAACCATTCAATAACACTTCCCGCTTTTACATTGGGCATGGTAAATTTAGAGCTTGTCCAATAAGTATTTAGTTTATCTTTATAGATATCCTTTTTATTTAATTTATTGCTAATTATTTTACCATTTTCAAGATTAAAAGTATTTGCTTTAATAACTACTGATTCGTTGTTACCTTTAGAATGGTATGTTAGAATTGATTTTTTTGCCCACTCAAACCCTTCTTTGTTATAAATTTTTATGCGCTCGTGAACTTTGGTTATAACCTTAAACCCATGTTTGTCAGTATATTTATAGTAGGTTTTACGGTTCTTATATAAAATAGCTGCTGGTGCTGTAGAATCTAAAGGATAAAATTTTTCTTGTAATTCTTGTTTAGATACTTTACCAAATTTAACTTCTTGCGCTGTACTTGTTAAGCTAAATGATATAAAAGCAATAGTTAAGAGGATGGTTAATTTTTTCATTTTTCATATTTGTATTTCGTAATAAAATTACACATAACATGTTTTAATGTCCTTTAACAAATCATAGTTTTGTCAAGACAACTTTCTCTGTTTGTTTTTCTATTACTTGTTTAAAAAAACCTTTTAAATCTTGGTAATAATTAGGCGGTATAATAGCCGACTTAATTTTAATTGTGGTTAAAAGTTGTAGTTTGTTGGGTGCTTTTTGTACCACAACAAATTTGAATTCACCCATATTTTCAGGCAAGGCCAGACCAAAGCTTTTTGGAAGTGTTGTAACGCTATAGCCATCGGGAATTTGAATAGAAACAATATAATTTTCTTCCCACTTTGAGCCAAAATCAACAGGATAAAGACGTTTATCTAAGTTAAAAGGATTTTTATCTGTGGCTAAAAAGAATAGTGGTTGAAAATATATTTTATTAGCTATAACGTCGCATTGATCATCGGCTTCAAACTTAAAAGTTTCGCCAACAGGCTTAAAAATATTTTTTTTATTTGTTATTTTAAGGTCAGATATTTCAATGCCATTATTGTTTTTTTCTAATTTAGCTATTAAGTCATCTTCGGCTAAAAAGGCGGTGTGTTTTCTATAATTTAAGGCATAGTTGGTATAATAAGAACTGCGTTTCATGCCAGTAATAATTCCCTCATCGTCCATTTTTACAAAAAGAGTGACACGTTCTTTTGCTGGTTTTACAGAGAATAAATCTATTGATTTTGAGGTACCATCTTTTCTTACCAAACGACCTCTCCAATTTAAAGCACGTGTGGGTAAAACGTTGGGAGAAGAAAAGGGCTCTGTGGCATCAAAAAGAACAATGCCATTGGGTAATTCAAGAGCTGCAATAACATAATTAAATCCATCTTTTGTGGGGAAAAGAGGAAATCCGTGGTTACGTGTACTTATTAAAACAGGATTTGATTTAAGACCTGCCTCTCTAAACATAGCTACCAAAGTAAGGTTGATGTCGGCTACATTTCCTACGTGTTCTTGAAAAGCTTTTTTAAGGCCTTTATCTGTGTATTTGCCATAATTTTTATTCCATTTTATCTGTGTTTTAATAAATTGAAATAATCTTAGCGCTTTTTCTTGATCTGTTTTAGCATCACTTATTTGAGAGGTTACGGCCGTTTTTAAGAAACCAGTGCCTTGTAACTGTTTGCCAAAAGAATAACTTTTAAAGATGGTTTTAGCCACGTCTTCCCAAGTATTGGTGTAAAATTTAACCTCGGTATTTGGAAATTGTCTTGACGCCAACTCAAAGTGTATTTTGGCTACATAATTGTTTAAATTATTAATTAAAGGCTCTTCTTTAATAGCCGGAATATTAGACTCAATTGACTTATAAACTGTTTCGTAAATATTTTTTGACGTATTGTGATTTGTGCTTATAGCTCTACCGGCACCATCCACAGTTCTATACGACCAACTAAGAGTTCTATTTTCTTTCGAAGTTTGAACATGAATAGGGTAATAAAAGGTAGGCAGGTATTTAAAAGTGTAATATTGTGGGATAGAAATTTTCACATTAACTTTTTTAACAGGAATTTTGTATTGAAAAATAACATCGTTTATGTTACTGGCAAAAGGCGAAGTAATTGTGTATTGCCACTCGACAATGCTTCCTGCTCTAGCATTAGGCATTGTAAATTTAAAATTGGTCCAATTTTCAGATTCCTTTTCTTTAAATATACTTTTACTTTTTAGTTTTTCTTTAATAATTTTTCCTTTTTCTAAGTTAAATGTATAGGCTTTAATACCAACAGTTTCTCTAGAGCCATGAGTTTGAAAGGCAGGAACAGTTTCTTTAGCCCATTCTAGCCCTTCCTTAGTATATATTTTAATACGTTTATGAACTTTTGTTATAAGTGTAAACCCTTCGCCATCAGTATATTCAAAATGGGATGTTCTTTTTTTATAAAGTATAGCAGCAGATGCTGTAGAATCTAAAGGGTAAACTTTTTCTTGTAATTCTTGTTTAGATACTTTGCCAAATTTAACTTCTTGGGCTGTAAGAGTTAAGTTAAAGGATGTGAGAGCTGTAATTAATAGGATGGTTAATTTATTCATGTTTATTGTTTTATAAGAATAAGTTTACTGTTGTCTTTTCTTGCAACACTCTTTTTAAATTTTCTATAATTATCATATTCATCTTTAGGAAAAATACCTTGGTTAACTTTATAAGTGCGTTTATAAATAAGAGTACTGTCGTTAAGTTGTGCAATGTCTGTAGTATAAGTGCCAAAAGTTGAACTAACATGTGCTGATTTTGGTAGTGCTTCTATTTTATAAGTTTTAGGGAGATGAATCGTTACAGAATCTTTATCTAAATAGCCATTGTCTATTTCTATGGGTAACAAGCGTGTTGTCATTCTTTTGGGCACATAAGAGCTTTTATTAAAAGCATTTAGAGTAACCAATAGCCTATCGCCACTTTTGCGGGCATAATTAGAGGCCGTTAAGGATATTTCTTCTTTAAAAACTGAAGTTTTCTTATTGGCTTTATTGGTAAATTTTAAAATGTTTAAATTGTTAATATTGTCAAAGTAAGATTTGTAATATTTTACAGATTCTTTTTGGTTTTTAGAATCTAATTTAAAATGATTTTCAAATTGAACACCAGAACTTGTTATAGAAAGTTGCCCTGTTAAAGTTCCAGCGTTGTCAATAATATAAGAACCTTTAGAGTTTTGATAGTTCTCTTTAACGTCATATATTTTGGTATGTCTTATTTCACCACCCTCCGGTTTAATAACCAGTACATCTCTATCGTTAGTAAAATCACCCACATAGCCAAATGGGTGTTTTTGTGTGGTACATTCTAACCAAACAGTATCTTTTTTTGTAGGTAAACACAAAATAGCATGATTTCCTTGCATGGCTACCAGATTTTTGTCGATATCTTTTTTTGTATCAGCATAAACCACAGTGTAGTATGCATTTACATCAGCTTCTTTTAATAAAGCTTGGGTGTAATTTACCAAGGCTTTACAATCGCCATAGCGCATTTTGTCAACTTCGTCGGCACGCATAGGTTTCCAGCCGCCAATGCCAATTTGCACACTTATATAACGTGTTTTGTCTTGCATATAGGCATACACTTTACGGGCGCGTTCTACAGGGTCTTCAATACCTTTTACTAAGGTTTTTATCTCAGATTTAGTACTTTCAGAAAGTTGGTCACGGCCTAGCAATAAATTAGAATACATCCATTGACCAAATTCTTTCCAATTATTAGCTTCTCCATGCACACCGGCAAGGTTAAATTTATTAGGAGCTAAGACTAAATTAGGTGCAAATTTTGTAAATAAAGGATTTAAGGGTTCTTTTTCGAAAGCTTTAAGGTTTGTGGCCTTATAGGCTATATGCCCGCCTGAACTTAAATTTTCAATATTAAAATCTTTAAAGTTATTTTCTTTTACCTTAATATTGAATTGCTTTTTTGGATAATCTAGCGTAAAATTACTTTCTTGAGTACTGGCATAATAACCGTGTATAGGTATCCATCTGGGATAAAAAGCTGTATTTTCTCTTTCAATAACTGTAGTTATATCTATTGTATAAGGATATTTAAGCGGTAAATATTTGTAATATTTTAATCTATCATCGCTATATAAACCACTATCTGTTGCCGAGTAATCTTTGATGTCTTTAGATTTAATTTTTTTAATTTCAAAACCAAAAGCATTGTAAACAACAGCTTTGATAGATTTAATAGATGTATGATTATTGTAATCAACATTAATAACGGCATCGGGATCGCCATATTTATTTATTACCGTCACAATAAGGTGTCTTTCTACCTTCATTTTATAAGGTGATGTCATGCTAATATGCATATTGTCTAACCTAATGACGGCGTTGGCATTTTCTTTAAGTTCAGGTGGAATTGTTAAATAATTGTGATTTGAATTTTGACCTTTGGCAAAACAGGTTGCCAGAAAAAAGGTTACAATGACTAGTTTTCTCAAAATATATTGGCGGGGGTAATTAATAATACAGCAATATACAAATTATTTTTTATTCTTTGAATCTAATATTAAAGTTACGGGTCCGTCATTTAATAAATTAACTTTCATATCGGCGCCAAAAATACCAGTGCTTACTTTTTTATCTATTTCTTTTTCAAAAGCAGAAATAAATTGCTCGTAAAGGGGGATTGCTATTTCAGGTTTTGCAGCCCCAATATAGCTGGGCCTGTTTCCTTTTTTAGTACTTGCCATCAGTGTAAACTGACTAATAATTAGGGCTTCTCCACCGATATCTTTAAGCGATAAATTCATAATGTCATTGTCATCATTAAAAATACGCAAATTGGTAATTTTTTTAACAAGCCATTCAATATCTTCTTGTGAATCATTGTGAGTGATACCCAATAAAATTAAAAGACCATTACTAATTTCAATGTGAATTTTATTTTCTATTGTAACGCTGGCTTTTGTTACACGTTGGACTACGGCTTTCATTTGGGAGGATAAATTGAAGTTCGGTAATTTGTGTCATCTCCTAAAACTAGTTGGATGTAATTTTGATAACGCCAAAAAGAGATATCCCCATTTTCTACAGCTTCTTTAATAGCACAATTGGGTTCGTTTATATGTTGGCAATTATTAAACTTACATTTTGATTTAAGTTTAAAAAATTCGGGAAAATAGCCATCAATTTCTTGAGGATCCATATCTACAGTACCAAAACCTTTTATACCGGGCGTATCAATAATATAACCGCCAAAAGGAAGGCAGAACATTTCAGCAAATGTTGTGGTATGTTTTCCTTGTTTGTGTTGTGCTGATATTTTTTTAGTTTCAAGATTTAATTTTGGATCAATAACGTTAATAAGAGTCGATTTACCCACGCCAGAATGACCAGAAAACATATTGACTTTATTGGTCATCATTTCTTTTAAGATATCGATATTTGATTGGTTTGTAGCCGATATTTCAACACATTTATAACCAATTTTAGTATAAGTGTCTATCAACTCTTTTCTACTTTTATTTGACAATTCTGATTCTAAGTCACTTTTATTAAATAGTAAAGTAGCGGGAATATGATAGGCTTCGGCTGTAGCTAAAAAGCGGTCTATAAAAGCTGTTAATGTGGGCGGATTCTCTAATGTAACAAGTAAAAAAACCTGATCTATATTGGCCGCTATAATATGTGTTTGTTTTGATAAATTTACAGATTTACGGATGATGTAGTTTTTGCGCTTATGAATATGAGTTATAAGCCAGTCATTATTGTCTGTAGTTTCTATATCAACAATATCACCAACTGTAACAGGATTTGTACTTTTAATACCTTTAATCCTAAATTTACCTTTTATACGACAGTTTATTGTATCTCCTCTCTTTAATTTAATACTGTACCAACTGCCAGTTGATTTTATGACAACACCTGTTTTCAACGATTGTTAATTTATTACAATAATACTGATATTTTTTGTTTAATTTAGAGCATTATAAACCATAAAACTAAATTATGAAAAAAATTATTTTAAGTGTTATTGTATTAACAACACTTAGCCTTATGCCGGCTAATGCTCAAACTTATTCTTACAAAGTTATAACAAGTGTAGAATCTATAGTACCTAGCGGTCTTGGTCGTTCTAGGTTAATTTCTGCCAATGATGACAGAAATTACGCAGAATTTACATCTACACAAACTAGTGATAGTAAAGGTAGAAATAAATCAAAAAGAGGTAATATGCGCGTAAAAGGTTTTGACGAAACTAAACTGTTAAACTTTTACAATATAGCTGGTATTAGATTTCAAAATATAGCTACTAATGACGCTTTGGTAACTTCAAAAATAAACGCCATGTCAGAAGATGGTTGGGAACTTGCTTTTGTAACAAGTGCTGTTGAAAGTGATGCTGGGAAAGGCGATGGTAAAGGTATTTTTATAACCCGATATGTTTTTAAGAAAGCCAACTAAATAATTTATAAGCACAAAAAAGCCCGCAATTTTGCGGGCTTTTTTTATTATCAATAGTATCTTTTATTAATTTTCACTTGGTAAAGTAGAATACAATTCGGCGTAGTCTAACATTTGTGTAGCAAAATCGTCTGGATAAGTTATTATAACATCCAATATTTTACCTTCAGCATCAATACTGGGTTTTAAAACAGGATTTATAAAACCACCATAAGGAGCCACTTTAAACTTGCTGTTGCGTTCTAAAACTTCTTTGAGTAAGTCTTGATCTACTTTTACACCATAGGTTTCTACCAAAGCTTGAGCTGCATTAAAATCGCCTTCAGATTTTATACGCTGAATTTCTTTTAAAAGTTGCCCAAATAAAACACGTAAAGCTTTATAATCATTTATTTTAAAATAAGTTTTACCGTCTTTTTTTACTTTTTCTATCACATTATTAGCTTTCCCTTTTTCGTAAGCCCATGCCGCTACCAATTGACGGTTTCGCATATGTGCTTCTTCAATATCATCACCTAAATCTAAGCGTACAAGTTGTGTTATTAAACCATTACGGATATAACCATCAAAAGCTACTTTTCCAATGGCTTCCGCATCGGGCGATAAGCCTAAATCAACTAATTTTTGATCGGGTAAATAGTACAAGCCTACCAAATCGGCACGTGCTTCTTCTAAAGTAGAAGAGTAGTTTTTCATAGTTTCTTTTGGCGTACCAACCCCGGGGTTTATTTTACCACTGGCGTGACCAATAACTTCGTGTAAAGCTGTGTGTAATTTATCGGCTAACTGACCATATTTTTTTTCTAGGGCGACTTCATCTTCAGAATAAGCAAATTCTTCTAGGCGTCCGGTTGAACCGACATTGTTGTAAGCCTCAATAATATTACCTAAAGAAACAGATTTTGAGCCGTGTGTAGATCTAATCCAGTTGGCATTGGGTAAATTAACACCAATAGGTGTAGAAGGTGATGAATCGCCAGATTCACCAACAACATTCACAGTTTTATAAGAAACACCAACAACATTTTTCTTTTTATGAGCGGCCATGATAGGCGAATTATCTTCAAACCATTGGGCATTTTTGGCTACAACGGCCATTTTTTTGCTCATTTCAAAATCTTTTATTTCTACTATGGTTTCATAAGAACCTCTATACCCTTTTGGGTCATTATAAACTTCAATAAAACTGTTGATGTAGTCAATGTCTCCTTCGGTTGTTTCGGCCCAAGCAATGTTATAGTCATCCCAAGTTTTTAAGTCACCTGTTTTGTAATATTTAATTAACAATTCAAAAGCCTTGGCTTGTTTGTCATTTTCGGCTACACCTTTGGCTTTTTCTAGCCAAAAGATTATTTTATCGATTGAAGCACCATAAAGTCCTCCGCTTTTCCATACTTTTTCAACTAATTTACCGTCTTCTTTTACAAGTTTAGAGTTCAAGCCAAAAGAAAGAGGTTGGTCTGGATTAGGGCTTCTCTTGTTTTTATAAAAAGCATCTACATCAGCTTCTGTAATATCGGAACCATAAAAATTAACGGCAGAGCCTAATACTAAGCCTTTGCTAGCATCTAGATTGACTTTTTTATTGTCTTTATCATTAAAAATAATATCAAAAGGTTCGTCTTTTAATCTGGTATGTGTTTTTTTGAGTAATGCTTTAAAATACGCTTTGCTAAAACCTGGTTTAAACTTGGCATTTGAATAATGATGATGGATACCATTAGAGAACCATATACGTTTAAGGTAGATTTCAAAATTTTTCCAATCTTCTGTTGTTTTGTCTCCGTCAAATCTTTTGTAAATACGCTCTAAAGTGCGGCGTATTTTTAGATTGTAACGATAATTTTGATCGTACATAATATCTCTTCCAGAAAGACCAGCTTGTGTAAGGTAATAAACTAATTCTTTTTGTTTGAGACTTAGGTTGTCAAATCCTGGGACTTGATAGCGCAGTATTTTAACATCGGCAAATTGTTCGGTTAAGTATTTGAATTTTTTATCTTTCGACTTATTTTCTTTAGAGCAGGAAATAAATAATAAGGCCGTCAAAAAGAATACGAGAGTATGTTTGAGTTTCATAATAATTTGTGGTTATTTAAAGTGTCTCAAAGATACCAAAAAAATAAAAGAAGCTTTTAAGATAAATTAAGAATTTCTTGATACCTAAAACAAGTTTTAATATGATCGTTAACCATACCCGTTGCTTGCATATGTGCGTAAATTACAGTTGAGCCAACAAATTTAAAGCCCCGTTTTTTAAGGTCTTTAGAAAGTATATCTGAAAGGGTTGTTTTGGCAGGAAGCTCTTTTAATGAATTGAATGTGTTTACAATAGGTTTTCTGTTTGTGAAGTGCCAAATATATTTACTGAATGTACCAAACTCCTTTTGAATAGCTATAAAAGCTTTGGCATTGCTAATTGTTGCTTTTATTTTTAGTTTATTACGGATAATACCGGCATTTTGTAATAAAGATTCATATTTATTTTCATCGTATAAAGCAATTTTCTGATAATCAAAATTATCAAAAGCTTTTCTGAAATTTTCACGTTTTCTCAGGACGGTTATCCAACTCAAACCGGCTTGAAAAGTTTCAAGAATCAAAAATTCAAATAATTTAGCATCGTCATATACTGGGACGCCCCACTCGTTGTCATGATAAGCCATGTAAAGGGAATTTGTGCCACACCAAGAGCAACGAATTTTTTCTTTTTCCATATCTACAAAACTAAGAGATTTATTTTACTTAATTTTGGAATAGTAATTGTGGCTTACTCATCTAAAATTAGTATTATGAGACATTTTATATATTTAGTTTTAACGTTGATTTTTATAGGCTCTTGCGCCACAAAAAATCCGATAGTTAAAAATGCAAAAGTAAAGAGTGATAAAAATAGTATTGTTAGAATAGAAAACGACAGTTTAGAATACCAAATAATTATTTACGATATTAAATTTCGCAATTATTTAGAATTCGTAGCTAAACCTATGTCTTATTACACTATTGATTATTTAGAAAGTAAAAACAGTATCTATGTGTCTGAATGGAATGATAGGTTTCTAAGAGGTCTAAAGCCTAATCTCTACGAAAATAAAATAGATTTTGATTCTTCAATACACTATGGTCTAGAAGTTAATTATAAACTATTTAATTATTTTAAATATGTTGAAAGAGAGTATGGTGAGAAGTTTTAAAAAATAAAACGCCCCAATTATGGGGCGTTTTTTGGTTTTAGTAATAAAATTATTTAACAGGTGCTCCAGCCAAAATTTCGGCAGAGGCTCCTTCTTCAAAAGTCTTAAAGTTTTTATGAAACGATTGAGCCAATTCTTTTGCCTTAGTATCGTAAGCCTCTTTATCTTTCCATGTGTTTCTGGGGTTTAAAACCTCGGTAGGAACATTATCGCAAGATGTAGGGACAGCCAACTTAAACACAGGATGTGTTTCGTAAGTGGCTAAATCTAATTTACCTTCCATAGCTGCGGTAATCATAGCACGCGTATATTTAAGTTTCATTCTACTACCCACACCATAAGGCCCCCCTGTCCAACCAGTATTAATCAACCAAACATTTACACCTGTTTTGTGCATTTTTTTTGTCAATTTAGTGGCATATTTAGCTGGGTGTAAAGGCATAAAAGGAGCGCCAAAACAAGCTGAAAATGACGGAAGAGGTTCGTTAATACCTTCCTCGGTTCCGGCTACTTTTGCAGTATAACCCGAAATAAAATGATAAGCGGCTTGCCCAGGTGTTAATTTTGAAATAGGAGGTAATACACCAAAAGCATCAGCTGTTAAAAAGAAAATATTTTTTGGATTTTCGCCTACAGAAGGTACTTGTATATTATCAATGTAGTTAATAGGATAGCTCACACGTGTATTCTGAGTAATGGTAGTATCTTCAAAATCAATTTCGTTACTGTCGCGTTTAAAAATGACATTTTCTAAAAGTGCACCTTTTTTAATAGCACTAAAAATTTCAGGTTCTTTTTCAGCACTTAAATCAATTACTTTGGCATAGCAACCCCCTTCAATATTAAAGATTTTATTATCGGGTGTCCAGCCGTGTTCGTCATCGCCAATAAGTTTTCTGTTTGGGTCTGCGGATAAAGTAGTTTTACCTGTGCCAGATAGCCCAAAGAAAATAGCCGTATCGCCATCCTTACCAACATTGGCAGAGCAATGCATTGGAAAAGTTTTTTTATTAACAGGTAAAATAAAGTTTAAAGCAGAAAAAACGCCTTTTTTAACTTCGCCGGTATAACCAGATCCGCCAATTAAAATGATTTTTCTTTTAAAATTAATGATAGAAAAATTATGTTGACGTGTGCCGTGTTTAGCAGAATTAGACAAGAATTTGGGTGCTTGAATAACAGACCATTCTGGTGTAAAATTTTCTAATTCTTCTTTAGGCGGTTTTATAAACATATTGTAGGCAAATAAACTAACCCAAGGTAATTCTGTTACAATGCGTATTTTTAAGCGGTAACGTTCATCGGCACAGGCATAAACATCGCGCGCAAATAATTCTTTATCAGATAAATAATCTATAACACGGTTGTAAAGAATTTCAAATTTATATTCGTCAAAAGGAAGGTTAATTTTACCGTCCCACCATACAGTATTTTCGGTAATTTCGTCTTTTACTATGAAACGATCTTTTGGAGATCTTCCTGTAAACTCACCTGTATTAACGGCAAGGGCTCCTGTGCTTGTTAAACGTCCTAAATTGCGTTGTAAAGAAATTTTTTCTAATTCATCTGAAGATAAATTCCAGTGTACTGTAGCATTTTTTAAACCTAAATTTTTCATTTTTCGGATTGGTTAAAGATGTAATATTTATGATTTTTTCTTGTTTAAATTTAAAAATAAAAGTGTCCAGCCTATAATAAACAGCAGACCTCCTAATGGTGTAATAAACCAAATTAGTTTTGGAGATACACCTCCTATTGTAATGGCATAAATAGAGCCGCTAAAAAATAAAATACCTATTAAAATTATGACGCTAATTGTCTTTTTAAACTTAGTAGATAATAAGTTAGTTGTATTTATAAAGAGTAGAAACAGAACGTGATACATTTGATACTTTACCGCTGTTTCAAAACTTTTTAAGGCATCGGACGTTAGGCTTTCTTTTAGAGCATGTGCCCCAAAAGCACCTAAAATGATAGTGAGGATTCCTAAAAAAGCAGTAATTGCTAAATATTTATTCACCTTTAATAATTTTGGTAAAAATAAACTTTTAGTTAGAAATCTTACTATTTTTTATTAAAAAACATAACCAATATAGATTACATTTGTAAAATGGAATTAGATGCTAACAGTCTTGTAACTATTTATACGTCATCATTTTCTCACGAAGTGTATTTGGCTAAAAATAAATTAGCTTTAAATAGTATTGAAAGTTATGTTTTTGATGATAATTTAAATTCAATTATAGGAACAGCTTTTGTAGAGACCTATAAATTAAAAGTAAAATTTAAAGATTTTGAACTAGCAAAGACCCTTTTAAGTCTTAATAAAATCTGAAAATAAATTTAACTAGATAGCGATTAAAATTGTATTTTCGTTCGACAAAAAAAGGATTTAAATGAGAAAAATACTGATTATAGGCGCAGGTAAATCATCATCATCTTTAATAAGATATTTATTAGAAAAATCTGTTAAAGAAAACATACAGGTTATTGTAGGAGATATAACAAAAGAAATTGCCTTAGATAAGACAAAAAATCATAAAAATTCTAAAGCAATAGCCTTAAATGTGTTTGATGAAGAAAATCGTCAATCTACTATTAAAAATGCCGATATAGTTGTTTCTATGTTACCCGCAAGATTTCATTTAGAAGTTGCTAAAGACTGTTTGAAATTTGGTAAAAACTTGGTAACACCGTCATATATTAGTCCCGAAATGCAAGAGTTAAACGAAGAAGTTTTAGCTAAAAATCTGGTTTTTATGAACGAAATTGGCGTTGACCCTGGTATTGATCATATGAGTGCGATGCAGGTTATAGATCGCATTAGAGAAAAGGGCGGAAAAATGTTACTTTTTGAATCTTTTACAGGAGGCTTGGTAGCACCTGAAAGCGATGATAATTTGTGGAACTACAAATTCACGTGGAATCCGCGTAACGTAGTTGTGGCAGGACAAGGTGCGGCAGCTAAATTTATTCAAGAAGGCACTTATAAATACATCCCTTATAAAAAACTGTTCAGACGGACAGAAATACTCAAAATTGATGGTCATGGAAAATTTGAAGCCTATGCTAATCGTGATTCTTTAAAATACCGTCATATTTACGGACTAGACGACGTATTAACACTTTACAGAGGCACTTTAAGACGTGTTGGTTTCTCACGGGCGTGGAATGTTTTTGTACAGTTGGGCATGACAGCCGATAGTTATACTATGGAAGGTTCAGAAAATATGACTTATCGCGATTTTACAAATTCTTTTTTGGCTTATAATCCTAATGATTCGGTTGAATTAAAACTACGCCATTATTTAAAAATTGACCAAGACGATATTATTTGGGATAAATTGGTTGAACTCGATATTTTTAATAGGACTAAAAAAGTTGGTATAAAAGACGCTACACCAGCTCAAATATTACAGAAAATTCTTAATGAAAAATGGTGTTTATGTTCCGACGATAAAGACATGATAATAATGATGCACAAGTTTGGATATGAATTAGACGGTAAACGCAAACAAATAGAATCGAGTTTAATGGTAAAAGGCGAAAACCAGACTTATACGGCTATGGCCAATACTGTGGGACTTCCTGTAGGCATTGCAACACTTAAAATTTTAAATAAGGTTATAACTAAGCCTGGTGTGCAATTACCTATTGCTAAAGAGGTTTATACACCCATACTTAAAGAATTAGAAGATTACGGCATTTCTTTTGAAGAACAGCGCGTGCCATATCAAGGGTACAATCCTAATAATATTTTTGGATAATTTATGTTTAAAAGTAAAAGAGATTTAATTTTTGTTGCTATACTCGTTTTAGTCCATCTTTTATTTTTCTTTTTTGCCGTTTATAACAGTAATTATTACCCCTTTTCAGGATTTAATTTTAAACTAACAGACCCTTATCAATACCTAACTGAAGCCAAAAATATTGTTGAACACGGTGTTTTTTATTGTGGCGATTTAAGTCAACCCATAAATTTTGACTTTTACACATTACGTCCACCTGTTTATCCTTTGTTTTTGTCTGTATTTTATTTGTTAAAAGCACCACTGTATGTCATTATATTTTTTCAAAATATTATTTCTATTGCCTCAATATTATTAGTTAGAAAAACAATTTTACTTTTTAATTATAAAAAAAAGTACGACACTTTATTTATCGGCTTGTTGTTGCTAACACCTTCGCAATTTATTTATGCCAATACCATTTTTTCTGAAGTTATTTTCCAATTTTTTATCGTATTGATGTTTAGATATATGGTGTTGTTTAGCAAGTTTAAAAAGAAAAAATATTTATTGAGGTATAGCATTGCTCTTGTATTGGCGGCTTTTACAAAGCCCGTTATGTATTTATTTGTTGTCCCAAGTTTACTCTATATGTTTTATGTATCCTATAAAATAAAGAAATGGTATCCAATTATTTTATCATTCGTGCCTGTTTTGGCTGTTTTATTGCTGATGTCTTGGAACCACAAACGGACAAATACCTATCAGTATTCCAGTATTCAAGCCATCAATCTTTTAAATTACAATACACGTCTTTTTATGATGAGTAAAAAAGGATCTACTTTTGCCGATAAGTTTTTAGACAGTATTCACAACAACGCCGATAAAATTCAAGACTACTCAGAGAGAAATTCATATTTAAATAGCGCTAGCCAAAATTACCTGAGTCACAATTTATTCGGGTATGGTTTTTATCATCTGCAAGGCAGTGTTTTTGCTATGTTAGACCCCGGCCGTTTTGATATTTCAAATTTCTTTATGCTCAATACTAAAAACGTTAAACAGAAAGGCATTTTATTTCATTTAAACAATGGCGGATTCTTTAGTGTTGTAAAATTTTTAATTGACACCTATTCTATACCATTACTACTATTTTTAGGTTTAATTTTATTTATTAATGTTTTTAAATTGTTGAGCTTAGTTTTGTTCATCTTCAATAAGAGAATCAATTTAAATTTTAAAATAATAGTTTTGGGTTTATTGCTTTATATCATTTTATTGGCGGGTCCTGTTGGAGCATCACGCTATATGATGCCTTTAGTCCCTATAATTATTGGCGTTATTTTAATTGATAATTTCTTTATTGAAAAATTAATCTCAAAAGGGAAAGGGATATTTACAAAAAACAAAAACTACGATGTCTAAAACTTCTCCCAAAATAGCCATAATTATTGGCGCTGGGCCTGCGGGGTTAACAGCGGCTTACGAATTGTTAATGCACACTAGCATTAAACCCATTGTTGTAGAAATGTCATCAGACATGGGGGGTATCTCTAAAACGGTAAATTATAAAGGGAATAGAATAGACATTGGTGGCCATCGCTTTTTTTCTAAATCACAACGTGTAATGGATTGGTGGCAAAATATTTTACCTATTCAGAACGATACAGAAAACGCCGTTGTTAGTTTAAATTATCAGGGTAAAAAGAGTGAAATCAGCTTGCCTAAATCTTCAAAATTATCCGATAAAGTTTTGCTGATTAGAAACCGCGTTTCGCGCGTTTTTTTTCTACAGAAGTTTTTTAAGTATCCTATTTCTTTTAGTTTTCAAACCTTTTCTAAACTAGGATTTATTACTACTCTTAAAATTGGATTTAGTTACGTGTTTATAAGATTGTTTCCAATTGCAGAAGAGTCGTCTTTAGAAGATTTTTTTATAAACAGATTTGGTAAAACACTTTACCTTACTTTCTTTAAAGATTATACCGAAAAAGTTTGGGGGAAATCGTGCAAAGAAATTCCAGCAGAGTGGGGCGCGCAACGTATTAAAGGTGTTTCTGTGGGTAAGGCTATAAGCCATGCTTTCACGCAAATATTTACTAAAAATAAGGATGTCAATCAAAAAAATACTGAAACCAGTTTAATAGAAAAGTTTTTATATCCCAAATTCGGCCCAGGACAAATGTGGGAAGAGGTTGCCAGAATCGTAAAAGAAAAAGGCGGTGAGATTTTAATTAATTCTAAAGTAACCACCCTTTTTTTAGAACAAAACAAAGTTAAAGAAATAACAATAACCAATACTGTAACAGATAAAACAACAACATTAAGCGGCGACTATTTCTTTTCGACTATGCCTGTTAAAGAATTGATAAAAGGTATACAACCCAAACCGCCTTCAAATGTTGTTGCGGTTGCTAATAATCTTTTATATCGTGATTTTATAACTGTCGGACTCCTTTTGAAAAATCTTAAAATAAAAAGTAAAAAAGCTAATAAACTTATATCCGATAATTGGATTTACATCCAAGAAAAATCAGTTAAACTAGGACGCTTACAAGTGTTCAATAATTGGAGTCCGCATTTGGTTAAAAACCCCGATAATGTGTGGCTCGGTTTAGAATATTTTTGTAATGAAGGTGATGATTTATGGCAGAAAAAAGATACTGATTTTATACAATTTGCCATAGATGAGTTGGCCTCAATTAATATTATAGAAAAAGAAGCTGTTATAGATGCTACGCTTATTAGAATGCCCAAAACCTATCCGGCTTATTTTGGTAGTTATAAAAGTTTTAACGAAATAAGGAATTATACAGACAGTATTGAGAATTTGTTTTTAATTGGTAGGAATGGGATGCACAAATACAACAATCAAGATCACTCTATGTTAACCGCTATGACGGCTGTAGAAAATATTAAAAATAAGATACTTTCTAAAGATAATATTTGGGCTATAAATACCGAGCAAGACTATCACGAGGAAGCTTAATCTACATTTTCAAATAAAAATCTTTTACCAAATATTTATAATCTTCTGTATAATTATGACGGCTTAATTCAATAACTAATTCCTCAATTTTAGGACGTGTTTCTGTAAACGAAAATTGAAGTAAACTGCGTTTTGTAGCTGTTGCTTTATTCCCTTTTACACGTGTTATCCTTTGTGGATATAATTTATTTTTTGAGGCTAAATCTAAAAATATTTTTTCTTCCAGATATGGAATTATAAAAGCACAACTCCCTTTTTCTGAAAGTAATTGCGCTGAACATCTTAACAAGTCATCATAAGATAAATGAGTGTTTTGACGCGCTAAAGCCCGCTCTTTACTTTTAATCTGATTATCACATTCAAAAAAAGGTGGATTAGAAACAATCAAATCGTATTTTTCCTCAATTTCATCGGCAAAATCCTGAAAAGAGCTGTGGTAACAAAATAGGCGGTCACTCCAATCTGACGCTTCAAAATTCTCTACTGTCTGCTCGTAAGCTTGTGGCTCTATTTCTACAGCATCAATAAGCTCAGCATTGCTACGTTGTGCCATTTGAAGCGCTATAAGGCCTGTGCCCGAACCTATATCTAAAATGTTAATGACATCTTCTTTAATCTTTACCCAAGCCCCTAATAAAACACCATCTGTACCCACTTTCATAGCGCACTTGTCTTGTTGGATGGTAAATTGTTTGAATTTAAAGAAAGACATGATTTAATTGAGATACAAATCAATCAATCCTTCTGGAGCTTCAATATGCAATTCTTTATTTTTGCGATCTACTTTTTTTATAAAAGCATCTAACAAGGGGACTAAAATAGTTGTATCGTCATTGTATTGTATTTCTAGAAATGTTTGGGCGGCACTGTCGTTTACAGCTTCTATAATACCTATATTTCCTTTGTTTTTGTCAATAACTTTAAAGCCTATAATTTCATGAAAATAGAATTTGTTACCGCTCAGTTTGGGGAGTAAAGTAAGGGGTAAATAAACGCCAGAATTAAGAATGCTTTCGGCATCAATTTGGCTGTTTATTTCTTCGAATTTAACACGGAGTTTATTCCCTTTTTGAAGGAGCGATTTTTCAATAAAAAAAGGAATCAGATTGCGACCTAAAGCCACAAAAACTGATTCCATATTCTTATAAAGTTCGGGTTCGTCTGTATCTAAAGCGATAACAACTTCTCCCTTAAAACTGTGTTTTCTAGCAATGCGTCCAAGATAAAAACAGTCTTCTTTGCGCATAAGGCTAAAAGTAAATTAAGCTTTTTCTTCAGAATCTGTAGCAGGTGCTTCAGTTTCTTCAGTAGGAGCTTCTGCAACAGGAGTTTCTTCTGTGGAGGCTTTTGCAGCAGCATCAGCAACTTTTTTAGCTTCAATTTCAGCTTTGGCAGCGGCTTTAGCTTCTTCTTCAGCTTTTAAAGCTTCTTCAGCATCGGCTAATCGTTTAGCATTTACTTCTTTTTCAGCGGCTAAGGCTTTGGCTTTTTCTTCGGCATCAGCTTTAGATAAACCATCTTTTTTAGCGTCAATTTTATTTTCTTTTTCGGCTAACCAAGCGTTGAATTTTTCTTCGGCTTGTTCTTCGGTTAAAGCCCCTTTTCTAATACCACCAGCTAAATGATTTTTTAACATCACACCTTTGTACGATAAAATCGCACGAGCAGTATCAGTTGGTTGTGCACCATTTTGCAACCATTTTACAGCGTTATCAATTTTTAAATCAATAGTTGCTGGGTTTGTATTTGGATTATAAGTACCTATTTTTTCAAGGTATTTACCATCACGTTTTGCACGCGCATCGGCGGCAACAATCCAATAAAAAGGTTTTCCCTTTTTACCGTGTCTTTGTAGTCTAATTTTTACTGACATAAATAGTTAAATTTTGAGGTTCGCGACCCCGATTATTAAAATGTGCGCAAATGTACAAAATATTTATATTTTTAATCCTATTAATAATGACTAAAGTGACGTCATTGAGTAATTTATAGATTTTGCGTTACTAATTTTATAAATGTTGATAAAAGTATAAAATATTTTTCCTGTTTACAGTATTGAACTTCTTTGTTTTTATTGATTAGTTACATTGGATTATGTTGTTTTAGTACAGATATACAATTAGTTATGTTTTTTGTATTAAGTTTAGTTACATCCTGTTACATTTGTTTATTTAGCCCAATAGGGAATATACATTCTTGAATTGTCATATTCTGTTATTACCCCAGATTCTATAGACTCTTTGATAATACGTGAAACAATGGGGTAATTTTTTATCAAAACTACACTTCGTCACTAAATCGCATTTGCTGACGCAATATAGTTTTTGTATATTTGCAATAAATAAGCGTAAAATCAGTACAACAAAATTACATATAGAAACTTTCAAAAGTAAATTTAAGGATATTGAATCTATATCTGTGAAAGACATACTTTCCTTTTATCAGAAGTACAATAGCAAGGTTAAAAAGACAACTATTAATTGGCGTATCTATACTTTGGTGAATGAAGGAATTATACAAAGAATAGGAAGAGGTAAATACAAACTTGGAAAACAAAAAGAATTCAAACCAGTAGTCTCTGAAGAAAATCAATTTTTATATTTAAAGCTTAAGGGAGAATTCCCATTTTTAGATATTTCTATTTGGTCTATTAAGTGGGTTGCGCAATGGATGCTACACATTCCTAATAATTATGAAACCATTATAGAAGTAGAAAAAGGCTCTGAAGAGAACGTTTTTTATTTTCTTTCAGATATTCGAAATAATGTTTTCTTAAATCCTTCAAATGATATTTTAGATAAATATGCAAATAGAAAAGAGAGCATAATTATTGTAAAGAACTTAATAACTGGTGCTCCTCTTCAAAAAATCGAAAAAGTTACAATTCCAAGTATCGAAAAAATACTTGTAGATCTTATAGTAGATACTGAATTGTATACAGCGTATCAGGGTCGTGACCTTGATAGCATTATTGAAAACGCATTTCAATACAATACGATTAAAAAAGACACTTTGCTTCGCTATGCTGATAGAAGAGGAAAGAAGTTATTTGTAAAAGAAAAAATCTATAAAAATGAGAATGAATGATTTCACCTGAAAGCCTACATATTGATTGGATTAATTCAAATAGAGAAAAATTTCATGCTGACCCAATAATTATAGAAAAAGTAATTAGAGCATTAGTTTTATTAGAAGCCTTACAATCTGTAAACCTTAGTTTTATTTTCAAAGGAGGAACATCATTAATGCTAATGATTCAAGAACCGAGAAGATTTTCAATTGATATAGATATTATCATTGAAAATAAAGAACAAGATATTGAAGCGGTATTAGAAAAAGTAGTGGCTTCTACAGATTTTATAAATTGGGAAGAAAAAATAAGAAAGCCTAAATCAGGTATAGAAAAACGACACTTCAAACTATTTTATACGCCTCAAACAAAACAAGATGGAGATATAAATAATATTTTGCTTGATATTATTTTTGAAGAGAATCCTTATGTAGAAACGCAAGAGACAGACGTTTCTCATTTCCTTTTATCAGAAAAAGGAGAACCAATAAAAGTTATCACTCCAACACTCGAAGCAATTCTTGGAGATAAATTAACAGCTTATGGACCCAATACAACTGGCGTTTCATTAAGTAAACCAAAGGAGGTATTAAAACAAATCTACGATATAGCTACTATTTTTGATAGAATACCATCTTTCAATGGTGTTCGAGAAAATTTTATAAAAGTAGCACATAGCGAACTTGCTTATAAAGGATTAGCCCCTGATAACTTTCAATTGATAATAGATGACATTATTAATAGTTCTTATAATTTCTGCACCAACGGAAAAGTTAATATGGATACATTTAAAATAATGCAATCTGGTGTCAGTAAATTAAACGGTTTTATTTATGGTGAAAATTTTAGGGAACCTCAAGCACAAATTGCTGTGGCAAAAGCATCTTATATAGCAAAACAAATAGAACGAAATAAAAGTAATATAGAACGATTTGATAAGAAAGCAGATATGAAGTCATGGATGATAAATGACCATAATTATTCATTTCTTAATAGATTAAAAAAACACAATTTAGAAGCATTTCACTATTGGTATCACATAATAGAGAAATAAATTTGTTGATAAAAAAACAATGTTAGGCATTTTAAATGCCTTCGAATTATCTAATTTTAAAATCTTATTTTTCATACAACAAAAGCATCATTTATGTACTTAATTTTTGATACAGAAACTACAGGTTTACCCAAAAAATGGAACGCTCCCATTACCGATACTAATAATTGGCCGCGTTGTGTGCAGATTGCTTGGCAAATTCACGATGAGTTGGGGAAATGTATTTCTCATCAAGATTATTTAATAAATCCAGAGGGATTTAATATTCCCTATGACGCTGAACAAATTCACGGTATTTCTACAGAACTGGCTCAAAAACAAGGATTTCCGCTTGCCGAAGTTTTAGAAATATTTAATAAAGATTTAGCTCAGACCAAATTTATTGTCGGGCAGAATTTAGGTTTCGACATCAATATTATGGGCTGCGAGTTTCACAGAATGGGCATAGAAACACCCCTTAACAATTTACCAATTTTAGATACTTGTACAGAAGATACAGCTAGAATGTGTCAGTTGCCTGGCGGTCGTGGGGGTAAATTTAAACTCCCAACCTTAACCGAATTACACGCCTTTTTGTTTGGAGAACCTTTTGCGGAAGCACACAATGCTACGGCTGATGTTGAAGCCACAGCCCGCTGCTTTTTTGAATTGATAAGAATAGGGCAATTTACCACAAGTCAATTACAAGCACCAGTAGATTATCATTCTAAATACAAAGAAGCCAATCCAGATGTTATAGGGCTTATCGGCTTAAAACATGTCAATTTAAAAAAAGAAAGCAATCAGTTAAAGCAACAAATTGCGGCAGTAGATTTAGATGTTACGGTTACAGATGACGCTACTTTTAAATTAGACACTGTACCCTTTTCGCATCTACACAATCATTCTCAATTTTCTATTTTACAATCAACATCAAGCATAAATAATCTTATAAATACAGCTGTAAAATTTAATATGCCAGCAGTCGCCTTGACCGATATTGGTAATATGATGGGCGCTTTTAATTTTGTTTCTGCCATTACAAAACACAATACTTCGGTAGAAAAAGCCAATAAAAATTTAGAAGAAAATCAAAAACCACAACAAAAAATTAAGGGTATAGTTGGCTGTGTATTTAATGTTTGTGAAAATTATAAAGACCGTACTCATAAAGACAACGGCTATCAAATGGTACTTTTGGCTAAAAACAAGCAAGGTTATTATAATTTAGCCAAGATGGCTTCTATGGCCTATACCGAAGGCTTTTATTATGTGCCGCGTATTGACAGAGCTGTTTTAAAGCAATACAAAGAAGATATAATTGTTTTAAGTGGTGATTTACGCGGTGAGATTTCTAGTAAAATCCTCAATATTGGTGAGCAACAAGCCGAAGATGCTTTGCTTTGGTGGCACGATACTTTTAAGGATGATTTTTATATTGAATTGATACGTCATAATCAAGAAAATGAAGATCACGTCAATAAGGTTTTAATCGATTTTTCTAAAAAGTATACTATAAAAGTAGTCGCTACAAATACTACTTTTTATATTGATAAGGATGATGCAGAGTCGCATGATATTTTGTTATGCGTAAAAGATAACGAGAAAAAAGAAACCCCAAAAGGACGTGGTCGTGGCTATAGATTTGGTCTGCCAAACAGCGACTATTATTTTAAAAGTCCCGATGAAATGAAAGCCTTATTTAAAGATATTCCAGAGGCTATTGAAAACATCCAAGAAATTGTAGCTAAAGTTGAGCCCTTTACATTAGCTAGAAAAGTTTTATTACCTAAGTTTAATATTCCAGAGGCATTTAAAGATGTTAAAGATGAAGAGGATGGCGGTAAACGTGGCGAAAATAGTTACCTTAAACATCTAGCTTTTTTAGGTGCTGAAAAACGTTACCCTAATATTGATGACGCCACTAAAGAACGTATAGATTTTGAACTGTCGATTATAGAAATGACAGGTTATCCAGGTTATTTTTTAATAGTTGAAGATTTAATTAAAAAAGCGCGTGAGATGGGTGTTTCCGTGGGACCGGGACGTGGTTCTGCGGCGGGTTCTGTAGTAGCTTATTGCTTAAAAATTACAAATATAGATCCCCTTAAATACAATTTGCTTTTTGAGCGTTTCTTAAATCCAGATAGGGTTTCCTTGCCAGATATTGATATTGATTTTGACGACGAAGGACGCCAAAGTGTTATAAATTACGTCATTGATAAATACGGCGCTAATCAGGTGGCTCAAATTATTACTTATGGTACTATGGCAGCCAAATCGGCTGTGCGCGATACGGCACGGGTACTCGATTTACCTTTGCAAGATGCTGATAGATTAGCCAAGATGATTCCAGGTATTAAGTTGCAAAATATTTTTGGCGATGACGATAAAAGTAAAGCCAAACGCGGCGGTTTAAAAGCTGAAGAACAAGAAAGTGTTAAAAAATTAATAGCTATTGCCGAAGGCGATACACCCGATGCAAAAACACTTAATCAAGCTAAAGCCATAGAAGGTACTGTGCGCAACACGGGTGTTCACGCTTGTGGGATTATTATCTCTCCCGAAAATATATCGAATTTAGTACCTGTTGCCAGAGCTAAAGATTCTGATATGGTTGTAACACAATTCGATAACCACGTTGTAGAAAATGCCGGCTTACTAAAAATGGATTTTTTAGGCTTAAAAACACTCACGCTTATTAAAGATGTCGTTAAAATTGTTGAAGCTATTCATCATAAAACTTTGGTGCCAGATGATTTTCCGCTTGATGATGAAAAAACTTTTGAATTATTCCAAAGAGGAGAAACGGTGGGTATTTTTCAGTATGAATCACCTGGGATGCAAAAAAATCTCAAGGCTTTAAAGCCGACAGAATTTGCCGATCTCATTGCGATGAATGCCTTGTATAGGCCAGGGCCGATGGATTATATTCCATTGTTTATTCAGCGTAAGCATGGCGAAGAAGTTATAGAGTATGACTTGCCTATTATGGAAGAAATTCTCAAAGAAACCTATGGCGTTACGGTGTATCAAGAACAGGTGATGTTGCTCTCTCAAAAAATTGCCAATTTTACTAAAGGAGAGGCCGATAAGTTGCGTAAAGGCATGGGTAAAAAGATATTATCAATTCTAAAGGAACTAAAACCAAAATTTTTTGAAGGCGGTAAAGCCAATGGCCATCCCGAAGAGGTTTTAGAAAAAATATGGAAGGATTGGGAGAAATTTGCAGAATATGCTTTTAATAAATCACATTCAACTTGTTACGCGTTTATAGCCTATCAAACGGCTTATTTAAAAGCCCATTATCCAGCCGAATTTATGGCAGCTTGTTTGTCAAATAATATGAATGATATTAAGCAAGTAGGCTTTTTTATGGAAGAGTGTAAACGCTCTGGTTTGGCTGTTTTAGGACCAGATGTAAATGAGAGTTTCCTTAAATTTTCGGTTAATAAAGAGGGCGCTATTCGTTTTGGGATGGCGGCTATTAAAGGCGTAGGAGCCAACGCTGTAAAAGCCATTGTTAAAGAGCGCAAAGAAAATGGTAATTTTCATTCAATTTTCGATATAGCTAAGCGAATCGATTTACGCGCAGCCAATAAAAAAGTTTTTGATGGGCTTATTTTGGCAGGTGCTTTAGATTCACTAGATAATACTGTTAATAGGTCACAGTATTTTGCTTTAGACGAAAAAAATCAGACTTTTATAGAAAAAGCCATTCGGTTTGGTAACAAATATCAAGAAAATAAAAATGCGGCACAAGTGTCCCTTTTTGGAGAATCTTCTGATGTACAGTTTGAAGAACCTAAATTTCCTTTCTGTGAGCCTTGGGGGATGATGGAAAAACTGGCTAAAGAAAAAGAGGTCATAGGTATGTATATTTCGGGTCATCCGCTTGACGATTATAAAATTGAAATCAATAATTTCTGCAATGCAAGCGTCAAATATTTTAACAATCAAGACAAATTAATTGGTAAAGAACTCACTATTGCAGGCATTGTTACCAATGTGCAACACCGCATTTCTAAAAATGGTAAAGGCTGGGCTTCATTTGTTGTAGAAGACTTTACGGATACTTTTGAATTTAGGATGTTTAGCGAAAGTTATTTAAAATTCAAACACTTTTTAGTACCCAATTCTTTTTTGCATTTTAAAGTAAAAGTTGAAAAAGGATGGCAAGAAGGGCAAACAATTCTCAAATTTGTAGAGATTAAAATGTTGCAAAACATTATGACGGACTTGACTAAAAAAATAACTTTAAATGTTGAATTAAAATCGTTAAATGAAGCCTATATAAAAGATATTAATAAACTATTAAAAGCTCATAAAGGCGACAAAAGAGTCAGTTTTGAGATAAAAGATAATGCTGCGAAAATCAAGTTAAAAATGCACAGCCAAACCTTTAAAATCAAAATGTCTAAAGAATTTTTAGAGGACTTAGAAAAACATCAAATTAATTTTAATTTGAATTAAAATTATTCCCAAAAGTCGTCGGGATTAAAAGGGATATCGTCATCGGGGTCATGTGTATCGTAATCAACCCCTGGCGGATTAAACAAACCCCAACGATCTATTGTGTAATTCCAAGGGTCAAAAGTTTTAACCCATTCGGCAAATAAAATTCTGAATTCTTCAATTTCATTTCTCAGCAGGTTGAGGTAATCGGTACTTTTATAACCGCCTATTTTTAAGCCAGTGCAATCGGTCATAATTTCACGTGCTGCTTTGCGGATAATAGCGGCATTTTCCATTTTTAAATCGTAAATTTCTACGGCTTCAGCACCGCTTATTTTAGCCGGTATAATAAGTGCATTTTCACTGATGTATTTGGCGTGATGTTCAAGGTAATGCCTGTCAAATTCGCTGAGGTTTGTCAGGTCTTCACTTTCTACACTCTCAACAATTTTTAAACTTAAGTGCCTAATTTCTTCAGCCTTTATAAAAAGGGGCATTTTTCTGGTGCGCTCACGGGCGTTGTCTTGGTCGTCTTCGAACATTGATTTTATATTTGAAACAAAACTAACTAAAGATAAATAGAAATCTAAATTTCAGCTTCAGTTTTCGTACTTTTACAACACTAAATCATTAAAATGAACATTCACTTTATAGCCATTGGCGGTAGTGCTATGCACAACTTGGCCATCGCTTTACACAATCAAGGTCATAAGGTTACAGGAAGTGATGATGCTATTCACGAACCGTCAAAATCGCGCTTGGCTGCTAAAAATTTATTACCCGAATATTATGGATGGTTTCCTGATAAAATCACAACTGATATAGAAGCTGTTATTTTAGGCATGCATGCCAAACCAGATAATATTGAGTTGTTAAAAGCACAAGAGTTGGGCTTAAAGATTTATTCGTATCCCGAATTTTTATACGAACAATCTAAAAATAAAACACGTGTGGTTATTGGCGGCAGTCATGGTAAAACAACCATTACCGCTATGATTTTACATGTGTTGCATTATCATAAAAAAGAAGTCGATTATATGGTGGGGGCACAACTTACAGGTTTTGATACGATGGTACACTTAACCAAAGAAAACGAATTTATGGTACTTGAAGGCGATGAATATTTGAGTTCTCCTATAGACAGACGTCCTAAATTTCATTTATACAAACCGCATATTGCTTTGATAAGTGGTATTGCTTGGGATCATATCAACGTGTTTCCAACTTTTGACAATTACATAGAACAGTTTAAAATATTTGTCGATTCTATTCTCCCAAAAGGAACCATAATCTATAACATCGAAGATAAAAATGTCAAAAAAATTGTAGAGTCGTCTCAAAACGATTTGCACAAAATAGCTTATCAAACGCCCAAACATTTTATTAAAAATGGCATTACTTATTTAAAGACGCCGAATGGGGAAGTAGCTTTAGCTGTTTTTGGAAATCACAATCTACAAAATATGGCTGGTGCCAAGCTCATTTGTGAACAGATGGGTATTTCTGAATCTGCTTTTTACAAAGCTATTGTTAGTTTTAAAGGTGCCGATAAACGTTTAGAAAAAATAGCTGAGAATGACACAAGCGTTATTTTTAAAGATTTTGCCCATGCGCCCAGTAAAGTAATAGCGACAACAAATGCTGTAAAAGCACAATATAATGAACGCAGATTATTAGCTTGTTTAGAGTTACATACTTATAGTAGTTTGAATCCCACTTTTTTAAAACAATACCAAAAAGCACTCAATGCTGCCGATGAAGCTGTGGTTTTTTATTCCCCAAAAGCACTTGCTATTAAAAAATTGGAACCTATTTCTGCTGCTCAAATAAAAAAGGCTTTTAACAGAAAAGATCTAAAAGTATTTACAGACCCCAAAGCTTTTAGTGATTATCTGTTCGCACAAAATTTAAATAATATGGCTTTGCTTTTAATGAGTTCGGGTAATTATGGCGGCTTGGATTTTGAGCGGCTTTGTAATTCAATTTAAATGAGATTGATACGATGACTCAAAGTCATCGTATCAATAATTTAGAGACTGTCACTTCTGCAATTGCGGGATTACAGTGACATAATTTTATCGGAGATTATCATAAAAATCTGCGTCATCTGCGTTCCAATTGAGTCAGGATGAGCGGAGTCGAAGCCCTACTTTTTAAAACAAACAGGTAGTATTTCGCCCTTTGCCAAGCGGTATTTTTCTATCTCTTGCGGACTGAGTTGCTGTGAATAATTAACTTCTTTTACATCGAAACCAACAGCGCGGAGTTTGTCAAAATAATCACGGCCATAAACACG
>JASFYX010000061.1:0-22462 GCA_045046885.1 Flavobacteriaceae bacterium
AAAAGCGGGGTTCACATATTCAAAAACAGCTTCTTCATTAGAAATAGCCATTCCAATAGGAGTATTCTCAATGATGTTGCGAAATCTTTTCTCGCTGTCTTTGAGCTTCCCAGCTGAATTTTTATAAAGTTTCTCAATACTTTGCCACTGTTTCATGGCTTGTTTTAAGAAAAGATTTTCATGCTCAAGTTTTTTAAGCTGAGCAGTTATTTCATCTTTTTTATCCATTATGAATTAATTTGAAAGTTCAGGATAAACAATATCCAGTCCACATTGTAATTCTTCGAGATATTTAATGGCATCTATAACAAATTCTTTTGGGATAATACTCCCGTGTTGTGGAAGTATGGCATCTATATTTATGTCTTGAATTTTCATGGCAAAACCACGTGCTGCAATATTTGATGCCATATAATCTAAATGAAAAAGATCGAGCTTCATGGTATGGTTATCGAAATTATCTATTACCAATTGCCAATCAATATCCAGAGCCGCCCAAATATCTCCTGAAAGCAAAAACTGTGTTTCTTTGTCGTAAGTGGTAAAAGCGCCAGGGAAGTGAAGGAAAGGGGCTTCTATAAATTGCAAAACATTTCCACTAGAAAAACGGTATTGGTAATTATTTTCACTACCAATAGAATAGTAGTTATAATCTTTAATTCCGTAATGGGGTAGTAATACATTAGTTCGGTCGGAGGAAATGAGTAAAAGCTCTGGGTTGAAATCTAACCAGTCTATACTCGATCCTGCCACATCAGGGTCTTGGTGGCAAAGTATCATTCCTTTCAGGTATTCTAATGGAATAATTTCAGCTACTCGTTTTTTTACAAATTCAAAATAAGCTCGGCTACCAGGATCCACTATAATAGCTTCTTGTTGATCGAGAATGAGGTATGTATTACATCTAAAAGCAGTTTCTTCTGGTATTCCTAGCCAGAATATTTGATGTCCATTTCCATTATCAAAAAGTAGCGTGGGTTTATACTGGAGGTCTTCAATAGACACATTTAGTGCTGAAAAATTTATTTGGTTCATCTCTTTAGTCTTAATTGTTCAGTACCAAATATACAAAAAAAAACTATTAATTACAAACCCACGAATTTAACTATCTGGCTATGATTGAGTAAAAGTTTGACAATAACTATAATCCAAATAAAATGGTAAATCGAAAACAGCTGCCTTTACCTTTTTCGCTTTTCAACTGAATATCACCACCCATCACTTGGCTCAGTTTTTTAGCTATAGTCAAGCCAAGCCCACTTCCGCCATATTTTCTAGTGATGCTTTGATTGCTTTGTGAGAATGGTTTAAATAACTCTTCTTGTTCATGATTATCCATTCCAATTCCGTTATCCTTTACTTGTGTTAAGAGTAAGATGCTGCTTTCAGTTTTTTCTACTATGCTGATGTTTAAGCTGATTTCTCCGTTGGATGTAAACTTATTAGCATTCCCTAGTAGGTTATAAATGATTTGTTTATATCTGGTGATATCTCCAATTATAGTATCTGGTATTTGATGTTCAATAGAAAAAGAGAAGGTGTTTTTCGACGTAATAGTTTGGATATTAAAAGCCTTATTTACGTATTCAATTTCTTTCCTAAGGTTAAACTTTGCTTTCTCCAATACAATGCCACCCATTTCTATTCGAGTATAGTCTACTAAATCGTCCAATAAGCGAAGCTAAGGTTTTTTAATCATTATGTCAAGAGTTATGTAAAGTATTTATTATAAAGTTATTGTCTGTAGGGTTTTTGTCTTTTTTCGTTTTAAAAAAATATGACAAGCTCATTAATATGAGTAGTGATTTTTGTGAGATAACACACCCACGCTAACGCGTGGTTTCGTTATGACGTCAATCTAAAATCACTTTATCATATTGCCTTTAAGTATATCTGTAAAAACCTGGTCAACAGGCTCCCAGAGTTCTATTTTGTTACCTTCGGGGTCTAGAATATGAACAAATTTGCCATAGTCAAAACTTTCTATTTTGTCTAAAACAGTCACGCCACTTTTTTTGAGTTCGGCTACCAAAACTTCAATATTTTCAACGCGGTAATTTACCATAAACGCTTTTTTAGAAGGTTCAAAGTAATCGGTATCGTCCTTAAACGGACTCCATTGTGTATAGTTTATTTGCTTGGGGTTGTTGCTGTCTCGTGTTTCGAAAGTAGCACCATAAGCATCAACTACCAAACCTAAATTTGAAGCATACCAATCTTTTATTTTCTTAGGATTTTTACACTTAAAAAATATACCACCAATACCTGTTACTTTTTTCATGCTTGAAGATTTAAGTTATAAATATAAGAAAAGGCTGCTTTATAAAAAAACAGCCTTTTTTATTGTAATGTAAATTGAATTATTTTTTAACCACCACAGAAGCTTCAATTAATACGTCGTTCCACGTTTTACTCACGCCATCGGGGCCTTTGTGTAAATCAAAACAGGCTTTATTTAAAGTGTTCAATGCTGCCGTGGCTTGCCATTGCTCTAAGTTCATAACACCTTTAAATTTAAGTGTGTCTCCCACTGTTGTAAAAGTTAGTGGTAGACTGTTGGTCGTACCATTCATAGTGACTTCTAAGCTTCCCATATTGTCGGCATTGGCATGAATAACGCCTGTTAAAAGCGCCGTATTTGCCATCACATTAAAAAACATCTTTTGCAGTTTGTTGTCACGGTCTTCATTTTTACTGAAAATTGAACTGACAGGGATGCTAAATGCAACACCGTTAAGGGTTAGTAAAGGGTTTTTTTCCGATTTAGATTTGGTAATATTAATCGTGTTAAACACACCGCTAACAGGTTTTTTGTCGGTGGTTTTGTAGGCTGTCCATTTTATTGATGCCGAAGAATCAATTACAGTAAAACCTAATTCTGCTTTTATTACAGATTTTTTCTTGCCATTTAAACAAGACACTAAGCTTATAGCCAATATTGCTATAAGCAAAACATTAAATTTTGATTTCATTATATAGTAGAGTTAATTAATAGTCTGTTTTGTTATCTGCTCAACAATTTCAATATATTTTTGTTTAGCTTGTTCTTCTGTAATACCTTTTAATTGCATCCAAGCATTGAATTTAAAAGCATTTCTTACAGCTAGTCTATGACCTTTTGATGAAAATTGCGGACTATCTTTAGTCGCTAATTTATAGTAAGCATAGAGCCGCAACATAACGTCTGGCGGTAGATCGCTCTGATTTATCTCTGATGCTTTCTGGTAGGCAATATCAAATCGTTTATCTAAATTTTTCATCAAATGCTTGCAATTATTGTTTTACCTCCTATGGTTTTGTCGTTTAAAGAGACATTTATTTTCATATCCAAAGGTAAAAAAATATCAATACGAGAACCGAACTTAATAAATCCGGCATCTGATGCTTGGATAACTGTTTGATTTTGTTTTGCATACATAACAATACGCCGTGCCATAGCACCTGCAATTTGCCTAAAAAGAACAGCGCCTACAGTATTGTTTTCTACCACAATGGTAGTGCGTTCATTTTCTGTAGACGATTTTGGATGCCAAGCTACAAGGTATTTTCCGGGATGATATTTGTTGTATTTCACTACACCACCTACAGGATATCGGGTAATATGCACATTTAAAGGCGACATAAATATAGATATTTGTCGGCGTTTATCTTTAAAAAATTCAGGTTCAAAAACTTCTTCAATAACCACTACTTTACCGTCTGCTGGCGCGAGAATATGGGCGTCATTTAGTGTGAAATCTCTTTTAGGATTTCTAAAAAATTGTAGAATCAGCACAAAAAATACTAAAACGGCAAGCTGAATAGTTTTAGAAACAAGTGGTGAGTTAACAAAATTATCAGCCAATAGTATTATAATGACGGTTATAAGTCCGGCAACACTAATTATTTTAAAACCTTCTTTATGAAACATGTTTTTTAAACCAGTTGAATGAACAAATATACAAAAGGGGCGACTAAAATAAGACTGTCTAAGCGGTCTAAGAATCCCCCGTGACCGGGAATAACTTTGGCGCTGTCTTTAACATTAGCCAAACGTTTAAATTTAGATTCAACCAAATCGCCCATAACGGCAAAAATACCCGAGATATTGGCTAAGAGATACCAGTGAGTTAATGATAACTCATCGTAATGTTGTGCTAAAAAATAAGCTAAAACATTAGTGGCAATCAATCCTCCTATAAAGCCTTCTATAGTTTTATTGGGCGAAATACGCTCTATTAATTTATGTTTACCTATACTTTTACCAACAATATAGGCAAAAGTATCATTTGTCCAAATAAATCCAAAAACAGCTATTAAAACAGTGGGATTATAATCGCCTTGCGAAAACGGAATCCGTAAGAGTAATCCAAAAGGTAAAATGATATAAATGATGCTCAAGAAAAAATTACTGATATCTTCCTTAGAAATTTTGTCGTTTATAAAATAGGTTAAAAAAGGAATAATAACACTTATTATGGTAAAAGTGTAAATAATATATCCCGGAAAATAATCGGTAAAACTCATAAATAAAAGAACAGCCATAACATAAATCCACTTTTTAGTAAATTTAATAAGCTGCATAAACTCTTTTAAACATAAAAGCATAATTATAAAAAACAAAGCATAAAAGCTGTGTTTAGAATAATAAGTACTTGTCAATAAAGCTCCGCCATAAAGAAAAGCGAAAATAGCGCGGGTAAAAAATTCTTTCATATTATAAATCTTCTAGTAATAACAAGTATAATTGTTTTGCGTTATTATTGCCATAAGTCATAAAATTGTCTGATTTTTCTTGTGGATTATAACTTTTTATAGCAGCAATATTACTAGGAATAGCTTTTTTGTGATAACGATTATTTATGCCTGTCAAACTTTCACCTTTATTGTGTACAAACTGACTTGTTTTAGCATACACAATAAAATTTTCTGGCAAAGTATTCAATTTGTTTTCTTTGAGTTGTTTTGATGAAAATAAAATACTGCCATCTTCTGCAATAAGATATTCGCATTTGGTAACAAAACAATCACTTTCTTTAATATTTTTTATGGGATTTACACCAATACTTTGCAACAGTTTGCCGAGTTTACCACCAAACGTAAAGATTTTCTGCCATTGTTCTTGTTCGAGAATATTGAGTAGATTTTCTTTAATTTCTTGAGTAGTCTGACAATACAAAAATTTACCGCCTTTAGCGATAAATTTTTCTACAAACAAATCATCTAAAACCTTATTAGATAAATTCTCTGGTTTTAATTCTGTGCTTTGAGGCGGACGTGATTTAAAAATCTTTTTAAAAAAATTCATAGTCGATTTTCAACCGACCAAAAATACGAAAAACTAGATATTAATCTGTTTTTTCTTCGGATTTTTCCTTTTTTATAGGTTTTGCTTTTTTCTCTACGAGTTCAACCTTTTCATCTTCGTCTTTTTTAAAAGGGCGTTCCCCAAAAATTTTAACCAAATCGTCGCTAAAAATAACTTCTTTTTCTAACAAAAGTTCAGCTAAAGTAGTCAGCTCTTTTTTGTGTTTGGTTAATATAGATACTGCACGTTTATACTGTGTATCAATTATTTGATGAATTTCTTGGTCAATTATACGAGCTGTTTCTTCGCTATATGGTTTTGTAAAGCTATAGTCTCCTTGTCCACTTGAATCGTAATAAGTAATATTTCCTATTTTTTTATTTAATCCGTAGATAGTTACAATAGCACGTGCTTGTTTTGTCACTTTCTCTAAATCGTTAAGTGCACCAGTAGATATTTTGTTAAAAATAACTTCTTCAGAAGCACGACCACCCAATGTAGCACACATTTCGTCTAACATTTGATCTGTCTCAACAATCATGCGTTCTTCTGGTAAATACCAAGCGGATCCTAAAGATTGTCCTCTGGGCACAATAGTAACTTTAACCAAAGGTGCTGCGTGCTCTAACATCCAACTTGTTGTTGCATGACCGGCTTCGTGAAAAGCAATAGTGCGTTTTTCGCGTTTGGTTATTATCTTATTTTTCTTTTCTAATCCACCAACAATTCTGTCAACGGCATCTAAAAAATCTTGATGATGTATACTTTTCTTCCCTTTTCTGGCAGCTATTAAAGCAGATTCGTTACAAACATTGGCGATGTCAGCTCCTGAAAACCCAGGTGTTTGTTTTGAGAAAAATTGTAAATCAACATCTTTATTTAATTTAAGAGGTCTTATATGAACTTTAAAAATCGCTTCGCGTTCGCGTAAATCGGGTAGGTCTACAAATATTTGACGGTCAAATCTACCAGCACGTAATAAAGCCTTGTCAAGTACGTCAGCACGATTTGTTGCAGCAACTACAATAACGTTTGTGTCTGTGCCAAAACCATCCATTTCTGTTAAAAGCTGATTCAAGGTGTTTTCACGCTCATCATTACCACCGGTAATATTACTTTTACCTCTGGCACGACCAACGGCGTCTATTTCATCAATAAAAATAATTGAAGGTGCTTTAGCAGCGGCTTGTTTAAATAAATCACGGACGCGTGAAGCACCTACGCCTACAAACATTTCTACAAAATCTGAACCAGATAAAGAGAAAAACGGCACATCTGCTTCGCCGGCAACGGCTTTAGCCAAAAGTGTTTTACCTGTTCCAGGAGGGCCAACTAAAAGGGCGCCTTTCGGAATTTTTCCACCCAAAGCGGTATATTTATCTGGATTTTTAAGAAAATCGACTATTTCTTCTACTTCTTCTTTAGCACCTTCTAATCCCGCTACATCTTTAAACGAGACTTTTACTTTGGTGTTTTGGTCAAATAGTTTGGCTTTAGATTTGCCAATACTAAATATTTGACCGCCGGCACCGCCCCCTGCGCCACCAGACATGCGTTTCATAAAAAAGAGCCAAATAAATATCAAAAATATAAATGGGGCATACATTAACAGCGTGTCGAAAATATCGGTTTGCGAATCGTATTTTATGTCAAAATCTAAGTTGTATTTATCCTGACTAGTTTTTAAATTATTTTCAAAATTTTGTAAATCGCCAATCTGAATACTAAAAATAGGACTGTTACTTGAGAAAAAAGGCGATTCGGTTTGTTTTTTATAATCTGCTTTATTGAGCTTGTCTTTTTTAATAAATACTTGCGCAACATTTTTATTTACAATAACTATTTTAGAAACGTCATTGCTTTGTAAAACTGTTTCGAATTTGCGTGCAGATATATTTTTTGTTGATAAATCATTGCTTTTAAAAAATAGTGAACTGATAAACAAAACAGCCACAACGCCATATAGCCAATTGATGTTAAATTTTGGTTTTAAATCAGGTAATTTTTTATTATTTGAAGTGTCTTTTTTTGCCATTTTTAGGAAATTGTAATAAGATTAATAAGTAGAGGTTACTGCAATGTTTTTGGCGTCACCCCAAAGGTTTTCGATGTCATAAAATTCTCTGGTTTCTTTTTGGAAGACATGAACAACAACATTTATATAATCCATCAAAACCCAAGTAGCATTACCTTCGCCTTCAATATGCCAAGGTTTTTCTTTAATAGCTTTACTAACTGTTTTTTGTATAGATCCAGCAATGGCGTTTACTTGAGTGTTAGAATTTCCATCGCAAATAACAAAATAATCGCAAACAGTATTGTCTATGGCTCTTAAATCTATAATGTTAATGTTTTCACCTTTAACTTCTTCTATGCCTTTAACTATCAAGCTTATTAGTTGATCGGGATTCTTATTTTCTTTGGCCATTTAAACTATTTATATAATGATACAAATGTATTAATTTTATTGCTAAACTAATGTATATTTGTCAGTCTCTATGTTTACAATTGTCAAACTTAATGCCATTAATTCTACCAACAGCTATTTAAAAGAATGGTCTCTTAATAATAGGGGCAGCAATTCTTTAGTTGTTGTGGCTATTGAACAGACTAAGGGCCGTGGGCAACAGGGTGTTAAATGGCTATCTGAAAAAGGTAAAAACCTTACGTTTAGTTTGTTGTATGTTCCGATAGATTTGTCTATTTCGAAACAATTCTATCTTAATTGTGCTATTTCTTTGGGTTTATACGAAGCACTTTATCCAATTATTGGGAAATCTTTAACAATAAAATGGCCTAACGACATTATGTCAGACAGTCAAAAGTTGGGCGGTATCTTAATAGAAAACACTGTCAAAAGCAGCATAATTACCAAAACAATCATTGGTGTTGGTTTAAATGTGAATCAAATAAATTTTCCAGAAAACTTACCTCATGCCACTTCTTTAAAATTGATAAAAGAAGAGGATTTTGATTTAGAGGATTTGCTCAATTATATTTTAAAATCTTTAGAAAAATATTTAAAGATGCTGGACAATGATTTGACAAATGACTTATTTAGAGGCTATCAAAAAATACTTTTTGGCAGAGACAAACAACTTAAATTTAAGGATGCAAACGACACTTTTTCTGCTGTTATAAACGGTGTTAACGTCAAAGGACAATTATTGGTTACTTTAAAAAATGGTACTGTTAAAACCTATAATAACAAAGAAGTAAAATTCCTTTTATAGTTTACCGAGATTTTCTACTAAAGTGTTGATGAATTTTTGAAGCGGGTTTTTTATCATCATCGCCATCATAGGATTAAAATCACCTGCAAATTGTAGGTTTATACTTGACGTATTTTCCTCTAAAGCAACGATGTTTCCTGTAAGTGTAAACGGAAATTTTTCGGCAGCACTTGCCAAAACAATTGTAACGGGACGTTCATGTTTTTCTAATTTTAATTTGATTTTAGGCATCCCTTTAAGGGCGAAAATAAAGCTGTTTTCAGTAGCTTCAAAGGTGTCGGTATTTTCGGGCATAATCATTTCAAAATTTTTAACATCGGTTAAAAAATCAAATAAATCATTTGCACTTTTGTTTACGGTTGCTGTAGGGCTTTCTAAATTCATATTACTGCCAATTACTGGGGTTTAAACACCAATTGTTTAAGGTTTCTAAATCTTTTTCGGTTATATAATTTGTATCAACGGCTTGTTTTATAAGGATTTGATAATTACTTAAGCAAGTTAGATTGACATTGGCATCCGCAAAATTCTGAATAGCATTTTCAAAACCATAAGTAAAAATAGCCACCATACCTTTTACATTTGCGCCGACTTCTTTTAGAGCATTTACGGCGTTTAAACTGCTTTTGCCGGTGCTGATTAAATCTTCTACCACCACCACATTCTGACCTTTTTCTAAATAACCTTCAATCTGATTTTTCCGACCGTGTTTTTTGGGTTCGGGACGTACATATACAAAAGGGAGTCCCATTTCTTGCGCCACCAAAACACCTATGGCAATAGCGCCTGTGGCTACACCGGCAATAACGTCGGGTTTGCCGTATTCTTCTTCAATGGCTTTTGTTAAATTTTCGCGTAAAAAATTGCGAATGGCTATAAATGATAAAGTTATACGATTGTCGCAATAAATAGGCGAGTGCCATCCTGAGGCCCATGTAAAAGGTTCTTTGGGCTGTAATTTTATAGCTTTTATCTGAAGGAGTAGCTCGGCTGTTTTTTTTGCCGTATTTTTGTCGAAAATCATAGCGCAAATGTATGTAATTTTTTACAACAATGTACCCATTTATTTAACGCGAAATCTATCAGATTGTCAGAATGTAAAAACTTATGATATCGATAAAACCCCTGTTTTTGAGTTGCTGGCAAAGATTGATGCCAGCACTTTAAAAAGTGTTTGTTTTTTACATAAGGACGGTACTTATTTGTACAAGGCTTTTGTGTCTCAGTTTAAAATAATTGAAGCAGCAGGCGGTGTGGTTTATAACGAGAAAAATGAGTTGTTATTCATTTTTAGAAATGACGTGTGGGATTTACCCAAAGGAAAGGTTGAAAAAGATGAAAAAATAGATGCAGCAGCCCTACGCGAAGTAGCAGAAGAATGTGGTGTATGTAATTTAAAATTGCGCAATTTTATAGACAGAACCTATCACATTTATAAATTCAAAAATCAGTTTGTATTTAAAATAACCCATTGGTATAAAATGACTTCAAATCAATGTACCGAGCTCATTCCGCAACTAGAAGAAGGTATTACCAAAGCTGTGTTTTTAGATAAAGAAGCGCAAAAAGAAGCTTTAAAAAACACTTATCCTAATATAAAGTTATTGATAAAAAATTTCAATAAATAAAGACAAAAGAGTCACAGTTTTTATTTAATTAAAATTGATACGATGACTTTAAGTCATCGTATCAATACGAAACAAAAAGTCAAACAGTCAGGGTTTCACTCAAAGTGAAGCCCTGACTATAATTATTTTCTTTGAGTTTAATTAAAGTTAGGCTCAACTCTATAAATAGAAAGGCTTAAAACACCAATTTCAATATAATATTATTGGTAGGAAATCTAAACAGATGGACTTTTCTGATTATAATCTCCTTTTCGCTTTTATATTCAAGCAATTATGGTATTTTTGCCGCTTTTTAAAATCAGGCACACATGACAGAATTCATCTCAAAGAGGTTACCCAATGCTAAAACCGATATACTATCGGGTATAACAGTCGCTTTGGCATTAGTGCCCGAAGCCGTAGCTTTTGCTTTTGTAGCAGGTGTAGATCCATTGGTGGGTTTATATGCGGCTTTTATGGTAGGATTAATTACTTCAATATTTGGAGGACGTCCGGGCATGATTTCTGGTGCTACAGGGGCTTTGGCTGTGGTTATGGTCAGCTTGGTGTCGCAGGGTAATAGCATGGGCGAAGCGGGTGAAAACTTAGGTTTATACTATCTTTTTGCAACAGTCATTTTGATGGGCGTTTTTCAAATACTAGCAGGTGTTTTTAAATTGGGAAAATTTGTAAGACTCATTCCGCATCCCGTCATGATGGGCTTTGTAAATGGTTTGGCTATCGTTATATTTTTATCGCAATTAGGTATGTTTACTAAGACAGTATCCGGAGAAAAATTGTGGCTACAAGGTATAAGTCTTTATTTAATGATAGGCTTGGTAGCGATTACTATGCTTTCAATGTTTGTGTTGCCAAAGATTAAATTCACTAAAAAATTACCCGAAGCCCTTATCGGAATTTTACTCGTTACGGGTTTGGTTGTCTTTTTTAAATTAGATGTGGCCACAGTTGGTTCCTTTATTAGAGAAGGCGGTGGTAAAGGTCTTAAAGGAGGTCTCCCTATTTTACATTTAGAGACTTTTAGTAAAATACCCCTTAATTGGGAAACCTTAAAATTTATAACACCTTATGCGCTGATTTTAGCAGCTATCGGATTGATAGAATCTTTAATGACGCTTAATTTAATTGACGATTTAACCGAATCGCGTGGCAACGGGAACAAAGAATGTATTGCGCAAGGCAGTGCCAATATTGTTACAGGTTTGTTTGGGGGTATGGGCGGTTGTGCTATGATTGGACAATCTATTATCAATATTAAATCGGGTGGTAGGACGCGTTTGTCAGGCATTGTAGCGGCCGTTTCGCTGCTTATTTTTATCGTTTTTGGTTCACAATATATAGAGCAAGTACCTATTGCGGCATTGGTAGGCGTTATGTTTATGGTGGTTATTGGCACTTTTGCGTGGAGTAGTTTTCGCATTATCAACAAAATCCCCAAAACAGATTTATTTGTACTGGTTTTAGTGTCGGCTTTGACCGTCATATTCGATTTAGCTATTGCCGTTTTTGCAGGTGTTATTGTCAGTGCTTTGGTTTTTTCTTGGGAAAATGCCAAGCGTATTCGCGCCCGCAAGCACTTTAAGGAAGATGGTACCAAAGTTTATGAAATATGGGGGCCTTTGTTTTTTGGCTCTATAAGTGCTTTTAACGATAAGTTTGATGTAAAAAATGACCCTGAAAAAGTTGAAATCGATTTTATGGAATCGCGTGTTAGTGACCATTCTGCTATTGAAGCAGTAACAAATATTGTAGAAAAATACACCAAAGCCAAAAAGACCATTCTTTTAAAACATTTAAGCGAAGAGTGTAAGCAACTGCTTTATAAAAGCAATAGCAAGTTTAAAAATGTAGTTATTAACGCCATTGATGATCCACGTTATCATGTGGTGGAAAATCCTGAAAAGTTTAATTAGAGCGTCTTAAAAAGTAACGAGACTCATATAATTGTCTCATCGAGCACTCCCGAGATTTCGGGAGAGATGTTATAATTATCAATATATAAAAGTTCTCGACTGCGCTCGAACGGACAAATAGCCATTATCCTAATCTACTATTCTATAAACAGGATACCTTAAAAAAGCTTTTTCTTTATGTTTAGAGTGATTATAAATATAGTACAGTTGCGCATACCAATTTTTGGCAAACTTAGCATCCGATTTTTGTTTGGCTTTAAAGTCCTTTTTTAATTGTGGGTTATCGGCTAATATTGTTACAGCTAAATCTTCGAAAACGTAAGGCGAAAAACCTTCTTTTTCTTGGAGAATGGTATCGAAAAAATTCCAATTAAAAAAAGAATCAGGGGCAGAGGGCTCTAAAGTTTCTAGCAAATAACGCAAACCGTCTTGATTTGTGCTTATGTACAAATCACCTTTTGAAAATTTTAATTTTTCTTGATTGTTACTCACCTTAGTATTGTAGTGCAAATAATGCCCTTCGTAAACACGTGTACGTGTTTTATAATCGGCAATATGATAGCTTGTTACATTGATGATGGTATCTTTTTTAAGGGCTGTCATTTTTATACCATTCAGCTTTAATCGTTTTATAACAGGCCAAAACCCTTGGGGAATAATATAAGCTTTAGGGATATCAACGACAGTTTTAGGCTTAAAATAATCGTAATAAGTTACCGGTTTTGTAAAAGGCTTGTCGCGATAATATTTAAGCCGTGTTAAACCAGTTACATCACTTTTAATGTATGTGCCTTTGTAACCTTTAAATTGTAAAGTTGAGGTTTTTGTGCTATCAACTTGCCAAGATAGCTGATAGGTTTTCTGTTTTAAAAAGTTAGCGGTTGCTACTTTACGCATAGCTTTAATTTGTGCTCTATTGGTTTCAGCGAATTTTATAACACTTTTCATCAATTGGTAGGTCACTTCCACACGTGGTCTGTAGGCTTTAAGCATATGCGTTTCTACCATCATGCCTAAGGTGTTAAACAAAGTGGTATAGCCAGTAGAATAGCGTGGTGAATCCATAAATTGAGAAAAACCCACTTCGGGTACTTGGTTAAAAACATTCACATAAGGTGTGGCATCAATCCCTTTTTTGTGTAAATCTGATAAAACTGCGGGCATCATTTCATTGTGAAGATAAGTGCCCAATGCACCGCCTAATTTATTGTGTTGTGTAAAGAGATGCGTGAGTACATATTGGTAATCGGCACCATTACTTACGTGATTGTCTATAAACACATCGGGATTGAGATAATGAAAAATTCTAGCAAAAGTTTGAGCGTTTTTGGTGTCGTTTTTAATAAAATCACGATTCAAATCGAAGTTGCAGGCATTGCCTCTAAAGCCGTAAGACAGCGGACCGTTCTGATTGGTACGTGTTGTACTGTTTCGGTTAAGAGATCCGCCAATATTGTAAACAGGTATCACGGCAATAAGGACGTTTTTATAAGCGCGTTTAAGTTTTTTGTTTTGTACAATATCGCGCATAAGCATCATCGTGGCGTCAATACCGTCGGGTTCACCGGGGTGGATGCCGTTGTTAATGAGTAAAACAGCTTTTTTAGTGTTACGAGCGTCCTTTAAATCGAAATTTTTATCGGCACTAAAGAGGACTAGATGCAAAGGTTTACCCGAATCGGTTAAACCCATAGGCTGTATATTTATTTCGGGATAAGCGGTTGCTAATTTTGTATAAAAGGCAATACATTCTTGATAAGTGGCTGTTTCTAATCCGTTACTTTTTTCGAAAGGGGTTGTAAAATCTATTTTTTGTTGAGCCAAAACATTCAAACTTAAAATAAGCGTGAATAAAAGTAATTTTTTCATAAAAGATTTTTAAATATTTGGCTTAACCGATGGCGGCACCAAAGCAGAGACATCGCCGCCATTTCTAATGATATCGCGAATAATACTAGAGCTGATAAAAGAAGTTTCGGCACTTGTCAATAAAAAGACGGTTTCTATACCCGACAGGCGTCGATTGGTTTGGGCAATGGCTTTTTCGAATTCAAAATCGGCCGGATTGCGTAATCCACGAAGAATAAAATCGGCTTCTTTACTTTGGCAATAATCAACAGTAAGCGTGTCGTATTTATCGACTTTTATTTTGGTTTCATCTTTAAAAGTATCGGTAATAAAAGCCATACGTTCTTCTAAACTGAACATATATTTTTTAGTAGCATTCACGCCCACAGCAATAATAATTTCGTCGAATAAGGGTACAGCACGTTTTATAATATCTACGTGACCCAATGTAAGCGGGTCAAATGAACCGGGAAAGACTGCTTTTTTCATAGCTGTGTGTTTGATGTTGTAAATGTAATAAAATTAAAATTCAGAATTCAGAATTCAGAATTTTGAATTACAAAAGCGCATTCTCAATAGCACCCCCAAACAGTTCAGCCAGACTGATACCGGCAGCGCGTGCTTGTTGGGGTAACAAACTTTCGTTTGTAAAACCGGGTACGGTATTTATTTCTAAAAAATAAGGTATATCGCCTTTAAAAATAAATTCGGAGCGCGAAAAACCTTTTATATGCAAGACTTCATAGACTTTTTTAGCTTCAATGTTGAGGTTTTCGAGTTGTGTCTTGGTAATTCTAGCCGGTGTTATTTCATCTGATTTGCCGTTGTATTTGGCATCATAATCAAAAAAGTCGTTGTGACTCACAATTTCTGTAGGAGGTAAAACAAGGGTGTCACCCTTATATTCAATAACACCTACAGAGACTTCTGTGCCTTCTAAAAAAGACTCAATTAGCACATCGGTGTCTTCGGTAAAGGCTAAGTCAATTGCTTTTGGGAGTTCACTTTCTTTATACACTTTACTAATACCAAAACTAGAGCCTGCCTGATTGGGTTTTACAAAGCAAGGAAGTCCAACTTTAGCTACAATATCTGAGGTATTAATAGTTTCGCCCTTGCTTAAAAAATAAGAATCGGCCATTTTAATAGCGTAATTTTTAAGGACACTTAAACAATCTTTTTTGTTAAAGGTCAGTGCCATCTGGTAAAAAGGAGCAGAAGTGTGCTTAATACCCAACAAATCGAAATAAGCACAGAGTAAACCGTCTTCGCCGGGAGTACCATGAATGGCGTTAAAAACACAGTCGAATTTTATTTTAAATTCCTCAAACCGAAAACTAAAATCAGATTTATCTATAGGATAGTTTTTGGTGTTGGTAACAACTTCCCAAACATCTCCTGTAATTTTAACACAATAAGGCGTGTATTTGTCTTTATCGAGATTCTGATATACAACGGTGCCACTTTTTATAGAAACAGCAGCTTCGGTAGAGTTGCCACCCATTATTATGGCGATATTTTTTTTCAAAGACTTATTTTTTAGGTTATTCACAAACTTACAAAATCTTTTAATTTTATTTTACACAATAGATTGGCTAATTTGTTGTTTGCTATTTTAAAAGTATCTTTGTGCTCACAAAATTTTAACCATGGCATTTCTAAAATATCTTTTGAGTAAAAGTTTTTTAAAAACTATAGGCACTATAATAATTATTGTGGTTGTGGCTGTTTTTGTGTTGCTGCAATGGTTAAATTATACGACACATCACAGCGAAAAAATAACTGTCCCTACACTTGATAAAATGATGTTGACCGATGTAACTAAGGTTTTAGACAGTCTTCATTTAAAAGCAATCGTTATAGATTCTACCAGTTTTAACCCTAATTATCCGCCATTGTCGGTTATAGAACAGAGTCCTTTAGCGGGTGATTTTGTCAAAGAGTATCGTAAGATTTATCTTACATTAAATCCTTCAGGATACAGAAAAGTAAGCATCCCTAAAATTTACGGTAAAACTTTGCGTCAAGCGGTTATTGAATTAAAAAATATTGGCTTGCGCATTGGCGATAATCCGACTTACATTCCCGATAAGGGAAAAGATGTAGTACGAGGTCTTAAAGTAGGTGAAAAATATTTGCTAGAAGGCGATAAAATTGCTAAAAATACTTTGATCGAATTTATCTTAGGTGACGGGAAAGAAAAATAATATGCAAAATCCAAAGGACACTTTAGATCAAGATGAACTTTACGAACACTTTAAGTTTGTGGCCAGCGAAGGCCAAGAGCCGCTACGTGTAGATAAATTCTTGATGAATTTTATTGAAAATGCCACACGTAATAAAGTGCAACAAGCTATTAAAGCCGGCGGTGTTTTGGTCAATGAGCATACTGTTAAAGCCAATTATAAAGTCAAACCAAACGACGTGGTACGTGTGGTTTTAGCCCATCCGCCACACGAAAATTTATTGGTAGCCGAAGATATTCCTCTTAACATTATTTATGAGGACGAAACCGTTATTGTGGTTAATAAACCTGCCGGTATGGTGGTGCATCCCGGACACGGTAATTACAGTGGGACTTTGGTAAACGGGCTGATACATCATATAGAAAACCTGCCGACAAACGTTAACGAACGCCCCGGTTTGGTACACCGAATTGATAAAGACACAAGTGGCTTGTTGGTAGTTGCTAAAACTGAATTCGCTATGGCGCATCTTTCTAAACAATTTTTCGATCGTACTACCGAGCGCTTGTATCATGCCTTGGTTTGGGGAAATATTGATGAAGATGAGGGAACTATTACAGGAAATATTGGGCGTAGTTTAAAAAACCGTTTGCAGATGAGTGTTTTCCCTGAGGGCGATTTTGGTAAACATGCTGTAACCCATTACAAAGTAATTGAGCGTTTTAGTTATGTAACTTTGGTACAGTGTAAATTAGAAACAGGACGTACCCATCAAATCCGTGCTCATTTTAAACATATTGGGCATACCTTGTTTAACGACGAACGCTATGGCGGCAACGAGATTTTAAAAGGGACTACTTTTACCAAATACAAACAGTTTGTTGACAATTGCTTTAAAATTTTACCACGCCAAGCTTTACACGCCAAAACCTTGGGTTTTACACATCCGGTAACGGGAGCGTTTATGCAGTTTAATTCAGATATTCCAGAAGATATGTTGCAATGTCTTGAAAAATGGCGGGGTTATACGGTGAATCAGAGGGGATAGAGAAAGTAAGCTTATTGTTTTTGCTTATTTAAGCATAAATTTTATACAGTGTTGGCAAATGTTATTTTTCCTCAAGAAATAATTGTTTTTCAATTCCTTTGTAACTAACTGTAATGTCCTTTTGTTATTTTTATAACCACCAATCACAATTTTGTATTTGGCATTATCAAATTCAATAATTTTGTCCAATGGAACTGAAACAATTTCAGGATTCAAATAATTTTCATTTTTTAAGGAATAATTATAATTTCCAGATTTATGGAGTTCAAAATTCTTATTTATCTCAACTTCACTGTCAATTATTTTAATAGTGATTTTTGATTCAGATAGATTATTGATACTTAAAGAATTTGGATCATTTTCGCCAACTGTTGTTATTTGAACTACATTCCAAGTTCCAATAATTTGTTGTTTTACAGATAATGCTGTTTCATTTTGACAGGAAGTCATAACGAAAAATAAGATTAATGAAGTGCTTAAAGTTATTCTTGTTTTCATAATTTTTGTTTTAATATTTGCCAACGGTTTTGGCTATGATTGCGTTGCGGAGAAATCCGATAGGATTTTTCGGCTAAGCAACGAATTTAATAAAAAGGCTTGGATTTCCGATAGGAAATTCAGCCGCGATGAATTATAGTCATTGTTGGGCAATCGTGATTTTAATTCAATATTAATTTTGATGATATTGTTTTGGTACTTTCAAAATTTACTTTTACAAAGTATATACCTCTCCTAAAATTCGATACGTCAATTTTTATATCAGAGTCATTAGAAATATTTTCAGAGTAGATAAGTTTTCCTAATACATCATAAAATTCAATAGAATTAACTTTTTCAAAAACATTAGATTTAATATTTACAAAATCAGTTGCTGGGTTTGGATATATTGATATTTCTTTTTCTATATCAAAATCTGTAAGGCTTAATGTAGCAGTTGTATATTGATAAGTATCTGAATAAATTGTATTTCCATTGTTTGTAGCTACTAATCTGTAGTAATAAGTTTGATTTGGTAGTGGGTTATTAATTAAAGCAGTTATCAAATTAGTACTGTAACCATATACATAATTTGGAGTTCCAGCTATTGTTGAGCCAAAACTTTCCGTAAGCCCATACTCAAAATGAATTTCTGTTAAATAAGTGCCATTACTATTAATTAAACCTCTTAATTCTATAGAATTGTTTTGGGTTTCTTCTATTGTTCCACTTACCATAATAATATCTCCTGAAAAATTGAAAACTCCCTCTTCACTATAAATAGCTCCCCCATTATGAATAGCTTTTAATCTGTAATAATAATTTGAATTTGTGTCCAAATTAGTTAACGTAGTACTAACGTAAGCTGAACTGTTAGCATTAACATGAGAAGGATTGGTTGAAGTATTGTTTTCGTAATCTGTAGACCCGTATTCATATATAATATCAGTTATATCCTGATTGTAAGAAGTTATGTATGCAGATAACGTTACATTTGCCCCATTAATACTTGGGTTATACAGATTAATATTATATTCAGGATACGTTGTAAAGGACTGTATATTACCATAAATATCTTCTCCTTGATGTGTTGCCTTTATTCTGTAAAAGTATTGTGTTTCTGGTTGCAGATTATCCAAACTAGCTATAATGTTCTCCGTTGTATTGCCTGCTACTAAGTTTGGTGTTCCACTTATATTATTATCGAGAACATCAGAACTTACACCAAATTGAAATCCAGCATTAAAAATGTTATGTTCATTAGACACTATCTTACCTGAAATTTCTGCGATAGTTGATGAATAATTATAAGTAAAATTTGTTGTTATTTCATAATCAGGAAGTGTTGTGAAACTTAGAATTTGGCTAGAACTATTATTTGAATTCTGTGTTCCTGCTAATCTAAAGTAATATGTAGTGTTTGATTCTAAGTTTAATAAAACAACAGAAACATTCAAAGATTCATTTGCATTAATTGTACTTGGGTTTGTAGAAATAATGTTGTTGAAAGAGTAATCTGTACTGTACTCAAACTGAATGTTTGAAATAGATTCTCCATTAGAAGTAACGTTACCAGTTAAGCTAACACTTGAATTAGAGATGTTTTCAGCAGTATTAACATGCAATACTATGGTTTCATATTCTATATCACTTCTGTAAATTTTACCATTTGTACCTGCTGTATAGATTTTGTCACCAATAAGCTCAATTGTATTTATGGCATATTGCTGAGTAAGATATTCCCAACTGATTCCTCCGTTTTCTGTTTTGTACAATTTTCCATCTTCATCAGCTATGTAACCTACATTTTTGGAATAAAAGTTAACCTTTGTATACCATTCATACGGAATTTCTAATTCTTCCCAGTTAATTCCCCCATCATTGGTTTTATAAATTAAGCCTTGGTCACCAACAAAATATCCATTGTTTTCATCAACAAAATGAAAAGCATTAATATCCTCTCCTTCCAATTCAATACTTATACTCCATGTATTACCACCATCTGTAGTTTTGTACATAGCACCATAATAGTTTCCTATGCGATTACCGTATCCAACCAAATCATTTACAAATTGAATCTGACCAAATATTTGATTTGAAACTTGTGTCCAGTTATTCCCACCATCAGTAGTTTTCATAACTTTCTTTTGATTGAAACCGCCAGAAATAAAACCATTGTTTTCGTTTAGAAAAAAAATTGAAGTTATTCCTTCATCAATTATATCATAACCATTATTTAGTCCAGACCATGTTACCCCTCCATCTGTTGTTTTAAATACATGACCTCCATACGTTCCTCCTGTAGTTGCATAACCTAAATTTTCATTTACAAATGTAAAATCACTACTGGAAACGGAGGTTCCTAAACTTAAAGAGCCAACCAAAGACCATGAGTTTCCTCCATCTAGTGTTTTATAAAAATGACTTCCTGATTGCGCATAACCTATATTGTCATTTATAAATTGTAATTGTAGAAAGTCATTATAAGTTATAGAATGTGGTGTCCAAGTATTTCCTCCATCTGTAGTTTTAATGATACGACCACGAGCACCAGTAGCATAACCAATGTTACTGTCTTGAAAATAAATTCCATACATAGAAGTACCACCCACAAATCCATTTTGAAAAAAGATTTGACTCCATGTAGCTCCTCCATCATTTGTTCTGTATGTTGCCCCATATTCACCTGTTGCAAAACCATTATTTTCATCTAAAAAGTGAAAATCAAAAATAGCATCTACTGTGCCTGAAATTTCTACCCAAGTTTCACCACCATCAGTAGTTTTGAACATGTAGTCGTGCTCTCTTGTCGCAAAACCAATGGTTTCATTAACAAAATATACTGTGAAAAAATCTGAAGGAAAAGTATTTGTACTCTGTGTTGTATACCAGTTTTGCCCACCATCAATAGTTTTTAATATTGTTCCACCATTACAAACAGCATGCCCTATTAATGAACTGGTAAAAGATGTCTTATTAACTGTAACATTTGGAATACTCAAACTTTCCCAGATAGTTCCCCCATCATCAGTTTTTACGATACTATTTGAAGTCGATAATATAATATTGTTATCATCAATTATATTAACAGTATTAAAATTGCCATTGAAACCTGTAGATATTTGACTCCATGATAATCCATTATCTATAGATTTTAACATATATCCATAATTGCCAACAACATAACCAGTTGTATTATAGAAACTCATATCATTTCCACTAGAGATATTTTGCTTTTTTAACCAAGTACCACCTGAATCTAATGTTTCTAATAATTCATTAGATGTTATTATGTATCCAATATTATTCGTGACAAACTCAACATCTTTTCCAGTATTAGCTGTTGGTTTAGGGTTTAATAATTCCCAACTTGTTTGAGAGTGAATTTTATTAATGCATACAATAATACAAAACAGGATAAGTAGATTTTTTATCATTTCAGTTTTTTTCATTAATTTATTGACTGTATTATACTGATATAGGTTGACCTTTTTTCTGTTTAGAAGGTAAAAAATAGTTTGAACTAGGTCAGTTTTTAAATTGTTAGTTCTGTCAAATTTACTTTATTTTTTCGATATGATTTATATTTGATGTCAGGATTATTATGCACTTCAAAAGGTTTCCTTAAATCTAGGCTAAAATGTGTTCTAAGATTGTTGTAAATATATACAGCTTCATCAGTCATTTTTTGAGCTAGGTCTGTATTTTTAATGGTTTGTTTTAATCCATATTCGTATTTAAGAGTTCTGTTAACTCTTTCAGCAATTGCATTTTCGTATGGGTCGTATTGTTCTGTCATACTCATTGTTATTCCATTTTGTTCAGCAAACTCAGTGTATTTAGGATTGCAGTATTGAAAACCTCTATCAGAGTGATGTATGAGTTTTTGTTTGGGATATTTTCTATTTTTAATAGCCATAGCTAGCGCATCAGTACAAAGCGATGTTCTCATATGATTGTCTAGTTTATAGCCCATAATTTGCTTAGAATAGGCATCTGTGACTAGTGCTAGGTAATTATGACCGTTTTGAGTTTTAATATAAGTAATATCGCTTACCCAAAGTTGCTCTGGTCTATTAGGGACTTGGTCTTTAATAAGGTTTTTATATTTTTTGTACATATGTTTAGAGTTGGTGGTTGTGATGTAGTTTTTTGTTTTAGGTACTAATAGTTTATGAAGCCTTAAGAAGCAATAAAACTTATCTCTACCAATTTTAATATCTTGGTTTACAAAGTCTTGTTTAAGCTCAGTATAAAGTTTAATACCTCCAGTTTTAGAACCTACTTTATTACGGTAGTCTTTGACCATTGTCATTAGTTTTTGATGGTCTACTTGTTGTTTTTGTTGGGTTTTGAGTCTTTTGTAAAAGGCTTGTTTAGAGATCCCAAAACATTCATAGAACCATTTTCTTTTAAACGGTTTTTCTTCTTTAGTTCTATCTCTTTTGCTAATGTTTTGGGCAATGACTTTTTTGACATATCGACTCCTGTAATGAGTTCCATATCAGCGATAATATCTTGCTGAAAGTCTTTGACAAACTCAAGTTCTTCGATACGTTCCTTTAATTTTTTAATTTCATCTAGTTTACTCATACCTGTATTTTGTTGTACTAAGGTACTGTATTTTCTTAACCAATAGGTAATGGTAGTTCTAGGAACCTCATATTTTTTAGAGGCAAAATTGGTGGATATCTGACCGTTTAGAATTTGGTCAATGACTAAAAGTTTGGTTTCTAAAGTTACTTTTTGGTAGCTTTTTTTTCGCCAGTGTCCATTTTGTGTTTTCATAAGTGACTATAATTAATGGTTTAATTTTTAGTCAACCTATTTCAGGAAAGTACA
>JASFYX010000062.1:0-25385 GCA_045046885.1 Flavobacteriaceae bacterium
TTTTAGCCTCGATTTAAGAAAACCAGCCGAAGTACATTTAAATCCGAATATCAAATATAAATCCTATCGGAAAAATAATGTAAATTTGACTGAACTAACGATTTAAAAACAAAACCTAGTTCAAACTATTTTTTACCTTCTAAACGGAAAAAAGGTCAACCTATATCAGTATAATACACTAAATATTAACAACTTAAATTAATTATGAAACAAATTTACTTTTTAACAACAATTTTATTTTTATCTTTTATCAATCTAAATGCACAAACAACAGATGTTGTTACTGTTGGATTAAATCACCCTATTGAATTACTATTAAATGGGAACGACCTATATATAGCTCACGTTAATAAAATTTCTAAAATTGATATTACGGCAACTAACCCTACCGTCACAGATGTAGTTGGTGGTGGATTATTTACACCTATTGGATTACTATTAATTGGCAATGACTTATATATTGCAGAAAGTGGAGGAGGTAAAATCACTAAAATTGATATTACTATATCCAATCCTACTGTTACAGATGTGATTACGGGATTAAGTAGACCTACTTCATTAGCACTAAATGGCAATGAATTATATATATCTGAAAGCTCAGCAGGTAAAATTTCTAAAATTGATATTACGGCATCCAACCCTATCGCTACAGATGTGATTACGGGGTTAAATGACCCTAGAGGTTTAGCACTAAATGGCAACGACTTATACATTGCAGAAGTTTTAGGAAATAAAATTTCTAAAATTGATATTACGTTATCCAGTCCTACCGCTACAGATGTAGTTTCAATAAATAATGTTTTTTCTTTACATTTAAACGGTAATAACTTATATGCTTCTAGTGATTCCAGTGTTTATAAAGTAGATATTTCAATGACTACTCCAATAGCAACATCTATTGTGAATAGCCTCTTTGTACCTAGAGGATTAGCACTAAATGGCAATGACTTATATATAGCAGAACTACAAAATGACAAAATTATTAAGTTTAACACAACAACTCTGGGGATTGACATTTTTAAAAATGAAAATGATAATACTAATATTTATCCAAATCCATCAAATAATTTTATACAAATATCAGGATTTAATAATGCAAGAATATATACCGTTTATAACAATTTAGGGTATAAAGTTAAAAGTGGTTCTATAAATAAAAATAAAAAGATTAGTATTCAAAATTTAGCTAATGGCTTATACTTCATGAAGTTTGATAATGGATATACTTTAAAATTTATAAAAGAATAAAAACGTTTGCAAAGCAGAAGTACGTTTAGCGCTTTGTTGCTGTAAACATGAAAAAAATCCATCTTATAATAATATTTACAATTCTGAATCTAAATTTTGGCTTAGCACAAACTAAATCAGATATTGACTTTTCACAAAGTAAATCCGCTCTGCGAAGTCTTCAGACTTCGTGGTAGTATCTCATTATATCATAAGGTTTCTAACTAAACAATAATTATAAACAGAAAAGCAACAAACCTATTACCGCACCAACTTTTTATACTTAATACGTTTAGGAATCAAGTCGCCACCCAGACGTTTTATTTTATTCTCTTCGTAATCAGAAAAGGAACCTTCAAAAAAGTATACTTGGCTATCGCCTTCAAAGGCTAAAATATGCGTACAAATACGGTCTAAAAACCAACGGTCATGCGAAATGACTACAGCACAGCCTGCAAAATTATCAAGACCTTCCTCTAAGGCTCTTAAAGTATTAATATCTAAATCATTAGTAGGCTCATCTAAAAGTAATACATTACCTTCTTCTTTAAGTGTCATGGCCAGATGCAAACGGTTGCGTTCACCGCCCGAAAGCTTCGAAACCTTTTTGTTTTGTTCACTCCCCGAAAAGTTAAATCGGCTTAAATAAGCACGCGAATTAACCTGCTTACCGCCCATCATTATCAAATCTTGTTCATCAGCAAAATTTTGCCAAATGGTTTTCTCTGGGTCAATATTACTGTGCGCTTGGTCAACATAGGCAATCTTGGCGGTTTCGCCGACTTTAAAACTACCTTTATCGGCTTCAAGCTCTTTCATTATCAGTTTAAACAAGGTGGTTTTTCCGGCGCCATTAGGACCGATAATACCCACAATACCATTTTGCGGTAACATAAAATTCAAATCTTCGTACAACAATTTATCGCCAAAAGCTTTCGAAACATTTACAGCCTCAATAACATTAGTCCCTAAACGTGGGCCGTTGGGAATATATATTTCAAGTTTTTCTTCAAGTTGTTTTTGGTCTTGATTGAGCAACTTATCGTAATTAGACAAACGTGCTTTTTGTTTGGCGTGACGTCCTTTAGCGGCCATTCGCACCCATTCTAGCTCACGCTCCAATGTTTTTTGACGTTTAGAAGCTGTTTTTTGTTCTTGCGCTAAACGCTTAGTCTTTTGCTCTAACCAAGAGGAATAATTTCCTTTCCAGGGAATACCTTCGCCTCTATCGAGTTCTAAAATCCAGCCCGCTACATTATCTAAGAAATAACGATCGTGCGTAACTGCTATCACTGTGCCTTTATACTGTTTTAAATGATGTTCTAACCAATGAACCGACTCAGCATCTAAATGATTGGTAGGCTCATCTAATAAAAGGACGTCGGGTTCTTGCAAGAGCAATCTGCACAAAGCCACACGACGGCGTTCACCTCCTGATAAATTCTCAATGGGTGTATCGCCACTAGGCGTACGCAAAGCGTCCATAGCAATTTCTAATTTGGTATCGAGTTCCCACGCATTAACAGCATCAATTTGATCTTGCAAAGCTGCCTGACGTACCATGAGTTTGTCCATTTTATCGGCATCAGAATAATACTCTTCTAAGCCAAATAAGTCGTTTATTTTATTGTACTCGTCTAAAATAGCGACTGTTTCTGCAGCGCCTTCTTTTACAATATCTAAAACTGTTTTGGTATTGTCTAATTGCGGATCTTGTTCTAAATAGCCCACCGAATAGTCTTGCGAAAAGACCACATCGCCTTGGTAATTGTTATCAATTCCAGCTATAATTTTTAGTAAAGTCGATTTACCTGAGCCGTTTAAACCCAGAATGCCGATTTTAGCTCCGTAAAAAAAACTGAGATACATATTTTTAATAACAGGTTTGTTAGCACCTTGAAAAGTTTTGCTAACACCAGACATTGAGAAAATTATTTTTTTATCGTCAGCCATCTAAATAGTTATGAATTTTGAGTTAATTGTTTGACCCTTCGACTACGCTCAGGGTGACTTAATATTTTATTTCAGCTTTTGGAATTTGAGTTTTGGAATTTGTTATTTCAAATCAAACGCGTCCTTTTAAGGCATTAAAAACCCAAGCAATGGCAAAAAAGCCTACACCAACTGCTCCAAAACCCCATCCAGCGACGTCATTATATCTAAAAGCACCCAATCCCATTAAACCCAAACCTACAATTATCATTATTAAAGTAGCATAACCTAAAACTGTATTTTTATTCATCATTATCATTTTATTTTTAAGAAGTTGTAAATATCGTAATTATTCATTTAATAGCATCAACGAAATTTTAACAAAAATATTCTCGGTAATTTTATCTTTCGTTTTTGTATTTTAGCACAACCAAAAAATAGCATTTAAAATGGACGTTACCTTTAATAAAAATGAAGATTCTAACAAACTTTTATTGTCCGAATTAAAAAAACGCCTTTTAAGTACCTATAAAGGAGGTGGTGAAAAGCGTATAGAAAAACAACATCAGTTAGGTAAATTAACAGCTAGAGAACGTGTTGCGTATCTTTTAGATACCGATTCAAAATCAATTGAAATTGGGACTTTTGCAGGAAATGATATGTACACCGATAAAGGCGGATGTCCTTCTGGAGGTGTTATAGTTGTTATGGGCTATATTAAAGGCAACCAATGTGTTGTGGTAGCCAACGACGCTACCGTAAAAGCAGGCGCTTGGTTTCCTATTACTGGCAAAAAAAATCTCCGTGCCCAAGAAATAGCCATAGAAAACAGGTTGCCTATTATTTATTTGGTTGATTCTGCCGGCGTATTTTTACCGATGCAGGATGAAATTTTTCCTGATAAAGAAAATTTCGGACGTATTTTTAGAAACAATGCCGTTATGAGTAGTATGGGTATCACGCAAATTTCTGCCGTTATGGGTAGTTGTGTGGCCGGAGGTGCCTATTTACCTATTATGAGTGACGAATCTCTGATAGTAGAAAAAACAGGCAGTATATTTCTAGCAGGGAGCTATTTGGTCAAAGCGGCTATTGGTGAAGATATTGATAACGAAACCTTAGGAGGCGCCACATCTCAAACCGAAATTAGTGGCGTAATAGATTACAAAGCAAAGGACGATAAAGATGCCCTAGATAAAATAAAGAATATTGTTGCCAAGATGGGCAATTATAAAAAAGCAGGATTTAACCGTATTGAGGCCAATACGCCTAAACAAAAAGTAAATGAAATCTTGGGTATTTTACCCGGCTTGAGAAATCAACCTTACGATATGTTAAAAATAATCAAACGTTTGGTTGATAATTCTGAAATAGAAGAATATAAAAAAGACTATGGCAAAACACTTATTTGCGGCTACGCCCGTATTGATGGCTGGGCTGTTGGCATAGTGGCCAATCAGCGTAAAATTGTTAAAAATGCCAAAGGCGAAATGCAATTTGGAGGTGTTATTTATTCAGATAGCGCAGATAAAGCTGCCCGATTTATAGCTAACTGTAATCAGAAACGCATACCACTTGTTTTTTTACAAGATGTCACCGGATTTATGGTGGGCAGTAAAAGTGAACACGGCGGTATTATAAAAGACGGTGCTAAAATGGTAAATGCCGTGAGTAATTCAATCGTGCCTAAATTTACGGTTATAATCGGTAATTCGTATGGAGCCGGTAATTACGCTATGTGCGGCAAAGCCTACGATCCAAGATTTATTGTGGCTTGGCCAAGTGCCGAATTGGCCGTAATGGGCGGACAACAAGCTGCTAAAGTACTGTTACAGATAGAAGTTGCTTCATTAAAAAAGCAAGGTAAAAAAATTACAAAGACTCAAGAAGAAAAATTGCTTCACACTATTGAGAGCCGATATAAAAAACAATCATCCCCTTATTATGCTGCTGCCCGTCTTTGGACAGATGCCGTCATCAATCCGCTCGACACTAGAAAATGGATTAGTATGGGTATAGAAGCCGCCAATCATGCGCCTATAGAAAAGTCCTTTAATTTAGGTGTTTTTCAGGTTTAAAAATCAACTAGAAAAGTCATGACATTTACCTACGCGGAAAAAGATTTAGCACAGATAGTTAAGGCACTTTTAAAAAACATCAAACCTAAAGTATGGTTGTTTTATGGTACTATGGGTTGTGGAAAAACGACTTTAATAAAGGTTTTAGCCAAAGCCTTAGGTGTTACGGATAGGGTGAGTTCTCCTACTTTTTCTTTGGTAAACGAATACCAATCCGATAAGGGAAATACATTATATCATTTTGATTTTTATCGTATTAAAAAAGAAGAAGAGGCTTTAGACATCGGCATTGACGAGTATTTTTATTCTGATAATTACTGTTTTGTAGAATGGCCAAAGAAAATAGAAAATTTAGTACCTTTAAACGCTGTTGCAATTCACATTAAAGTGAATAATGACAATACACGAACCTTAACCTTTAAAATCTAAGCATTATGGGGCAGCCGTTTTCACCTTTTAGTAAAGAAGAACTTCTTCCTAAACCAGAAATGTTAGAAGTTTTTAAGCACAAAGGAAACTTAACAATTGGTATCCCTAAAGAAACACTTTTAGAAGAAAAGCGCATCTGTTTAACACCTGATGCCGTTTCGGCTTTGGTAAATAATGGTCATAAAATATTGTTGGAAACAGGAGCTGGTCTAGGTGCAAATTTTACTGATGTCGCTTTTTCTGATGCTGGAGCGGATATTTCTTACGATACTAAGACCGTTTTTGCTTGTAACATAGTCTTAAAAGTTGAGCCACCAACCCTAGACGAAATTAAGATGATGAATCCACAAAGCGTCTTATTTTCGGCTATGCAACTCAAAACCCAAAAGAAAGAATATTTTGAAGCTTTGGCCAACAAGCGTATTACGGCCATAGCATTTGATTATATTAAGGACGAACACGGTGTGTACCCAATTGTAAAGAGTTTGAGTGAAATAGCCGGAACAGCTTCGGTTTTAATAGCCGCCGAATTACTCAATACCTCCAACAATGGTAATGGCATTTTATTGGGCAATATTGCTGGTGTAAATCCCAGTAAAATTATCATTTTAGGAGCCGGAAATGTAGGAGAATCGGCGGCTCGTGTAGCTTTAGCTTTAGGTTTAAAAGTCACCGTTTTTGACAATTCGATTACAAAATTGCGCAAGCTACAATACAACTTAGGTACTATGGTGGCCACATCTACTATTCAGCCAAAGACACTGCAAAAACAATTGATGCGTTGCGATGCGGTTATTGGTGCAATTCGTGGAAAAGCCCGCACCCCAATTATTGTATCAGAATTAATGGTCAAGCAAATGAAAGAAGGTGCTGTAATTGTTGATGTAAGTATAGACAGAGGGGGTTGTTTTGAAACTTCAGAGTTTACAAAACACAGCAATCCGACCTATAAAAAACACGGTGTTATACACTATTGTGTACCTAATATTCCGTCGCGCTATTCGCGTACGTCTTCTATTACAATCAGTAATTTCTTTACCCCTTACTTATTAAATATAGGTGAATTAGGCGGTATTGAAAATGCGGCACGCTTTGACAAAGGCTTGCAAAACGGTATGTATTTTTACCACGGTATTCTGACCAATAAAACGGTAGCCGATTGGTTTAACATTCCTTTTAGTGATATAAATCTCTTGATATTTTAATATGAATTTAACTAAAAGATTTGGCCTTTACGGGATAGGTTTTTTTATGGGTATTGCCTTACTTGTATTTTTTTTTAACGGTAAAAATGCCGGATGTGAATATTTTCCAAATGCACGGATTTTAAAACTCATACGCAATAAACCACTCCATTTTTCTAAGGATTCACAAAATGCTATGAAAACTCTGAATATAGATACTTTATCAATAAATAAAATATTACTAGACGGTGAAATTGACTTTTCTAAAAGCAAAACACACCTAAAACCTTGTCGTTTTTATTGGATAGAAGGTGTGGCCAATAATAAGGAAGTCGTGTTGTATCTTAAGAATTGTAAAGATATTGCTACAGTTGAAAGTTTGACTTTAAATTCAGGAAACTAGCAATTTCTAAACTTTTCTAAAAATCCTGATTTATATTTTTGACCAATTGGTATTTTGGTATTTTTCAGGAGTATTGTATTCACTTCTACAGCTTCTATCTTGGCCATCTTTACAACAAACGATTTATGAACTTGTTTAAAACCAGCGCCAGAAAGCATTTTAAAAATATTGAAAAGAGTGTTATTTGTCAATACAAATTTATTTTCTAAATGTATTTTAACATAATCGCCATAGGCTTCTAAATAATAAATTTCATCTATCAATATTTTAAAGAGTTTTTTATCAGATTTTATAATGAGCGTCTGTAATTTATCATCAACCCTACCTTTTTGTGATTCAGTAAATTTATTGACAGCCTTTAAAAACCTCTCAAACGAAAAAGGTTTTAACAAGTAATCGATAGCATTAACTTCAAAACCTTGTACCGCATATTGCGAATACGCCGTAGTAAAAATAACACTTGGTGGATTTATAAGTGATTTATAAAATGATATACCTGACATCTTTGGTAAATTAATATCTAAAAATATCAAATCAATCGTTCCTAAATCTGGTAAACCATTTATGGCACTTTGAGTACTATTAAAAACTTCAACTAAATCTAACTGTGTAACCTCAGCAATAAATTTTTTTAAAATATTTTGTGCTGCAATTTCATCATCAATAACAATGCATTTAATTCGCATAATCAAATAGTTTAAGTGTAACTCTAAAATGAGTTTCAGAATGTGAGATATTTAATTCGTGTGCTTTTGGATAAACCAAAGCCAAGTTCTTTTTAACATTTGCAATGCCAACACCAGAAAATTGGTTTGCTATTTTAAAATCAGGCTTATCGTATTTATTTTCTAATTTTAATAAACAGTAATTTTCTTCCTGAATCAACTCGATATTTATTTTAGTTTCTTCAATTTTATCTGAGATACCATGCTTAAAACAATTTTCAATAAAAGGCATAAAAAGCATTGGAAATATTTTAAAATCTTCATTCAAAATAGTCCAATTAAAAGTAACATAATTATCTAATTGGTATCTTAAACTTTGAAAAGCAATATAATTTTTAATTAGCTTTACTTCATCTTTTAGAGAAACCGTATTGGTTTCAGAATCATAAATTATATAACGCAATATATCAGAGAGTTGAATAATTGCTTTTGGTGTTTCATTACTTTTTTCTAGTGAAAGATTGTAAATAACATTTAAAGAATTGAACAGAAAATGAGGGTTGATTTGAGATCGCAAAAAATATAATTGATTGCTAATTTCTTCGTTTTTCTGTACTAAATCTTTGTTTTCTTTTTTATTTAAAAATATCCAATCTTGAGTTAGCTTTATAAGCGTAAAACCAATGAGAAATATGCTAAAAATTGTGATTCGTTTAGTATTTGAATGATAGGATATAAAGTAATAATTTGGGAATAGAAAATTGATTATTCTATCAAAAAACCAAATATTTAATTGTGCAAAAACAATTAAATTAGCTATAAATATAAGCAAATAAGCAACATATTTTTCTCTGATTAACAACTTGGGAATCAGAAAGTAAATATTAATAATAACAGGGATAGAAAGGCTTACTAAAAAGCTTAAAGTATAAATAAAATCAATCTTTTTAGGGTAACCTATATTTGTAAAAGCTAACAATAGAATAACAAAAGTACTCAACCACAAGCCGATGTTAAATAACACCGACTTTGAATTAAACTTTTTAAAATATACTCTATTTAATTTTTTCATCTACCTTTTTTAAGTTGAAATGGACATCGGTCTTCCATTTATCTTTATCATTAGAATCTATGTATTTTGTAATAAATTTTTGTAATTCTTCTGAAGAAGCTGTGAGTAATATGTTCTCATCAATTCCAACTTTTTCATATTTTATTTTTATGCGATTATTGTCAATTAAATCTGTTATTTTATCTTCATCAAACCACCTTAATTTTAATAAACCCTCAGAAGTGAATTCAACTTTAACTAAAGAATGTGTTTTTAATAAGTGGTAAGATACTAATTTATTTAAATTACCCTCTTCAAAATCAATGGGATAAAAATCTAAAAATAGTTGTTTCTTTATCTTAAAAGGCATCACAAAAAATTGAGTTTCAGAGCTATCCTTTACATAATTAAACAAATAAGCATCCTTATACTTTTCATAATCTATTAAATCTTCATCACTCAACTTGCTTGTATCTTTTTCTTTATTGTCTTTTAATACTTCCTCTTTAAAACTAACAACTTTCCAAGTCCCTTTTTTAGTATCCTGCCAATTACCTAACAAACGTTTTTCAAAAAAAATAGATTTTTTGGTGTAAAAAGGATGTAAAGATTTGACTATGCAACTGCTAAGAATTAAGAATGATAATGTTAAAAGTAAATTTTTAATTTTCATGATGTTCAAATTTAATTATTTGAATACAAATGACTTTTAAAATGGTCTGAAAAACAATTTTTTTCGATAAACCAGTATATTTTCTCGTCAAACACTTTATTTCTTATTTTCTAGATAGCGTTCTACAATATTATCAACGTCCTTAATGGTTTTTTTTGTCCATTCTAATTCTAAGTTTTGCTTTTCTGTTTCAGACAATTGCCAATCTATTTCAGATTGGTGTAATTTTGTACTACAATGTTGCAAAACTATAGCGGCAGCCACAGAAATATTAAGACTTTCGGTAAAGCCGTACATAGGTATTTTTAAAGCTACATCGGCATTTTTTAAAACGTCATCTGATAAGCCTTCTTTTTCGACACCAAAAAAGAAAGCGGCTTTTTTAGTAATATCAAAATTCTGCAAAAGACAAGAATCTGTATGTGGCGTTGTTGCTACAATTTGATAGCCTTTCTTTTTTAAAATATCTATACAGGCTAAAGAATTGTTTTTATAATCTCTATATTTGTATGTATTGAGCCATTTATTGGCATTTTTAGACACCTGTTTTGAATTTTTAAAAACGTAATTCTTTTCGATTATATGCACGTCCTGAATACCAAAAACTTCACAACTCCGCAATATAGCACTCGCATTATGTGGCTGATACACATCTTCTATAGCGACTGTAAAATAACGTGTCCGCTGACTCAAAATTTCTTTAAATCTTTCTATACGATGTGTAGTTAAAAAAGTCTGTAAGTAAGTTAATATTTCAGAATTATTCACCATCTACCCTATTTTTAGCAACATATTTTTATACAATTCTCCTTTACTAATGACGCCTCCTTTTTGAATCAAATCAAACAATTCTAGATTGCGTTCTCTTTGATATTTTTTTTGAGCCTGAAAGAATGTCAAACATCTATCATTTAAATTTTTTAAAAACCATTTGTAATCGGCATCATTATAAAAATCAAAATTGTCCTTTGCTATTTTTACCACAATTCGGTGTATAGAATGAACCGAGCAATTAAATAAATCTAATTGCTTTGGCGATATATGCTCAATATATTTGGCTTTAGACAATACATCGTCCCAAACCAAATCGCTAAACAATTCGAGTTCTTCTTGAGCTACTTTAGGTCTATCAGATTTTATAGTATTCCATTCTTTTACATCAATCTGCTGAGTAGCTAAAAATTTAGAAAAATCTTCGCTTAAAGCTTCTAATTGTTCTTTGCTTAACAAGGTGTACTTCATTAGTCCAAAGATAAAAAAAACCGCTAATTCAAACTAGAATTAGCGGTTTAATAAAAGAATTAATTCGGTTTAGAATATATAACGTAAACCAAATTGGATTTGCCATCTAGAACGCAAATCTAAATCGTTAGTAAATGTAGATACTTGAGTAGTATCGAAAGTGTAAGTTGGCACACCCGCGGCATCTACAGAAACACCAATAGGTTGTGTGTTTACAGGGATTTCTCTTAAACCCCAATTAGAACTGAGTAAATTACCAAAGTTTAAAATATCCATTGTAAATTGTACTTTCTGACCTGAATCGTTCAAATTATAATTTTGAGCAATTCTAACATCCCAACTTGAAAACCAAGGTGATAAATTTGCATTTCTACCAGCAAATGTACCTCTACGTGCATTTAAATAATCATCTTGTCTAATAAAAGATTCTAAAGCAGTTCTTTGAGAACTTTGTTGTGCTGTTGTACCAGAAAAATTCATACTAGCAATATCTCCTGTTGTTGGAATATAAATTAAATCGTTTGAAGCCGATCCATCTCCATTTATATCGCCACCATAAACATAGCTAAAGCGTCCTGTTTCTGTGTATTCAAAGAATGTAGCTAAAGAAGTTGACCACTTGTCATGTCCGTACTTAAATGTTTTAGTAGCAGAGCCGACAAAGCGGTGTTTATGACCAAAATGTGAAGCATTGGCAACCGCTGTATTTGGGTTTCCAATGGCAGGATTAGAATTAAAGGTTGCATTTGTAATTTCTTGTGTTGGAGATGTTGCATCTCTAGCATCCAAAAAGTCGTATGCTAAACTTACGTTGTAACCGTTTTCAAAACTCTTTTTAAGTTGTGTAGAGAAATTAAAGACACTTCCTACATTGGTATTTACAATAGACCAAGCGTTATTAGTAATATCTCCAGGTAAATATCTAGGTCTAGATCCTACGCCTACAACTGTTCCAGATGGTTTTCCTAAGCCAATGTTATTAGCAAAGATAGCATCTATATTTTTAGAATACATAATATCGAAAGTAGCTGTTAAACCATTTTCAAATTTTCTATCATAACCCAAACTTGTTCTAAGCACCTGTGGAAAATTAAATTTAGGATCGACAACTGTGTAAAAAAATGAATTTACATTTTGCACTTGATTACCTATCCAAACAAAAGGTAAACGACCAGAGAAGATACCTAAACCACCTCGTAATTGTTGTGTATTGTCTCCTTTCATATCCCAGTTAAAACCTAAACGTGGTGATACCAACCAACTTTCGCTTGGTAAATTTGTACTGTCATAAAAGGCAGGATCTCCATTAGTGTCAAAGTATGGAATAGATGGGTCGTAACAACAACTTCTGTCAATATTTTCTTGTATTTTAGCTTTTGTATCAAAATACTCAGGTCTATCAACACGTACACCATAAGTCAATGTAAAGTTTTCATTTATAGCCCATTCATCTTGGAAATACACAGCAATTTGACCAACATTTGTTTCAGCTAAAGCCCAATTATCTGCATCAAATGCGGCTTGAGCAGCTGCAAAATCAGCTTTTAATTGTGTTGGGTCTGCGGCTAATGCTAAGAAGTCTGCAACAGAACCTGCCGTTGGGAAAAATACGCCTCTAGCGCCATAAGTCCCTAAATTAAATGAATTATCGAACATAAATTTCTCAAAAGCAAACCCTAAAGTAACAGTATGACTACCTGCATATATTTTAAAATTGTCTGTAAATTGTAAAACTTTTTGATCTAATTTATTATGAATTGAGAAAGGTTCGTGACCAGCAATAATATATGGAGAACCATCTTTCAATATCGTAATAGAAGGTGCTGGTGTAGAAAATGGTGTCCTAAAATCGTCAAAATGTGTGTAACCAGCTTGTAAATTATTAGAATATTTATTTCCAAATCTTGATTTTAATTCAACCAAAGCCGACTGAATCTTGTTATTTATTGTATAACTAGAATTTTCAAACTGTAATGTGTTTTGATTGGGACCTCTAAAGAAGAATGCTGTTGGATGTGCAGGTTTATCTCTACGGGCATCTAAAGCATTGTATGTAGCTGTTAAAGAGTGGTTTTCATTTATATTCCAGTCTAATTTAACTATAAATTTTTCATTATCCGTTGCATGTAATAAATTTTCATATCCTCCTGTATCATAACCTATTGCCGCTAAAGCTGAAGAAACGGCATCTAAATCTGATTTAAGCACTCTCGATACACCGTTACCAACTGTTTCGCCGCCATTGTTAGCTCTAAAACCACTTACTAAATCGTCTCTACGTTCTAACTCTGCATTGGCAAAGAAAAATAATTTATTTTTAATGATGGGTCCCCCAATACTAAAACCAGCTTGTGTATGACTCAATTTTCCTTTAAAAATATCGGTTCCAGCAACTTTACTTCCTGTTAAATCTTGGTTTCTAAAGAAGCCAAAGATACTTCCGTGTAATTCGTTTGTTCCCGATTTTGTAACAGCATTAATTGAGGCACCTGTAAATCCTGATGAAGTAACATCGAAAGGCGCAATATCAACTTGAATTTGATCAATGGCATCTAAAGAAATAGGTTGTGCATTGGTTTGACTGCCTGGTGTCCCGCCATCTAAACCAAACGGATTGTTAAAAATAGAACCATCTAAAGTTAGATTATTCATTTTATTATTCCCCCCTGCAAAAGAATTACCGTCTGAAGAAGGTGTTAAACGTGTAAAATCGTTTATAGATCTTGAGATAGTTGGTAAAGCACTAATCTGTTTGCTACTAATATTGGTAGATAAACCTGTTCTACCACTGTTAATAACAGCATTTTTACCAGAGGCATTAATTACAACTTCTTGCAATTTTGAAGCTTCTTCTTTTAATGAATAATTAAGTTTTAATTTTTCACCTATTTGAAGGTTAATTCCATTATCTGTCTGTCCTTTAAAACCTACATAGGTTACGGTAATAGTATAAGGGCCGCCAATACGCATATTAGGAATATTAAAACTACCATTAAACTGAGTAACAGTTCCATACTTGGTACCTGAAGGCACATGAACTGCAACGATACTGGCTCCTGGTAGGGCTTCGCCTAACTCATCTGTAACCGTACCTCTCACAGAGGCTGTGGTTACTTGAGCAAAAGAACTTGTAGCAATGCCAAATGACAGCACTGCGAAAAGATAAAATTTTTTCATTTATTAATTATTTTAAGATTATTTTATCAAAAATAAGCAAAAAAAAACCGCGTTTTAAGGCGGTTTTTAAAAGTTATAAACACAGTTGTTAATTACTTTTCAGAAACAACTTCAAAGTCCAAGTCAACAATAACTTCTCTGTGTAATCTTATTTTGGCTTGACTTTTTCCTAATCGTTTAATAGTACCTCCTAAAACACTAATGTATTTTTTATCGACACTTTGACCAGCTGTTTCTAAAGCTTCGGCAAGATTGGCATTGTTAATAGAGCCAAATAATTTAGTACCTGTTCCTGCTTTAGCAGCTATCTTAATTTCTAATGCCCCTAATGCTTCTGCAATTTTATTGGCATCTTTTATCAACTTAGCTTCTTTAAAAGCCCGTTGCTTAAGCGTTTCGGCTAATACTTTTTTAGCAGATACTGTTGCTAAAATAGCAAATCCTTTTGGAATTAAATAATTACGTCCGTAACCATTTTTAACCTTAATTAGGTCATCTTTAAAACCCAAATTCTCTACGTCTTTTTTTAATATAAGTTCCATATTATTTAAGTTTTAAAAATTATTTTAACATATCGCCTACATAAGGCATTAAAGCTAAATGACGTGCTCTTTTAATAGCTTGAGCCACTTTGCGTTGGTATTTTAAAGTTGTACCTGTTAAACGACGGGGTAAAATTTTGCCTTGTTCGTTTACTAAATACATTAAGAAATCGCCATCTTTATAATCAATATATTTTATACCGTTTTTGGTAAATCGACAATATTTTACTTTTTGTTTTGTTTCAATATCAAGAGGTGTTAGATATCTGATATCTGCTTTGCTACCTCCTTTTGCTTGTTGTTCTAAATTTGCCATGGCTTAATTTTTAGATTGTTTATTGCGTTCGCGACGCTTTTCTGCCCACGCCTCAGCGTGTTTGTCTAAACGTACAGTTAGGTAACGCATAACGCTATCGTCTCTTCTAAATTCTAACTCGAAAGGAGCAACTAATTCTCCGGCTACTTTGTAATCAAATAAATGATAAAAGCCAGTTTTTTTCTTTTGAATTGTGTAAGCTAATTTTTTTAAGCCCCAATTCTCTTTCCAAATCATTTCGGCACCTTTAGAAACCAAGTAATCTTCAAACTTTTTTACTGTTTCCTTTATCTGTGATTCAGATAAAACGGGATTCAAAATGAAAACAGTTTCGTAATGATTCATAAATTATTATTTTTTTGTTATTAATTTGAGCGTGCAAATATACACTTTTTATTATTTATTTCTGACGTTTTTAAGTCTCAATTATTTGACATTTTTAATATTTAAAAAATGAGTACATTTATTCCTTTAAAATTGATTCTTATGCAGATACCTCACATACCCAATCTTATTTATTATGCTATTCCCGTTTTTGTAGCTTTAATTGCTATAGAAGTGCTTATTTCTAACAAAATGAAATTAAAAACCTATCTATTTAAAGATGCGGTTACCTCTATTAGTATGGGCTTAGGTAACGTTGCTGTTAATATTATTGCCAAAGGATTGGTTTTAGGAGCACTTGTTTATATGTATCAATTTAGGTTGTTTGCCATTCCTTTTACATGGTGGAGTTGGCTGTTAATTCTTTTTGCCGAAGATTTTACCTATTATTGGTTTCACCGCATCAGTCACGAAAATCGTTTTTTTTGGGCTTCTCATATCATACACCATTCATCTCAACACTACAATTTAAGTACCGCTTTACGTCAAACGTGGACAGGCAGTTTTATGTCATTCGTCTTTTGGTTGTGGTTGCCTTTAATAGGATTTCATCCCGTTATGATTCTCACGCAAATGTCTATCAGCTTATTATATCAATTTTGGATTCATACCGAAACAATTGATAAACTCCCTAAGTGGTTTGAAGCTGTTTTTAACACCCCTTCACACCATCGTGTCCATCATGCTACGAATCCACAGTATCTAGACCGCAATCATGCCGGTATTTTTATTATTTGGGATAAACTATTTGGAACGTTTGAACCCGAAGTTGAAAAACCTGTTTACGGACTCACTAAAAATATAGATAGTTTTAATCCGCTTTACGTCGCTTTTCACGAATGGGTTGCTATGCTTAAAGATGTTTTTACAAGTAAAACCAATCTGTATAAACGCTTTTTATATTTTATTAAACCTCCTGGTTGGAAACATGATGGTTCAGGTATTCTATCTTCAGATTTACGAAAGGACTGGGACCAAATTAAAAAATAACAGTTATCTATCATGGCATAATTGTTGGTTGCAAGTAGTTTTATCTAACTAAAAAATAAATTATGAAGCATTTACTAAATTTTAAAATAGAAAATTTCAACCAACCTTTAATCTATTGTTCAATTATTTTTTTAATGCTACTTAGTGTTTCCTGCGGTCAGGAATCACAATCTTCTAAAAAACCAGAAAGTGAATTGATAAAGAGAGTCAAAGCTGTTCAGCGACAAATAATGATACAAGGAAATGTTAGTGAAGAAGAAGAACTAGCATTAAAGAGTTTAGCTAGTCTTGTTTCTCAGGATGATAGCTTTGGTAGTCGTGGTTTTGATGGCACGATTATATTAAAAGATGTAGAATATGCACCTATTTATAATGGTTGTGAAGGGCTTTCTGAAGAGGGAACAAAAAAATGTTTTAACGAAAGTATCGTAAAATTTATAAAACAAGAGTTCGACTCAAGTATCGCTAATGCTTTAGATATTTCAGAACCAAAACAGGTAGCAGCTTTTTTTGTAATTGATAAAAACGGAAACCTGTCAGGTATGAAAATTAGAGATACAGAGTTGACAATTCAGGCAGAAATAGCGAGGGTGCTAAAAAAAATACCCAAAATGAAACCCGCCACGCAAGAGGGTATTAATGTCTCTGTGTTGTGTTCAATGTTAGTAACATATGGTAGTGAATTAAAAATTGAGTTAATGTATATTCCTGAAGGATTGGTTGAGTAAAAATTAAGTCCTAAAATATCTTCTGTTATAATTATAAGTAGTAGGTAAATAATTTGGAATAAAATGTTTGGCACTTTTGAGCCCAAAGTTGAAAAACTATTTACGGGCTCACTAAAACATTACAAGTTTTAATCCGCTTTACGTCGCTTTTCACGAATGGTTTGCCATGCTAAAAGATATTTTTACAAGTAAAACCAATCTTTATAAACGCTTGCTTTATCTTATAAAACCACCCGGATGGCATCATGACGGGACCGGACAGTTGTCATCAGATTTAAGAAAGGCTTGGGGAAAAAATAATTACCAATCAAATCTAATACCAAATGCCATATTGTTTTGCTCAATACTATTATCTTTAAACAGCGAATTTAGATAGTATCGTACAAATAAACTGGTATCTCTATGTCCTATAAAGGCATTGAGTCCGTAAAGAAAATTGTTTACATTAAAATCGCCTTTCTTAACATCTTTAACCTTTACATCGTTTACGTCATACTTTAAAATTTGTTTGGTTTTAAGGTTAAATCCTAAAAAACCACCCAACCCCATTTTAAAACCTCGGTTAGGTCTAAATTGAATATCAGAATCGTCATTATAAGGTCTGCTAAAATCCATTTCTAAATAGGCAGGGAAGATAAGTTGAATATTTTTAAATTTAGATTTTTCTAAATTATTTGTGTGGACTTGTAAATTTGTTGTGTTGCCAATAACTTCAAAAAACTGATTTTGTTTGGGTTGCAAGACACTATATATTACTGATAAGCCAAAATCGACATAAAACAACCCACTATTTTTAAATAAGCGTGTTTTATTATTCGATCCTAATTCAAAATAATGCGATTTCCAAAAGTTAAACTCAGAATTATCTAAACTGCTAAAATTGTCGTTAGTCAACAAATTATTAACGCCAAGAGATACTACCGTATAAGTATGCGTTCTTCTATGCCAATAATTTCTATGACGGTGTCTGTAGTAATTTTTACTATAATCTACATCAAATCCTCCGATACTAAACCGTTTACTATTCTCTTTTTTATATAAAGTTTTATCGACGACTTCATTTTTTATAAGATGTCTTAAATTACTTTCAATCGGCGCTATTCTAAGTTGAATTTTCTTGGCGGTTTCTAAGGCTGCTTTTTCTTTAAATTTCTGTGCTTCATCTGCTGTAATTTCTTGATTATTCTGGCGTCTTGTAATATCTTTAATAGCTTCTTTTAGCAAACCGCGTTCTTCTGATGTTATTTTTTCAATCTTAATTTTTAGCACTTTTACTTTTTCTTCAAAAGTTTTGTCTTGGGCATAGACAGCACTACAAAAATTAAATATTAGAACACCAATTAAAATATATATCTCTTTTTTCATTATTAATTATTTTTTGGATTTAAAATATCTTTCACTGTTTTAGAGCCCGATTTAAGTGTTAAAATAATTTTTTCGGGTAAAGGTTTGTTTATTTCTATTTCGAGTTCAAAAAGCATCTGCAAAGCATTCACTTTTAAGCTATCTCCTTTTAAAGCTGTAAGCTGCGCTTTTGAAGAAGCCAATAAAGCATCTAATTCAGAATCTGACACTCTCAATAATTTTTCCGAATATTTAAAATGAGGCTTTTTAAATAAATCAACTTGGTTAATTGCGGACATATTGCCTAGTGTACGATAGATTTGTCTCATTTTAAGATTAGGCAAACGCTGAATTTTATTATGATTTACTTTACTCACTACTAAAGGCATAGTTGATTTATCTTCATATTTTTTAGGTAATAGCGGTACTTTATTTACATCGGTTACCGTATTTTTAACAGGTTTTTGAGGTGATGACCATCGGAAAGTAATCGAAAAAACAAAGAACAACACAGCTGCGGCTACAGCTATTATTTTGTAAAAAGACAAATTTCTTTTAGAAGATATCAGTATTTTTTTATCCATCAATCGGTCAAAAGCATAGGGGCTTACTTTTAATTGACGCTGCTTAAAATCGGAGACGATTAATTGTTCAATGTCCTTTTCCATGAGTCGTTTTTTTTAAATTTGTATAAGCCGTTTGTAATTTCTTTTTGGCTTTAAAGTAACGCGATCTTGAGGTCATCTCGGTTATACTTAACAGTTTGGCAATTTCTTTGTGTTTATAACCTTCAACGGCAAAAAGATTAAATATAACACGCCAAGAATTGGGTAGCTTATCAATTAATATTTGTAAATCGCTTATATCATCTTCTGCTTGAATCTCTTGATGAACATCTTTAAAAACATGGGCATCCTCAACAAAAACCAACTTATCTTCTTTGCGCAAAGCCGATAAACATTCATTAATCATAATACGCCGTATCCAACCTTCAAAACTTCCCTTGTTTTTAAAAGTGTCTAGTCTTTTAAAGACTTTTAAAAAGCCGTTGAGCATTAATTCTTCAGATTTGTGCCTGTCTGTAATATACTGCCGACAAACACCCAACATTTTAGATGAAAATTGGTTAAATAACACTTCCTGTGCTTCACGGTTATTTTGCTTAACCTTTTTAATTAAAAGTACCTGATTTTTATGCAAGGGAATGACTTTCAAAATCTATTTTTAGTATGCCTTTAACTAGAAGACGCAAAAAGTGTACTAAATGTTTCGTTTTTTGTGAAAAATATTTTCAACTAGTAATTATCAACATCAATTATAAAGCGAACTGACCTAAATTCGGCTATACTTTCAAAGCTATTTCTAACTTTTATTATCTGATTTTTAGAAACGGTTAAATGCCGATTTTTAGGCAATTTTATCAAAAATGTCTTGATATACTGATTTCTAATACGCGAAACGGATGGCTCACTTGGCCCTAAGACATCATCCCTAAATATTTGTTTAAACGATTTTTCTAACCACAAACATGCTCTGTAAAGTTTATGCGGGTCTTTGTGTTTTACAACAATCTTTACCAAACGGACAAAAGGCGGATATTTATGTTGCAGGCGCTCTTGTAACTGCTCTTTGTACATCGCTTTATAATCGTGGTCACAGACTTGTTGTAAAACGGGATGATGCGGGTTATAAGTTTGTATCAGGACTTTACCACGGCTATTTCTGCCAGCACGACCTGCCACTTGTTGTAATAACTGAAAACTGCGCTCGTGGGCTCTAAAATCGGGATAATTAAGCATGCTATCGGCCAACATAACACCGACTAAGGTGACTTTAGAAAAGTCTAATCCTTTGGCCAACATCTGTGTCCCGACCAATATTTTGGTTTGCCCTTCTTGAAAATCGTTTATTAATTTCTGATAAGCGTACTTGCCACGTGTGGTATCAAAATCCATACGACCAATGGGCGCTTCGGGATAAAATTCGTGTAAAGCGTTGGCTATTTGCTCTGTACCAAATCCGCGTGTATCTAAAGACGGATTGCCACAGGCTTTACACTGTGCTGGCATATTTTCACTATATCCGCAATAATGACATTGCAAGTTGTGTTTGAGTTTGTGATAAGTCAGACTGACATCACAATTAGGGCAATGTGGTGTTGTGCCACAAGTATTACAAGTTACAACAGGGGCATAACCACGACGATTCTGAAAAATAATAATCTGTTCGTTTAACGACAATGTTTCTGAAATAGCCGTTAATAAAACAGTAGAAAAAATACCTTTCATCTGTTTCTTTTTATACTGCTCTTTTAAATCGATTAGCTCAATATGAGGTTGCTCACCATCGCCATAGCGTTCTGAAAGTGTAGCCAATCCGAATTTTTCTTGTTGCGCATTGTAAAAACTCTCTAATGATGGCGTGGCACTTCCCAAGATGACCTTAGCTTTATGCTGATTTGCAAGAACTATGGCTGCATCACGGGCATGATACCGTGGTGCTGGATCGAATTGCTTATACGATGTTTCTTGTTCTTCATCAACTATAATCAAACCTAAATTTGTAAAAGGCAACAATACAGCAGACCGTGCCCCAATTATTATTTGTGCTTTAGGACTTTTTTGTAGCAATTGCTGCCACACTTCTACCCTTTCGTTTAAACTGTATTTGGAATGAAAAACGGCCAATTTATCACCAAAAAATATTTGCAATCTGTATATGAGTTGGGTTGTTAAGGCAATCTCTGGTAAGAGAAATAAAATCTGTTTGTCGGCCTTTAAAGTTTGTGCAATCAGACGCATATACACTTCAGTTTTACCACTAGATGTAATGCCGTGTAGCAGACACACATCATTGTTTTTAAAGCTATTATTTATAGCTTCGAAAGCTTTGTCTTGTGCTTTAGAAAGTTTGGCGATGGTTTTAACTTCACCTTTAAATTGCACACGATCAATGCGTTCTAAAAATATTTCGAAAAACCCTTTATCAGCTAAAGCATTTAAAATAGCTATACTTGTTTTGGCTTGTTTTAAGAATTTTGAAACAACCAGGTTTTTATCACTTTGAGGATTTACAGAAAAATACTGCAAAACCAAATAGCGTTGTTTGGGCGCATTTTTAAGGTTTTCTAAAAAGCTATTTAAAGCTTCTTTATTTTTATATGTTTCGGTTAGCTTAAAGTACTTTTCGTATTTGGGCTTGTATTGTTCAAATAAGGCTTCTTTTAATTCTATAAGCCCTTTTTTTAACAATTGTTGGATTTTACCTACTACATGTTTACGCTGTAAAATAGCACTGACATCCTTTATTTTGAGCTCTTTTTGGTGCTGTAGAGCTTCAAAAATTAAAAACTCGTCGTCTGATAGAGAAGGTTCGTCTTTAAAAGAAGGGTTTTTAACTATCAGTGTTTCACTCTCAAGTAAAAAAGCCGAAGGTAAAGCCGCGCGTAAAACTTCACCTAAAGTACAGGTATAATAGTTGGCTAACCATTGCCAATGTATAAATTGTTGTGCCGTTATAAGCGGCTCTGTATCTAATATTTGATAGACGCTCTTTGCCTCGTAAACTTCAGGTTCTTTATCGTGCAGATTAGCCACAATTGCGGTGTGCAACTTCGATTTCCCAAAAGGGACAACCACACGCATACCTGCTTTTAAAATTGCAGCCTCATCTTGTGTTATTTTATAAGTAAATAACTTTTGAAGCGGAATGGGTAATATGACGTTTACAAAATGAGGCACTCTTTACTTTTTAAAAAAGTAAAAATAAGTGTTATTAGCGAATTTATTTTACGATAATCCAATTATTTAAAAGTTGTTTATTTAATAATCTTAGTTCTTTATGATTTTAACCGATTTTAGTGTTTTATCGGTTGTAACTTTTACAAAATAAGTACCTGATGGCAGAAGTCTTAAATCTATTATGGCATTAGCTGTATTAAAACTTTTATCAGACACTTGTTGCCCTAATAAATTATAAACTTGTAAACGTTTAATTATTTCTTGTGAATTAATATTTAAAATTCCTTCTACAGGATTAGGATACATTGCAAAACCCTTTATAACGTTATCTTCTATACCTAAGGCGGCACTAACTGTAATAGTAAAACTTTGCTGTGAACTTGCTGTTCCATCATCAGCGTTTAAAACTACTTGAAATAAACCTAAATGACCTTGAGGATTGCCACTAAGAATTACACCTTCTTTAATTTTTCTTATAATGGTATTATCATAATCTGTTACATATAAGTTCCCATTTGCATCTAATGTTATATCGTAAGGGCTGCTAAATTTAGCCGATAATCCATCACCATCTATGTATCCCTTACTGGTAATTCCGGCCAAAGTTGTAACAAGACCAGAAGGTGATATTTTTCTAATAAGGTTGTTTATATCATCGGCAACATAAACATTGCCAAAGGCGTCTAAGTCTATACCTGTTGGTAATAAAAACCGTGCATTGGTACCCATATCGTCAGCAGATCCTGGTGAAACATAACCTGCTAAAGTAACCACACTTCCGTCAGTCAATATTTTTCTTATCATATTATTATATGTATCTGCTACATAAACAACACCTGATGCGTCAACTGCCACGTCAAACGGCCTATCAAATTGTATGGGAGTTGCGCCGTAATCATAACCTTGTGTACTACCTGCAATAGTAGTTACAACTCCTGAGGGTGTAATTTTTCGTATTTTATGATTTTTTGAATCGGCAACATACACATTCCCATTTGAGTCAACCGCTATTCCTTTTGGCTCATTAAACTTAGCAGCTGCTCCTGTGCCATCTGCAAATCCGGCAACTCCCGAACCTGCTAAAGTCGTTACATTTCCATCAGGTGTAATTTTTCTAATTCTATTATTACCTGTATCTGATACATAAAGGTTATCTGATTTATCAACAGCTACAGAAAAAGGCAATCTGAGATTTGCTGAAGCTCCCACTAAAGTAGAGACGACTCCTGATGGTGTAATTTTTCTTATCGCAGAATTTCCGAAATCGACTACAATTATATTCCCCGAATTATCCATAGTCAAACCTCTTGGATTTTCAAATTTTGCTGCAGTACCAATCCCGTCAGCATACCCAACTGGTGATGAGCCGGCAAAGGTAGAAACTTCGTTTGTGGCTAATTTTAACCAACTTGGTAAAACTGTTGCAGTAACAGAAATAGCATCGCTATCTATATCTTCGGTCAACACCTTATAAAAATAGGTGTCATTTTCATTAATATTATTAATCGAAGAAGATGTAAATACAGGTGGTGTATTTTGTGCTGTTAAAGTTAGTAATAAGAAAAAGAAAATAAAAAGAAAGTAATTTTTTTTCATAACAATAATATTATCAATGGTTTAAATATAAAATATATAAACCAATTTTTGGTTATGAGAGGGTAACACAAATTTATAAAAAAATTTATAATAAACTACATAGAAATATTAATAATATGTTTTCTTAATCACATTAAAACAAAATAGTTAATACAAATTTATAGAAGTAAAAATAAGTGATATTAGCGAATTTTCTTTATTAATCGGGGTTTCGTTTTAAATGAAACCCCGACTTGTAAGTTGTTGTTACTTCTTTATCAGTTTTACCGCTTTTGTTGCTTTATCTGTAGTTATTTTTACAAAATAAGTCCCTTGTGGTAATCGGTTTAAATTTATTGTGGCTTTGTCACTGTTAATATTTTTTTGAAAAACCTGTTGTCCCATCAAATTAAAGACCTGTATTATTTTTAAGTTCTCTTGTGCGCCGATATTTAAAACATCTATTACAGGATTTGGGTACAATGTAAAACCTTTAATAATATTATTTTGAATACCTAAAACTGTATCGGTTGAAAAATTCCACAAAGTATTAGTCGATATTCCCGCAAAAGCATTCCCTGATGTATCGGTAAAAGCCCCTGACGGTATCTCAATATATAAATCTGTATTACTAGGCAAAGTCAATGTCGGACTGATGTTTATGGTTATAGTACCTTCTACAGCTGTGGCTTTGGGCGCTGTGTTGTCTATGGTAACTTCTGAACCATTTACAGGGATGGTGGCTACTACTTGGTTATCGCTTGTACGTTTTATCAAGATATCACCTGTTCCCTTTTGGACGTCTTCGTTAAAGACTATTTGTAAATTACTGGAAGTAACACCTGTAGTATTATCAGCGGGTACGGTACTTACAATCGCAGGCGGCGTACCGTCTAAAGTAGTAAAGCTCATTATCGCACCATTAACCGTCCCTACGCCGTTTGTCCCTGTTATACGGTAATAGTAAAGGGTATTATCACTTAGAGACGTAAGCGTTAAACTTACTGGTGTAGTTCCTGATCCTGGTTGAATCAAAGAAGGAGAACCGGCTGTTGATGTAGCGCCTGTCAAATCTGATGCCAAACCATATTCAAAAAATATATTTGTATAATCACCGCCTTCATATATAGTACCATTTAATACAGCACCCGCTGTTGTGACGTTTGTTACTACTTGGGTTGTTGACACTACAGCTGCGGGAATGATTCGTATTCCTCCATGTTTATAAGTGAGGTTATAATTACTTCCTGCCGTAAGTGTCCCTTGGGTAATTATGTAAGTATTGGGAAACTCGCTAAACGCAGTAACTTCTCTTGTCAATAAACCCGTAAAAGTGTCTCCTGATTCTAGGGTGCCGGAAGTTAGTTGATATGTAAATTCCGGATCTGGATCTCCATAGACTTTGATGTGATCATCACCAGTAACGGTAATCGGCTTGGCGCTTATCGTAATGTCAGCACCTACATAAATGATACTGTAATTAGTGTTTGCCAAGGTTGAACTGATGGCATAAGTGCCCACATTTTCACCTGCAACTCTGGTTAAAGTTCCAGACAATGCATCAGCACCTACCAATGTACCTGTGGTTATTTGATAGGTCAGACTTGGGTCAGCATCACCATAGACTTTACTCTTGGCATCGGCTGTAAGGGTGAGTACTTTGGCGGTAATAGTTAGGTCTGCACTCACGTAAGTGATGCTATAA
>JASFYX010000063.1:0-14094 GCA_045046885.1 Flavobacteriaceae bacterium
GAAAAAGCTGACGAATTAATGGAACTCTTACAACACGAAAAACTGGGTTATTTGGCTGTAAGTCTCGGTTTTTACAAAACGCTTTTCAATGCACCAGGTACTGGAACTTCTTCTGAAATCCCCGAAGAAGAACAAAAAGAAATGGGCTTAAGTCAAGGGCTAATCCGATTTTCTATAGGTTTAGATAATGATATTGCGCGTACTTATAAAGACATGAAAAAGTGTCTTGTTAAAGTAGGATTGCTATAAAATATTTACTGATACGATGACTTTGAGTCATCGTATCAGTGAGCTTATAATTTTATATAGATTTTAAAGGAACGACAATTGTAAATTTTGTACCTACGTCAAGAGTACTTTCTAAGTCTAATTTACCGTTTAACAAAGTAACCCTGCGTTCTATATTTTTAAGACCAGCCCCGCGATTTTCGCGTTTCATTTTTTCAAAATCTATACCTATGCCATTATCTTCAATAAGCAATTTAAGTTCATTTTTTGCTGTCTTACTAAAACTAATTGCTGCTTTTGTAGCACCACTATGTCTTACAATATTGGTAGTTGATTCTTGACAAATTCTATAGATATTGGTTTTAATGGCTTTAGTTATTTCATTCTCTTCAACACCATCCCTATTAAATGTGAAAGTTATATTTCTAGAATGATTATAATCGTCACAAATATATTCTACAGCTTTTAACAAACCTTCCTTTTTAAGCTGTTTAGACATAAGACCATGAGCTATACGCCTACCGTCATCTATTGCTTTTAAATTGAGTTCCTCCACTTTAAGCAAATACTTGGCTTTATCATCTAAGCGGTCTTTATTTTCTTTTAGTAGTACCTGTATATACATATTTTCTGCTGCTAATACCTGACTGATACCATCGTGAAGTTCTTCACCAAAATTTTGTTTTTCTTGTTCTTGTGCTTCTATAAAAGCATTGATATAATCACGCTCTAATTTGCGCTTTTCGGTAATGTCTTGAAGAATACCAAAAACAGGCAAGGGATTGTAATCAGCATCTAATTCTATTGTATCGGCAAAGTGGTGTATCCAACGAATTTCGCCATCTTTTGGTCTATAAACTCTATAAACCACATCTAAAATACAGTTTGAGTTATGACGTCTTTTATCAATAATATCTGTCAATATGTTTCTATCTTCTTCAAGAATAATATTTAACCATTGCTCAAAACGAACATTGCTTGAAGGCAAACCGAGCAGTTCAGAAAAATCCTTAGATATATCCCATTTATTCTTTTTAAAATCAAAAGTATAATATCCTAATTGTGCTATTTTTTGAGATTTTCCCATAAAGAAATTGGTCTCTTTAGTCAATTTAATATAGTCTTGTTGCTTTAACAACAATTCCTTTTTTGTTTTTCTATACTTGTTTATAACACGATAGGCCACAATAAAATATATGAACAATATACCTAAAACCATAAACTCTGCGCTGTGTATAATTTTTAACTGATTGTTTAACTTATCGTCTAAATCATTTTGTAATGCAATGGTGTCATCAATTAAATTAATGAGTATAAAAGTTTTATGAGAATTTAAAGACTTAACAGATTCCTTTTTATAAAAGTCTTCAAATTGTACTATCCCTCTAAGAAGTTTCTTAATTTGAGCTTCCTCTTTTTTTGAAAACAAAGGAAATAACACATCATCCCAATTATTTGAAATTAATAAATTGTTTAGTGTTTTAGTAATATTCTTAAATGATGGCGCTTCCCCTTGCTGATTCTCATTATAATTGCTAGAATTAAAGTGATTAGAATGAAAATTAATCAAGCTTAAATCTAATTCAACATCAGACAACTGGTTAATCAAAGGCCTATGAGAATCTTCTAAATGGATACCGGTAATTAAAAAAGTTATAACTACTGTAAAAACAAAAATCCCGATTGAAACTATTAATCTTTTATGCGGTATATTACTATATATTATACTTTCAGCATTATTATCTTTCAAAATACTATCCTCTTTAAATTAACTAATAATTTTAAACAGTTTGTGTTCTAATTTTTTTAGTTATTATATAAATAAAGGAGGAGGTCTTTATAGATTATATTTTGTAAAAATAAAGTTAATAAATTGCTGAAAATATGACTTTTGTCATTTTTAAAATGTACTCGTTAAAGATTCTTAATAAGAAAGTCTGTAATATTTGATGCTATACGCTGTGTAATATTTGAAGTGTCTTGCTTTATAAATTTTTCGCCTAAAATATTTTCGTATAACTCAATATAGCGTTCAGAAATTTCGTTAATCTTTTCATCTGTCATAATCGGTATTTGCTGCCCTTCTAAGCCTTGAAAGCTATTTTCAATCAGCCATTCGCGCACAAATTCCTTTGAGAGTTGTTTCTGTTTTTCGTTGTTATCTTGACGTTCTTGATAGCCATCTGAATAAAAATAACGCGAAGAATCGGGCGTATGAATTTCGTCAATCAGCAAAATTTTACCCGCTTTATTTTTACCAAATTCATATTTGGTATCGACCAATATAAGGCCACGCTTGGCTGCCATTTCTGTCCCCCGTTTAAAAAGTGCTAAAGTGTATTTTTCAAGAGCTTCGTAGTCTTTTTGTGCAACAATTCCTTGTTCTAATATGGCTTCTCTAGAAATATCTTCATCGTGAGCGCCGCCATCGGCTTTTGTGCTTGGCGTAATAATAGGTTGTGGAAATTTATCATTTTCTTTCATCCCATCAGGCATAGCCACACCGCATAAAATTCTTTTCCCTGCTTTGTATTCGCGCCAAGCGTGGCCCGATAAATAACCCCGAATAACCATTTCTACTTTAAAAGGATTGCATAAATGACCTACAGCTACGTTTGAATCCGGAATGTTTATAATCCAATTTGGGACAATATCTTTTGTTCTGTCCATCATTTTGGCTGCAATCTGATTCAGAATTTGTCCCTTAAACGGGATTTGCTTAGGCATAACCACGTCAAAAGCTGAAAGACGATCTGTGGCAATCATAACCAAATAGGTGTCGTTTATATTGTAAACTTCTCTTACTTTACCTCTATAAACTGATTTCTGTTTTGGAAAATTAAAGTCGGTTTGATTAATTGTTTGCATCATTTGGAGTTAAATATTAGTCGTTTAAATTTTTATAAGCATTAATTATTTTTTTTACCAATTTGTGTCTTATAACATCTTTGTCGTCAAGATATACAAAGGCAATATCATTTACATCGCTCAAAGTAGCCAAAGAATCTTTAAGTCCCGATAATTGACGCGCTTTTAAATCGGCTTGACTGGGATCGCCAGTAATGATAAATTTGGCGTGTTTACCCATACGCGTTAAAAACATTTTCATCTGCTGTGGTGTGGTATTTTGTGCTTCGTCTAAAATAACAAAAGCATTGTCTAAAGTTCTGCCACGCATAAAAGCCAAAGGCGCAATCTGTACAATGCCACGCTCTAAATAGTCTAATAAGCGTTCTTTAGGTATCATATCGTGCAAAGCATCGTACAAGGGTTGCATATAAGGGTCTAGCTTTTCTTTAAAATCGCCTGGTAAAAAACCTAAATTCTCACCAGCTTCTACAGCAGGGCGTGTTAAAATTATACGCTTAACCTCTTTATTTTTTAGAGCACGAACAGCCAAAGCTACAGCGGTATAAGTTTTACCGGTTCCGGCAGGCCCAACAGCAAAAAGCATATCTTTTTTTGCTAAAGAGCTTACCATTTTGCGTTGATTTTCAGTTTGCGCTTTAATGTGTTTCCCTCCTACGCCATGCACTAAAACAGTATCTACGTCATTTATTTTTGGATTGTTGTCTAAAACCAAACGCTCAATTATATTTTCGTCGAGAGTGTTATAAGTATTAAAGTATTTAACCAAAGAATTAAAGCATTTTTCAAATTCGTCTAGAACATCGGCTTCCCCAAATGCTTTAATTTCATTACCTCTAGCCACAATTTTTAGCTTGGGGAACAACTTTTTAAGCTGTTTTAAATGGGTATTATAGGCCCCTAAAAAATCTTTAGCACTAATATTTTCAAATAATAAAACACGTTCGTTCAATGGCAGTTAGTTTTAATTTTTTAAAAAGCAATAAAGGCGCTTTCTAGTACACTTTATTTAATTAAATTTGCTAACAAAATTAAACAATTATAAAAACAATGACATAAGGCTTATTAATAGTTTTTAACATTAATAGAACTTCATTTTTTTATTTTAAGAACACTTTTAAATTGCATTTTATTATATGCCAATTATAACATTAACGACCGATTTTGGGACAAAAGATCATTTTGTAGGTGCTGTAAAGGGATCTATTTATTCTGAATTAAAAGAAGTTACCATTGTTGACATTTCGCATAACATTGACGCTTTTAACAGCGCAGAAACGGCTTATATTATTAACAATTCTTATAAAAGTTTTCCCGAAGGCACCATACATATTATTGGCGTAGATTCAGAACTCAATCCAGAAAACAAACACATCGCCATACTATTAGACAAACATTATTTTATATGTCCAGATAATGGCATAATCTCTTTAATTGCTTCTAAATACAAGCCCGAAAAAATAGTTGAAATCAATATTCACAATACTTTATCTACAAGCTTTCCTGTTTTAGATATTTTTGTAAAAGTGGCTACTCATATTGCCCGAGGTGGCAAACTAGAAATTATTGGTAAACCCATAAACGATTTTAAAAAAACAATAGAATTGAGCCCTATTATCAGCAAAGAGAACAATGCTATAAATGGACACATTATTTATATTGACAATTACGGTAATTTGGTAACAAATATCACAAAATCAATGATTCAAAGTATTGGCAAAGACCGTCCTTTTGAAGTGAATGCCAGAGGCTACACCTTTACCAAAGTACTTGACAAATACAGTGATATTGTAGATTTTACAATTCCAAAAGAACAACGTCAAGACGATGGTAAAAAACTGGCTTTATACAATTCTTGTGGTTATTTAGAAATAGCCATATATCGTAGTAATTTAAAAACTGTTGGAGGTGCTGCTGGCTTACTCGGCTTAAAATATAGAGATGTTATTAACATCAAATTTTATTAATTTATGTTTGTAAGAATAGTTAAAATGGATTTTAATCCTAAAAATATAACGGCTTTTTTAGATATTTTTGATAAAAATAAATCTAAGATTCGTGATTTTAAAGGTTGCTCATTTTTAGAATTGTATCGCGATAAAAATGTACCCAATATATTTTTTACTTACAGTTATTGGGATGACGAGGCAGCTTTAGAAAATTACCGTACTTCTACTCTTTTTAATGAAGTATGGTCTCAAACAAAAGTCCTTTTTCAAAATAAACCGCAAGCTTGGAGCGTTGATAAAGTGGTAAGCCTAAAATAAATCTCAAATCATGTTTAGTATTTTAAAAAAAGAACTTCTCACCTTTTTTGCTTCGGCAATTGGTTATTTGGTTATGGGTCTTTTTTTATTAGCTAATGGTTTATTATTGTGGATATTTAAATCTGATTACAATATATTAAACACTGGTTTTGCCGATTTAAATAGCTTTTTTGACATCAGTCCTTGGTTGTTCTTTTTTATAATTCCGGCTGTAACAATGCGCAGTTTTGTAGACGAAAAAGCTACAGGAACATTGGAAATATTAAAATCAAAACCGCTTACTAATTGGCAAATTCTCTTAGGAAAATATTTAGGCAGTTTTGTCCTAATCGTTTTATCGCTACTTCCTACAATAATTTACATTTATAGTATAAATTCTCTTTCAAACCCTGTTGGAAACATAGATTTAGGCCCTATTCTGGGTGCTTATTTAGGTCTGTTTTTAATTGCCTCAAGTTATACAGCTATAGGCATATTTGCTTCACTGATAAGTAAAAATCAAATTGTAGCTTTTTTACTAGCCGTCATTATTTGTTTTATTTTATTTTACGGATTTGAAGCTTTGGTTAAGCTCAACTCAAATGATTATAATTGGGCATATTTAGGGATGAAATTTCACTATAACAGCCTCGCCAGAGGTCTTATAGACACACGCGATATTATTTACTTTTTAAGTGTAAGTGTCTTGTTTTTATTGGTTTCACATAAAATTATTGAAAGACAATGAAAACTATTTTAAATTACAGTTTAAAAGTCCTCATCATTTTACTGATACTCAATTTTGTGAGTAAAAACTACTATCACAGATTCGATTTAACCCAAGACAAACGCTATAGTTTATCTAAAACTACAAATGATTTGTTAGTTAAAATAAATAAATCTATAAGCATTCAAATCTATCTAGAAGGCGATTTCCCTTCAGATTTTAAGCGTCTCGAAACAGAAACACATCAAATATTAAAAGAATTTAAATCGGTAAATAACAAGATAATTTTTAGGTTTATCAATCCGCTTTCTTCTAAATCTTTGACGCAAAAACTCATAAAAAAAGGCTTAACGCCAAGCCGATTGACGATTCAAGAAAAAGGCTCTATTTCAGAAAAAGTTATTTTTCCATGGGCGCTTATCAGTTATAATAACAAAGAAGAAAAAGTTAATCTTTTAGCCAATTCACAAAGCGCGACACAAAATCAACAAATAAAGGGTGCTATTTCTAAATTAGAGTATGCTTTTACAAACGCTTTGTCAAAAATTACAAAAAACAAAAAACAATCTATAGCCGTCCTTAAAGGAAATGGAGAACTTAACGATATTTATTTAAACAGTTTTTTAAGAAGTTTATCAGGTAGCTATAATTTAGCGCGTTTTACACTCGATTCTGTCGCCACAAATCCGCAAAAAACTTTAAAAGAATTACAACAATTCGATTTAGCAATCATAGCCAAACCAACTATTGCATTTACAGAAGCAGAAAAATTCACACTCGATCAATATGCCATGAACAATGGCAAATTAATGTGGCTGATAGACAATGTACAAGCCGATTTAGACAGTTTAAACACACAGCAAGGTGAAATGCTAGCTTATCCAAGGTCTCTAAATTTAACCGACTTGTTGTTTAGTTATGGTGTACGTGTTAATTACGATTTAGTAGCCGATTTATACAGTGCTAAAATCCGACTAGCAGCCGGTAAAATTGGGAGTAAAACCCAGTTTCAAAATTTCGATTGGTCTTATTATCCACTTATTACGAGTCGAAACGAACATCTTATTACAAAAAATACAAATCCGGTTCAGTTAAAATTCACAACCGCTATGGACACCTTAAAAAATGGTATTTCTAAAACTGTTTTATTGAGAAGTTCGTTGTTGAGTAAAAAAATAGGCGCCCCAAGATTGATAAGTCTCAGTGAAATTAATTCTAAAAATAATTCAGAATTTAAACAGGGATCACAAATACTAGGTGTTCTGTTAGAAGGCAGATTTAAGTCAGCTTACAAAGACCGTGTCAAGCCTTTTAAAATTAAAAACACAAAAGACACTAGTGCCCCAAATGCCATGCTTGTAATTTCTGATGGTGACATTATTGCTAATCAAGTTTATCAAAACAAACCCATAGATTTAAATACCAATTATTTAACAGGAGAACATTTTGGTAACAAAGAATTTTTATTAAATACAGTCAATTATTTATTGAATAACAAAGGACTCTTAAAACTAAGATCTAAATCCATAAAATTACGTTTTTTAGATAAAACTAAAGTTATTGCAGAAGCTGGTTATTGGAAAGTTTTAAATGTTTTAGCACCCCTAATAATATTGTTACTTATTGGATTAGGATTCAATTATTACAGAAAGTACAAATACACCCAAATATAAAATGACAAACGATAATTCTTTTAAAAAAACAGCTCAAATTGTTACAGAACAATTAGATAATTATTTAAAAGACAGTAAAAATGGGCAATTACAAACCCTTAAACAAAATACACCTCAAAAAATTGCATCAGATTTAAATCTAGAATCGCTTATTAAAAATGGCAATCTTTTAGGAGAGGGATTTCCCTCATTTCTTAAAAATTATTTAGAGAACACACAACATTTACACCATCCTCATTTTTTGGGACACCAAGTTTCTGCACCCAATATGGCTTCTAGTTTTGCCGATTACATTCACGGCGCCATCAATAACCCTATGGCTATTTACGAAATGGGGCCTGCCGCAGCAACGCTTGAAAAGGTTGTTGTTAATTGGATGCTAGATAAAATTGGTTGGTTTAAAGCAAGCTCTTATATTGAGACAAATTTAGAAATGTGTAAAGGAGCTGGCATTTTAACCCATGGGGGTTCTATGGCAAATCTCACGGCTTTATTGGCTGCCAGAGCCCAATGTGACACAAAAGCGTGGTCAAATGGTAATACAAATAATATCGTTGTTTTAGCGCCTCAAAATGCACATTATTCAGTAGCTAAATCACTTGCTATTATGGGCATTGGTTACAATAATGTTGTAAGTATAGAAACCGACGAAAATGAAGTCCTTCTCCCTAAAAGTTTAGAAGAAACCTATTTCAAAACTATAAAAGAAGGTAAGAAAATTATGGCGGTTGTTGCCAATGCCTGTGCCACAGCTACTGGTCTTTATGACCCTCTTGAAGAAATTGGTATTTTTTGTAATAAACACAATTTATGGTTACATATTGATGGTGCTCATGGCGCCTCAGCATTATTGTCCGATACAAAAAAGAATTTATTAAAAGGGGTTCATTTAGCCGATTCTTTGGTTTGGGATGCGCATAAAATGCTGCAAACATCTGCTTTAAGCGCAGCTGTTTTATTTAAAGATTACAAACATTTAAATCAGACTTTTAAACAAAAAGGCGATTATCTCTTTTTTGAAAAAGAAGATATTGGTTTTGATTTAATAGATAAAGCCATTGAATGTACAAAAGCACCTTTAGGTACCAAAGCTTTTATGGCCATTGCCTATAAAGGTGAAAAAGGTTTGGCGGCTGATCTTGAAGCTAGTTACGATAAAACTTTGGCTTTTCACAAACTCATTGTAGCACATGATAATTTTGAGTGCCCTTTCGTACCACAATCAAACATTTTGTGTTTTAGGCACAAAGCCTTTTTAAACAATGACGATTTGCAATTAAAACTGCGCAATGAATTGGTTAAAAAAGGTACCTTTTACATAACGACAACTACTGTAAAAAACAAACGTTATTTAAGAATTGCTGTTATGAATAATCAAACAGAAGCCAAACACATCAAAGCTCTTTTAGAAGAAATTGACGCTATTGCCGATACTTTAAATTAATTAAAGTTCTCTACGTCATAACGAGGTGTCACAAATTTTCATAAGCCGTTGCTGACCTCCCTGTCCTGCGGATAGCTGTCCTGCAAGGTTTACACAACCTTGTAGGACTCAATAGCACAAATTAGTTAAGACCTACAAATGTAAAAACACCCCTAAAGTCCCCTCAAGGGGACAATCCGACAAAACAAAATAAGTACTCGATACTTCACTACGCGAAAATAGAGCTGACGAAAATTTTACAAATGAATAATCCTAGTTTAGTACAACCTTCTCTTTCCCTCTTGTAAAAGTCTGTATCAAAACAGCTATCAACATCACCAAGACACAGCCAATTAAATTTAACCAGAGGTAACTGAGTACTTCATTGTCTCCTTTGCCCAAACTTTTGGGTAGATAAATCAAAAAATAATATATCCCAATTATTATAACTTGCGTCATAAGAGCTGCAATAAAAACCGCATTTCCTTTGACATACTTTATAAAAAAGGCCAGTAAAAATATCCCCAAAACATTGCCGTAAAAAATGGAACCGATTATGTTGACTAACTGAATTAAATTATCAAACAAATTAGCTACAGAAGCCACGCCAATGGCTATGAGTCCCCACATTATGGTAAAACCTTTGGTGGCATTTACATAATGTTTGTCGGATTTTGGTGATTTAACATTCCGTTTATATAAATCAAGTGCTGTTGTAGAAGCCAAAGCATTGAGTTCTGAAGCTGTAGATGACATAGCAGCCGATAAAATAACGGCTAATAATAAACCTATCAAACCGCGCGGTAAATTGTTTAAAATAAAATGTAAAAAGACATAATCTTTATCATTTGTTTCTACATTTTTATCTGCTTTAGCGATAAGCTTTCGGGCGACTTGTCTATTTTTTAAATCGGCTTTATTAAGTGCATGTACACGATTTACAAGGGTAGTATTTTGTGCATTTTGCGCAATTTTATATTGCAATGTTTTACGCTCATTTTCAATATTTTGATGTGTATTTTCTAAAGCTTTATAATCATTGGCATAAGCTGAATTATGAACCGCTTCGGTAGCTGCCGGATTAAAATTAAGCGGCGTAGGATTAAACTGATAAAACACAAAAACCATTATGCCTACCAACAGAATAAAAAACTGCATCGGCACTTTTAACAAACCGTTAAAAAGCAATCCTAACTGACTTTCTCTTACAGATTTTCCAGACAAATAACGTTGTACCTGACTTTGGTCTGTACCAAAATAGGACAGCATTAAAAATGTCCCTCCTAAAATACCCGTCCAAACAGTATAGCGATTGTTTAAATCAAATGAAAAATCAAGGATTTTCATTTTACCACTCGCCCCAGCAATTTTAAGAGCTTTGGTAAAACTAATATCTTGAGGTAAATAATTGATGATAAGAAAAAAAGCAGTAAACATACCTGCAAAAATAATGGCCATCTGTTGTTTCTGTGTTACGCTAACAGCTTTAGTGCCACCAGATACAGTATAAATTATAACTAAAACACCAATAGTTACATTTAAAGTTAAGAGGTTCCAACCTAACACAGCCGATAAAATAATGGCTGGCGCAAAAATGGTAATGCCAGCAGATAAACCACGCTGAACTAAAAATAAAATGGCTGCCAAACTACGTGTTTTTAAGTCGAAACGAGATTCTAAAAACTCATAAGCTGTATACACTTTTAAGCGGCTGTAAAGCGGAATAAAAACAATACAAATTATAATCATAGCAATGGGCAATCCAAAGTAAAATTGCACAAATCCCATCCCACTGTTATAGGCCTGTCCCGGTGTTGATAGAAATGTTATGGCACTAGCTTGTGTAGCCATAACAGAGAGTCCAATTGTCCACCATTTGTCTTTATTACCTCCTTTAATAAATTCATCTACATTTTGACTTCCACGTGTTTTATAAGCACCATAAACTACTATAAATGTAAGAGTTGCTATAAGAACTATCCAATCTAAAATTTGCATAATTTTAAGAAAATAAACGCATTAATACATAAAAAATGGTAATATAAACCACGTTAGCTACAGCTATTATGACATACCATTTTTTAAAATTTTGTGAAGAATCTTGTGACATAATAGTTAGTTTTTTATACTTTGTTCTTTTTTGTTTTTTCCGATAGAAATTAGATTGGTAAACAATTTATAAGCCCCGGGAACACCGGCTGGTAATTCTCTAAAAAACGATAATCCTGTATAAATAAAATAGCCTTTTTTGTACTTGGCTATTAAAAGGCTTCCTTTTTTAGGCGTTTCACCAGGGTCATGCATACTTAAAATAGGTTTAAAATGGGCATCCCATTTATTGGGAAAATATAAACCGCGCTCTTGTACCCAACCGTCAAAATCTTTTTGGGTTATTTTGTTGGGGTAATTCAGCACTCCACTTTTAGGATTTAAAACCGTGACTTTGGCATCTTCTAAAGTCACCCTATCGTGCGACAATGTCAACTTATAAGGCGAAATATTTGGGACTTTCAATCTAAAACTGGTATTGTATTGGGCTATTATTGTCCCACCATTGGCGACATAATTGTGCAAAATAGCTTGCTTATATTTAAGATTTTCGTTCGTATTATAAGCACGTACACCTACAATAACAGCATCAAAATGGGCTAAATTTTTGGCCGTTATAGCGTCGTTTTTTAAGATCATAACATTATAACCTATCTGTTTTAAACTACTTGGAATGGCGTCTCCCGCTCCCATAATATAAGCTATATTTTGACCTTTGCGTTTGATGGGTAAACGCACAAATTTTGAATATTTTGCACCAATCAACAACTGAGCAGGAATATGATTATAGCTAATATCTTGATAAGAATTACTATAATTTTTGCCGTTTTGAAGTGTGACGATAGGCTTAACACTTATTACTTTTTCGTTTTGTGGAGGCGTCACTTTAAAAGTAAATTCTTTTTCAGAACCTTTTTTAGCTATGTCAAAAGGGATGCTACTAGGAGCTACTTGCCATCCTTGTTTTAAACCTAACTTCAAAGTCCCCTTTAAATTAGCTTTTCCTGCTTTAACTTTTACAGTGATATTATTAGGTTTTACATCAGAAAAAATATAAACATCTTCGGCAATATTGGCAAAAACAGGTGGGGTAATTTCGAATCGGCGATAGACCTCTCCTCTTACGGGATCCTTCTTTTTATAAACCACATCATTAAACATTTCTAAACTATAACCATTTACACTCACAATATATTTTAAAGTTATAGCAGGAGGTGTTTCGGCCAAGCCAATGAGGTTTTTATTTTGAACATCATAAAGGCCTAAACTAGATTTTTTATTGAGCCAATAAGCGGTGCTATAAGGTGCTTGATCTGGAATGGTATAGTGTTGTTTAAAATTAAAGTCTTTATTAAAAGTCAATTCTTGATTAGGGTTTTGCAAAGCCTTTTCTCCTTTTATACCTATTGTTCTCAATACAACCGAAACCCTACTCCTATTTATTGCTTCAATTTTTATATTGATATTAGAATTTTGAGTAACAAAAAAATTTGAAACTGTAGCCTCTAAATACAATCCGGCGCAAGCCTGAATAATTTTAGTGACTTCCTTTAATTTTAATTTTTTCCAATAACTATCAGGTAAATTAGAGATGAGTTTATGGATTTTAATAAGGTTTGGCAAGCTCTTTTCTGGATGCACAAAATCAAATTCAGCATCCACTTCAGAAACCAAATCGCCAATAGGTTTGCCATTTTTTACACGTGTCCAAGTGGTGTTTATCCCATCAAAAATATTGTGTTTATCAGAGGGCTTACTGCCTTTGAGCCATTCTAAATATTCTACAGAACTACCACGTACGCCTGTTGAACCAAATCCTTGTGATTTATGCATAGTGCGTGCTTCTGCCGCTAACTCGTTGTTAGATCTCCCTTTAAGGGGATAAAAAACACCCACATCTACATTGTATAAATTAGTTTTATCTGCTTGTTTAAACTTTTCACGACTGCCATAAAAATACCATGATGTATTAAAAAACAAACGTTTGGTCTGCCAAGTCGCTACTTTTTTTAATTGCTTTGGAAACATTGAAGCATCAGCGGCCTTGTCAAAAGCTTCTACAGATAAAATAGCCGAAGCAGTATGATGCCCATGTGTTTTACCAGCAGATTCTACGTTAAATCTATCAATTATAACATCTGGTTTAAAATTACGAATAACCCAAACAACGTCATTTAAAACGTTTTGTTTACCCCAAATATTAAAAGTCTCTGTTGGGTTTTTAGAATAACCAAAATCGTTGGCACGCGTAAAAAATTGATGTGCCCCATCAATACGTCTAGCGGCTAGTAATTCTTGTGTCCTAATAACCCCTAAACCTTCTCTAATTTCTTTACCAATAAGGTTTTGACCGCCATCACCACGTGTCATCGCTAAGTAAGCTGTATTGGCATAAACTTCATTTGATAGATAGTTTATTAATCGTGTATTTTCGTCATCTGGATGCGCCGCCAAATACAACACAGAACCTAAAAAATTGAGCTTTTTTATGGCAGTATGAATATCACCAGAATTGGGTTTTACAGGTAATTGCGCCACCACAAAAAAAGGTAATATCAGCACAATTAATAGTGTAAAAATGTGTTTTTTCATTATTAAGCAATAGTTAGTAAGTGAAACAAATCTAAATATTTTATGATTCAGAGGGTTTTTATTTTGCAATCTTAACAAAAGCTTAACTAATTTCCTCTTTTCTTTTAGGTTAATTTTGCGCCGTAGCATTAAATATGATATATTTGTGTTTTAAACTTAATACCTTTTTTCAATGAAATTTATAGTATCTAGTTCGCAACTTTTTAAGCAACTTCAAGTGTTGGGTGGTGTTATAAACAGCAACAATACCTTGCCAATTTTAGATAATTTTTTGTTTGAATTATCAGA